>NZ_JAKCNS010000025.1 GCF_021440345.1 Kluyvera intermedia
ACAACGGTGGCGGTCACAACGGTGGCGGTCACAACGGCGGCGGTCACAACGGCGGCGGTCACAACGGCGGCGGTCACAACGGCGGCGGTCACAACGGCGGCGGTCACAACGGCGGCGGTCACAACGGTGGCGGCAACAACGGTGGTGGCAACAACGGTGGTGGCAACAACGGTGGCGGCAACAACGGTGGCGGCAACAACGGTGGCGGCAACAACGGTGGCGGCAATAACGGTGGCGGAGATGGCGGTGGCGTCGATCCGGTCAGCGGAACCCCAAGCGTGACTGCAACCACAGTTCGTGGTGGCTTCTTCACCAGTAGCCCGGTTTCCGGCACGGCTGATGGGGCAAAATGTAATCAACCGGGTGCTGCAGGATGCAACTTCCGTTAATGGCTCAGATGTATAGGTAATGTAGTCACAATGAGTTTAAAAAGATGAGAAGGCCGTGATCTGAGCATTACGGCCTTTTTCTTTTACGAAATGAATCAAGAGATCGCTAAGGCTGCCGAGAATAGAAAGTAGATGGCTTATCGATAGGCTCCGTATGCAGGAAACATAAAAGCCGTCTAACGTCATTAATGTAAATGCAATGTTTACAGAATGTGAGCCAGAGATGCACTACGGAACCGTGCGCTATTCCAGACACCTAAAATTCACTGGGAGTTGCCATGCAAACAATCATCCGCAGTTTGATTTCTATCGTTTCTTTCCTTGCGTTAAGTTCGGCCTTTGCCCTTGCAGCAAGCGGTGGCGTTATCCACTTTGTTGGGCAGATTGTTGAAACTCCTTGCGCATATCAAGCATCTCCAAAACAAGTTCATGTTAAATGTTATAACGATAAAATCGGCAGTACTGAGCAGGCTTTCCCCATCAGTGCGCTGGTTCAGGGTGATGTTATTTCTAATGACATGAGCACAGCTCGTCTACAGTGGGTGGACCGGGCGAAAAAACTGGCAATACTGAAAGTCGAATACAAATAGTCCGAAACGAAATTGCGGTCAGCGTTGTCTATGGTAGACAATATGTTCTTCTTAGACAGAGGATAGTAAGCATGACCGAACGAATTCAACTGCTGCAAGGCGATATCACACGCCTTGACGTGGATGTTATTGTCAATGCCGCAAACCCTTCACTGATGGGTGGTGGCGGTGTTGATGGCGCCATCCACCGTGCAGCAGGCCCCTCGCTACAGGAGGCTTGCGCGGTTGTACGTCAGCAGCAGGGTACCTGCCCACCGGGACATGCTGTGATTACTCATGCAGGGGATTTGAAAGCGAAGGCGGTTATTCATACCGTCGGGCCGGTCTGGCAGGGTGGGGATGCACATGAAGCTTCTCTATTAGAGCAAGCGTACCGCAACAGCCTGCAGCTGGCGTTAGACAATGGTTATCGCACGCTTGCGTTTCCCGCCATTTCAACCGGGGCATACGGCTACCCGCATGCCCCAGCAGCAGAGATCGCGGTCAGCACCGTGGCCGCCTTTCTTACACGGCGTAGTTTGCCAGAGATCGTCTACTTTGTTTGCTTCGACGAGGAGACGTTGGCGCTGTATCAGCAGCAGCTCAGCCAGACCAGGATGCCTTTTCTGGCGAATGATGCTAACACTTAGTACCGCTGGTCGGAGCCTTGGCTATTTTTTGCTGGGGCTTACCGGAGAAAAGAAAACGCAGCAACGGAATGCGCAGATGAATCTCATAGAGCAAGATTGCGCAGCCGACGACAAACAGCAGGCCTGTCAGGAAACCCAGCGCATTTGAACTAATACCTGGCATTATCCACGCGCCAAAAAACAGCGTTAATGGATGATGCACCAGGTAGATAAACAAAGACGCGTTCACGAAATAGGTCACTCGTGCTGACTGGAAGTTCAGCAGGCGGTGACCAAACGAAAAGACCACGTTGACCATCCACAGACCTAGCACCATCGTAACGACGTACTCAGTCTCATACATCCACGCATCGCCAGAACCATAATGCTGGTTTGCGAGATAAGCGATGAACCCGAGCAGGGCGGCAAAAATGCACCAGGGCGACGGCGTGATAAACAGCGTCTTCAGCCGCGGGTGAATAAACGCCAGCGCGCCAAGAATAAAGAACGGAATGTAGAAGAGCGTCTGCATGACGACAAAGTTAAATAAGCCGTCGCTCAGAATCGGTGGATAGAGTAAGAAAATTGTGCGGCGAATGGCTGCGTAGACGATACCCAGCAGCAAGAACATCAGCGTCAACTTACCCATCGACATATTATCGAAAAGATCGGCGCGTCTGCGCATTTGGCGGCGACGCATCAGGCGAAACGCCAGAATGCCGAGAGTGGTGAGGACTACCAGCACCAGCAAGAACCACAGATGCGACACCAGTTCCCAGGCCAGCGTATTATATTTTTGATAGAAAGTGAGCGTATGCCAGCTTTCCGTCTTACCCTTTACATATTGCAGCATCAGGAATTGCGGCAGCGTCAGAAGCGGGATGGCGGTAAGCAGAGGAATACCGACTCGCTCCACGCGGACTTTCCACCATTTTTTGAGCGGATAGCGCAAAAAAAGCATATAGGAAAAGTAGCCCGAGATAACAAAAAATACCTGCATGCGAAAAGCGTGAATGAAATCGTTGAACAGCGTTAACCACCATGACGGTGTTTCACTGTTCATATGCCAGGTGTGGCTGGAGTAGAGTAATGAGATGTGAAAAGGAATCCCCAGGAGCATCAGCCAGGCCCGAATGGAGTCGAGGAAGTATTCACGCTGTGCGGGTTTGTTATTCATAGGGTTAGGTATGATTCTCGGACTAATCGCCTTACGCAATCTGACGATGAAGTTTACATTCGTTGGCAACCCTACACTAACTCTGGCTACCTGTCTCCAGGATAAGCACACAAAGTGCAAAGTGCGGTTAACAGTTGTTTATTCCATAAGCCACCGCGCTGAACAATATGGGGATTATGTTGTCGGAACGCTTGAATTTCCAGTAATATGGATCGGATCGATTTAAGCACACAAAGGGGGAAGTGCTTAGTTATATGAAACATACACCACAGATGATGAAACTGCGTTGGTTAGGCGCAGCCGTAATGTTGTCCCTGTGTACTTCATCTGCATGGGCATTCAGTATTGATGACGTTGCGAAGCAGGCTAAATCGCTAGCTGATAAGAGCTATGAAGCGCCGAAAAGCAATCTGCCATCCGTGTTCCGTGACATGAAATACGCGGACTACCAACAAATCCAGTTCAACCACGATAAGGCATACTGGAGCAAAATAAAGACCCCATTTAAGCTTGAGTTTTACCATCAGGGTATGTATTTCGACACGCCGGTGAAGATTAATGAAGTCACGGCGACTTCCGTGCGTAAAATTAAATATAGCCCGGACTATTTTACTTTTGGTGATGTGCAGCATGACAAAGACACCGTGAAGGATCTTGGCTTCGCGGGCTTTAAAGTGCTTTACCCACTGAATAGCAAAGATAAAAACGACGAAATCGTCAGCATGCTTGGCGCGAGCTATTTCCGCGTGCTGGGTCAGGGGCAGGTTTACGGGTTGTCAGCACGTGGCCTGGCCATTGACACCGCGCTGCCGTCTGGCGAAGAGTTCCCTCGCTTTCGTGAATACTGGATCGAACGTCCGAAAGCCAACGACAAGCGTTTGACTATCTATGCACTGCTGGACTCCCCACGTGCAACCGGCGCATACCGTTTTGTGGTGATGCCTGGCCGCGATACCGTGGTTGATGTGCAGACCAAAATCTACCTGCGCGATAAAGTGGGCAAACTGGGCGTTGCACCGCTGACCAGTATGTTCCTGTTTGGACCGAGCCAGCCGTCGCCGACGACTAACTTCCGTCCTGAACTCCATGACTCAAACGGCTTGTCTATTCATGCCGGTAACGATGAGTGGATCTGGCGTCCGCTGAACAACCCTAAACATCTGGCCGTCAGCAGCTTTGCGACCGAAAATCCTCAAGGATTCGGTCTGTTGCAGCGTGGCCGTCAGTTCTCCCATTTTGAAGATCTTGATGACCGCTACGATCTGCGTCCTAGCGCCTGGATCACGCCAAAAGGTGATTGGGGCAAAGGGACCATTGAGCTGGTAGAAATCCCAACTAACGACGAAACTAACGACAATATCGTCGCTTACTGGACGCCGGACAAGCTGCCGGATGCCGGTAAAGAGATGAACTATAAGTACACCATCACCTTTACCCGTGACGAAGAGAAACTGCACGACGCGGACAGCGCGTATGTCATGCAGACTCGCCGTTCTACCGGCGATGTGAAACAGTCCAACCTGATTCGCCAGCCAGACGGGACAGTAGCATTCGTGGTTGATTTCACCGGTGCTGAAATGCGCAAACTGCCGCAGGATACGGCGGTAACGGCCCAGGCCAGCATTGGTGATAACGGTGAAATCGTCGAGAACAGCGTGCGCTACAACCCGGTCACTAAAGGTTGGCGTTTAACGCTGCGCGTGAAAGTGAAAGATCCGAAGAAAACCACTGAAATGCGTGCAGCCCTGGTCAATGCCGATCAGTCGCTGAGTGAAACCTGGAGCTATCAGCTGCCTGCAAATGAATAACACTACGAAGTATATCGACGCACTGTCGCTTACGGATACCGAAAAAGCAGCGCTTCCCGGCACGGATCTCCGTGCCGTTCACGAAGCACTGGATGACGAACATCAAGCTTTTTCCCGTGATGACGATACTCCCCTGGCGTCCGTTAAGGCCCGGCTCGAACAGAGCTGGCCTGACTCTTTGGCTGGCGATCAACTAACCAAAGATGACGAAGGGCGTACCCAGCTTAAGGCGATGCCGAAGGCAACGCGTTCCTCCATGTTCCCCGATCCATGGCGGACGAACCCGGTTGGCCGTTTTTGGGATCGCCTGCGCGGTCGCGACGTCACTCCTCGTTATCTTTCCCGCTTGACCAAAGAAGAGCAGGAGCATGAGACAAAATGGCGTACGGTGGGCTCTTTGCGCCGCTATACCCTGCTTATCCTTACTCTGGCTCAGACCGTGGTAGCGACCTGGTACATGAAAACCATCCTGCCGTATCAGGGATGGGCGCTGATCAATCCAGCGGACATGATCGGGCAGAACGTCTGGCTTTCCTTTATGCAACTGCTGCCGTATCTGTTGCAAACCGGGATCCTGATTCTGTTCGCCGTGTTGTTCTGCTGGGTTTCAGCCGGTTTCTGGACCGCGCTGATGGGCTTCCTGCAGCTACTGATAGGCCGCGATAAGTACAGTATTTCTGCCTCGACGGTAGGCGATGAGCCGCTGAATCCGGAACACCGGACGGCGCTGATTATGCCTATCTGTAACGAAGATGTGTCCCGCGTGTTCGCCGGTCTGCGTGCGACCTGGGAGTCGGTGAAAGCGACCGGTCAGGAAAAACACTTCGATGTGTATATCCTGAGCGACAGCTACAACCCTGACATCTGCGTCGCAGAACAGAAAGCGTGGATGGAGCTTATCGCCGAAGTGCAGGGCGAAGGGCAGATCTTCTACCGTCGTCGTCGTCGTCGCGTGAAGCGCAAAAGCGGTAACATCGATGACTTCTGTCGTCGTTGGGGCAATCAGTACAGCTACATGGTGGTACTGGATGCCGACTCCGTGATGTCCGGCGATTGTCTGACTAACCTGGTGCGTCTGATGGAAGCGAACCCGAACGCGGGGATTATCCAGTCTTCGCCACGCGCTTCCGGGATGGACACGCTGTATGCGCGCTGCCAGCAGTTTGCGACACGCGTCTACGGGCCGCTGTTTACCGCCGGTCTGCACTTCTGGCAGTTGGGTGAATCCCACTACTGGGGGCACAATGCGATTATCCGCGTGAAACCGTTTATCGAGCACTGTGCGCTGGCACCGTTGCCGGGTGACGGTAACTTTGCCGGGTCGATTCTGTCGCATGACTTTGTAGAAGCCGCGCTGATGCGACGTGCAGGGTGGGGCGTGTGGATTGCCTATGATCTGCCGGGTTCCTATGAAGAGCTGCCGCCGAACCTGCTGGATGAACTCAAGCGTGACCGCCGCTGGTGTCAGGGTAACCTGATGAACTTCCGCCTGTTCCTGGTGAAAGGTATGCACCCGGTACACCGCGCGGTGTTCCTGACCGGCGTAATGTCCTATCTCTCCGCGCCGCTGTGGTTTATGTTCCTGGCCCTGTCGACCGCGCTACAGGTGGTGCATGCGTTGACCGAGCCGCAGTACTTCCTGCAGCCGCGTCAGCTGTTCCCGGTATGGCCGCAGTGGCGTCCTGAACTGGCAATTGCCCTGTTCGCCTCAACGATGGTTCTGCTGTTCCTGCCGAAACTGCTGAGCATTATTCTGGTGTGGTGCAAAGGCTCGAAAGAGTACGGCGGCTTTATCCGCGTGACGATTTCTCTGCTGCTGGAAGTGCTGTTCTCAGTGCTGCTGGCGCCAGTGCGTATGCTGTTCCACACCGTGTTTGTGGTCAGCGCGTTCCTGGGTTGGGAAGTGGTCTGGAACTCGCCGCAACGTGACGATGACTCGACGCCGTGGAGCGAAGCATTTATGCGTCATGGCTCGCAGATGCTGCTGGGTCTGGTGTGGGCTGTTGGCATGGCGTGGCTGGATCTGCGCTTCCTGTTCTGGCTGTCACCGATTGTCTTCTCGCTGATCCTGTCACCGTTTGTGTCAGTGGTGTCGAGCCGGGCAACCAACGGTCTGCGTACCAAACGCTGGAAGCTGTTCCTGATCCCGGAAGAGTACAGTACGCCGAAGGTACTGGCGGATACCGAAAGTTATCTGAAGCTTAACCGCGAACGGATCCTTGACGATGGCTTTATGCATGCGGTGTTTAACCCATCATTCAACGCCCTGGCGACGGCGATGGCAACCGCCCGTCACCGTAGCAGCAAGGTGCTGGAAATCGCCCGTGACCGTCACGTTGAGCAGGCTCTAAACGATATGCCGGACAAACTTAACCGCGATCGTCGACTGGTTCTGCTGAGCGACCCGGTAACGCTGTCGCGCATGCACTATCGCGTTTGGGCGGCACCGGAGAAATACTCTTCGTGGGTGGGTGAGTACAACAAACTCACGCTGAACCCATTGGCATTGAAAACAAAATAGCGATAATAGGCCCGTTCCCGGCCTTCAGGCTGGGAACGCGTGGAGCTTAGATTCGCCGTAGGAAAATACCGGCAATGATTGCCGGTATTTTTTTGTCTGTTTAACGAGGAAGATTGACGTGATACGAATCATTCTGGTGGCGGCCATGGTGACGGTGCTGGGCGGATGCGGCAGCATTATCAGCCGGACAATTCCGGGGCAAGGCCACGGAAACCAGTACTACCCGGGTGTGCAATGGGATCTGCGTGATTCCGCCTGGCGTTATGTCACCATTCTTGATCTGCCATTCTCGCTGGTCTTCGATACCCTGTTGCTGCCTATCGATGCCAGCCACGGTCCTTACGAGTAACTAGCGCTCATCCCACTCATCGGCAGCGGTCTGGCCCTCTTCGGTATCCAGCGAGGGCTCAAGCTGATACTCGCCCTCATCCCATTCGTGCAACGTATTCTCTTCTATCCATTCCTGACGTAGTTCAACTTCATCGAAGTCGCCGTCAAATACGCTCTGGGCCGCTTCGCCAGTGAGCATCGGCAGGCATTCACCGTCTTCATCCTCGTCGGCAAAGAACTCGGCCTGCCACATAATGTCGCCGTCTTGTTGAACGTACTTTTGCATATTGAACTGCTGTACGTCCGCGTCACCTTCCTCAAGACCGGGGTTATCGGCGAGGAACGTTTCGCGTGCCGCATCAATAGCTTCTTCGAGGGTGGCATATAAAGTCATCTCAACTCCCTGCAATATGATGGGTATTCAGGAAAATAATAGCTGAACTTTTTGGTTGTACACGCCCGGGGCTTTGAATTTACGCAAACCGCCGGGCGACTGCTTCAGGTACGGGATGGGGCGGAACGACGACGCAGGCTAAGCCCGGTATAAACGGCGTTAATTAATACCACCAGGGCGGTAACGAAAAACACGGCGCGGAAGCCATAGTTTGCTGAGACGGCGGCGCCAATCAGCGGGCCGGTGACGTTACCGATATCGCGAAAGGATTGGTTATAGCTGAAAATACGCCCGGCAATTTGGTTGCTGGAGTTGTAGACCAGCAGCGTTTGCACAGCGGGTAGCAGCGCGCCATCGGCAGCGCCGAGCAGAAAACGCAGGATGCCTAGCTGTAACGGGGTTTGTACAAACGACATGGGGATCAGTAACAGCACTGAAATGATGAGGGCGGCGATCAGGATCTTTTCGGGACCGATGCGATCGCCAAGTTTGCCCAGTCGCGGCGCGCACAGCAGCGCGGCCACGCCGGGTACCGAGGCAATCATGCCGCTGATAAATGCAATATCGCTGATATTACCCGCAAGATCGCGCACATAAAGCGTCAATATAGGAGCAATTGAGCCGGTGGCGACCTGAATGATTAAGGTGGTGACAAACAGGCTTAAGACCAGCTCGCGGTTTTTCAGTGAGCCAAACACCTCTTTGACGTGCAGCATCTCCTTTTTGGAGACCGGGGTGAAGTTCTCGCGGATAAAAAAGAGCGTCAGAATAAAGCAAATAAACAAGACCGCTGCGGTAATAAAGAAGACCGGACGCAGGCCATAGTTGTCCGCGAGGAACCCGCCCGCCAGTGGCCCTAATAACGCGCCACTGACCCCACCCGTAGATAATGTCCCCAGCGCCCAGCCGCTTTTGTGGCGCGGGATTTGTGTTGCAATCAGGGCGTTGGCGTTAGGAATAAAACCACCTAACAGCCCCAGTAGCGCCCGCAGCACCAGGAATTGCCAGATATTCTGTGCCAGCCCCATTAGCAGCATCACGACTCCCATGCCCAGCGCCGAGCGCAGCAGCATGATTTTACGGCCTTTACGGTCTGCGAGCCCGCCCCACAGCGGAGAAGCAATAGCGGAAAACAGGAAAGTGATACTGAATACCAGCCCGGACCACATATTGAGTTCGCTATGACCGGTTATGCCAAGTTGTTCCACATAGAGGGGGAGAAAAGGCATCACCAGGCTGAATGCGGCACCGGTTAAAAAGCAGCCGAACCAAACGACGGTGAGATTACGCTTCCAGTTTATGGGGGCATCTGAGGGTTGCATAGGATTCCGCAGGCGATGTGTCGCCAAAAAAGACTGTATATATAAGCCTGCTAATTATGCGCCTGTGTTCATATCGTCGCAATGCGGGAAGCTTTAAAGCTAAAACAAAAACGCGCAGCCGGGGCTGCGCGTGGAAGAGCTAGTACAGGGAGGGCATGCCCTCGGGGCGCGTTTTAAAGCGGCGGTGTAACCACATGTACTGTTCAGGAGCCATCATGATGCACTGCTCAATAACTTTATTCATCCACATGGCGGTGGTTTCGGCATCATCCAGCGGCGGGGTGCACTCAGGCGGCAGGATGATCAGCTCGTAGCCTTTGCCATCCGGCTTACGGCGCGGTACGAACGGCACGACGCAGGCTTTAGACATCTTCGCCAGCATCCAGGTACCGGAGGTGGTCGCCGCATCTTTTACCGCGAACAACGGAGCAAACACGCTAGCGCGCGGGCCGTAGTCGTGATCCGGCGCATACCAGATTATTTCGCCATTTTTCAGCGCTCTGACCATCCCTTTTAGGTCTTTACGATCGATCATGTCTTTATTGGAACGCATGCGGCCCCAGGTCTGGAGCAGGTCGATGACCGGGTTGTCATTCGGGCGGTAGACGCCGATACCGGGATTATGAATACCGAACATCCGCGCGCCCATTTCGAGGGTCAGGAAATGAATCCCGATCAGCAATACGCCGCGCCCGGAATCCTGTACTGCGCGAATATGCTCAAGACCACTCGCATCCATCCAGCGATTTATGCGGGCGGTAGGCCAGAACCAGGCGATGCCGGTTTCAATGACGCCCATGCCCACCGATTCAAAATTCTTCACCGCCAATTGCTGACGTTCCGCTTCGCTCATGTCGGGGAAACAGAGCTCAAGATTACGATAAGCAATTTTGGCGCGTCGTTTCATTAAGCGCATAGCCAATCGGCCCATTGCATGGCCCAGACGATAAAGAACCGGATACGGCAACTGAACGACTAGCCAGAGCAGGCCAACGGCCAGCCATAACAGCCAATAACGGGGGTGCAGCAGTGCGGCGGTAAATTTGGGTAACTGGGTCATGTCTTTCCTGTTGTTATAAGCAACTGGCTCTATTGTTGCACTTTTTCTCTGTCATCCAAAATGACCAGCAATCGACTGGTGTTAATTTAAACAATTGTTTTAAGGTACCTAATAGATAGTGATAAAAATGTAGCGCAAAATATGGAGATGTAAATTGGCGATGATTGCTATATCATGCGCCCCGTTTATCAATAAACCGAATCATCCATTCAATTTTGCAGGATAAGAACACCATGCCAGTGTTGCATAACCGCATTTCGAATGAGACGCTGAAAGCGCAGATGCTGGCAGAAACTGAGCCACGCACCACCATCTCATTCTATAAATACTTTACCATTGTCGATCCAAAAGCAACGCGCGATGCGCTCTACGTTGCGCTGTCGGCGCTAAATGTCTTTGGCCGCGTCTACCTTGCCCGCGAAGGGATCAATGCGCAGATTAGCGTGCCTGCAAGCCAGGTTGATGCGCTGCGCGAGTGCCTGGACGGCTTTGACCCGGCGTTGAAAAACCTGCGCCTTAACATTGCACTGGACGATGACGGTAAGTCGTTCTGGGTACTGCGTATGAAGGTGCGCGAGCGTATTGTCGCCGATGGTATTGAAGACTCAACCTTTGATGCCAGCGATGTGGGCGAGTACCTGAAGGCCGCAGAAGTTAACGCCATGCTCGACGACCCGGATGCGGTGTTTATCGATATGCGCAACCACTACGAATATGAAGTGGGTCATTTCGACCAGGCGCTGGAAATCCCGGCAGATACCTTCCGCGAGCAATTGCCGAAGGCGGTCGAGATGATGCAGGAGCATAAAGATAAGAAGATCGTGATGTACTGCACCGGTGGCATTCGCTGTGAGAAAGCCAGCGCGTGGATGAAGCACAACGGCTTTAAGCAGGTCTGGCACATCGAAGGCGGGATCATCGAGTACGCGCGTCGTGCACGTGAGCAGGGGCTGCCGGTGCGCTTTATTGGCAAGAACTTTGTCTTTGACGAACGCATGGGCGAGCGTATTTCCGATGAGATCATTGCTCATTGCCATCAGTGCGGCACGCTATGCGACAGCCACACCAATTGCTTAAACGACGGTTGCCATCTGTTGTTTATCCAATGTCCGGCCTGTGCGGCGAAATATGATGGCTGTTGCAGCGAAGCCTGTCAGGAAGAACATAAACTGCCGGAAGAAGAGCAACGGCTACGTCGCGCTGGGCGGGAAAACGGCAATAAAATTTTCAATAAGTCCCGCGGTCGCCTGAACACCAAACTGGGTATTCCGGACCCGGAAAGCGCCGGTAATTAGCTGAAATAGAGATAGGCGATGTCGAGCACCGCCAACAGTAGCCAGAGCATCAGATAGAGCATCAGGTGTTCGCGGATATTGTTGATAAGGTAGTTGAACAGGCGACGCATAGCATTCTCGAGTGAACGGCCCCGAAAATTCGGGGCCGTTTTGTTTTATTGATTAAAGCGGTTAAGCGTGAAGGGACTCAGGTCAAACGCTGGGGTCTGCTGTTGTGCAAACTGGGCGGCAATTTCGCCCAGTACGGTAGCAAACTTAAAGCCATGGCCGCTCAGTCCACCGATAAACAGGACATCCGGTTGGCCGGGCAGGGTGTCGATAATAAAATCTTCATCCGGCGAGTTATCATAGGTGCAGGATGCGCCGTGCAGGCAACCGCCAATTCCCGGCAGGATCTGGCGCAGGAAGCTGAAGGCTTCTGAGCCATCGGTCGCAACTGCCGCAAATGCTTTTCGTTCCTCGGGGCTGTTTATCACCTGGCCGCCGTTATGCTTACCGATTTTTAGCTCATTCTCCACCGCTGGGAAACCGTAGAACTGGTCGCCATTCGGTAGCTCACCGGTGAAGGCCGGGAAATTATTCTTTTTACTGTAGCGGCCATCGGCCTGATACCAGGCAAACACTTTGCGTACTGGTTGAATAGGCAACTCAGGGTAGAACTGTTTCACCCAGGTGCCCGCGCTCAGCAGTAACTTTTTGCCGCGCCAGCTGCCTTCGGAGGTTTCAATCGTTACGCCGTCAGCATCGCTATGGATTGCGGTAACGGGGCAATTAAATAGCTGCGCGCAGCCGGCGTCTTTGGCCATCGCAATCAGCGTTTTGACCGCCAGTTCGCTTTTCAGCACTCCAGCGTTAGGTTCGAAAACGGCGTGATAATCGCTCGGTACGGAAATTTCCGGCCAACGTTTCATCACTGCGGCGGCATCGAGATGCTCTACCGGGAGAGCGAACTGCGCGGCGCTTTGCGCTGCGGTCTGGAGAAAGGTGGAGTGGGCAGGGCCAAGGTTAACCACGCCGCTGCGTTCAAACAGCTCTTCACCGCTGGTGGTGGCAAGTTCATCCCATAACGCCTGGGCGCGCAGTACCAGCGGCACGTATTTTTCGCCTTCGCCGTAGGCATGACGCATCAGGCGCGTATCTCCGTGGTGGCTACCCTGCTGGTGTGGCGGCATATGGGCGTCGGTCATCAGGACGTTTAATCCTGCTTTTCGGGCGTAATAACCTGCCGCAGCGCCGACGGAGCCGCTGCCAATAATAATAAGATCGTATTGCATAGTCTTTCCTGACACGATGTTTAGGCGCGAAACACAGACCGGTAGAGTAATTAACCCATAGAGGTTATACAAGCGTGGAAATAATTAAGGCACCCGCAGGTGCCTGTTGGCTCTTAACTCGAGGAAAGTATCGGCATTAATGCCTGCGATACTCGTTGACCTGATAATCGCCAGACTCAATTTTGGCAATCCCGGCTTCAAGAATAGAAATAAACTGACGTGCGACGTCCGTCGTTAACCATAGCGTCTGGCCAACTTCTGCTTCTTTGTTGCTCGCTTCATTGGGGTCTTGGTAGTGCAGGCGCAACATCAGCGCATCATAGCTATCTACGGTGCTGATGTCCCATCCGACGAGGGGATGGGTCTGGATGACTTCATTATTCTTTTCCATCATAACCCCTTATATACGTGTTAAAAGGCAACAACTCTCGAGGTTTAATGCAATTTTTTGTGAAGCTTTATCAGTATACAACAATTCAATAAATACTCGAGAATTGAAATCAAAAGCAACATAAATTCCTGAGTAGGTTGTTGTTTGCGCAATAAACAACCATTTTGCTCATTGTTTTTGCGGCTAATCTAAAATATGGCGATGAAAGGCGGGGAAAACAAGCGGATAAAGATGAAAAAAAGCCGGGGCGACCCGGCAAAAACACAATGTTGGAACAAGGGTTAATCGGTAATAAACCAGTCGTCCGCACTCTCCCACGTTTCTTGCAGGATCTCGGTGATACGGTCTTTATCTTCTTTAATGCCACCAATGACGGAGAGGTTGTTGCTGGCGGCGTAACGCACGCTGACGTTGCCTCCGCTGTCGGGAAACTGGTTGTTAATACGGCGGGATAGTTCGTCTGCCAGCGCGTCTAAGGCACCGGCGGGCAGCACGGTGGTTTTTGCAACAGTGACTTCAATACGCATAATTGCCCCCTGTGTAATATACTGTATATTTATACAGTCACATTCAGGCTTTTACAACAAGGGGCGCGATTTTATTTTTTCACCGTCCAGCGCAGCGTTTCGCCGGCGAGGAATGGCACCAGAGTATCGTCGCTCAGCGCGATGCTTTCGGCCACCTGGCTCTCTTCACGTACCAGCTCGACAAAGCCTTCGTTGACCGGCAGACCGTAGAAGCGTGATCCGTTTAGCGAACAGAAGGCTTCCAGGTGCTGTAGTGCATTCATCTCTTCGAATACCGTGGCGTAGCTGCCCAGTGCGGTTGGGGCGTTGAAGCACCCGGCGCAGCCGCAGCTCGCTTCTTTACGGTGACGGGCATGGGGTGCCGAATCGGTGCCGAGGAACGCGCGGGTAAAGCCGCTGGCAACCAGTTCACGCAGCGCCTGCTGGTGGACGTTGCGCTTAAGGATTGGCAGACAGTACAGATGCGGACGCACGCCGCCGACCAGCATGTGGTTGCGGTTAAACATCAGGTGCTGCGGGGTGATCGTGGCAGCGATAAGCTCGTTACCGTCGCGGACGTATTCCGCTGCGTCTTTGGTGGTGATGTGCTCAAATACCACCTTCAACCCCGGCAGGCGTTGGCGCAGCGGTTCCATCACGGTATCAATAAAGCGTGCTTCGCGGTCGAAAATATCGATATCCGCGTGGGTGACTTCGCCGTGTACCAACAGCGGCATGCCCAGCTTTTCCATACGCTCAAGTACCGGCATGATGGCATCGGTGCTGGTGACACCATGGCTGGAATTGGTGGTCGCGTTAGCCGGATACAGCTTGGCGGCGGTAAATACACCTTCATTAAAGCCGCGCTCGAGCTCGTTAGGATCCAACGTATCGGTTAAATAACAGGTCATCAACGGAGTGAAATCATGCCCGGCAGGCACGGCGTCAAGAATACGCTGGCGGTAGGCGATAGCCGCATCCACGGTGGTGATTGGCGGAACCAGATTCGGCATGATAATCGCGCGGCCATACAGTTCACTGGTATACGGAACAACCGTTTTCAGCATCTCGCCATCGCGAAGATGAATATGCCAGTCGTCTGGGCGGCGAATTTTCACAACTTGAGGTAATGCGGTCATTTGAGGCTCCGGCTGGTGGGATTGCAGTCATTTTTGCCGGGCACTAAGGATAAGCGTAAACGTTTTCCTTTGCATCTCTTTTAGATAAAAAAATGCCCGGTCATCGCCGGGCATTTTTGTGGATGAATCAATTAGTGAACGGGATGATTATCTCACCAGGCTTCACTTCGATACCTTTGGCGTATTTTTTCGCCAGCGCTTCGCCCTGGCTGGCATCTTCTTTCAGCACGTAGGCGGGCTGTTTATTGAAGTAGGTGCGCAGAGACTGGTTCAGGTACGGGATAAGCGTTTGTACCACCGATTGCATTTTTTCCGGCGTCACTTTCGCGTCCTGGACTTCCATCTCCTGTAGATAGATAGCGCCCTGTTCCTGGTTAAAGACCGGCAGCGCTTTAAGCGTCAGAACAATGTTAGCTTTCTGGCTGCCAAACAGTGAGTTCAGGTCCAGTTTCGCATCGCCACTGAGCGTGATTTTATTCGGTTCTTCACGGCCAATCGCGCTGGTGAGGTTGCTGAGGACGATATGCGCGTCCGCGACGCCAGGGAGCCCGATATCTTTGGAGAAATTATTACGTTTCTGTAACGCCTGATTAATCTCCTGCTCGCTGACGGAATACTGCGTAAGCTGGTTACAACCAACGACCAGACCGCTGACAATCAGGGCGGCAATGACTAACAATTTATTCATGGGGTTCCTCAACGAGATGCATCATGTTCATCCTGACTAAGAGCAGCATACGCTGTCAGTAGGTCTGTGACAGCGGAAAACACTGAAAGTGCCGTGGAGAGGTTCAACCGTTACCGGAAACCGACCTCATGCTGCGCGCAAAATCCGGTGTGGACAGATTCTAAACGGATAAATACCGTGCTAAACGATCCTATTTATCGTGGCGGTTGGCAGACTTTTTATCATTGAAAAGTCGGCATCGCAGTTTGGTAATGCTAATTTCACCGATCATGGAGCCTTTAAAGAAATAAACTTTGATACCGCAGGAGCGCCTTAGAATACACGATAGAGGCATGTCGAAATCTGAGGCAGCGAATTCTCGCAAAGTTGGCACTGCTTTATTTGTCTCTAAATGGCAAAAATGGGTTATTCAGCTGAATAAATAACCGTTTTGGTCTTTTCCTCATTTCTCAAGCGGTTAGAAAATACCAGAAACATCTTCATTTTGCTGGACTGTCTCACCTTTTCACGTATTGCCAGTCGCGGGGCTTTTTTATCACAATGCAAAATAATAGATTGTTGTTTTCATTGGCTGCCGTGGTGCAGGTATAGTTAAACGACCAGGGTATAGGTTGGGTACGGGAGTAGTGAGATGTTTGGCTATCGCAGTAGTGTGCCGAAAATTAGGTTAACCACCGACCGGATGGTCGTGCGTCTGGTTCATGACCGGGACGCCTGGCGTCTGGCGGATTATTACGCCGAAAACCGGCAATTTTTAAAACCCTGGGAACCTGTCCGCGATGACAGCCATTGCTACCCATCGGGCTGGCAGGCGCGATTGTCGATGATCAATGAGTTTCATAAACAGGGAACGGCTTTTTATTTCGCGCTGCTCGATCCGGAAGAGAAAGAGATTATCGGCGTGGCAAATTTTTCCAACGTAGTGCGCGGCTCATTCCATGCCTGCTATCTTGGCTACTCCATCGGCCAGAAATGGCAGGGACAAGGGATGATGTTCGAGGCGCTCTCCAGCGCTATCCGCTATATGCAACGAACGCAACACATTCACCGTATTATGGCCAACTACATGCCGCACAATCAGCGCAGCGGTGACCTGCTGGCGCGATTGGGTTTCGAAAAAGAAGGCTACGCCAAAGACTATTTGCTGATTGACGGCGAGTGGCGCGATCACGTGCTCACGGCGTTGACTACCCCACAATGGACTGCTGGTCGATAAGGAGACAACCATGAAATACCAATTAAGTCCGCTCGAGGCCCGCGTTATCGGCTGCCTGCTGGAAAAACAGGTTACTACCCCCGAGCAGTATCCGCTGTCGATTAACGGTGTGGTTACGGCCTGCAACCAGAAAACCAACCGGGAACCGGTGATGACGCTCAGCGAAGCGGAAGTGCAGAATCAGCTTGATATGCTGGTCAAACGTCACTACCTGCGTACGGTCAGCGGTTTTGGTAACCGGGTAATGAAATACGAGCAGCGTTTTTGTAATTCTGAATTTGGTGACCTTAAGCTCTCGACCGCGGAAGTAGCGCTGATTACTACGCTGCTGCTGCGCGGTGCGCAAACTCCTGGCGAACTGCGCGGTCGCGCGCAGCGTATGCATGAATTTAGCGATATGGCGGAAGTTGAGAACACTCTCGAACGTCTGGCGAATCGTGAAGATGGCCCGTTTGTCGTTCGTCTGCCGCGCGAGCCGGGTAAACGCGAAAGCCGCTATATGCATCTGTTCAGCGGCGAGGTGGACCTGCAGGCGATGGCGGCCAGCCAGCCAGATTCCCCGCTGATTGATGATGATCTGCGCTCCCGCGTCGACGCGCTGGAAGGCGAAGTCGCCGAGTTGAAACAGCGTCTGGAATCACTGCTGGCGCACCTTGGAGAGTAATCAGGATGGCTAAAATTCGCATTGGCGTGGTGGGGCTGGGCGGTATCGCCCAGAAAGCGTGGCTGCCGGTATTAAGTGCAGCGACCGATTGGACGCTACAGGCAGCCTGGTCGCCGGGGAAAGAAAAGGCGCTGCGGGTATGTGAAAACTACCGTATGCCCTATGCCGACTCGCTTACGGCACTTGCCGCCCAGTGTGATGCGGTCTTCGTTCATAGCTCTACGGCTTCGCATTACGCCGTGGTGAGCGAACTGCTCAATGCCGGTGTCCATGTCTGCGTCGACAAACCGTTGGCCGATAAGCTCGACGATGCCGAGCGGCTGGTGGCATTGGCAGCGCGTAAAAACCTGACTCTGATGGTGGGCTTTAACCGCCGTTTTTCCCCGCTGTATAAGCAGTTAAAGCAGCGGGCTGGTGAGATGTCTTCGTTGCGCATGGACAAGCACCGCGCTGACAGCGTGGGTCCGCACGACCTGCGTTTTACGCTGCTGGATGACTATCTGCACGTGGTGGATACCGCGCTGTGGCTGGCCGACGGTAAGGCGAAGCTCAGCGGCGGTATGCTGCAAACCACTGACCAGGGCTGCATGTTCTACGCGGAGCATCACTTCAGCCAGCCAGGGCTACAGATTACCACCAGCATGCACCGCCGCGCGGGCAGCCAACGCGAATGGGTGCAGGCGGTAACGGATGGTGGGCTGTACGAGGTGACGGATATGCGTGAGTGGCGAGAAGAGCGCGGTGCCGGTATCGTCACGCAGCCGATTCCCGGCTGGCAAACGACCCTCGAACAGCGCGGTTTTAGCGGCTGCGCGCGTCACTTTATTGAGTGTGTGCAAAATCAGACTGTTCCGGATACGGCGGGCGAGCAGGCGATTTATGCCCAGCGTATTGTGGAAGGGTTATGGCGTGAGGCGATCCGGGAATAGACCAAGATTACATTCAATGGACAATACAATTGAAAAGGGAGCTTTGTTGCGCTCCCTTTCTACTCTTGCCATATAAAAAGTGCGACGCAAAGAGCGCGCAAGGGGCGGCCAATCGCCGCCGCCCCCTGCACCCCCAGGCTCTGGCGGCAGAATCGCCGCTTCGCGGTACCCTCAGCTTATGCCTTCCGGCTTCCGGGTCGGGCGCGAGGTAACATCCCTGTAAAGCCGCGCCCTCAGCCCACATCCCTGTGGGCTGCCCCGGCCTCCAGGCAACGCTTCGGCGATTCAGACGCCACCTATGCCGCTTCCGTTTTTTAGCTAAAAACAAACGTCAGTGTCGCTGAAACCGATGAGTCCCCGCTTGAAATCGGTGAGCCGGAGAAGGGAAGACAAGGTCAGTCCGCCAGGACGGCGGACTGAGGCGAACCGAGACAGGAGGTCGAGTTTCGCCGTGCCGCAGGCTGGAGTTCGGAGGCGAACGCAGTGCGAAGCACCGATTTCGCCGCGGGGCCGCGGGGATTGCAAAGGGGGGCGCGGCGCCCCCCTTAGCCCGTTCACGGGAAACGAGGCGTCATATATCGCTTGACGAAAGGTGAACGGAACCCCGCACTCAGCCGGCAAGTTCCACTGTAAACCCACATCAGCTGTAACAACTGGCAGTGGCAATTCACCCTGAACCCGGTAGACTAACGCCACTTTTTCAGCGCTCATCTAGCGGGCGCTCTGATCCAGGTTGTGGAATCACAGATTAATGAACCTACTTAAATCGCTGGCAGCCGTCAGCTCGATGACCATGTTTTCGCGCGTATTGGGATTTGCGCGTGACGCGATTGTAGCGAGGGTATTCGGTGCCGGTATGGCCACTGATGCTTTTTTCGTGGCGTTTAAGCTGCCAAATCTACTGCGTCGTATTTTTGCCGAAGGCGCATTTTCTCAGGCATTCGTGCCGATTCTTGCCGAATACAAAAGCAAGCAGGGTGAAGATGCGACCCGCGTCTTCGTCTCCTATGTCTCTGGTCTGTTAACCCTGGCGCTGGCGCTGGTGACGGTGCTGGGGATGATTGCTGCACCGTGGGTGATTACCATTACCGCCCCCGGTTTTGCCGATACCGCAGATAAATTTGCCTTAACCACGCAGCTGCTGCGCATTACTTTCCCCTATATTCTGCTGATCTCGCTGGCCTCGCTGGTCGGGGCGATTTTGAATACCTGGAACCGTTTCTCGGTTCCCGCGTTTGCCCCCACGTTCCTGAACGTCAGCATGATTGGCTTCGCGCTGTTTGCCGCACCGCACTTCCATCCACCGGTGCTGGCGCTGGCGTGGGCGGTCACGGTCGGCGGCGTGTTGCAATTGGCCTATCAGCTGCCGCACTTGAAGAAAATCGGCATGCTGGTGCTACCGCGCTTTAGCCTGAAAGATGCGGGCGCGGTGCGGGTGGTGAAACAGATGGGGCCGGCAATTCTTGGCGTTTCCGTCAGCCAGATTTCGCTTATTATCAACACCATTTTTGCCTCCTTCCTTGTCTCCGGGTCCGTCTCGTGGATGTACTATGCTGACCGTTTGATGGAGTTCCCCTCCGGCGTGCTGGGCGTGGCGTTGGGGACTATCCTGCTGCCATCGCTGTCGAAAAGCTTTGCCAGCGGCAACCATGATGAATACTGTCGCCTGATGGACTGGGGCTTGCGCCTGTGTTTCCTGCTGGCGCTGCCAAGCGCGGTCGCGTTGGGGATTCTGGCTAAACCGTTGACCGTGGCGCTGTTCCAGTACGGCAAATTCACCGCATTCGATGCGGCAATGACCCAGCGTGCGCTGGTGGCCTACTCGGTCGGCCTGATGGGGTTGATTGTCGTGAAGGTGCTGGCTCCGGGCTTCTACTCACGCCAGGATATTAAAACCCCGGTCAAGATCGCTATTGTGACGCTGATTATGACCCAGGTGATGAACCTGGCGTTTATCGGCCCGCTTAAGCATGCGGGGCTGTCACTGTCGATTGGTCTGGCGGCCTGTCTTAACGCGGCGCTGCTTTACTGGCAGCTGCGTAAACAGAAAATCTTTACCCCGCAGCCGGGCTGGCGCATGTTCCTGGTGCGTCTGGTTGTCTCTGTTCTGGTGATGGCGGCTGCGCTGCTGGGTATGATGCATGTGATGCCGGAGTGGTCGCAGGGGACAATGCCATTCCGCCTGCTGCGTCTGACGGGCGTGGTGCTGGTGGGGATCGTCGCTTACTTTGCAACGCTGGCGATTCTGGGATTCAAGATTAAAGAGTTTGCTCGCCGGACGGCGTAAAAGAGATGCACTTCGCGGGGCACATCATGGTGCCCCGCACGTTTTACACTGAGAATTTCTTCGCGCTACGCGCCAGACTACTTCCTGCCGTCTGACCATCTTTACCGTAAAGCCCCGTTTCCTGGAACGGTTTGAGAACGTCAATCGCCTGTTGATTGCGCTCAATCTGACCTTCAAGTAACCAGCCGTTGTGCTGATTTACGCGGCGTAGATGCTGCGTGGTATCGGTGATAGCCTGCCAGCGGTCGCCTACCTCTTCTTCGGCGTTGCGTTGCGCCGTTTGTTCGACCCGGCGCTGTTTCTCCAGATAGTCTAACGTTGCCAACAGAGAGCTTTTCTCTTCCGTGATGCTGGCAAGTTGCAGGCCGTTGACGTTGCCTGCGGAGAGCTGCTGCTGCTCAGCATCCATCACCTCTTTTAGCGAGTTGAGGATGCTGATCATTTGGTCGAGTATCGCTGACAAACCGCTCATCTTTTTTATTTACTCTGTAGATAGTCTTGGG
Source organism: Kluyvera intermedia (assembly GCF_021440345.1). Classification (GTDB taxonomy): domain Bacteria; phylum Pseudomonadota; class Gammaproteobacteria; order Enterobacterales; family Enterobacteriaceae; genus Kluyvera; species Kluyvera intermedia_A. Next base: position 21,092 of record NZ_JAKCNS010000025.1, read on the forward strand.
TGTCCTGGATTAACGCGTCGGCAATCTTGCCGGTATCCATTTTTAATTCGCCATTACGGATTGCCGTTTTCAGTTCTTCGACGCGGGCCATATTAATATCGCTGCTGCCGGAGCGGGTTAACGCCGTCTGCGCATTGCTTAAAGTCACACTCGCGCTGGTGGCGGTGGTGGTTTTTTCCGCGCGCGTTTTTTGCGCGCTGGTTTCTGGGGTTTCGCGCGGCTGTACGGTGGTGACAGCTTTCAGAGGTGATGTACGATCGATGCTCATGGTTCTTTCCTCATGGAGGCTCTGGTATGGCGCAGGCGCCGACTCTCATTAATTGTTAATTATCTATCGGCAAGCGATACAGTTTCTTTATGACGTTTATAGATTAATCAGAATATTCCCATCAGTATTGACCTGTCCGCTCACCACCTGTCCGGACGGCATTCGCACCCGCGCGCTTTGCGCCACGGCGGCATTGTTTAATGCCTGGCCTTCACTGTTGATACTGAATCCATCCCCTTGCGCAATCACCATCACCTTTTGCCCGGCTTTCACCCGCCATGACTGGCGCACCATTGACAGCTGAATGGGCTGCCCGATAGCCACGTCGCGCAGGCTGATAGCATCTTCGGCCTGCGCCAGCGTTAGCATGGTGCGAGGCGGTAATTGATCGAGCCGGCCGCGCATCAACGTCACGCTCTGCGCTTCAATCGGCGTTCCGCGCACAATCGGCGCGGCGGCAACAACGTAATCACCCATCGCCTGCACGCTGACCTGCAAATACTGTTTCGCATTCCCGCACTGCGCCAGCACCGTTAAATTTCCCCACAGGCGCGAATTCCCCGGCGTCGTAAACGCAGGCTCATCGCAGGCAAGCTTCAGATTTTGCGCATTGCGCAGGCTGACGCTGACTTCAGTGCTAAAACCGGTAAGCCGCTGGGTAAAAAAATCGGTCAACTGAGTCTGGATATCAGCCGCTTGAGCCAACGGGCCGAAGGCCAGCAGCGCTGCGGTAAATGGGGCAATGAGCTGACGCATTGAACGCTCCAGTGGATGGCGAATGTACGCATTTTACCCAACTTGTTCCGACATCAACGCAATAAATAGCGACGCATATTGCGCTTATTCCGACGATGACGCGCAGGTGCGGAGAATTAAGCTTATAGCTGAAACTTTGTCATTAGCGGAGGAGACATGCTCGATAAACTCGACGCCGCATTACGTTTTCAGCAAGAAGCTCTAAACCTGCGCGCTGAGCGTCAGGAGATTCTGGCTGCCAATATTGCCAACGCCGATACCCCGGGGTATCAGGCGCGCGATATGGATTTTGCCAGCGAACTTAAAAAAGTGATGGCGCGCGGGCGCGCGGAAAACAGCGGCGTTTCGCTGACGCTGACCTCTTCACGCCACATTCCCGCCCAGACAATCTCGACACCTGAAGCCGACCTTCTGTACCGCATTCCCGACCAGCCAGCGATGGATGGTAACACCGTCGATATGGACCGGGAACGTACGCAGTTCGCCGATAACAGCCTCCAGTACCAGACCGGGCTTACGGTTCTGGGCGGACAAATCAAGGGCATGATGAGTGTCCTGCAGCAGGGGAACTAACCCATGGCATTACTCAATATCTTCGACGTCGCGGGTTCTGCGCTTACCGCGCAGTCCAAACGTCTGAACGTGGCCGCCAGTAACCTGGCGAACGCCGACAGCGTGGCCGGGCCGGACGGGCAACCGTATCGCGCCAAGCAGGTTGTTTTCCAGGTGGATGCGCCGATTGGTGCCGCTACCGGCGGCGTGAAGGTGGCTGATGTCGTGGAAAGTCAGGAGCCCGACAAGCTGGTTTATCAGCCGGGCAACCCGCTGGCGGATGCCAAAGGTTATGTCCGGATGCCTAACGTGGACGTGGTTGGCGAGATGGTCAACACCATGTCCGCGTCGCGCAGTTATCAGGCCAACGTCGAAGTGCTGAACACCGTGAAAAGCATGATGCTCAAAACGCTGACGCTTGGACAATAAGGAGATAACCGATGTCTATCGTAGCCAATATTACCGATACCGCGAGCAGCAAGGCGGCGTCCTCATCGTCGTCGGTCAGCAGCACCGGGACCAACAGCTCCTCCGATCTGCAAAGCAGCTTTCTGACGCTGCTGGTGGCGCAGTTGAAGAACCAGGATCCGACCAACCCGCTGCAGAACAACGAACTGACTTCACAGCTGGCGCAGATAAGCACCCTAAGCGGCATTGAGAAGCTCAACACCACCCTGGGCTCCATCTCCGGACAAATCAATAGCGGCCAGTCTCTGCAGGCCGGCGCTTTGGTCGGTCGCGGCGTGATGGTCCCTGGCTCAACCATTCTTGCGGGAAAAAACAGCAGCAGCGAGAACGTGGATACCACGCCGTTTGGCATTGAACTGACGCAACCGGCTGAGAAGGTCACCGCCACCATCACCGATGGCAACGGCAAAGTGATCCGCACGCTGAATATGGGCGCGCAAACGGCAGGCGTTCATACCTATACCTGGGACGGCAAGCAGGATGATGGCTCGGCGGCGCCGGATGGCGCATACAACATCACCTTTGCCGCTAGCCAGGGAACCACGCAGATGGTGGTTCAGCCGCTGCAATTTGCTCTGGTTCAGGGCGTAACTTTGGGCAAAGACGGAAACAAACTGGATTTGGGAACTTACGGCACCACCACGCTGGATCAGGTTCGCCAGATTATTTAAGCCTTGATGCACGTCATCCTTTAAGCCACCTCGGCGTGGGCTGCGTTCATTCACCCGCCGCCTTGATGCAACTTGAAGGGATTTGCGTATCACTATTTCAGGAGAGACGTTATGGCCTTTTCACAAGCAGTCAGTGGTTTAAACGCGGCTGCCACCAACCTCGATGTTATCGGCAACAACATCGCCAACTCCGCCACCTATGGCTTTAAATCCGGGTCGGCGTCGTTTGCGGATATGTTCGCCGGCTCTAAAGTCGGTCTGGGCGTTAAAGTTGCGGGGATCACGCAAGACTTTACTGACGGCACCACCACCAGCACCGGACGTGCGCTGGACGTGGCTATCAGCCAGAACGGTTTCTTCCGTCTGGTCGATAACAACGGTGCGGTGTACTACAGCCGTAACGGCCAGTTCTCACTCGATGAGAACCGTAATCTGGTGAACTCCCAGGGGCTGAACCTGACCGGCTACCCGGCCAACGGTACGCCGCCAACCATCCAGCAGGGTGCTAACCCGGTCGCGCTGTCGATTCCGAACACGCTGATGTCGGCGAAAGCGTCGACCACCGGCACCATGCAGATGAACCTGAACTCCACCGATAACGCTATCACCAAAACCTTCAACCCAAGTGACCCGGATACCTATAACAAAAAAGGTACCGTGACCGTCTATGACAGCCTGGGTAACTCTCACGATCTGAACGTTTATTACGTGAAAACAGAAGCCAATAAGTGGGATGTTTATACGCAGGACACGAGTGTATCTGGTGCCGGATTTGCAAAAATGGCTCAGATGGAGTTTAACCCTAGCGGAACGCTGAAATCGGTAACTAGCACCGACACTGCATCGACAGCCGCAGCGATGACGGTTGATATACCTATTTTATCCCTGAACGGTTCCACTGCCGGCACCTTCAACCTCAGCTTCCTCAACTCCATGCAGCAAAACACCGGCTCCAGCGATGTGGTCGCGACCACTCAGAACGGCTACGCGCCGGGCAGCCTGGTGAGCTATCAGGTCAACGACGATGGTTCGGTGGTGGGGAACTACTCCAACCGCCAAAGCCAGCTGCTGGGCCAGATTGTGCTGGCGAACTTCTCCAACACCGGCGGTCTGCAATCGGAAGGCGATAACGTCTGGTCAGCCACTCAGTCTTCCGGCGTGGCGCTGCTGGGTACCGCGGGGACCGGTAACTTCGGTTCGCTGACCAACGGTGCGCTGGAGGCTTCCAACGTCGATCTGAGTAAAGAACTGGTGAACATGATTGTGGCGCAGCGTAACTACCAGTCGAATGCGCAGACCATCAAAACCCAGGACCAGATCCTCAACACGCTGGTTAACCTGCGTTAATTCTCTAACAGGGTGACGTCATGGATCACGCGATATACACGGCAATGGGTGCCGCCAGCCAGACCATGCAGCAGCAGTCGGTCACGGCGAGCAACCTTGCTAACACCTCCACGCCGGGCTTTCGCGCACAGTTAACCGCCATGCGCGCGGTGCCGGTCGTGGGGCCGTCCGTGGAAACACGTACGCTGGTCGCCGCTACCACGCCGGGGGCGGATATGACGCCAGGGCAACTGGACTATACCGCGCGTCCGCTGGACGTGGCGATTCAACAGGATGGTTGGCTGGCGGTGCAATCGGCGGACGGTAGCGAAGGCTATACCCGTAACGGCAACATCCAGGTCAGCCCGACGGGCCAACTGACTATTCAGGGCAACCCGGTTATCGGTGAAGCCGGGCCGCTTAGCGTACCGGAAGGCTCGCAGGTGACTATCGCCTCGGACGGCACTATTTCGGCGCTGACGCCGGGCGACCCACCGAATACGGTGTCGCCGGTTGGCAAGCTGAAAGTGGTCAAGGCAAACGCGACGGAAGTGGCGCGCGGTGACGACGGGCTTTTCCATCTCACGCCGTCGGCGATCGCCACGCGTGGGCAGACCTTACAGGCTGACCCTACGCTGCGTTTGCAGTCCGGCGTGCTGGAGGGGAGTAACGTCAAACCGGTGGCGGCAATGGCTGACATGATTGCCAGCTCTCGCCGATTTGAAATGCAGATGAAGGTTATCAGCAGCGTGGATGAAAACACGCAGAAAGCTAACCAGTTGCTGTCAATGAGCTAAGGAAAAATATGATCAGTTCATTATGGATCGCGAAAACCGGTCTCGACGCGCAGCAAACCAATATGGACGTTATCGCCAACAACCTGGCGAACGTCAGTACTAATGGTTTTAAGCGCCAGCGCGCGGTATTTGAAGACTTGCTCTATCAAACCGTTCGCCAGCCGGGTGCGCAATCATCCGAACAAACGACGCTGCCTTCTGGTCTGCAGATTGGTACCGGCGTGCGCCCCGTAGCGACCGAACGTCTGCATAGCCAGGGCAACCTGTCGCAGACCAACAACAGTAAAGACGTGGCGATCAAAGGCGACGGGTTCTTCCAGATCCTGCTGCCTGACGGTTCCTCCGGCTATACCCGCGATGGTTCGTTCCAGGTGGATCAGAACGGCCAGTTGGTGACCGCCAGCGGTTATCAGGTGCAGCCTGCGATCACCATTCCGGCCAACGCCATCAGCATTACCATTGGGCGCGACGGCATCGTCAGCGTGACCCAGCAGGGGCAGGCGAACCCGGTACAGGTGGGGCAGTTGAACCTGTCGACCTTTATGAACGACACCGGTCTCGAAAGTATTGGTGAGAACCTGTACATCGAAACTCAGGCGTCGGGCGCGCCGAACGATACCACGCCGGGCTTAAACGGCGCGGGCCTGCTATATCAGGGATATGTCGAGACCTCTAACGTCAACGTGGCGGAAGAGCTGGTCAATATGATCCAGGTACAACGCGCGTATGAGATCAACAGTAAAGCGGTGTCGACGACCGACCAGATGCTGCAAAAACTGACGCAGCTGTAACACACTGACGTCGGATGGCGCTGCGCTTATCCGACCTACGGTGTGCGAACTTGTTGGCTGGATGGCGTGGGGCCATCCAGCTAAACGCTTTAATGATTCAGAAGAAGAAAGCAATGCATAATTCTGCCGCGTTTCGTTTTCCGCTTTTAACCCTCGTCGCCATAAGCGTCGCAGGATGCGCCTTGATACCGACTAAACCGCTGGTGGAAGGGGCGACTTCTGCTCAACCGATCCCCGGTCCGGTACCGGTGGTGAACGGTTCAATTTTCCAGACCGCGCAGCCGATTAACTACGGCTATCAGCCGCTGTTTGAAGACCGTCGTCCGCGCAATATCGGCGATACGCTGACAATTGTTCTGCAGGAAAACGTCAGCGCGAGCAAAAGCTCGTCGGCTAATGCCAGCCGTGATGGCAAAACTAACTTTGGCTTTGACACCGTACCACGCTATCTACAGGGCCTGTTTGGCAATGAGCGTGCCGATGTGGAAGCGTCCGGTGGCAACACCTTTAATGGCAAGGGCGGCGCAAACGCCAGCAACACCTTCAGCGGCACGTTAACCGTGACGGTCGATCAGGTGCTGGTCAACGGCAACCTGCACGTGGTGGGTGAAAAACAGATTGCGATTAACCAGGGCACCGAATTTATTCGCTTCTCCGGGGTCGTCAACCCGCGCACCATCAGCGGCAGCAACACCGTACCGTCAACGCAGGTGGCAGATGCACGCATCGAATATGTGGGCAATGGCTACATCAACGAAGCACAGAATATGGGCTGGCTGCAGCGTTTCTTCCTTAACCTATCGCCGATGTAACGAGGTGAATTATGTTTAAAACTCTGCTAACCCTGGCGCTGGTGCTCGTCACCGGCCTGGCGCACGCTGAACGCATCCGCGATCTTACCAGCGTGCAGGGAGTCAGGGAAAACTCACTGATAGGCTACGGTCTGGTGGTGGGGCTTGACGGAACGGGTGATCAGACGACGCAAACGCCGTTTACCACCCAGAGTCTTAATAACATGTTGTCGCAGCTGGGAATTACCGTTCCGGCGGGCACCAACATGCAGCTGAAAAACGTGGCGGCAGTCATGGTCACCGCCCAGCTTCCGGCGTTTGGTCGCCAGGGTCAGACTATCGATGTCGTGGTTTCTTCGATGGGTAATGCCAAAAGCCTGCGCGGCGGCACGCTGCTGATGACCCCGATGAAGGGCGTCGACAGCCAGGTTTATGCGCTGGCGCAGGGCAACATTCTGGTCGGCGGCGCGGGTGCGGCGGCGGGCGGTAGCAGCGTTCAGGTTAACCAGCTTAACGGTGGCCGTATCACCGGCGGCGCCACCATTGAACGTGAACTGCCAACCCAGTTTGGGGCCAGCAACACTATCAATTTACAGCTCAACGATGATGACTTCACGATGGCGCAGCAGATTGCCGACACCATCAACCGCCGTAGCAGCCTTGGCAATGCCACTGCGCTGGATGCGCGTACCGTACAGGTTCGTGCGCCAACCGGCGGTAGCGGGCAGGTACGTCTGTTGGCAGATATCCAGAACCTGGAAGTCGGCCTGGCGCCGCAGGATGCGAAAATCATTATTAACTCGCGTACCGGTTCAGTGGTCATGAACCGCGAAGTGTCGCTGGATAGCTGTGCGGTGGCGCAGGGCAACCTGTCGGTCACCGTCAACCGCTCCGCGCAGGTTAACCAGCCGGATACGCCGTTTGCCGGCGGGCGAACCGTGGTGACACCGCAAACGCAGATTGATTTACGTCAGAGCGGCGGTTCATTGCAGAGTATTCGCGCCAGCGCCAATCTCAACAACGTTGTTCGGGCGCTGAATGCGCTGGGCGCAACGCCTATCGATCTGATGTCGATAATCCAGGCGATGCAGAGCGCCGGTTGTCTGCGGGCGAAAGTGGAGATTGTCTAATGCTGACTGACAGCAAATTACTGGCGAGCGCCGCCTGGGATTCACAGTCGTTAAACGAGCTGAAGACCAAAGCCGGGCAAGATCCGCAGGCTAACCTGCGGCCGGTGGCGCGTCAGGTCGAAGGGATGTTCGTGCAGATGATGCTGAAAAGCATGCGCGAAACGCTACCGAAAGATGGCCTTTTCAACAGCGACCAGACCCGGCTCTACACCAGTATGTATGACCAGCAAATCGCCCAGCAGATGACCGCTGGCAAGGGCTTAGGCCTTGCAGAGGAGATGGTTAAACAGCTGTCAGCCCAGCAGCAGGAGCCTGCGGAAAACGTGGGCCAGGTCCCGATGAAGTTCGATATGCAGACCATCACCAGCTACCAGAATGCGGCATTAACGCAGATGGTACGCAAAGCGCTGCCAAAAGCGCCGGACAGCAGCGATACGCCGCTGTCCGGCGATTCGAAGGACTTCCTCGCCCAGCTTTCTCTGCCCGCGCGTCTGGCGAGCGAGCAGAGCGGGATCCCGCACCACCTGATTCTGGCGCAGGCCGCGCTGGAGTCCGGATGGGGGCAGCGGCAGATCCGCCGGGAAAACGGCGAGCCGAGCTTCAACCTGTTTGGTGTTAAAGCCTCTGGTGACTGGAAGGGTAAAGTCACCGAAATCACCACAACCGAATTTGAAAATGGTGAGTCGAAAAAGGTCAAAGCCAAATTCCGCGTCTACAGCTCGTATCTGGAGGCGCTGTCCGATTATGTCGGTCTGCTGACGCGTAATCCGCGCTATGCGGCGGTGACGTCGGCCTCGACGGCGGAGCAGGGGGCGCAGGCGTTGCAGAACGCCGGGTACGCCACCGATCCGCAGTATGCGCGCAAATTAACCAGCATGATTCAGCAGCTAAAATCGATGAGCGAAAAGGTCAGTAACACTTACCGCAACGATCTCGAAAATCTGTTCTGATTTGCCTCAAGTTTGTAGTCCGCCATCCGATAAGTATTACCATGGCCTTAAGAAGGAGCGTTCATGTCCAGTTTAATTAACAGCGCGATGAGCGGGCTGAGTGCCGCCCAGTCAGCGCTGAACACCACCAGTAACAACATTGCTAGCTACAACGTAGCCGGATACACCCGCCAGACGACGGTGCTGGCTTCAGCCAACAGTACGCTTGGCGCAGGCGGTTGGGTGGGGAATGGCGTCAACGTTACCGGCGTACAGCGTGAATACAACGCCTTTATCACTAACCAGCTGCGGACGGCGCAAAACCAGAGCAGCGGTTTGACCACGCGTTACGAGCAGGTGTCGAAAATCGACAGTATGATCTCCAGCTCGACCAATAACCTGTCGACGACGCTGCAGGGCTTTTTCAGCAGCTTGCAGACGCTGGTCAGTAATGCGGAAGATCCGGCGGCACGTCAGACCGTACTGGGCAAAGCGGACGGTGTGGTAAACCAGTTTAAAGTCGTCGACCAGTATCTGCGCGATCAGGATAAGCAGGTCAATCTGTCGGTCTCCTCTACGGTTGCGCTGGTCAATAACTACTCTTCACAGATTGCCAGCCTGAACGACAAAATCGCGCGTTTAACCGGTGTGGGAGCAGGTGCATCGCCGAACGATTTGCTCGACCAGCGCGATCAGCTGGTAAGCGAATTAAACAAGCTGGTGGGCGTTGAAGTTAACGTCCAGGATGGCAGCACCTACAACATCACCATGGCCAACGGCTACACCCTCGTGGCCGGCAGTAAAGCGAGCCAGCTGGCGGCGGTGCCGAGCAGCGCGGATCCAAACCGCACCACCGTGGCCTATGTCGATAACGTTGCAGGTAACGTTGAAATCCCGGAGAAATTGCTGACCACCGGTTCGCTGGGCGGTTTGCTGACCTTCCGTTCACAGGATCTTGACCAGACGCGCAACACCCTGAACCAGATGGCGCTGGCCTTTGCCGATGCGTTTAACACGGTGCATCAGCAGGGCGTTGATGCTAACGGTGATCCGGGCGAGAAGTTCTTTGATTTTGGTAAGCCTTCCTCCATCGCTAACAGCAAAAACAAGGGTGATTTTGAGCTGGACGTGAAGATGACCAAGTCTTCCGACGTGCAGGCCACCGACTACAAAGTGGTGAAAACAGACAGCGGCTGGGAAGTGACGCGCCTGTCTGATAATACCAGTGTGACGCTGGATAGTAGCACGAGTGAACTTGCCAGCGGCGTGCTGAAATTCGACGGCTTGACGGTGACAGCTCAGTTGAAAACGGACGGCTCTAAACCTGTTGCAACGGGTGACAGCTTTATCGTCAAACCGGTGAGCGACACTATCGTCAATATGGATGTGGCTATCAGCAGCGAATCCGAAATTGCGATGGGGCTGCCGAATAGCGATCCGAATTCTACCGATAAAGGTGAAGGCGAAAGCGATAACCGTAACGGTCAGGCGCTGCTGAATCTGCAAAACAGCAAAATTGTCGGCGGCTCAAAAAGCTTTAACGATGCCTACGCAGCGATGGTGAGTACTATCGGCACCAAAACGGCGACCCTCAAAAGCAGCAGCACGACTCAGGCAAACGTGGTGACGCAGTTGAGCAATCAGCAGCAGTCGATCTCTGGCGTCAACCTCGACGAAGAGTACGGCAACCTGCAGCTGTTCCAACAATACTATCTGGCCAATGCGCAGGTGCTGCAAACCGCAAGCACTCTCTTTGACGCATTAATTAACATCCGCTAAGGAGAGGGAATAGCATGCGCGTCAGTACCTTAATGATGTACCAGCAGAATATGGGGGGTATCACGAACTCTCAGTCTGAATGGTTAAAGTACGGTGAGCAGATGTCGACCGGCAAGCGGGTGAACCGCGCCTCAGACGATCCCGTAGCGGCTTCCCAGGCGGTTGTGCTGTCGCAGGCGCAGGCGCAAAACGCCCAGTTCGCCACAGCCCGTACCTTCGCCACCCAGCGCGTCTCAACGGAAGAGAGCACCTTAAAGCAGGTGACTACCGCAATTCAATCGGCGCAAGAGAAGATTGTTTATGCCGGTAACGGCACGCTCAGCGATGACGACCGCGCATCGCTGGCCACCGATCTACAGGGGATTCGCGATCAGCTGTTGAACCTGGCGAACAGCACTGATGGCAATGGTCGCTATATCTTTGCGGGCTATAAGACGGATACGCCACCTTTTGATTCTAAAGGGCAATATGTGGGCGGTGATATCAACGTTGAGCAGCAGGTCGACTCTTCGCGTTCTATGGTGATTGGTCATACGGGGAACCTGATCTTTGATAATGTTACCAGTAATGCCAAACCGAACGCCGAACAGAATATTTTTACCGCGCTCGACAATGCTATTACCGCATTGAACGTTCCGGTGGCTGATGCCGATGATACAGAGAAAGACGCGGCTGCGGCGGTGATTGACAGCACCAACCGTAGCCTGAGCAACTCGTTGAACAACGTACTGACCGTACGCGCCGAACTGGGGACCCAGCTTAACGAACTGGACAAACTGGATGCTTTGGGCGATGACCGCGCGCTGGCGCAAACGCAGCAGATGAGTAACCTGGTGGATGTGGACTGGAACTCGACGATTTCCAACTACACCATGCAGCAAACGGCGCTGCAGGCGGCTTATAAAGCGTTTACCGATATGCAAGGTATGTCGCTGTTCCAACTGAATAAATAATAACATAAGGTTTGAACATATCTGGAAACTGGATATGTTTTTATCGCCCGCGTCATTACCCCGTCGCGGGGGTTTTTTCATCGTTTAACGTGCGCTCAGCGCGGCGTTGCGCAGACGATACGTCTCGCTAACCCGAATAACGAAAGCCGCCAGACCCGCCACCGTCGCCAGTGCGACAACGCCTTCCCAACCTGCCTGCGAGTAGACCTGCGTCCCGAGGACCGACCCTAGCGACATACCGATAAATACTCCGGTAAACAGCAGCGCATTCAGGCGACCACGAGCCTGCGGCTCAAGGCTATACACCAGGTTCTGGTGGGCGACCAGGCTTGACTGCAAGCCGAGATCAAAGCCCACGGCGGAGACGGCAATCAATACCAGCTGTGCCATCGGCGGCAGGACCGGGAGCAGGAACATCAGGGCAAATGAGACGCTTACCAGCGCGGCACCTAACTGGGTGACTTTTTCCGCTCCGACTTTATCTGCCAGGCCGCCCGCCAGCGGTGCGGCTAATGCCCCCGCGGCACCGGCGATGCCAAAACCACCGGCTACCGCGCTACCCATGTGATAATGCTCAGCCAGCATCACTGCCAGCGTAGACCAGAAGGCGCTAAAGGCGATAGAGAGAAACCCCTGTGCCATCGCGGCGCGACGTAGCGTCGGATAGCGGCGCCACAGATGCGCCATCGACACCATTAGCGCCGGGTAACGCAGCTCTGAGTGGGCGGTAAAGTGCGGCAGTACGCGCCACATTAGCCCCCCAATTAAAGCAATACTGACGGCTGCGGCCTGGTACATCACGCGCCAGCCAAACAGTTCGCCAACCACGCCGCTCACGGTCCGTGATAGCAAGATCCCCAGCAGCAGACCGGTCATCACCGTACCCACCATTTTCCCCTGTTTACCCGCCGGGGCCAGAATGGCGGCTGCGGGCACGATATCCTGCGCCATGGTCGCCGCCATACCAATCAGCAGGCTCACCGCCAGTAGAGAGTGAAATTGTTGAGTCAGGCTGTAAATCAGCAGTAATACCGCCAGCGCCAGGCTTTTGAATAAAATCAGCGAGCGACGGTCGTAGCGGTCGCCAAGCGGCAAAAGGAACAAAATACCTAATGCATAACCGGCCTGCGTCAGCGTGGGTATTAAGCCCATGCCCTCGACGCTCAGGTTTAAGGTCGCGCCCATCAGCGGTAGCAGGGGCTGGGCGTAGTAAATGGCGGCGACGCTGAACCCTGCGCCGAGTGCCAGGATAAAAATCAGCAGACCAGCGGTCTGTGACGATGTAGTGGGTGTTGTCATTTGTTTATCCTCAACGGTGTATGGGACGCATTTTCCGTCTCTTCGGACTGGAGCGGTAGCCGTCGTGGTGGTAAAACAGTTATACGTTTGACGTATAGGCAATAAGTTAATGAAAAGAAATGAGCGTATAGATCGCGTTGAGCTGATGCGCACCTTCATTCGCATTGTGGAGTCGGGATCGCTGTCCGCTGCCGCCCGGCAGATGGAAACCACGCAGGCGACGATCAGCCGCCGGTTACAGTCGCTGGAAGAGATGCTGGGCGCAAAGCTGCTGCTGCGTTCAACTCACGCGATGAAGCTTACCGACGATGGTGAGCGCTGCTATCAGCACGCGCGGCAGGTGGTGGAGTCGTGGCTGGCGCTGGAAGATGCCCTGCAGTTAACCGATGAGCAGCCGGTGGGGACGCTGCGGGTGCGAGCGCCCCATGCCTTCGGGCAGCAGCAGTTGCTGATACCGCTGATAGGCTTCCTGGCGCGCTATCCTCAGCTTTCCGTGGAATGGATGCTGCACGATAAGGCCGTTGATTTTATCAGTGACAATATCGACTGTGCGATTCGCGTGGGGGCGGAAGTTGACCCGGCAACCGTAACGGTGCTGCTGGCTGAGGTTCCTCGTTGTATCGTCGCGTCACCGGAATTGCTGAGTCGTTTTCCAGATGTGACGCAGCCGGAGTCATTATCGGCACTGCCGTGGATTGCCATCAGGACGTTTTACCAGCATGAGGTCGTGTTGCGCCATGCTGGCAGTGACCAAACGGCAAGCGTGGCGATAGCCTCGCGGTTGAGTACGGATAGCCTGTACGTGGCGAAAAACGCGGCGCTCGCAGGTGTGGGGGTAGCGGTAGTCTCGAGCTGGACGGTCGAGGAAGAGATAGCTAACGGAACGTTGATTGAGCTATTGCCGCAATGGCAGGCGGCACCGCTGCCGGTACATTTGGTCTATCCGTGGGCGCGCTACTATCCGGTGCGGCTGCGTAAATTTCTCGACCTGATGCGTGAAGCGATGCCGCAGATAGCGGGGATGCGGCTGCCAGGAAAAGGGTGATGACCGCCTGAACAGCAGTGCGGTTTTGGGCATAAAAAAATCGGCCGCTGAGGGCCGATTTTTATCACGCTAAGTTCGGATTATTCAGCCGACTGCGGGCGCGTTGGTTCAGCCGTTGCTGAATGCGTTGCGCTATGACCGCCTGCGGAGCCTTTACCTTCGAAGCCGAAGGATGGGCGAACCCATTCGCTGTGACGCGGCGCTTCTGGCACGTAGTCTGGCGCTGGGGCACGAGTCATTGGCGCTGTCGCATGGCTAACGGCAACGGTAGCCGCTACCGGCTCAGCAACCACCGGTTTTGGCGCAGCAGGCGCTGCAACCACTGGAGCCTGGACCACAGGTTCTTCAACCACAGGTGCTTCAACGACAGGAGCTGGCGCAACCGGAGCTTCAACCACCGGGGCGGCCTCAACGACTGGCTCGATGGCAACCGGAGCTTCAACGGCCTGCTCTGGCACTTCAACCGGCGCTGGAGCTTCTACCTGAGCGACTGGCGCAGCTTGTTCAGCGACAGCAGCGACAGGCTCTGCAACTACTTCCGGCTCAACGATTTCCGCTGGCTGTACTGGCGCCTCAACGGCTACCGGCTCGGCGGCAACAATCGGTGCAACAGTTTGCTCTACGGTTTCAACCGCGGCTGGCTGCTCAATTACTTCCTGCTCAACTGGCGCATCAACGACAGCCTGATCCTGAACCGGGGCAACCGGGTAGCGGATCCACACTTTACCAGAAGCCATTTCTGGCGACGCACAGGCGACGGTCAGCGGCATTGGGGACTGTGTTGGATAACGCTCATCGCGGTAACGACGACGACGCTGGCCGCTTACGCGCAGATGGCGCGGAGAACGACGTGAACGACGAGGCATACCATTGTTGTCACGCGCTTCACCGCTGTCATCCTGCTCAGCATGAGCTGGCGCATCAACTACGGCTGGCAGGTCAACTTTCGCCAGTGCAGTACGCGGTGCTTCCTGCTGCGGTTCATCTTCAGCGATGAATTCACGAGCGGCGGTCTGCTCTGCGGTTTCAATACGCACTTTCTGCGACAGCTGACGCGGCTTACGACGCGGCATATTCTGTACGCGATCTTCCGGTGCAACTTCCTGAGCAACAACGGCTTCTTCGCGATTCAGCGGTTTCGCTTCCTGCTGCGTCTGACGTTTATCGTCATTACGGCGACGGTTACGTTCGCGGCGTGGCTGCTGCTCGTCACGGGACTTCGCTTTGTCGCTGTCATCAACAACGGCAGCGGCCTGCTGGCGGTTTTCACGCGCTTCGGACGACTGCTGTGGCTTCTCACGGCGATTACGACGATTGTCCTCACGGCTTTCGCGATTTTCACGCGGCTCACGGCCTTCAGCATTCTCGTTGCGATCGCTGCGGTCGTTACGGTCGTTACGGTCATTGCGGTCGTTACGACGGTCATTACGGTCGTTGCGATCATTACGGTCGCGACGGTTGTTCTGACGCGGTTTACGACGATCCTGCTGGCGATCCGTTTTCGTTTCCTGCTGTTTTTCCGGCTGAGCTTCAACCGGCGCCTCTGGAGCACCTGCAAACAGGTTTTTCAGTGCAGCAAAGAAGCGGGAAATCAGACCTGGTGCGGCAGGGGCAGCAGCAACGGCGGCTTTCGCTTTCGGTGCAGCAGCGGCTGAACTTTCCGCAGCCGGAGCAGGTGGAATTTCCGGCATGACGAAGGTTGCCAGTGCAGGCTGTTCAGGCATTTTACGCTCGGCGACTTCTTCATCGACCGGCAGTGCCATCTCTTCTTCATGCAGTTTAGGCAGCAGATAGCTCAGCGTGGTGGTCTCTTCGCCTTTACGCACGCGCAGTACGGAGTAGTGCGGCGTTTCCATCTGGTCGTTCGGCACGATGATGCAGCGCACGTCGGTCTGACGGGATTCAATGGCGGTTACCGCTGCACGCTTTTCGTTCAGCAGGTAAGAGGCAATTGGCACTGGGACAATTGCGTGAACCTCTTTGGTGTTCTCTTTCAGCGCTTCTTCTTCGATCAGACGCAGAATAGAGAGCGACAGGGATTCGTTGTCACGCACGGTGCCGGTGCCGGAGCAACGCGGGCAGACGTGGTGGCTGGACTCACCCAGCGATGGGCTCAGGCGCTGACGGGACATCTCCAGCAGGCCAAAGCGTGAAATATGGCTAATCTGGATACGCGCACGGTCCTGGCGTACCGCTTCACGCAGACGGTTTTCTACCGCGCGCTGGTGGCGTACCGGGGTCATGTCGATGAAGTCGATAACGATCAGGCCACCGAGGTCACGCAGACGCAGCTGACGGGCAATTTCATCGGCTGCTTCAAGGTTGGTGTTGAACGCCGTTTCTTCGATGTCGCCGCCGCGGGTTGCGCGAGCGGAGTTGATATCGATGGCGGTCAGCGCTTCGGTGCTGTCGATAACGATAGAACCACCGGACGGCAGGCGAACTTCACGCTGGAAGGCGGATTCGATCTGCGATTCAATCTGGTAGTGGCTGAACAGCGGGATTTCACCGGTGTACAGTTTGATTTTGCTGCTGAAATCCGGACGGCCCAGCGCAGAAATGTGCTGACGTGCCATTTCCATCACTTTTGGGTTATCAATCAGGATTTCGCCAATGTCCTGGCGCAGGTAGTCGCGGAAAGCGCGAACGATAACGTTGCTTTCCTGGTGAATCAGGAATGGAGCAGGGCGGCTTTCAGCGGCTTTCTGGATAGCTTCCCAGTGCTTCATGCGGAAGCTTAAATCCCACTGTAACGCTTCGGCGGATTTGCCCACGCCTGCGGTACGTACGATTAAGCCCATGCCGTCCGGCAGTTCAAGACTGGCCAGCGCTTCTTTCAGTTCGGTACGGTCGTCACCTTCGATGCGACGAGAGATACCGCCCGCACGCGGGTTGTTTGGCATCAGTACCAGGTAACTGCCCGCGAGGCTGATAAAGGTGGTCAGCGCAGCGCCTTTATTGCCGCGTTCTTCTTTATCAATCTGAACGATAACTTCCTGACCTTCGCGCAGCACGTCTTTGATGTTTGGACGGCCATGCGAGTTGTAATTAGCTGGGAAGTATTCGCGAGCGATTTCTTTGAGGGGGAGGAAACCATGACGCTCGGCGCCGTAATCAACAAATGCGGCTTCGAGACTTGGTTCAATACGGGTAATTTTGCCTTTGTAGATGTTCGCTTTTTTCTGTTCGTGTCCTGGGCTTTCAATATCCAGATCGTACAGACGCTGCCCATCAACAAGGGCGACACGCAACTCTTCCTGCTGAGTTGCGTTGATTAACATTCTTTTCATCGTAACTTACTCATTATTCTTACATTGACGACTAAGCTGCGAGCAGAGTATTGCCTTTCCGGGGTAAACCGATGGCCTCGTGACTATTCACGTCGCCAACCTCACGGTTGTCGCTCGTTTAAGAGGCGCAGAGTGTCGGTAGCCTGTGTTTCAAACGGAACCACAGCGCAATTATTTGGGGAACAACCTGGGATAACTCTCCAGAGAAGATTCCATTTATACTCGTCATCTTTTAGAGGCTAGAGGTCTTAGCATCTTACTTGCGTAAGCACGGATGTTTCCCGTTGCGCTTTCTGTCTATCATCTAAAATTCGTACAGTATATGTACCGGTAAGGACTGCAACCCGCAGCCCGCTAACTGTTTGAGCGATCAATACGTCTTACGCCATTGCTGCGTGGATGATCAAACAAACAAAACTGGTCATTCCGTAAATGTCCTTGTTATTCCAGGTTCAACACGGAAAACGACTTCATTATTCCTTGCTAACCTAGTTATAGCAAGATGACTTTCACCTTTTATCACCCGGTTACTCACAGTTTCTTCACCAGTCCGATGAGATTGTTCTAATAACAAACAACTCGCGGCGTAAAGCACCAGAAGAAAACAGGTCATGCTAAATATAAGCATAGAAAAATGAGTGGCGCTATTGAGCGGGGGTATTTAGAATCGCGCACCATGAAAACTGAGACTCCAACCGTAAAAATGATTGCCATCAGCGCTGATGAAGCCGGGCAACGAATTGACAACTTTTTGCGCACCCAGCTGAAGGGCGTGCCGAAGAGTATGATTTACCGCATCCTGCGTAAAGGCGAAGTGCGGGTGAACAAAAAACGCGTCAAGCCAGAATACAAACTGGAAGATGGCGATCAGGTTCGCGTGCCGCCGGTTCGCGTGGCCGAGCGTGAAGAAGAGGCGGTATCGCCGCATCTGCAGAAGGTGGCCGCGCTGAGTGACGTGATCCTCTATGAAGACGATCATATTCTCGTACTCAACAAGCCATCGGGCACGGCGGTTCACGGCGGCAGCGGGTTAAGCTTCGGCGTGATTGAAGGGCTGCGTGCTCTGCGTCCGGAAGCGCGCTTCCTTGAACTGGTTCACCGTCTTGACCGCGATACCTCTGGTGTCCTGCTGGTGGCGAAGAAGCGCTCGGCGCTGCGTTCGCTGCACGAGCAGCTGCGCGAGAAGGGTATGCAGAAAGATTATCTGGCGCTGGTGCGCGGGCAGTGGCAGTCGCACGTGAAAAGCGTCCAGGCACCTTTGCTGAAAAATATTCTGCAGAGCGGCGAACGTATTGTGCGAGTGAGCCAGGAAGGCAAACCGTCGGAAACCCGCTTTAAGGTGGAAGAGCGTTATGAACACGCCACGCTGGTTCGCTGTAGCCCAGTGACCGGACGTACCCACCAGATTCGCGTGCATACGCTGCATGCCGGTCATCCTATCGCGTTCGACGATCGTTACGGTGACCGCGAGTTCGACAAGCAGCTGGCAGGCACCGGGCTTAATCGCCTGTTCCTGCATGCCGCCGCGTTGAAATTCACCCATCCGGGAACCGGCGAGGTGATGCGCGTCGAAGCGCCGATGGATAACGTTCTTAAACGTTGCTTGCAGGTGCTGCGCAACCAAAAATAAAAAAAGCGGGCTATGCCCGCTTTTTTTACGCCGTCTCGCGCAGACGAACGGCGACGCTTTTCTCTTTAATCGGCAGATTGACCAGAGCTGCCAGCAGCGCCAGCGCGATATCTGCGTACCACACCCACGTCAGACTCCCTTCGTACTGCATCGCTACGCCGCCAAGCCATGCCCCGAAGAAGGCACCAATCTGATGGGTAAATAGCGTAAAGCCAAACAGCGTTGCCAGATAGCGTGTACCAAACAGCTTACCGATGATCCCCGCGGTTGGTGGCACCGTAGCGAGCCAGGTAAAACCAATGGCGCAGGCGAAGATGTAGAACGCGGTTTCGGATTTTGACGACAGCAGGAAAAGGGTAATCATCACCGCGCGGGAAGCGTACAGCACCGCCAGGATGTACTTCATCGGATAATGCTTGCCGAGGAAACCTGCCGCGATACTTCCCGCGATATTGCACAGCCCAATTAGCGACAGGCTGATGGCGGGCACCGTTGAATCATGGCCACACAGTGCGGCTTCCGAGGGCAGGTGGGTTGTCAGAAACGCCACATGAAAGCCGCAGGTCATAAAACCGACGTGCAGTAGCAGGTAGCTGGGATGACGAAAGGCAAGGGCAATCTGTTGCTTTAAGCCGCTATCTTCTGCGGCGTGTTCAACGCAAGCGTGGGCCTGACGTTTATCGCCCCGGCACAGTAACCATGACGGAAATATCGTTGCCAGCGCCGCTGCCGCTAAAAAAATGAGGCCTGAGGCCATGCCACGCAGGCTAATAATAATCTGCACCAGCGGAGCAAAGATAAACTGCCCGACGGAACCACCGGCATTGATGAGACCGCTGGCCATTGACCCCTTATCGGTTGGTAAACGGCTAGCGACCACGCCAATCAGGACGGAAAAGCTTCCCGCCGCCGCACCTGCGGGGCTAAGCAGCCCCTGCGCCAGGGTCAACGGTAAAAACGAAGCTGCCCACAGGGTGCCCAATTGACCGAGAGCAATCATCAACGCCCCGAGCGCCAGCACGCTGAACGCGCCGCGCTTATCCGCCCATGCGCCAAATAGCGGCTGGAAGGCACCCCACATGAGCTGGCCAATCGCTAGCGCCATACTGATTTCGGCGATGCTCATTGACGTTTCCATTACGATGGGATGAATGAACAGCCCCACGGTCTGCCGAATACCCATGGTGATCATCAAGATAACGCTGGCGAGGGTTATGGGGATCCAAAGAGTTGTAGACGATGGCGATGAGGTGCTCACGGAGCACTCCTGTGGTCATGATTATTGATGGCAAGAGAGTACTGAGGACGGCATGAAAAATCTATCGGGGTCAGCCCACCAGGAGGGTGGGCTGATGCTGAATGGTCAAGGTTTCAGCCATTTATCCAGCCATGGGAACACTTCATCCTGCTGCTGACGGTAAAACACGTGACCCAGTTCTGGCCAGCTCTTGGTTACCAGCATATCGTCGGCTTTTTGTGAGTCCCAAACCTTATGCACTTTCGCGAAGGCATCGCTGACCGCCTGTGCGGGGAACAGCTTGTCCTGCCCACCGCTGAAAATCAGCATCGGCTTGGGTGCCGCAATGCTGGCAATATCCGGAATATCCATTTTTGCCGGCATACCGGGATGCAGCATATAGAACGCTGACTGGCCGCGCAGAACGTTGTTGCCCGGGGTCATCAGACCTTCATAGGTGCCAAACCACGAAATCACGGCGGTAGCTGCCACTTTATCGGAGAGTGCCGCCAGCTGCCATGCGCGGAAGCCGCCCATGGAAAAACCGAGTACGCCGATACGCTGTGGGTCAACGCCTTTCAGTGACGCCATAAAATCGACCGTGCGCATGTCTTCGTAGGCCACTTCACCCGCCAGCGAGCGCCCAAGGTTGAAGTAGTTACTGGCGAGCGCCTGCTGCTGTTCGTAGACTATCGGCCCACGATCACCCCAGCCAGGGCTGTCGATGGCGATGACCGTATACCCGCGTTTTGCCAGCTCATCACCAATAAAACGCCCGCTAAAGAATTTATCCGCCCACGCTTGCGCGCTAGCGAGTTGTTCAGCGTTGCCCCAGGGGCGAATCAGCTTTTCTTTACCAATGTCAAATTGAGAACCGTGATCGTGCAGCAGAACGATTGCCGGATGTGGGCCTGGCGTTTTAGGCGTGAGCATTAAAGCCGCGATACGATTGTCATCAGTAATATTCAGCGCCAGCTTTTCGGCGGTATAGCTACCGCGATCTTCACTGGCGATTATCTGCGTAGCAAACGGTTTGTGGGAGTCCGGCGTGAGCAGCGATTGGCGTAATTGCTGACGTGCGTGCTGCTGCCAGACATGGAAATCGGAATTGTGCCCAGAAAGCCAGGAGTCAGGATAGGTCATTTGGCTTTTCAGCTGTTGCCAGCTCGCCGGGAGATTGCTTTCCACCACGCCCTGATGCTGCCAGCTGTCGGCGGCATAACTTTGTGCGGCGGCTACCATTGTCAGCATAAATAATATCTTACCTTTGCCACGCATTCTCACTCCTTAAATCAAAACATCGTTTCAATATTGATTAAGGGATTTTAGCGGTGATGGAAAAACAAACTGTGATCGCGGAAGGAATAAGCAATATTTATAAGAATTGCCTGACGCAAGAGCGTTGCATCAGGCAATAAAAGGTGGGAGTAAGGCTAGTCTAACAGCGGGTTAAACTCCTCGCGGCGCAACATTTTGCACAGGGCAATCAGCGGTAATCCAACCAGCGTGTTGGGATCTCGCCCTTCAAGACGGTCAAACAGGGCGATGCCTAAACCTTCGCTTTTGAAGCTACCGGCACAGTTCAGCGGGCTCTCTTTGCGGATATAAACGCTGATTTCCTGCTCGCTCAGATGGCGGAAATGGACGTCAAATGGTTCACATTCCGTCTGTAACTGCCCATTTGCTGAATTATAAAGCGCCAGCCCGGTATAAAATGTCACCACATTGCCACTGGCCTTTTTTAATTGCTGGCGGGCATTTTCTTCGGTGTGCGGTTTGCCGGTTATTTCACCATCCAGCACGCAAACTTGATCGGAACCAATAATCAGATGGTTTGGATAACGAGCCGCCAGCGCCTGGGCTTTGGCCTGAGCCAGACGCAGCACCAGGCTGCGCGGTGTTTCGCCGGGTAACGGGAGTTCGTCAACCTCAGGTGCGGCGCACTCAAACGGCAGGCCAAGCTTCTCTAACAGCATTTTGCGGTAGGGAGAGGTCGATGCAAGAATCAATTCAGACATAATTTTTCAAATAGAGTGTAGCGAATTAGATTCCGACATTTTAAACTATAGGCCGCAATGTGTGCGAATAATTGGCGAAAGGCAACCTGAGGCTGCCTTTTTCTTTGACTCTATGACGCTACAAAGTTAATATGCGCGCCCTATGCAAAACGTAAAATTACCCCTGACTCTCGATCCGGTTCGTACGGCTCAAAAACGCCTTGATTATGCAGGTATCTATACCCGTGATCTGGTGGAGCGTATTGCCGCGTCTGTAGTCAGTGTGGACACTGATGTGGAATGCGAGATGTCCTTCGCCATCGACAACCAACGTCTCGCGGTTATTACCGGTGATGCGAAGGTGACGGTGTCGCTGGAATGTCAGCGTTGTGGGAAATCGTTTACCCATCATGTACACACAACGTATTGTTTCAGTCCGGTCAAAAATGATGACCAGGTTGAAGCACTCCCGGAAGCGTATGAGCCGATTCAGGTTAACGAATTCGGTGAAATCGATCTGCTGGCGTTGGTTGAAGATGAAATCATCCTCTCCTTGCCGGTAGTTCCGGTGCATGATTCTGAACACTGTGAAGTGTCCGAGGCGGACATGGTCTTTGGTGAATTGCCTGAAGAGGCACAGAAGCCAAACCCATTTGCCGTATTAGCCAGCTTAAAGCAAAAGTAATTGAGGAGTAAGGTCCATGGCCGTACAACAGAATAAACCAACCCGTTCCAAACGTGGCATGCGTCGTTCCCATGACGCTCTGACCGCAGCAAACTTGTCCGTTGACAAAACTTCTGGCGAGAAGCACCTGCGTCACCACATCACTGCCGACGGTTTCTACCGTGGCCGTAAGGTCATCGCTAAGTAATCACGCGACGCTCAAGGCTTTCGCACTGCGTGTGAAGGCCGAAGAGTTCAAGCGTGGTGAAGCTTAGTGAGGAATTTCCCCGGGAAACTGGGGAAACACCAAACCGAGCGGCGACGATACCTTGACACGTCTAACCCTGGCGTTAGATGTCATGGGGGGCGATTTTGGTCCTTCTGTGACAGTGCCTGCAGCATTGCAGGCACTGGATTCTAATTCGCAACTCTCACTTCTTTTAGTCGGCAATCCCGACGACATTACACCATTACTCGCCAAAGCTGACTTTGAACAACGTTCGCGTTTGCAGATAATCCCTGCCCAGTCGGTTATTGCCAGTGATGAACGGCCCTCGCATGCTATTCGCCACAGTCGCGGAAGCTCAATGCGCGTGGCGCTAGAAATGGTAAAAGAAGGGCGGGCCGAGGCCTGTGTCAGCGCAGGAAATACCGGCGCGCTGATGGGGCTAGCAAAATTACTGCTCAAACCCATCGCGGGGATTGAGCGTCCGGCGCTGGTGACGGTTCTACCGCATCAGCAAAAGGGCAAAACGGTAGTGCTGGATCTCGGCGCTAACGTAGATTGCGACAGTACCATGCTGGTGCAGTTTGCCGTCATGGGGTCGGTAATGGCAGAAGACGTGTTGGGGATTGCAAACCCTCGCGTAGCGCTGCTCAACATCGGCGAAGAAGAGATTAAAGGGCACGATAGTATCCGTGATGCCTCATTAGTGTTAAAAACAATCTCTTCCCTCAACTATATCGGCTATCTTGAAGCCAATGAACTGTTGACGGGTAAGACCGATGTTCTGGTTTGTGATGGCTTTACAGGTAACGTCACCTTAAAGACGATGGAAGGGGTTGTCAGAGTCTTCCTTTCGCTGCTGAAATCGCAGAGCGAAGGTAAAAAACGGTCGTGGTGGCTGATTTTATTAAAGCGTTGGTTACAAAAAAGCCTGACAAGGCGATTCAGTCACCTCAACCCCGACCAGTATAATGGCGCCTGTCTGTTAGGATTGCGCGGCACGGTGATAAAGAGTCATGGTGCAGCCAATCAGCGAGCGTTCGCGATCGCGATTGAACAGGCAGTGCAGGCAGTGCAGCGACAAGTTCCGCAGAGAATTGCCGCTCGCCTGGAATCCGTATACCCCGCAGGATTTGACACACTGGAAACCGGCAAACAATAAAGCCGGCTTCGCAGCGGTCGAGTAGTGCGGCTATATTAGCGAAAAGTGACTGAGCGTACATGCATACGAAGATTATTGGTACCGGCAGCTATCTGCCTGAGCAGGTGCGGACTAACGCCGATCTGGAAAAAATGGTTGATACGTCTGACGAATGGATTGTTAGCCGTACAGGTATCCGCGAACGTCGTATCGCAGGCCCTGATGAATCCGTGTCTACGCTGGGTTATGAAGCGGCCAAACGTGCGCTGGAGATGGCTGGCATCGACGCTAGCGAGCTGGGGCTTATCGTGGTGGCAACCACTTCCGCGACCCATGCGTTTCCAAGCGCGGCCTGCCAGATTCAGGACATGCTGGGCGTAAAAGGCGCACCGGCATTTGATATTGCCGCTGCGTGTGCGGGCTTTACCTACGCACTGAGCGTTGCCGACCAGTATGTGAAGTCTGGTGCGGTCAAATATGCGCTGGTGATTGGTGCTGATACGCTGGCACGTACCTGCGATCCAACCGATCGCGGCACGATCATTATTTTCGGCGACGGCGCAGGTGCTGTGGTACTTGCTGCATCTGAAGAGCAGGGGATTATCTCTACCCACCTGCACGCTGACGGTAGCTACGGCAAACTGCTGACGCTGCCAAACGCCGATCGCGTTAACCCGGACAATTCCATCTATCTGACGATGGCCGGTAACGAAGTCTTTAAAGTGGCGGTTACTGAACTGGCGCACATCGTTGATGAAACGCTGGCAGCCAACAATCTTGACCGTTCTGAACTGGACTGGCTGGTGCCACACCAGGCGAACTTACGTATTATCAGCGCGACTGCGAAGAAACTCGGTATGTCGATGGACAACGTGGTAGTGACCCTTGACCGTCACGGCAATACCTCTGCCGCTTCCGTACCGTGCGCCTTTGACGAAGCCGTCCGCGATGGCCGCATCAAACGCGGTCAGCTGGTGCTGCTGGAAGCCTTCGGTGGTGGTTTCACCTGGGGTTCTGCGCTGGTTCGTTTCTAAGTACAAGGATAAAAAAATGACGCAATTCGCTTTTGTGTTCCCGGGACAGGGTTCTCAAGCAGTAGGGATGTTGTCTGAACTGGCAGCGACTTACCCGGTTATTGAAGAAACTTTTCATGAAGCTTCGGCTGCTCTGGGCTACGATCTGTGGGCATTGACCCAGCAGGGCCCGGCGGAAGAACTGAACAAAACCTGGCAAACTCAGCCAGCGCTGCTGACGGCTTCCGTTGCGCTGTTCCGTCTGTGGCAGCAGCAGGGCGGCAAAGCGCCTGCGCTGCTGGCGGGTCATAGTCTTGGCGAATATTCTGCGCTGGTTTGCGCGGGCGTTATCGCTTTTGCTGATGCCGTGCGTCTGGTTGAAATGCGCGGTAAGTTCATGCAGGAAGCGGTACCGGAAGGCACCGGCGGCATGTCCGCAATCATCGGTCTTGACGATGCATCCATCGCCAAAGCCTGTGAAGAATCTGCTGAAGGGCAGGTTGTTTCTCCGGTTAACTTCAACTCTCCGGGCCAGGTGGTTATCGCCGGTCACAAAGAAGCGGTTGAACGCGCGGGCGCTGCCTGTAAAGCTGCGGGCGCTAAGCGTGCGCTGCCGCTGCCGGTAAGCGTGCCGTCCCACTGCGCGCTGATGAAGCCTGCAGCGGAAAAACTGGCCGTTGAGCTGCAAAAAATCACCTTTAGCGCACCGACTATTTCAGTGGTAAATAACGTCGATGTGAAGTGCGAAACCGATGCAGACGCGATTCGCGACGCGCTGGTTCGTCAGCTGTACAGCCCGGTTCAGTGGACCAAAACCGTTGAGTTTATGGCATCCCAGGGTGTAGAGCACCTGTATGAAGTTGGCCCGGGTAAAGTTCTGACCGGTCTGACCAAACGTATTGTAGATACCCTGACAGCATCGGCGATTAACGAGCCAACTGCGCTGTCAGCGGCACTTGCGCAATAAAAGAGGGCAGCATGAGCTTTGAAGGTAAAATTGCACTAGTCACCGGTGCAAGCCGCGGTATTGGCCGCGCAATCGCTGAAACACTGGCCGCTCGCGGCGCAAAAGTTATCGGCACTGCGACCAGCGAAAGCGGCGCGCAGGCAATCAGCGATTATCTGGGTGCGAACGGTAAAGGTCTGATGTTGAATGTGACCGACCCTGCATCTATTGAATCTGTTCTGGAAAAAATTCGTGCGGAATTTGGCGAAGTCGACATTCTGGTCAACAATGCCGGGATTACTCGTGATAACCTGTTAATGCGCATGAAAGATGACGAGTGGAACGATATTATCGAAACCAACCTGTCATCTGTTTTCCGTCTGTCAAAAGCGGTAATGCGCGCTATGATGAAAAAGCGTCATGGGCGTATTATCACTGTCGGTTCTGTGGTTGGTACCATGGGAAATGCGGGTCAGGCTAACTACGCTGCGGCGAAAGCGGGTCTGATCGGCTTCAGTAAATCTCTGGCGCGTGAAATTGCGTCACGCGGTATTACTGTAAACGTTGTTGCTCCGGGCTTTATTGAAACGGACATGACGCGTGCGCTGACTGATGAGCAGCGTGCGGGTACTCTGGCGGCTGTGCCAGCGGGGCGCCTCGGCTCTCCAAATGAAATCGCTAACGCGGTTGCATTTTTGGCCTCCGACGAAGCAAGTTACATCACTGGTGAAACGTTGCACGTGAACGGCGGGATGTATATGGTCTGACCGTGTTTTGCACAAAGTGCTCAGACAACGGGCAATCTACGTATGTCTGAGTATGATTAGTGCAAAATGATTTGCGTTATGAGGGCAAAAACCCGCAAAATAGCGTAAAATCGTGGTATGACCTGCCGGGATTTAGTTGCAAATTTTTCAACATTTTATACACTACGAAAACCATCGCGAAAGCGAGTTTTGATAGGAAATTTAAGAGTATGAGCACTATCGAAGAACGCGTTAAGAAAATCATCGGCGAACAGCTGGGCGTTAAGCAGGAAGAAGTGACCAACAATGCTTCCTTCGTTGAAGACCTGGGCGCAGATTCTCTTGACACCGTTGAGCTGGTAATGGCTCTGGAAGAAGAGTTTGATACTGAGATTCCGGACGAAGAAGCTGAGAAAATTACTACTGTTCAGGCTGCCATTGATTACATCAACGGTCACCAGGCGTAAGTGAACATCTCCAGGCGGTCATTCGACCGCCTGAGTTTTATCTTTTTGTCCCACAAGTATCTATTTTATCCCTCCCTGGAGGACAAACGTGTCTAAGCGTCGTGTAGTTGTGACCGGACTGGGCATGTTGTCTCCTGTCGGCAATACCGTAGAGTCTACCTGGAAAGCTCTCCTTGCCGGTCAGAGTGGCATCAGCCTGATCGACCATTTCGATACTAGCGCCTATGCAACCAAATTTGCTGGCTTAGTAAAGGATTTTAACTGTGATGACATTATCTCGCGCAAAGAACAGCGCAAGATGGATGCCTTCATTCAATATGGAATTGTTGCAGGCTGGCAGGCCATGCAGGATTCTGGCCTCGAGATTACGGAAGAGAACGCTCACCGTATTGGCGCCGCTATCGGCTCCGGTATTGGCGGTCTCGGTCTTATCGAAGAAAACCATACCTCTTTGGTAAACGGTGGCCCGCGTAAGATTAGCCCGTTCTTCGTTCCATCAACGATTGTTAACATGGTGGCAGGTCACCTGACCATCATGTTCGGTTTGCGTGGTCCAAGCATCTCTATTGCAACCGCATGTACTTCCGGTGTGCACAACATTGGCCAGGCTGCGCGTATCATCGCTTATGGTGATGCGGATGCCATGGTTGCCGGTGGTGCAGAAAAAGCCAGTACCCCGCTGGGCGTGGGTGGCTTTGGTGCCGCACGTGCGCTGTCTACGCGTAACGATAATCCTCAGGCGGCAAGCCGTCCGTGGGATAAAGAGCGTGATGGCTTCGTACTGGGCGACGGTGCAGGCATGGTTGTACTGGAAGAGTACGAACACGCGAAAAAACGCGGCGCGAAAATTTATGCAGAAGTCGTTGGCTTCGGCATGAGTAGCGATGCGTACCACATGACCTCACCACCGGAAAACGGTGCGGGTGCTGCGCTGGCGATGGTTAATGCCATTCGCGATGCCGGTATTGAAGCGGGCCAGATTGGCTACGTGAATGCCCACGGCACCTCAACGCCTGCTGGCGACAAAGCAGAAACACAGGCAGTTAAGTCTGTTTTCGGCGACGCCGCAAGCCGCGTGATGGTCAGTTCCACCAAGTCAATGACCGGCCACCTGCTGGGTGCTGCGGGTGCAGTAGAATCTATCTACTCTATCCTGGCGCTGCGCGATCAGGTCGTCCCGCCAACCATCAACCTGGATAACCCGGATGAAGGTTGTGATCTGGACTTCGTGCCTCATGAAGCGCGTCAGGTTAGCGGCCTGGAGTACACCCTGTGTAACTCCTTCGGCTTCGGTGGTACTAACGGTTCACTGATCTTTAAAAAGGTCTGAGCCTGATTATCTGGCCACCTTGATGTGGCCAGATAACGAAATGATTAAGGCCCGCTTGTCGGGCCTTTTTTTATTCGGCTTTCTCTGCTTGTTCAACGGGTTCCATCTTGCGAAACTACCCGACCATCGATAAGGAGCCGCTATGTTCTTAATTAATGGCCTTGAACAAAATACCCTCGCGGTCACTGACCGTGCGACGCAGTTTGGCGACGGCAGTTTCACCACCGCTCGCGTTGTCGAGGGGAGGGTACAGCACCTGGCCGCACATATTGGCCGTCTACAGCTGGCCTGCGAGCGCCTTTCTATCGCCTTTAGCGACTGGCAGATTCTGGCCCAGGAGATGTCGGCGCTGGCAAGTGAACAGCGCAACGGCGTGCTTAAAGTGATCATCAGCCGCGGACCCGGCGGACGCGGCTATAGCGGTAGTGCCTGTGTTTCACCCACGCGAATTCTCTCTACCTCGGCGACACCAGCCCACTATACTCACTGGAAGGCTACCGGGGTTACGCTCGCGCTAAGCCCGGTAACGCTGGGGCGTAATCCGTACCTCGCAGGAATTAAGCATCTCAATCGCCTTGAGCAGGTGCTAATTCGTACTCATCTTGAGCAGACGGGCGCGGATGAAGCCCTTGTCCTTGACAGCGACGGGTGGCTTACGGAATGCTGTGCCGCTAATTTATTCTGGCGCTGCGGACAAGAAGTGTACACGCCGCGCCTCGACAGCGCCGGAGTGAACGGCATTATGCGCCAGTTTATTATGGCGACGCTGGCACGCTCGCCGTATCGAGTTGTCGAAGTCAATGCACCGCTGGCGGCGATAAGTCAGGCGGATGAAGTTCTGATGTGTAACGCGCTGATGCCGGTTATCCCAGTGCAGCGCTATGCGGAGCAGCAGTGGCCTGCCCGCGAACTCTACCAATTTTTAGCCCCACTTTGTGAGTCGTCTGATTAGCATGAAGAAAATGTTACGCTTTGTCCTGTTAGTGTTGGTTGTCCTCGGCGTTGCCGCCGGTGTGGGCATGTGGAAGGTTCGACAGCTGGCGGACAGTACGCTGCTGATTAAAGACGAAACCATCTTTACGCTGAAACCTGGCACCGGGCGTCTGGCGCTCGGCGACCAGCTCTACGCGGAGAAGGTGCTGAACCGCCCGCGTGTTTTCCAGTGGTTACTGCGCCTTGAGCCTGAGCTTTCACACTTTAAGGCCGGGACCTACCGTATCACGCCGCAGATGACCGTTCGCGATATGCTACAACTGATGGCCAGCGGTAAAGAGGCACAGTTCCCGCTGCGTTTTGTCGAAGGGATGCGCCTGAGCGACTATCTCAAACAGCTGCGTGAATCACCGTACATTAAACACACACTGAGCGATGATACCTACGCCACGGTGGCGCAGGCGCTGAAGCTGGACAACCCTGAATGGGTAGAGGGCTGGTTCTGGCCTGACACCTGGATGTATACCGCCAACACCAGCGATGTGGCTATTCTCAAGCGCGCGCACCAGAAAATGGTCGTCCAGGTCGATAAAGTCTGGGACGGGCGAGCGGATAATCTACCGTATCACGATAAAAACCAGCTCGTTACCATGGCGTCGATTATCGAAAAAGAGACGGCGGTAGCCGAAGAGCGTGACCGTGTAGCCTCAGTATTTATCAACCGTCTGCGTATTGGCATGCGCCTGCAAACCGACCCGACCGTCATCTACGGGATGGGCGAAAGCTACAATGGCAAGCTCTCGCGTAAAGATCTTGAGACGCCAACCGCGTATAATACCTACACTATTGCCGGCATGCCGCCGGGTGCCATCGCCAATCCGGGGGAAGCGTCTCTGAATGCTGCCGCGCATCCGGCGAAAACGCCGTATCTCTATTTTGTAGCGGACGGCAAAGGTGGACATACATTTAATACCAATCTTGCGAGCCATAACCGGTCGGTGCAGGATTACCTGAAAGTGCTAAAGGATAAAAATGCGCAGTAATTACATCGTCATTGAAGGACTGGAAGGGGCGGGTAAAACCACCGCGCGGGATGTTGTCGTCGAAACGCTGCGTGAGCTGGGCATCAACGACTTGCTGTTTACCCGTGAACCGGGCGGCACCGTGTTGGCTGAGAAGCTGCGTAGCCTGGTGTTGGATATTAAGTCGGTCGGCGACGAAGTGATTACCGATAAAGCGGAAGTCCTGATGTTTTACGCCGCGCGCGTGCAGTTGGTTGATAGCGTTATCAAACCGGCGCTGGCCAAAGGCCAATGGGTTATCGGCGATCGCCATGATCTGTCGACTCAGGCGTATCAGGGTGGCGGCCGCGGTATCGACCGCCAGATGTTGGCTACGCTGCGTGATGCAGTGCTGGGTGATTTCCGTCCCAACCTGACGATTTATCTCGACGTTACGCCGGAAGTCGGTCTGAAACGCGCCCGTGCGCGCGGCGATCTGGACCGCATTGAACAAGAATCGCTGAACTTCTTCAACCGTACCCGAGCGCGTTATCTTGAACTGGCAGCGGCCGATGACAGCATTATCACCATCGATGCTACCCAGTCGCTGGAGAAAGTGATGGGCGATATCCGCTCGGCGGTAACTGTCTGGGTTGCGGAGCAACAGGCATGAAATGGTATCCGTGGTTACGCCCACCGTTTGAACAGCTTACCGCAAGCTATCAGGCTGGACGGGGTCACCACGCGCTGCTGATTCAGGCGCGTGAGGGTATGGGAGCCGATTCGCTCGCTTACGCCATTACCCGCCTGTTGATGTGTCATACCCCTGACGGTCAGAAAAGCTGCGGCAAGTGCCATAGCTGCCAGCTGATGCAGGCGGGGACGCACCCCGATTACTACGCGCTGCAGCCGGAAAAAGGCAAAAGTACTCTGGGTATTGATGCGGTGCGTGGCGTCAGTGAAAAGCTGTACGAGCACGCCCGTCTGGGCGGCGCGAAGGTTGTATGGATTGCCGACGCGACGCAGCTCACCGAGGCCGCCGCGAATGCGTTACTAAAAACGCTGGAAGAGCCGCCAAAAAATACCTGGTTCTTACTCGCCTGCGAAGAGCCTGCTCGTTTGCTGGCGACTATGCGCAGCCGCTGCCGTCTTTATCATCTGGCCCCGCCGAGCGAGCAGTATGCGCTGGCGTGGCTGGAGCGAGAAATCACCGCTTCACGCGATACGCTCCTGACCGCGCTGCGCCTTTGCGATCATGCGCCCGCGGCGGCGCTGGAACTGCTGGCGCAGGAGACCTGGTCTGCCCGCGACAAATTGTGCCAGGCCCTGAGCGGCAGCGTAAACAGCGGTGACTGGCTGGCGCTTTTACCGGCGTTGAACCATGATTCCGTGGTGCAACGCCTGCACTGGTTATCCTCGCTCCTGCTTGACGCCTTGAAACAGCAACAACGCATTAGCCAACTGACCAATGCCGACAATCTGGCGCTGGTCAATCAACTGGCCCATTCGCTGTCTGCCTCGCGTCTACAGGCTATCGTCGCCGATGCCTGCGTTTGCCGCGAACAGTTGTTAAGCGTCACCGGGCTGAACCGCGAATTAATCCTCACCGAGCGCCTGCTGCGCTGGGAACAGTATTTGCAACCTGGCGCAATATTGCCAGTATCTCACTTCTAAGAGAGACATCATGTTTTTAGTCGACTCCCACTGCCATCTCGATGGCCTTGATTATCAATCCCTGCATAAAGACGTAGACGACGTGATGGCGAAAGCCGCCGCGCGCGACGTTCGTTTCGCGCTGGCGGTTGCCACCACTTTACCCGGCTATCGCCAGATGCGTGAGCTGGTAGGGGAGCGCCCGGAAGTGGTGTTCTCCTGCGGCGTTCATCCGCTCAATCAGGATGAAGCGTACGATGTAGAAGATCTGCGTCGTATGGCGGCGGAAGAGGGCGTCGTCGCGATGGGTGAGACCGGGCTGGATTACTTCTACACTCCGGAAACCAAAACCCAGCAGCAGCTGTCATTCCGTCAGCATATTCAGATTGGCCGCGAGCTGAATAAGCCGGTGATTGTGCATACTCGCGATGCGCGCGCCGATACGCTGGATATCCTGCGTGAAGAAAGGGTGATGGATTGCGGCGGTGTACTACACTGTTTCACTGAAGACACGGAGACTGCGGGTAAGCTACTGGATATGGGCTTTTATATCTCATTTTCCGGGATTGTGACCTTCCGTAATGCGGAGCAACTGCGTGAGGCCGCACGGTATGTCCCATTAGACAGGCTGTTGGTTGAAACCGATTCTCCTTATCTGGCACCGGTGCCACATCGCGGCAAAGAGAACCAGCCGGCGATGGTGCGCGACGTTGCTGAATACATGGCGGTACTCAAGGGTGTGAACGTTGAACAGCTGGCGCAGCAGACGACGGAAAACTTCGCCAAACTCTTCCATATCGATCCCGCCCGCCTGCAATCTTGCTGATTTTCTAGCTTATTTTAA
The DNA here is from genome assembly GCF_021440345.1 of Kluyvera intermedia. Lineage (GTDB taxonomy): Bacteria > Pseudomonadota > Gammaproteobacteria > Enterobacterales > Enterobacteriaceae > Kluyvera > Kluyvera intermedia_A. The sequence continues at coordinate 53,765 of NZ_JAKCNS010000025.1, forward strand.
TGCTCGTAATTAATGGTTAAAGCGAGTACAGTTCACCGCCGTAAAAGTGGCGGTGAATGTTAATCCCGCAACATGAAGACATACTTTGTGTAAAGAAGATTAAGTTTTTCAGCCGTAGCTCTTTGAAACGTGATAGCCGTCAAACAAAATCGGAGTGAATTATTTTACTCTGTGTAATAAATAAAGGGCGCTTTAGATGCCCTGACCCCTGGTGAGTCTCTCCCCACTCACTAATGCGTGAAAACGTAGATAAAAGTACAAATACTCAGGAGCACTCCTAATTATGTTTAAGAATGCATTTGCTAACCTGCAGAAGGTCGGTAAATCGCTGATGCTGCCGGTTTCCGTGCTGCCTATCGCAGGTATCCTGCTGGGCGTCGGATCCGCAAACTTCAGCTGGCTGCCAGCCGTCGTCTCTCATGTTATGGCTGAAGCAGGTGGTTCTGTTTTTGCTAACATGCCACTTATCTTCGCTATCGGTGTTGCATTAGGTTTCACCAATAACGACGGTGTATCCGCACTGGCTTCGGTCGTGGCTTACGGCATCATGGTGAAAACCATGGCTGTGGTTGCGCCGCTGGTACTGCATTTACCGGCTGAAGAGATCGCCGCAAAACACCTGGCTGATACCGGTGTTCTGGGTGGTATCATCGCGGGTGCGATTGCAGCGTACATGTTCAACCGTTTCTACCGCATCAAGCTGCCAGAATACCTGGGCTTCTTTGCCGGTAAACGTTTCGTTCCGATCATTTCTGGTCTGACTGCCATCTTCATGGGTATCGTGCTGTCCTTTATCTGGCCGCCAATCGGTACTGCTATTCAGACCTTCTCTCAGTGGGCCGCGTACCAGAACCCAGTTGTGGCGTTCGGTATCTACGGTTTCATTGAACGTTGCCTGGTACCATTTGGTCTGCACCACATCTGGAACGTTCCTTTCCAGATGCAGATCGGTGAATACACCAACGCAGCGGGTCAGGTCTTCCATGGCGACATCCCTCGCTACATGGCAGGCGACCCAACCGCGGGCAAACTGTCCGGCGGCTTCCTGTTCAAAATGTACGGTCTGCCAGCCGCAGCTATCGCTATCTGGCATTCTGCTAAACCAGAAAACCGCGCGAAAGTGGGCGGTATCATGATCTCCGCAGCGTTGACCTCGTTCCTGACCGGTATTACCGAGCCAATCGAGTTCTCCTTCATGTTCGTTGCGCCGATCCTGTACATCATCCACGCGATTCTGGCAGGTCTGGCATTCCCAATCTGTATTCTGCTGGGTATGCGTGACGGTACTTCGTTCTCTCACGGTCTGATCGACTTTATCGTTCTGTCCGGTAACAGCAGCAAACTGTGGCTGTTCCCGATTGTCGGTATCTGCTATGCGATCGTTTACTACGTTGTTTTCCGCGTGCTGATTAAAGCACTGGATCTGAAAACTCCGGGTCGTGAAGACAACACTGACGATGCTAAAGCAACCGCCACCAGTGAAATGGCTCCGGCGCTGATTGCAGCCTTCGGTGGTAAAGAAAACATCACTAACCTCGACGCATGTATCACCCGTCTGCGCGTTAGCGTAGCCGATGTAGCGAAAGTGGATCAGGCTGGCCTGAAGAAACTGGGCGCTGCGGGTGTTGTGGTTGCAGGTTCCGGCGTTCAGGCCATTTTCGGTACCAAATCCGATAACCTGAAAACCGAGATGGACGACTATATTCGTAATAACTAAGTTATTCGAAGTCGTAGTATTGGGGAGACTAAGGCAGCCGAAAGGCTGCCTTTTTTATGCACGTCTTAATGAGCTCTTTCTGCACTCATCCGTTGACGCTGCCGCATTCGGCGTTTGCCGGAGGAGGTAGTAGGTAGTAGGGCGATTAGTCGCAGCGGACCGTGCCAAAACTATCGCGGCGACACGTGGTGGTGGTGCCATCGCTGTGCTGCGTCCGGCTGGTTCCAAAAGAATCTGTGCGGGTCACGTCGCCGTTGCTGCCGCGCGTTGTCCCGAAGCTGTCCGTGCGCCAGCTGTTGCCCTGGTTGTCGCGAGTTGTACCGAAAGAGTCAGTGCGGTAAGTACTGCCATCGCTGCCTCGGGTCGTGCCAAAACTATCTGTTCTGTACGTCGTGCCATTGTCGCAACGTGTAGTGTTGAATGAGTCAGTGCGGCAGGTAGTGGCCTGCGCAGTGCCTGCTAGTAGCGCTAGCAGGATTGTCAGGTATTTCATAAAAACCTCGTCAGGACGGATTGCGGAAATAGCGGGCGGTGATAACGTCCAACAGCCCCAGAATAAACGCCACGGCAAGCATGATTAATCCCGGCAGCATCAGCCGCGACTCAATGAGCATTCCCGACTCATCTATGCGAGCGCCCTTCTCACCGATGATCAGAAATACCATACCGACAACGGCCAGAAACAGCCATATCCAGCGGATCGGCCTCAATCCAAAATACTTCATCGTTCATACCCCATCTCTTCTAACGGCAGGCGCTTTTTGTTAGCGTTATCACCGTAAAGGCCGCGTGTGCGGCACAGTTCTGTGCGGCCACCATCCTGATGGCCGCGTCAGATTATTTGTTAATGGTAACGCTGATAATCACGCCTTTCTTCGTGATGGTCTTAACCACATCGTTTGTTGCTGAGTTATACCAAATCCCAGGGTCTGTCTGCTGGAATCCTGCTGCTTTCAGCGCGGCTGCGGCGGTGCTAGCGTTCTCGCCCAGTAAATCCTCACCCATTGCACTCAGACGAGCTGCATGGCCATCATTGGCCTTCGGTTTAGCCGCCGCGGCGTTCTGCGCCTTTGTTTTGTGAATATCGCAGGTAGTTCCTGCGTTTACTTGCGTGCAGCCAGAACGGATCAATTGGTCACGGTAATGCGCATTGATAGCGTTGGCCGGTGCGATTGATGCAGCCGTGATGGCTGCCAGTGTGATGCTACTCAAAATCAGTTTTTTCATGGTTTGCAATCTCATTAACGTTATTTGTTTAATTATTTGGCGTCCGGCTTACCCGTCTCAAGGTAGCCATTTATTCGTCGGCATACTTGTGAGTACCGTCAAAAAGGCCAGTACACAGAGTCATTTCCGTAGATTAGTAATGGAAACCGCCACCAGAGCGGCCACCGCCTACGTGACTATCAGCCAGGCCACCAGCACTGCGGGAGTTCTGGGCATTGCTTGCGCCATTTCCCGTGCTTCGTTCGCTGCGGGAGCGAGTTCCACGGTCGCTGCCACCCTTATGAGTGATGGGGGCCGTCGGGGTGAGCGACGGTGAAACGGGTGAGGCTGCCGTTACTGCCATCTGCATATTTTTCAGGCTTGTGCCGACCACATGTGGTGTAGGCGGGGTACGCTGCTGTGAAACAGGGGCCGCTGCGGCCAGAGCAGCTTTGTTATCCATCGCAGAGCTGACGGTTGATTTAGCGTCTGCGATTGACTGCGCGTTAGCTGCGAGAGACGCGTGGTTCTGAGCCATCGCATTCGAGCGCGCTGCAATTGCTGAACTCATATCTTGACCGCTCATGTTTGCCAGGTTGGCGCGGCTAACAGTGCTACGGACTGCCTTGCTGGCGGTAGAAGAGTCTGAGGCTGATTTGCTCACGCCAGTTGCTGTAGTGGCGTCAAAAGAAACAGCAGAAGCATTAATAGCAATAGTTGGGTGATGCTGCCAACTT
>NZ_JAKCNS010000177.1 GCF_021440345.1 Kluyvera intermedia
TAACACCATATTTACCTGGTTCTTATATTGAACGCATAGCAAGTACGATGCAGTACGCTGCCGTCATTAACTTTGAGGGCAGTTTCTATTTATGTCTCAACGGACGGGTGTGATTAATTACAACGGTCTTTATAAATCTGTGTTGGTATCCCCGAAAAATAAAATCATGGCGTCATGATAGTTATCATTATTCCAGATCGATTAATAATAAAAGAATCCAGCCAATAAGGCATAGCGTACACCAGAGAGTAAATACGATATTTCCGATTAATTCACTCATTAGGTAATGACTCCAACT
>NZ_JAKCNS010000026.1 GCF_021440345.1 Kluyvera intermedia
TTATAGGGTTGCATTCACTTCCCTTATCACTACTATCCATGTGTTCGTAAAACTTAAAATCCTCTGAAATCTTGCTAAATATATAGTAGAACTTCATTTTTATCTATCGCTAAATAATGTTGCGTAAGAATTGAATGTTTCAATATTACTTAAGATTATCAATGGGTAAGATACATTGTTAATTTTAGCTCATCATCTGCTTGATGCAAAACCGGCGACGATATTTTTATTTATTCACGTCATTAATTTTTCGTGCGTCGATAACGACCTAAGCTGATGCCGAGGTAAAGAACCGTGTTTCATGGAAAGTATCTGTAAAATCAGTGGGTAGTGGTTAATCAACGGTATAACCTATCTCAACCATAGATGACACCGACGTTGAGCCGATTGCCCTTTGTGAAGCGGGGTGATGTAATCCATGAGTTACCACAGACTTTATTAAGGTTACGTGGAGCGCAACACTTAGCCAGCCTGGCTGGCGCTGAATTCACCTGCGGGAGATTCAGGTAAACGGGCCGCCATGTTGCGGCCTTTTTACGTCATGGAATGAGCGATTCGTGCCGGTTCTGTCCATAGGTTCACAAAGTTGTCTTGTGCCGGTTGTTAGATAACGCTTATTGATTTGATAATGTAAACGCATTGGTCGAATCGGAAGAATTTCGTTAACTTAGACCTCAACGAAAACACGGAGGAAGTATAGATGTCCTTAATTAATACCAAAATCAAACCTTTCAAAAACCAGGCGTTCAAAAACGGTGAGTTCATCGAAGTAACCGAGAAAGATACCGAAGGTCGCTGGAGCGTCTTCTTCTTCTACCCGGCTGACTTCACTTTCGTATGCCCGACCGAACTGGGCGACGTTGCAGATCATTACGAAGAACTGCAGAAGCTGGGCGTAGATGTTTACTCTGTTTCTACCGACACCCACTTCACCCACAAAGCATGGCACGGTAGCTCCGACACCATCGCGAAAATCAAATATGCGATGATCGGCGACCCGACTGGCGCCCTGACCCGTAACTTTGAAAACATGCGTGAAGATGAAGGTCTGGCAGACCGTGCAACCTTCGTTGTTGACCCACAGGGTATCATCCAGGCAATCGAAGTTACTGCTGAAGGTATCGGCCGCGATGCGTCTGACCTGCTGCGTAAAATCAAAGCTGCTCAGTATGTTGCTTCCCACCCAGGCGAAGTTTGCCCGGCGAAATGGAAAGAAGGTGAAGCGACTCTGGCTCCATCTCTGGACCTGGTCGGCAAAATCTAAAATTCGCTGCGTCTTTCATGCCACAGGTGCGTTGGCTACGCTTAATCGCCCCGGTCACTTACTTCAGTAAGCTCCCGGGGACTCATAAGATTGCCGCCTTCCTGTAACACGAAATACTGGCGAATTCATTCTCAAGCGGGGGCATATTCGCGCCCGCTTTCTTTCTCAAAAATCATCATTCAAGCCGCATTCAGGCTGGCCTAAGGCCGCTTGCATGATGATGTTTTAAGCCCAGGAGATAAAAATGCTCGACACCAACATGAAGACCCAGCTCAAGGCGTATCTTGAGAAGCTGACCAAACCTGTTGAGCTGATTGCCACGCTGGATGACAGCGCTAAATCGGCAGAGATCAAGGAACTGTTGGCTGAAATCGCTGAACTGTCAGACAAAGTCACCTTTAAACAAGACGATACTCTGGCGGTACGCAAACCGTCGTTCCTGATTACTAACCCAGGTTCGCACCAGGGGCCGCGTTTCGCCGGCTCTCCGCTGGGCCACGAGTTTACCTCGCTGGTCTTGGCGCTGCTGTGGACCGGCGGCCATCCGTCAAAAGAAGCACAGTCTCTGCTTGAGCAGATTCGCGATTTGGACGGCGATTTTGAGTTTGAAACCTATTACTCACTCTCCTGCCATAACTGCCCGGATGTGGTGCAGGCGCTGAACCTGATGGCGGTACTGAACCCGCGTATCAAACACACGGCGATTGACGGCGGGACTTACCAGAATGAAATCACTGAACGTAACGTGATGGGCGTGCCGGCGGTCTACCTGAATGGTCAGGAATTTGGCCAGGGCCGCATGACCCTGACCGAAATCGTGGCGAAGGTAGATACCGGTGCTGAGAAACGTGCGGCAGAAGAGCTGAATCAGCGCGATGCCTATGATGTGCTGATTGTCGGTTCTGGCCCGTCAGGCGCCGCGGCTGCCGTGTATTCTGCACGTAAAGGCATCCGTACCGGCCTGATGGGTGAACGTTTCGGCGGCCAGGTGCTGGATACCGTTGATATTGAAAACTATATTTCTGTGCCGAAAACTGAAGGCCAGAAGCTGGCGGGTGCGTTAAAGGCACACGTAAGTGAATATAACGTTGATGTGATTGATTCCCAGAGCGCATCTAAGCTGGTTCCGGCAGCGGTAGAAGGCGGCCTGCATCAGATTGAAACCGCTTCTGGCGCGGTGCTGAAAGCGCGCAGCATCATCATCTCCACCGGTGCTAAGTGGCGTAACATGAATGTCCCGGGTGAAGATCAGTATCGTACTAAGGGCGTGACCTACTGCCCGCACTGCGATGGCCCGCTGTTTAAAGGCAAACGCGTGGCGGTTATCGGCGGCGGTAACTCAGGTGTGGAAGCCGCGATTGACCTGGCGGGTGTGGTTGAACACGTTACGCTGCTGGAGTTTGCGCCAGAAATGAAGGCCGATCAGGTATTGCAGGATAAAGTCCGCAGCCTGAAAAACGTCGACATTATCCTCAACGCGCAGACCACCGAAGTTAAAGGTGACGGCAGCAAAGTGACCGGTTTGCAGTACCGTGACCGCGTTAGCGGCGACGAGCATCATGTTGCGCTGGCGGGGATCTTCGTGCAGATTGGCCTGCTGCCAAACACCAACTGGCTGGAAGGCGCGATTGAACGTAACCGCATGGGTGAAATCATCATTGATGCGAAATGCGAGACCAACGTGAAGGGCGTGTTTGCTGCGGGTGACTGCACCACTGTCCCTTACAAACAGATTATTATCGCCGCAGGCGAAGGTGCGAAAGCGTCGTTGAGCGCATTCGATTATCTGATTCGCACCAAAACAGCATAAAAAAGAAGACAATACCTGCAATGTCAAAGGCCACCGAAAGGTGGCCTTTTTTTGTTTTTAGCACGGAACGTTCGGATAGCGTGTCAGCGCACCACTAACACTGGAATATGTGCGTGACGAATGACGCTGGAAGCGTTCGAGCCCAGCAGATGCGTGCTGATGGACGGATTGCGCGAACCAATCACCACCATATCGGCATGCAGTTCTTCCGCCAGCTCGTTGACTGCGTCGCGCACGTTACCGAGGCGCACGTGCAGTTTGAGTCGTGAAGGGTCAATACTAAAGTGGCTCAGCATGGTTTGCAGCCGGGTTTCGGCTTCGTGCTGTAGGTGCTCTTCGAAACGACGTAGGTCAGAAGCAAAGCGACTCATGGTGTAGCTGGCTGAGGCTGGCAGTACGTGCAGTAAATGGATAATGCCATCCTGCTGGGCCATAAACTCTGCGTGACGAATGGCTTTGTCACTTAATTCCATCTCAAAAACATCAACGGGCATAATGATAGTTTTGTACATAGGCTCCTCCTTGTCTTTGTTGAACCATAACAACACATAATTGATTTCAAATGTGTCATTGAGTTCGCAAAATAGTTTAGTGAGGAAAAGGAAGTTGTAAAGATGAGTCAGCCACAAACAGAAAGAGGATGCCTGGCATCCTCTTAATTAATCGCTTTCGCTATTAGCGGTTGAACTCGCCAGCGGCTTCCGGTTGGTAGAGTAGCTCAAGCACTTCCAGGTGGGTTGACGCGCCGCCCGGTAATTCCCAGTGAATGGTGCTGCCGGTACGCAGGCCGAGCAGGGCGGCGCCAACCGGGGCCATCACGGAAAGCTGGCTGCTGCTGTCGGTCATTTGCGCCGGGAAAACCAGCGTGCGCACGCGCTCTTCGCCGGTGGTGAGATCGCGGAATCTGACCTGGCTATTCATACTCACTACATCGTGCGGCATGGCCTCCGGGGCGCACATCTGGGCACGATCAAGCTCGTCGTTTAGCGCGTTCGCCACCGGTGAATTTGCGTAAGCAGGTTGCTCAAGCAGGCGGTCGATGCGCTCGGCATCGAACTCATTAATAATGATGGCAGGTCTGGTCATTATCTACTCCATGTCATTTCTATTATCCAAAAGAAAACCCTCACCGCCAGCGGCAAGGGTTCATCTTTCTCCATCATACTGATCCCTGCATCAGGTTTGAAGTGATGCAGCGCACATTCAGGAATGGCGCTGCCATCATTGTGTGAATTTTGTGCGAAATCCATCGCGACTTATAAATCTGGATTATTCTTTTTAGGCTGCAACGGGCAGCGTCCTCCCAGCACAGGTGATCGTATGAGTGGTTTCGATAAACTGACCCTGAAAGATGGTAGTTATCTCTGGTTCAAGGATTGGGGGAGCGGGCAGCCGATAGTATTTAGTCATGGCTGGCCGTTGACGGCTGATGCATTTGAGGATCAGATGCTCTATCTGGGTTCCAAAGGCTATCGCGTCATCGCCCATGATAGGCGTGGACATGGACGCTCAGCACAGCCCTGGGAAGGGCATACGATGGACCAATATGCGGATGATTTAGCGGAGCTGACGGCGCACCTTAATTTAAAAGATGCGGTACACGTTGGGCACTCTACCGGCGGTGGAGAAGTGGCGCGCTATATTGGCCGTCACGGTACCAGTCGGGTGGCGAAGGCGGTGCTGATTGGCGCGGTGACGCCGATTATGCTGAAAACGGACTTCAACCCGAATGGTGTGCCGATGGAGGTGTTTGATGGAATTCGACAGGGTGTCATCAACGATCGCGGCGCATTTTTCTATGAACTGACGGCGGCCTTTTACGGCTATAACCGCGAGGGTGTCAGCGAGTCGAAGGCGGTACGCGAAGGATTTGTCGAGCAGGGGCTACAGGGTTCGATTAAAGCACTTTACGATTGTATTAAAGCCTTCTCGGAAACCGATTTGCGTGAAGATTTGCGCAAGATGACCATTCCGACGCTGGTGATTCACGGCGACGACGATCAGATTGTCCCATTTGAAACCTGCGGTAAGGTTGCGGCGACGCTGTTACCCAATGCCGAGCTGAAGGTTTATCACGGCGGATCGCACGGGATCTGCACCACCCATAAGCATCAGATTAACGACTGCCTGTTGGAGTTTATCCAACGCTAGCAGGGTTAGCCCCCGCATGATGCGGGGGCGTGGATCAGTAGCCGATTTTATCCAGCATGAACTGTTTGCCACAGTTACCCGGATGCGGCTGTGCCAGCAGCGAATCGGCGGAAAGCGGCTCGTTAATACGGGCAGATTTAATAGCAATCTGCATTTCCGTCAGATAGGACGGATTACCGTCGCAGGTTAATTTAATCGCTTTGACGTTTTGCTGACCAAAGGCTTTGGCAACTGCACTATCAAAACTGGCGCGGTCCACGGTTTTACCGTAATTAGTCGCCAGGAATTGGCCGATAGCGCTCTGTTTTATTTCGTTATTCAGACGGACCATGGTGTCGAAATAGACATCGGGGTCAAAACCAAAACAGACACCATGCTTGGCATATTCATAACGCTCAAGGCAGGTTTTTCCGCCGCTGCCCGGCATTACCTGATTCAGCTTATTGGCTACTTCCAACGATAAACCGGTCTCTTCGGCGGCGCATTTTTTGCCTGCTTTGGCTTCCGGCATATTGGGAATAGGCCGCGTTGCGCACCCAAAACGCATCCAGCGGTTATTATCGACGCCGCGAGAGGCGATAGAGCTGGGCAGACCAGGCCATAAGCCGTGAACCGTTAAATAGTCGGCTTTGTTGACGGCCTCTTTTGGCTGTTGGCATTCAAGCGGTTCTTTGCGGTTTCTATCATGCTGACTTTGGCAAAACCCGGTTTGCCATGAGAGTGCCAGAACATAACGGTCGAAGTCACCATATTGCGCGGGAACCAGGGGGGCGGCGTGAAGGCTGCCAGCGCAGAGCAACAGCGCAAACCCTGACACAATATTCTTCCTGAGCATAATTATGACTCCACATTTTTGATCATTTAAGGCTGTAGCTTAATCATAAAATAAGGCGCCATCAGGCGCCTTATTTATTTGATAGCCAAATGATTATGCTACGGCGCCAGGCACCAGAATTTCGGTGGCAATAATGACAACAATCAGACCGACGATAACCGGTACTGAGGTGCGTTTAACCACTTCAAACGGAGAAATTTTTGCCATCCCCGCCACCGCAACCACCACGCCGGAAACCGGGGAGATGGTACGGCCCAGGTTGGAAGCTTGCAGCATCGGAATAGAAAGATAGGCTGGGTTAATGCCGGAAGAGTGGGCCAGTTTAGGGATCATCTCGACGAAAGCATAGAACGGTGCATTCCCGGAGCCGGTGGTCATGGCGGCCAGCATGGTCAGGATGACCAGTACCAGCATCAGAATAATACTGGCAGAGCCAAACGAGGTGGCGATAGAGATCAGGCTATTAATAAATCCAATGGTGCTAAGACCTTGAGCAAATACACCTGCTGCAACTAACAGCATGACCACGCCGGCGAAGGCATCCGCCATCCCGCGATAAGCCACTTCCAGACCGGCAAAGACATTCTGAGTATTAAAGCCACGGAAGAATTCCAGAATTGCCGCCAGCAGCATGCAGATAACCAGAATGGCAATAATATGCAGCTCTGGGCCCCATTTACCGTCAAAAATAAGTACGCCGATAATCGGTGTAAACGGCAGGATGGCGTAGAAGTTCGGTGCGGTGGTGGTAATTTCATTCACATCCAGCATTTCTGGAGAAATATTTTCTTTTTTGTCCAGGTAGCGCTGCCAGAAGAAATGCGCGATGGCCATAGCAATAATGGCAACGATAGAAATTGGCAGTGTAGTTTTGAAGGCGAAATCAATTAACGGCATTTCAGCCGCTTTAGCTGCCAGCACAACATCACCGGAAGTTGGCGACAGAATAATGGCTGCCGGTGAGGCGCAGATTGCGGCAGCCGCGCCACGGCTAATTCCGACGTTAACCATCACAGGGAAGAGGGTTGCCATCAGCAGTACGCCAAGGCCGGTGGCGGAAGATACGGCCAACGACATCAGACATGCCACGAAGTAGGCGGCAATCATCAGAATATAAGGTGAGTTAATGAAACGCAGCGGCTTAGAGGCCAGTTTTACCACCATATCATTGGCGCCAATATGCGTCATGTATGCTGCGAAGCCGCACAGCATCATAATCATCATACCGAGATCGCCACCGCGGCTCATCAGCAGGATCTTGATGTATTCAATAATATCGGTAGCAGAGTAACCGGTACTGGTTGCGCTACTCGGTAAAATCTTATGTCCCATCAATGCGCTGGCAATCAGCAACAGTAAACCACCAACGAAAAGGACTCCCGTTGCGGAATACCCTTTGATGATGTAGCGGGCTACGCCCACAATAACCACAACACCAATCAGGAGTTCAAAGAACGTTAACATTATTAACACCTATCGCCCAGTTGTAAAATTGACGCACAGCTGCATCAAAGTAAGGGGTGGAATGTGCCGAAAAAACCGGCAAAATTAGCTGATGAAAATCAAAAAACAGACTAATTAAAGAGAATGATATTTCAATTTACACGATGTACTCACAAAGCTGAACATTGGCATCGCGTCGAGTATAGACCAGTGCTGAAATAACAAACAGTCAAGGTAAATGAAATGTTATCATTTTATGATGATTCGCTATGTCACCGCCGCAGTGAGATGTAGCGTGGGCTGTGATGAAAACCTTTTTTTGCGGTGTTTTTGAAGAGCATGTATGGTTTTATGTCTTTTTTAAGCGTGCGTTGAAGTATTAGGTAATTATTTTTATAATTAGGTAATGACTCCAACTTA
>NZ_JAKCNS010000178.1 GCF_021440345.1 Kluyvera intermedia
AAGTTATTAGTGCCAGATGTAGACAAGTATATAGGAAACATTTTATTTGGTATGCATTATTATTACGAGCGCCGAGTTTGGTTAAAATTAGATAAATTAAATCCAGATGTCCCGTTAATCGTTTTATTGAATGGTGCTAAATATAAGATTAAAGGGCAGGATCGAAAGATATACGATGAATTGACCTATAGGAAAATTTTGGCGATTCAGGAAAAAATAGAATTTAAATTTGATATCACTGAGAGGTATCGGGGTTCGTGGATTCTCATGGACCGAGATAATCAAGCAGATGATAATGCAGAACATTTGTACCGCTATCTAAAAGAAAAAAGACAGGATATTGATGCATGGTTTGTGATTCAGAAAAGTTCTCATGATTGGAACAGATTAACAGAAGATGGTTTTAATCTATTGGCATATGGCAGTAAAGAGCATGAGAGCGCGCTAATGTCATGCTCTCGAGTTATCAGTTCTCATGCAGCTCAATTTGCAACTGACTACTTTAAAGATAAGCGGATGTTGTGGAAGAAATTTATCTTTTTACAGCATGGGATTATTCATAACGACCAATCTTCATTATTCCGGCCAGACTGGAAGAAATTTGATATTTTCCTTACTTCAGCCTATGGTGAATATAATTCTATAGTTAATGATTTTAGTAGCTATAAATTTACAGCGAAAGAAGTTGCTTTAACTGGACTTCCACGCCACGATGCATTGGTTAAGGAAGGTGCGAACAAGT
>NZ_JAKCNS010000027.1 GCF_021440345.1 Kluyvera intermedia
AATTTAATCATCTTCATGAGTTAATCAAACCAATATTTAATTATTAATTAACAATAGTAATTTAAGAAAAATCTACCCCTTGAGTTAATTCTTTCATTCGAAAGATAGAATAACTCACCTTCGGGTGATCAAATAACAGACAGAGGAAATAAAAAATCGAATAAAATCATTAAACTCCACCAGAATAAAGACCAGAAGTTCTTTCAAACAAAATTAATTCTCATTCAATAGAAACCATCAAAACATAACTAACTGATTGTTTAATAAGACAAATAACAATAATCATCATTTTTAAAATACCCTCTTTAGCTTTCGATTCCATGCATGATCTAAATCAAGATCTGCATAGTCGACTTGCCTGATAGTTGCTTCGCGTTATAAAAAAAGCAAACAGGTTAAGTTTGCCGCACTGATAGATAGCCAATGTTCAAACTCATTATTGCTGATGCGATTGCCTCAATTGCATTGGTTGCTAGCGCCGTTTTTTATCGTTGTCGTATCTAATATATGACATCGATAACCTCCAGCGACAGTAATCTGTAATAGCACCAGAAAAAATGAATTAATTTCTTTTTTCCACAAAAATAGTAATGAGAATGCGTCAACGATAATTCTGGACATGTTCAGTAATAAATAAGGTTAATGATGAAAGTAAAATTGATGGTGTTAGCGGGGCTGGTGAGTACCGTATTTCTTGCTGGCTGCAGTTCCCCAGCACAACGAATGGCAGCATGTGAAGCACAAGGTGTTTCAAAAGACACATGCTATTTATCTGAGCAGAACCGACAGCAGGGTATAAATAATGCCGCCCTTTCGGCCGCCTATGCTAACGCCGCTAACGCCACCGCCGAGCAGCACGCTCAGGCGGCGCACGTAGCCGATCCTATGCGTGAAGCGATCCTCACCTCTAACGTACTGAAAGCCACCCTTTCTAATGGCTTTTTCACCGCCACCGTTAACGGTAAAAAAGCGACGGTGAAGCGCATTAATGCGAATTTCTATGAAATTCACGGTGCAGGCTACACTATCTCCGTCAGTATGAATGCAGAAGGTATCGAAAGCGCCTCGTGGAATAAAGCCCATAGCCGCGATAATGGTATGCTGACCGTTACCCAGAAATAATCTGATTTATAAAGGGGGCATTGCGCCCCCTTTTTACACGCCCCCGCCAGCTATAAAAAATACCGTTGCGATAACGCCATAAATTCCGCGTAATCACCGCACTGGCTTAAAGCCTCAATGACATCATCGTCCAGAATATTGGTCAGATAGTCGTAAATCAGCATGCTATCCACGAATGCGTCCTCGCTGACCGCCAGCATAAAGACCAGCTTCACGGTTTTTCCCGCATCCCACTCGATACCGTCGGGGAATACCGCCACCGTCACCATCGTACTTAACGCCACCAGCCCTAGCGGATGGGGAATAGCAATCTTGTCATCCAGCAGCGTCGACGCCCGATTTTCACGCTCCAGCACCGAATCCAGATAGTGCTCGTCCACGCGTCCCTGCCGTGCAAGCTGCGCGCACAGGAATGGCAGCAACGACGCTTTACTGTGCGTCTGGTTCGCAAAAATAAAGAAATGATCCGCGGAGAAATAGTTCACCATGGCTTCCGGTGGCGGTGTTTGCGGGTTCAGGAAGTACTTCATGTTCTCCAGTTGCCAGCGTTCCGGGAGCGGCGGCAGGTGAATCACCTTGCGATTTTTCTCCTCCACCGCCACCAGGCTAATGACAATTCGCTCATCAACGCTTTCCAGGGCTTTGTATTGTTCTACCGATACGCTGCGCGTAATGGTCAGATGCGGGTACATGCGGGTAATTTTTTGGCACACCAGGCGGGTGGAAGCAGTCCCCTGCTCGCTCACGACCAGTGCGCTCAGCCGATTATCAGCATTTTCGAGTTGCGTTTCCTCAAGAATGGCCCCGATATGCATCACCAGGTAGCCAATCTCATCGTCGCTGATCGGGCCGGAAAAAAAATGTTCCAGCTCGCTAAACGCGGCGAGTGTCATCTCATACATCAGCGGATAATGACGCTTAATCTGTTCAATCAGCGGGTTGATAATGGTAATGCCGTTATTCACCCGAATGCGCATCGCTTTAATATGGTTAAGCAGGCTAGCGCGTGATGGTTCATCGTAAAACACGTCGCAAAACCACGACGCGCTGACGTAGCTGAGGAAATGGTTCATCACCGCCTGTTCGGCGGCACAGGGCTCCGGCGTTGGCGCAGCGTCGTTAGGATGAGAGCAGAACGCCGCGAGGTTCATCGCCAGATAGTCCACTTCACTTTGCGGTATCGCGGCACTCCCCGAAGAGAGTAGCTGGGAAATATCACCGGCGACCTGTTTTAAGCGAGGATCGCAGGCGTCAAATTGATAGTCCAACAGCCAGTTGCCGCGCAGCATTCTCTGCACGCTGATCCCGCAGATAAGCGCCAGAAAACGCAGATTCACATCGCTGACCGTCAGCCCGTGTTCAACAATGTAGCGGCTCAACGCTTGTTTGATTTCAGCAATCTCAACCGGCGTATCAAACAGCGCATAGTCATCCTTATCAGCCTCTCTGGCACGCAGTAAAATATCGTACAGGCAGCGTCGTAAGGCAATTTCACTGCCCTGCAGCCGAAAGCGGTCGTTTTTTTCGCTGTGAATCACAATCCCATAGAGATCAAAGTGACGCCTGAGCAGTGCAATATCGTTGCGCAGGGTGTAGATACTGATAAACCACGTCGACTCCAGCGTCTCAAGCTCCACCTCGCCATCCTGGCGCAGCAGCGCCGTCAGCAGTGCGCGACGGCGTTCAGCGGTGGAGCGCGTTTCTATCCACGGTTTTTGGGACTGTTCAAGCAAATGATGATGGCTTTCAGGATTATCCACCTGAATAAAAAAGCCTTTCTTGCGATCGTAGATAAGACTGTTCCCGGCGTCGGCAAGAATATCGCTTAGCGCTTTAAGGTCGCTACGGATGGTTCTGGTAGAGACATTCATCGCTTTTGCCAGTGACACCTGGGTGGCCGTGCCCTGAGCAATATGGATAAAGATATCTCTGACGCGCTTATTGGTGAACAGTCTCATCTTTCTCTCTTCAGGTCATGTCAACGTACAGGGTCTGTAGATCATTTGGCTTGAGCACCGTTCTTTCCGCAGCCGGGGTCTTTTCATCCAGCAGCACGCAGCGAGCCTTATCCAGCGCGGGTATCGTCACAACGGTCTCCAGGTTCGGGTTATAGAAACGGTAAATCAGCCCTTCCCCATTCTCGGCACATTTGACCACGCTCAGCTGTGCATCCTGCGGCGTATCAGGCAGCGACTGCAAGCTGTATTGGGCTGGATAAATACGCGCCTCATCGCGCAAACAAAACCGCAGGCGGCCATTCAGGAAGTCACTGTCCTGATATACCGGGAACGACGTCAGGTACGCTTTTGAGATTTTCGCGTGCTGAGCATCATCAAACCTGCCGTGGTCAATATGCCAGCCGAAGCTGAAGGAGAGCGTCCCCAGCAACTGCGCATCCGGTGTGGCAACGACCGTCTCGCCTGAAGCCCTTCCTGGACGGTAGAGCAAATCCGCTTTACCCATGTAGCCAAACGAGCGGAACAAGGTCACGGCAAGGGTATCGAAGTTATCGCCAACAATTTCGTACTCACGGACCCCGTTGGTGTGCAGGGTAAAACCGTGGCTGTCATCATGCAGATTGACGTAGCTCTGCATCGGCTCCATGGCAATCGGCTTCTCGTGCCAGTTCTCAGCTTCCCATACCCGCAGCGCGTTGCTGAGCTGTACCGGCCGAGTCACCACGCCAAACAGCTGATCCGCATAGGAGACATTGGCCAAAATATCGGTAGCAAAATGCACGCACAGGCGATGACTAAGCACTTGATTATCGACCTCGACCGTAAAGCGAATCAGCGCATCCTGCTGGAGCGTCACCGTGACCGCCACCGGCATCAGACCATCGGTTATTCCCTGCGCCCGCGCAGCTAAATCGCCCGGAACCTTGAGGGCATAGTTCAGATTTAGCGTTTGCTTTAACGCATTGATCTCCCTCGCGTTCGAAATCAGGCAATGCTCTGAAGTCACCCACAGATCCTTGCGCGGCGGCGAATAATTATAGGAATCGCCGTCATCGCCGTTTTCCACCAGCAACATCTGCCGTTCATAGCGCTTACCGCTCGGTTTATGGGTAATGGTCAGTAAGCCATTTTTTTCAACATCAATACGATAGAACGCATTTTCAATAGACGGCAGGCCGTCGCGGCGCGTCTCGCTTTCGCCATTGGCGCTGAAATCCAGATGCCAGCTGGTGTAGCCCAACGCGGGTAAAGCGCTGCTGTTGACCGTGACTTTGCTACGATAGACCCGCGGTGGTTTGACGTAAGGTTTACCCGGATTAAGCCGAATAGTCTGGTTCAGCACATAGTCCGTCAGATCCGTTTGCTCTTCAATCACATAAGGGATGGCGTGGCCCGCCGCATCCCGCAGGGTAAACGGCAAACCGGGCAGCCAGGCTTCGAAAGTTATCTGCGGCGTCGCCGCGTGGGTGAGCGGGTTGAATACCGTCAAACGGTAATCGTGTTCGCATGGCGTGCGGATGGCAATTTGCCGGGTGTGCAGCTCCAGCAGGTTTATCGCCAGATCTCGCGCCTGCTTATAGCGAGCCGCGATATCCCGGTTGGTATCATCGCTGTTACAGCCGCCGATGCTGTCGTGCGCCGCATTGAAAAACATCAGCTTCCAGATATCAGCGATAATTCTCGCCGGGTAGTCATGCCCCAGGCTGCGACTGATGGCCAGAATCGGCTCAAGCGTATTGACCAACAGCGCCTCAATCTCATTATTGAGCAGCTTTAAATCGGCCCGGCAGGAGAATATCGTCTTATGTACCCGCGAGTGTTTTCCTTCGGTCAACTCGCCTTGCAGCACCCGCACATCGCCTGCCGTCTCTTGCTCTAATGCGGTGACAAAATCGAACGGGCTAGCAATCTGATAGTGACGAGCGCTATCGCAGGCGTTAAACCGGGCAACTAATTCCGGCAGATTTTCACGCACTGGCGCCTGGTCGAAACCGTGTGGATACAGCAGATTTTTGCGGGCGCTGCGGGCTTCAATCGGCGCCATTTTTTCGTTTAAAAATGCCGCCATGGTTTCCGCTGTTTCATCCAACAGGCCGCCATAATGGTAGCCCCACGGCATCTGTACGGCGAAAACCTTATCGCCGTTATCCCCCTGCCAACAAAACTCCGTCTCATGCAGGGTGTTATCGGCAATGCCACGCCAGAACAGCGCGTGGTGAATGCCAAACTGGGTATAAATCTGCGGCATATTACCGCCCTGACCAAAACAGTCCGGAACATAGCCAAGCGCCATTGCGCTCCCGGCATCATGGGCTATTTTCATGCCGTACCACAGGTTGCGCACCACCGACTCCTGGTGAATAACCAGTTGGTCTGTTTGCGTGTACCATGGCCCAGTTAGCAAACGTCCGGCAGCAATTAACGCATACAGCCGCTCTTTATCTTCCGGTGCCCATTGCAAATAACTTTCAATTAATGCACTTTGCGCATCCAACAGATAGCAGGAAAAATCATCGTCATTCTCCAGCACGCGAATAACATTCTTCACGTGATTAAAGAGATAAATACGCGAACGCGATGAAGTAAAATACCACTCCTGATCCCAGTGAGTATGGCTATAAATATGGACCACTTTCTCTTTCATCCCACAACTCCCCCACGCAAAGTGCATCTATTTAGTCGAATTTAATTTCAATCTCTTCGTCGGACGTTGGCGTCGTGGATTTATCCCGCGGTTCTTCATCGTTAAAGTCCACCAGGATATTCGCGCCGAGCGCGATAATCGCAGTGCCAACCAGTGCGCCGAGGAAATAAGCCCACGGATGTCCTACGGTAAAACCACCATAGAGCCCGCCCAGCGGCGGCATAATGGGATAAGCTTTAAACAGCGCCACCGTCACCGCGCCCAGCGCTCCAGCCACGACATTCACCGGAATAAGGCGTGCCGGGTTTCGCAGGGTAAATGGAATAGCTCCTTCAGAAATACCCAGGATGCCCATAATCACCGCGCCGTTACCGGCCTCTTTGAGCGTCTGGTTAAAATTGTTGGGCCGTAGAAAGCGAGCAGCGGCGTAGCCTAACGGCGGAATAATAATGGCCACATTGACCAGAATCGCGGGCAGGTAAACGCCGTTAAGAAACAGGACATTCGCCGTTCCCCATGCCGCCTTGTTGACCGGGCCTCCCAGATCAAAACAGATCATCCCGCCCAATACCGCCGCCAGCAATACCGTGCTGGTGCCGTCTTCGGTCATTCGCTTTACCCAGGCCATCAATTCGGTATTGATCCAGCTCAGCACATCACCGAGCAGCAGCAGCATTATCAGTACCTGCAAGCCCACGGTAATAAACGGCAGAATAATTAGCGGTACCGAACTGGAGGCTGAACCGGTAATGCGAATTTTACTCGCCACCCACTCCGAAGAATAACCGGCTAGCAGACCACCCACCACCGCACCAAGGAAACCCGAACCGGTGAGCGAGGCAATCAGACCAGAGGTAAACCCCGCGGCGAGCCCTTTTTTCCCTGCAACTGAATAAGCGACGTACGCGCCGAGCACGTAGTTCATTAAACCAATAATCTTGAAGCCAGCATCCTGAGTCAGGAACAGCCAGTTCATCAGGCCGCTGCTTTTGGCAAAGGCATCAAGGTTGGGCTCGCCGACGGCAAGGCCAATAATTTTAGCCACGGCGACCATCAGGGAACCGGCAATAATCACCGGTAAAGCATAAGAGATCCCGGTCATTACATGGTTTTTCAGGTCTATCATTATCTTTTTCATGACATCACCCATGTTATTTATTGCGACGAGACTCGACCGCTGCCACGCATTTGGTAATCACATCCGCTGCGTGGCTGACGCATTGTCCAATCTTGACCCGGATAATGGTTTTCCCGGCAAAACGCTCCTCTTCCTCAATGGTGCGATCGGCGGCGATCAGCACAAAATCAGCCTCGGCAATGTCCTGCGCAGAAATACGATCCATGATGCCCATGGCTCCCTGCTGTTCAATTTTGACCCGATGCCCCAGCCGTTTGCCCTCTTTTTCCAGCATTTTCGCCGCCATCGGCGTATGGGCCAGGCCAGCAATACAAGATGTCACCCCGACAATATTCATATCTGCTCCTCAATCTCGATGCGCGATTGCATAAATTGAAATAACTCATCTTCATCGTTCGCGGCGAACAACCGATCTCTGAATTCGTCGTCAACGATTTGGCTTGCGAGGCTATTAATAATTTGTAAATGCAATAATTTGGCACCGGCCTCAGGCACCAATAGACCAAAAATAATTTGTACCGGCTGATCGTCAAGACTCTCCCAGGCAATCGGCTGCTGCAGGCGAATAAAGATAATCCCCGCATGAGAAACATTGGCCGTTTTAGCGTGTGGAATGGCTATCTGATTTTCGAAGCCAGTAGAGTATTGATTTTCTCGTTCCCAGAGATCCGCTTCAATTTTCTGCGCGTTTTCGGCCCAACCCTGTTTTACCGCGTGGCTGGCCAGAAAACGGAAAACGGATTGTTTATCGCTGAAGCTTTGGTTGAGAAAAATATTTTCCCGAGCAATGAGCATGGCTGTCTCCCTTATCCCCAGCGGCTAGCTGGGATAACACCGTAATTAGGTTGAGCTGATACTAAGCCTTATTACGGCGACAAACAGACAGCCCGTTTCCGCTCACAGGAGGAAACGTCTTCTATAACGTCGATAAAAGAGCGAGCGAGTTCATAAAAGGGCGAAGTTTTGTGATGACTTTCATACTTATTTGGCCGAGCAGCCAAAGGTAAAAAAGATGAAATTTGTTAAGGCCGCCACATTTGCGTTGGCTCTGACCATTAAAACACGGGGGAATATTGAAAGAGGTAACAGCTAATAGCGGCGATGCATCGTTGGCCCGATTCTCGCCGGAAAAACTTACGCCACCTAGCCCTCACGTAGCTGCTTTTGCAACAGCGCGAAGCACGCTTCAATCATCGGCGGCAACGACTGCGGACCGCGCATCAGCGCCACGGTTCGGGTCAGCGCGGGCTGTTGCAATTGGGCAACCCGCAGCGCCGGGTCCTGCAAATGGGTGGTGTAAAGCTGCGGTAAAATACCCACCGCCAGTTTTGAGCGCACCAGCCCGTACAGCGTTTCGATATAATCCACCTGATAGCGGGTATTGAGCGTCAGCCGCTGGCTTTCGACCAGCGCGCCGACCAGACGCTGAATATTGCCTTTCGAGAACATGGCGATATCGCGCCCTGCCAGCAGCTTCCACGGCAGATGTGGCTGACCGCCCAACGGATCGTCGACGTGCAGCACCGCCACCATCGGGTCTTCACGCAGCGGGAAAAGCTGAAGTTCTTCCGGCAGAGAACTGTCAATTGCCCCAACGCCAAAATCAATCTGGCCGCTTTGCAGGTCGCGGGCCAGCGCATCGTTGGTCCGGTCGTGAAACTCGACCCGCAGACGCGGAAACGCCTGCGCCAGAGCCTCCGGCAGCAGCGGAAACAGCAGCGAACTGACCGACGGAATGAGCCCAATACGCACCGTGCCGTCGCCGCCCGCTTCCACGATCTGCTCGATATCCTCAAACGCCATCTGCGCCACGCTCAGCACGCGCTGGGCATGCGGGAGAATCGCCGCCCCCAGCTCGGTGAGCGTCACCGCCGAGGCGGTACGGTTGACCAGCTTGCCGCCGATCACCGTTTCAATTTGCCGCAGCGCG
Source organism: Kluyvera intermedia (assembly GCF_021440345.1). Classification (GTDB taxonomy): domain Bacteria; phylum Pseudomonadota; class Gammaproteobacteria; order Enterobacterales; family Enterobacteriaceae; genus Kluyvera; species Kluyvera intermedia_A. The sequence continues at coordinate 8,793 of NZ_JAKCNS010000027.1, forward strand.
CTGCTGAGCGCCGGTTGGCTAATCGCCAGACGGTTAGCGGTATCGGTAAAGTGACGCAGCTGCGCCAGCGTGACAAAATACTGCAACTGTTTTAGCGAGAGCGCGGGCAGCCGCTGCCAGGGTTCGGTCATGTTGAGCTTCACTCGAGACATTCACCCAGAATAAGTCGAAGTTATCGGGTGATAAATTTATTCATCTGGGCAACCGTTTGCTCTGCCCCTAAAGTAGCGCTCATTATCCCTGCGCCGGAGTTGTTATGTCCAGCAATGCTGAAAACCGCCGCCGCGCCGTCCAGGCCGCCCGCGGTGAAGTTCCGTTCGATCTTCTGCTTACCGATGCCCAAATCGTTGATATGGCCACCGGTGAAATCCGTGACGCCGATGTCGGCATTGTTGGCGATATGATTGCCAGCGTCCATCCGCGCGGCAGCCGGAATGATGCGCTCGAGTATCACTCTCTGCCGGGCGTATTCCTCTCCCCGGGGCTGATGGATACCCACGTTCACCTCGAAAGCTCACACCTGCCGCCGGAGCGCTACGCCGAAATCGTGCTGGCACAGGGCACCACCGCCGTCTTCTGGGATCCGCACGAACTCGCTAACGTGCTGGGCGTGGCTGGCGTGCGCTACGCCGTGGAAGCCAGCCGCCATCTGCCGTTACAGGTGATGGTGGCGGCACCATCGAGCGTGCCGTCAACGCCGGGGCTGGAGATGTCGGGCGCCGATTTTGCCGGTGCGGAAATGGAAACCATGCTCGGCTGGCCGGAAGTGCGCGGCGTAGCGGAAGTGATGGACATGCACGGCGTTCTCCACGGCAGCTGCCGCATGCAGGAGATCGTGCAGGCCGGGCTCAACAGCGGCAAGCTGATTGAGGGGCACGCGCGCGGCCTGAGCGGCGCCGATCTACAAGCCTACCTCGCAGCGGGCGTCACCTCCGATCACGAACTGACGTCTGCCGACGATGCGCTGGAAAAACTGCGCGCCGGGTTAACCTTAGAGATCCGCGGCTCGCATCCTTACCTGCTGCCGGATATCGTCAAAGCGCTGAAAACGCTGCCGCACCTCTCCTCACAAATCACCGTCTGCACCGACGATGTGCCGCCGGACATGCTGCTGGAAAAAGGCGGCATTATCGCCCTGCTGAATCTGTTGATTGAGCACGGCCTCAACGCCACCGACGTGCTGCGCTTCGCCACGCTCAACGCCGCTATCCGCCTGCAGCGTAACGACCTGGGGCTGATTGCCGCCGGGCGTCGCGCAGATCTGGTGGTCTTTGACTCGCTGGATAAACTTGAGGCGCGCGCCGTGTATGTCGCCGGTAAGCAAATTGCCCGTGACGGTAAGCTACTGACGCCAATTGCGGCCGCCGACGGCGTGACGCCACCGCGTGATACCCTGCGCTTAGCGCCACTCAGCGCCGGTGATTTTGCGCTACGCGTGGCTGATATCGACCACGGCGTCGCCCGTTTGCGCCACATTCGCGGCGCGCGTTTTACCCAATGGGGTGAAGTGGATGTAGAGATCCGCGACGGCAAAGTACAAATCCCCGCGGGCTTTAGCCTTATCTGGGTGAAACACCGTCACGGTCGCCACGAAGCCAAACCGCAGATTGCACTGTTAGAAGGCTGGGGCGAACTGCGCGGCGCGATTGCCACCAGCTACTCGCACGACTCGCACAATCTGGTGGTGCTGGGGCGCAACGCCGATGACATGGCGCTGGCGGCAAATCAGCTGATCGCCTCCGGCGGTGGCATGGCGCTGGCGCAAAATCAGCAGATCCTGGCCCACGTGGCGATGCCGATTGCCGGCATGCTTTCCGACCAGCCACCCGCAGAGCTGGCAGCCGCGTTCCGCAAGCTGCGCGATTTAAGCGCGGAAGTGGCCGACTGGGAGCCGCCGTACCGCGTATTTAAAGCCATTGAAGGCACCTGCCTTGCCTGTAACGCCGGGCCGCATTTAACCGATTTAGGGCTGACCGACGGCACCACGCGACAGATTGTCGATCCGGTCATTTCGTCACAACACACCACACAACAATAATCATGGGAGCGCCACGCAATGGCCGATAACACCCTTCAATCAACAACCTCCGGGAGCTGGCTGGAACGCCGTTTTGCGCTCTCTTCGCGCGGCAGTTCGCTGCGCACTGAATGTCTGGCTGGCGTCACCGGCTTTCTCGCTGCCGCCTATCTGTTAGTTGTCATTCCGGGCCTGCTGGCCGTGGGCGGGATGGATAAAGGCGCGGCCACCACCGGCACCATTCTGGTGTTTGTCGGCGGCACGCTGCTGATGGCATTTTATGCCAACCTGCCGTTTATCGTCGGCCCAGGTATCGGCGGTTCGGTGCTGGTCGGCGTGACGCTGGCGGGCAGCGAACACATCGGCTGGCCGATTGGCCTCGGCATCGCCTGCTGGTCAGGGATTCTGTTCTTCCTGCTGACCAAATTCGGTCTGCGCGAAGTGGTGACCCGTTCGGTTCCCCAGTCGATAAAGCTCGGGCTAACGGCCTCCATCGGCCTGTTCGTGGCGGTCCTCGGTTTTCGTAATGCCGGTCTGGTGCTGGCAAACGCCAAAACCAACTCGCTGATGCTGGGCGATTTCCTCGCGCCTGGCGCGCTGGTGGCGCTGTGCGGGCTGTTCCTTGCCATTGCGCTGCAGGCTCGTCGTATTCCGGGAGCCATTTTGTGGGCCATTTTGTTCGCCACGCTGGTCGGTATTCCGATGGGCGTGACGCGTCTGCCAAGCCACTTTATTGATGCACCGCATTCATTAACGCCGGTACTGGGGCAGATTGATATGCTGGGCGCGCTCAATATCGCCTTCCTGCCGTTCCTGTTCGTGTTCTTCGCCTCGGAGTTCTTCTCCACCATGGGGACGACCCTGGCGGTGGGCGGCGAAGCGGGCCTGTTGGATGAAGAAGGCAATATGCCGCACATCAACCGCCCGTTTATGGTGGACTCGATTGCCGCCGCCGTCGGCCCATGGTTGGGCATTCCGGCCGCTACCGCGCTGATTGAATCCTCTGCGGCGGCGGAAGCGGGCGGCAAAACCGGCCTGACGGCGCTGGCGGCAGCGGTGATGTTCCTGCTGATGCTGCTGTTCACCCCGGTCGCGCTGATGATCCCCAAAGAAGCCACCGCACCTGCGCTGATTCTGATTGGCCTGAATATGTTCAGCGGGCTGCGTAAGGTTGATTTAGCCAACTTCACCGACGGTTTGCCGGTACTGATGATGGTGATGATTACCCTGATTGCTAACAGCTTTGGTACCGGGATTGCCGGCGGCCTGCTGTTCTATATCGTGATTAAAACCATTGCCGGGAAGTGGCGCGAAATCCCCATTGGCCTGTGGATCCTTGCCATTCCGCTGGTCTATTACTTCGCCACGCTGGTAAGACACTAGCCTATCCCGCTTACGGGCTGGCTAGCTGAAAGTCTCTGAATAAGCTGCCTCATTCCTCCCTGGCGGGTAAACCGTCCAGAGTGGTGTGAGGCAGTTTTTTTTCGCCCTGATCCTGCGAATATCTGTTTTATGTTCAAGGCGAGAATGTAATGATTTTAAAATTCTGGATGTTTTCGCCTATCAGCAGATAATATATTTTCAGGCTGTAATTAATGATAGGAAATACCATGTCAGAACGTTCGGAAGTTAAACTAAGACCCCTTGAGCGCGAAGACTTACGCTTTGTACATCAGCTTGATAATAATGCCAGCGTGATGCGTTACTGGTTTGAAGAGCCCTACGAAGCGTTTGTAGAGCTGAGCGATCTTTATGATAAACACATCCACGATCAGAGCGAGCGCCGTTTTGTTGTGACCTTTAATGGCAACAATGCGGGGCTGGTGGAACTGGTTGAAATCAACCATATCCATCGACGCGCCGAGTTTCAGATTATCATCTCGCCGGAATTCCAGGGTAAAGGCCTGGCAAGCCGCGCGGCGAAGATGGCCATGGATTACGGCTTTACCGTACTGAATCTCTATAAGCTCTATCTTATCGTTGATAAAGAGAACGCCAAGGCGGTCCATATTTATCGTAAGCTTGGCTTTATTCAGGAAGGGGAATTAATCCATGAGTTTTTCGTTAACGGCGAATACCGTAACACGATAAGAATGTGTATTTTCCAGCAGCAATATCTGGAACATAACAAAACGACGGGCGGGATATTGAAACCGACGGCGCAGTAATTTCGGCTCCGATAGTATTCGCGTCGACGCCTGAAGAGACATTGCCCAGCCGGTTGGATCCGGCCGGGCAATAGGACACCGGTGTTATTCGTTCACGCAGCGTGCCTTCACCTCTTCATACAGCAGGCGCACCGCGGCGGAGAGCTGCTTACGGTGCGGGCAAATCATATTCAGCGGTACCTTATCGCCTTTGTAGTCTGGCAACAGCACCTGTAGCCGCCCTTCCCGCAGATCGTCGCTGACATCAAGCGCCGACTTAAAGGCAATCCCTTCTCCGGCAATCGCCAGCCGACGGATAACCTCTGCGTCATCGCTGGTAATCGTGCCGGATACCTGCACCTGATGTTCCACGCCGTCCCGGCTTAGCGACCAGCGGTCAAATACGCTGCCGCGCAGCACGTAGGTCAGCGCGTTGCATTTTTCGAGATCGGCCAACGTTTTCGGCTCGCCGTGGCGGGCTACCCACGCCGGAGAGGCCACCAGCACGCGGCGATTTTCCGGGGCAACGGGCAGCGATACAAACGACGCGTCGTCGTTGTCACCGTAGCGAAATGCCACATCCACCGGGTCTTTAAAGACATCGGTGCGATGATCGGAGAACAAAATACGCAGCCGCAGCGCCGGGTGGCGTTCGCGAAAGCGGCGAAAAACATCGAGCAGCAGATTACGCCCGAGGTCCGACGGCACGGCAATTTGCAGCGTGCCGCGCACTTCATCATCCGGGGTATGGATTTGTTGCAGCCCGTTTTGCAGCGTATCGAGCATTTGCACGGCAAACGGCAGCCAGGTCTCCCCTTCAACCGTCAGGCGCAGGCTGCGGGTCGAGCGGGCAAACAGGCGAATATTCAGCGCCGTCTCCAGCCGTTTAATCGCCGAGCTCACCTGCGCCGGGGGGATACTTGCCTCGCGTGCCGCCTCGCTAAAACTGCTAAGGGCGGCGGCGCGGACGAACAGGGTTAAATCTTCCAGCCTGAACATAAAGGCTCCTCAAAGACGGGGCAGAATAATCCTCAAAATAGGGGCTACCGCCGTTTGCTTACATTTTTTAAGAAAGCAGCGCTTGCCATCGAGCCTGCCCATCAGGAATCATACGGGGCGATAATTTTATATCCAGGACAAAATGGGGATAGTATGCGTAAAACAAAAATGATGCTTCTGGGCGTACTGTTGGCTACGGCGAGTGCTGCCTGGGCAGCGCCAGCAACCGGAATCGCAAAATATGAACTCAAAGAGTTTATTGCCGATTTCACGCAATTCAAGATTGGCGATAACGCCCCGGCGATGTACCTGACGCCAGAGTACAATATCAAACAGTGGCAGCTGCGTAATCTGCCGGCACCGGATGCCGGTACACACTGGACGTACATGGGCGGCAACTATGTACTGATTGGTGATGCCGACGGTAAAATCAGCAAAATCTACGACGGTGAAATTTTCTACCATCGTTAACGAATAAAGGCCCGCAGGACTCAGCGTCCTGCGGGCCTCTTCTTTTTCGCGGTTATACCGCGCGGAAGGCAATCTCGCTCGGAATGACTTCACCCTGCCAGTACAGCTGCGCCGCTACGCGACCCGCCAGCTGACGATAAATCTCGGTAAACTCGCTGTCCGGACGCGCCACCACCGTTGGGGTGCCGTTATCCAGATCTTCACGCAGATTGATGTGCAGTGGCATCTGACCCAGCAGCTGGGTATGATATTTCTCCGCCAGCTTCTCCGCACCACCGGTGCCAAAGATAGGCTCATGGTGACCGCAGTTGCTGCAAATGTGCATGCTCATGTTTTCCACGATACCCAGCACCGGCACTTCCACTTTCTCGAACATCACGATGCCTTTTTTGGCGTCGATCAGCGCAATGTCCTGCGGCGTGGTGACGACCACTGCGCCTGTCACAGGGATGTTCTGCGCCAGCGTCAGCTGAATGTCACCGGTGCCCGGCGGCATGTCGAGCACGAGGTAATCGAGATCCGGCCACAGCGTCTCTTGCAGCATCTGCATCAGCGCCTTGCTGGCCATTGGGCCACGCCAGACCATCGCATTATCGTCGGTCACCAGATAACCAATGGAGTTGGTGGCCACGCCGTGGGCCATAATCGGCGCCATGTGGGTACCATCCGGCGAGGTTGGACGCTGGTTTTCAGCGCCCAGCATATTCGGGATTGACGGGCCGTAGATATCGGCATCGAGGATGCCCACTTTGGCGCCTTCCGCAGCCAGCGCCAGCGCCAGGTTCACGGCGGTAGAGGATTTACCCACCCCGCCTTTACCGGAGCTCACTGCGATAATGTTTTTAACGCCGTTGATACCCGGCTGATTTTTCACGCGCTTCAGCGTGGCGATGCTGTGCGACAGTTTCCAGTCGATGGCTTTCGCCCCGGTCACCCGCAGCAGTTCCGCGCTGGTTTGCTCTTTTAATTCTTCAAAGGCGCTGTGCCAGACAAACGGCATCTGCAATTCGATGTGCACGGTGTCGTCAAGCCAGGCGACGTGGTGCAGCGCTTTCAGCGCGGTGAGGTTATGTTTCAGGGTTGGGTGCTGGAAATTCGCCAGCGTGCCGGCCACCATCGCACGTAAACGCTCAGGGGATTTGGCCTGGGATTCTGAGTTCATCCCGACTCCTTTGTTGTTTGACACTCTAAGGATTTCAAGTTGCAGGAAGGCGGCAAATACGCGAATGCAGCCAACGTACCAACAAATTGAAAGACGACGAGTATATTTGCTTTCAGTACGCCTAAGTCTACCACAGCTAACGGGCATCCATATATGGCGCACCCACCACCCTTTTGGTAATATCAAAAGCCCTTTTTGCAACAGAAGAAGTAATACCCACTATGACTCAAGTCGCGAAGAAAATTCTGGTAACGTGCGCACTGCCGTACGCAAACGGCTCCATCCACCTCGGCCATATGCTGGAGCACATCCAGGCTGATGTCTGGGTCCGTTACCAGCGAATGCGCGGCCACCAGGTCAACTTCATCTGCGCGGACGACGCCCACGGCACCCCTATCATGCTGAAAGCACAGCAGTTAGGTGTTACACCGGAGCAGATGATTGCCGAAATGAGTCAGGAGCATCAGACTGATTTTTCGGGCTTTAATATCAGCTATGACAACTACCACTCGACGCACAGCGACGAGAACCGCGAGCTGTCTGAGCTTATCTATGGCCGCCTGAAAGAAAACGGTTTTATCAAAAATCGTACAATTTCTCAGTTATACGATCCGGAAAAAGGCATGTTCCTGCCGGACCGTTTCGTTAAAGGCACCTGCCCGAAATGTAAATCCCCGGATCAGTACGGCGATAACTGCGAAGTTTGCGGCGCAACCTACAGCCCGACTGAGCTTATCGAGCCAAAATCCGTGGTTTCTGGCGCAACGCCGGTGATGCGTGAATCCGAGCACTTCTTCTTTGATCTGCCGTCCTTTAGCGAAATGCTGCAGGCGTGGACCCGCAGCGGTGCGCTGCAGGAGCAGGTGGCGAACAAAATGCAGGAATGGTTTGAATCCGGCCTGCAGCAGTGGGACATCTCCCGCGATGCGCCATACTTCGGTTTCGAAATCCCGAACGCACCGGGCAAATATTTCTACGTCTGGCTGGATGCGCCAATCGGCTACATGGGTTCGTTCAAAAACCTGTGCGACAAGCGCGGCGATACCACCAGCTTTGATGAATACTGGAAGAAAGACTCCACCGCCGAGCTGTATCACTTTATCGGTAAAGATATCGTCTACTTCCATAGCCTGTTCTGGCCGGCAATGCTGGAAGGCAGCAACTTCCGTAAACCGACCAACCTGTTCGTGCACGGCTACGTGACGGTGAACGGGGCGAAGATGTCCAAGTCTCGCGGTACCTTCATTAAAGCCAGCACCTGGCTGAAGCACTTCGATTCCGATAGCCTGCGCTACTACTACACCGCCAAGCTCTCTTCCCGTATCGACGATATCGACCTGAACCTGGAAGATTTCGTCCAGCGCGTAAACGCTGACATTGTCAACAAAGTGGTGAACCTGGCCTCGCGTAACGCCGGCTTTATCGCCAAGCGCTTTGACGGCGTGCTCTCTTCTGAGCTGGCCGATCCTGAGCTGTACAAAACCTTCACCGACGCCGCAGCAAGCATTGGCGAAGCGTGGGACAGCCGCGAATTTGGTAAAGCCATCCGCGAAATCATGGCGCTGGCCGACGTGGCAAACCGCTACGTTGATGAACAGGCACCTTGGGTGGTAGCGAAACAGGAAGGCCGCGACGCCGGCCTGCAGGCTATCTGCACCATGGGTCTGAACATGTTCCGCGTGCTGATGACCTGGCTGAAGCCGGTACTGCCGGAGCTGACGGCACGTACCGAAGCATTCCTCAATACCGAGCTGAGCTGGGATGCTATCAACCAGCCGCTGGTTGGCCACAAAATCAACACTTTCAAAGCGCTGTATAACCGCATCGAGATGAAGCAGGTTGAAGCGCTGGTGGAAGCGTCGAAGGAAGAAGTGAAAGCGTTGAACAGCACGCCGGTGACCGGCCCGCTGGCGGACGATCCGATTCAGGAAACCATCACGTTTGATGATTTCGCTAAAATCGATCTGCGCGTGGCGCTGATTGAAAACGCGGAATTCGTGGAAGGCTCCGACAAGCTGCTGCGCCTGACGCTGGATCTGGGCGGTGAGAAACGTAACGTCTTCTCCGGCATCCGTTCCGCTTACCCGGACCCGCAGCCGCTGATTGGCCGTCTGACCGTGATGGTCGCCAACCTGGCGCCGCGTAAAATGCGCTTTGGCATCTCGGAAGGGATGGTGATGGCCGCAGGCCCTGGCGGTAAGGATATCTTCCTGTTAAGCCCTGACGACGGCGCACAGCCGGGTCAGCAGGTGAAATAATCTGCATAAGAAAACGCTGCTTCGGCAGCGTTTTTTATGACCCGAACCCAGGAATACCGCGCACCTTCATGTCTGATGGCGCTGCGCTTATCAGGCCTACTCTATTTTTACGGCTGTCGGCAGCGCTTTCCCTTTATGGATTCTGAAAACTAACGCCCGCCGAATAATCCGCCTTTTCCTCTCCTGCTTCATCATCAATACTGCCGCAGCCTGTTTTAAGGCATCTATTTTGAGATGAAAAGGAAGTCATATGCACGCCACGCAGAAATTTTTCATATCTATCGTTGTCTGTGGTTTGCTGGCAAGCGTGGTCGGCTGCGACAAAAAAGAAGCTCCTCAGCCCCTCCCCACTACGCAAGAGCAGCAAAGATCGTTCAGCCAAAAAATCGGCGAGTTAGAAATTAATATTACCTATTACTTCAAAGCCAACATCATTCTTCGCCAAACGACCGTCGATACGTTTCCCTACAGCATTCTGGCGGCAAATAATAAAGCGCAGGCCCAGGCCGTCATGAATAAAATTGCCGAAGGATACAAGACAGTTGCCGGATTGACACAGCGGGTGGAATACCCGAAAGACCGCGTACGGGAAAGCCTGACCATCGACCTGACCAGAGCCAATATTAACGAACTGTGTAGGCTGCCAAACATAACGCCGGGAATGATAGTCACCGACTGTTCAGCCCCCTATTTCACCGAGGCGAGTGTTGAAAACTTTATGCTGGAACAGGGATTTGAAGAGATTAAATAATCAATCCCGGGCAAGCTCGATTGTTTGCCCGGAAGTGTAAGGTTACTTGGCCTTCGCCGCGTGCTCACGAACGGCCAGGCCACGCAGGAAGTAGCGCAGGAACTGATCGCCACATTCACGGAAATTTTTATGCTCAGGGGCGCGCATCATGGCGGTGATTTCCGGCATCGAAATGCGGAACTGCTGCTGGGTCATGATAGCCAGAATATCATCAGTTTTCAGCGCAAACGCGATACGCAGTTTTTTCAGCATGATGTTGTTGTTGATACGGCGATCGACCGCCAGCGCAGGAGCTGACTCATCACGACCGCGCTTTTCATAAATCAGGCCGTTTAAGAAGCACGACAGCAGAATATCCGGGCAGCGAACAAAGCCCTCTTCATCCTCTTTGCGCAGCCACGGAACCAGCTGTTCCGCCGTGACTTCAGCTTCACCCAGCGCGAAAATACGCACTAGATCGTTATTATTAATTTTCAGGATGTAGCGGACGCTGCGTAAAATATCGTTACTGACCATAGTGCCTTCGGTGGTAATGAAAAATGCGGTGGGTAAATTCATACTCTAAGCGATTCGAGTTGCAGCCAACGCCGCGGCAACTTGAAGCGCGACGAGTATACACGAATTACAGCCCCAACGCCTCCTTCAGGGTCTTTAAATAGCGGCGGCTTACCGGAACAGTCAGCCCATTTCTTAGCAGCAGCTCCGCCTGGCCGTTATCCTCAAGGCGAATCTCTTTCAAGTGCGCCATATTCACCAGATGCTGGCGATGGCAACGAATCAACGGCGTCCGGCTTTCCAGCGTGCGCAGCGTCAGTTCGGTAAAGCCCTCTTTGCCCTCGCCGCTGGTCACGTACACCCCGCTCAGCCGGCTGCTAACAAAGGCCACATCATCCATCTGTAGTAAATAGATGCGGCTATGCCCGGTACAGGGAATAAACTTCAGCGCCTGCTGGTTTTCCCCCAGCACTGACACATCCTGCACCGCCCGCTCCTGACGCAACCGCATCAGCGTTTTCTCTAAGCGTTTCTCTTCAATGGGCTTCAACAGGTAGTCAAATGCGTGCTCTTCAAACGCCTTCACCGCGTACTCGTCGAAAGCGGTCAGGAACACAATATAGGGCCGATGTTCCGGGTCGAGCATGCCAACCATCTCCAGCCCGCTGATGCGCGGCATCTGGATGTCGAGAAACAGCACGTCCGGACGCAGCTTATGTACCGCACCAATGGCTTCCACCGCATTGGCGCACTCCCCGACAATGTCGATATCATCCTGGGTTTGCAGCAACACGCGCAGGTTTTCCCGCGCCAGGGGTTCATCATCGACAATCAGCACTTTTATCATGCGTTCTCCTCCAGAGGTAACCGCAAGGTGACACGGGTTAAACGGTCCGCTTCGCAGGTAACGGCAATTCCGCATTCATCGCCAAAGCGCATTTTCAGACGCTTATCGACCAGACTCATCCCCAAACCGCTGGCCTGGGCGTTGGGCTGATACAGCCCGGCGTTATCTTCAATATCCAGCACCAGATGCTGCCCCTGACGGCTGGCACGTAGGGTGATTTCCCCCACCTCCAGAAGTTGGGAAGTGCCGTGTTTAATGGCATTCTCAACAATTGGCTGGAGCGTAAAGGCCGGAAGCTGTTGCCCCGAAAGCGCATCGGGGATATCCATATGCACCACCAGGCGCGACTGGAATCGCGCTTTCTCGATTTGCAGATAGGCATTTACGTGTTCGATCTCATCGGCCAGGGTGACAATCTCCGATGGCCGTTTGAGGTTCTTACGAAAGAACGTCGACAGATACTGCACCAGCTGGCTGGCCTGTTCGCTGTCACGGCGGATCACCGCCTTTAAGGTATTGAGAGCGTTAAACAGAAAATGGGGGTTCACCTGGGCATGCAGCAGCTTAATCTCCGACTGGGTCAGTAGCGCTTTCTGCCGCTCATACTGCCCGGCAAGAATTTGCGCCGACAGCAGCTGGGCAATCCCTTCTCCCAGCGTACGGTTAATCGAACTAAACAGGCGATTTTTGGCTTCATACAGCTTAATCGTGCCGATAACCTTTTGGTTTTCCCCGCGCAGCGGGATAACCAGCGTCGAGCCCAGCTTACAGTTGGGATGAATTGAACAGCGATACGGCATTTCATTACCGTCCGCGTACACCACTTCGCCGGTTTCAATGGTTTTTTGCGTATAGCGCGATGAAATAGGCTTGCCGGGAAGATGGTGGTCTTCACCAATGCCGGTAAAGGCGAGCAGCTTTTCCCGGTCGGTTATCGCCACCGCGCCGATATCCAGCTCCTGAATCAGTACCTGCGCCACCTTCATGCTGTTCTCTTCGTTAAATCCTTTACGCAAAATACCTTCGGTTGAGGCCGCCACCTTCAGCGCCGTGGCCGAGAATGCCGAGGTGTATTTCTCAAACATCGCCCGCTTATCCAGCAGGATGCGCATAAACAGCGCCGCGCCGACGGTATTGGTCACCATCATCGGCGCGGCAATGCTCTGCACCAGATGCAGCGCGTCTTCGAACGGGCGGGCAATCAGCAAAATTATCAGCATCTGCACCAGCTCGGCGACCAGGGTAATCGCCCCCGCCGTCCACGGGCTAAAGACTTTATCCGGGCGGCCGCGGCGAATCAGAATACTGTGCACCAAACCGCCGAGCAGACCTTCCACCATAGTGGAAATCATGCAGCTTAACGCGGTCATCCCGCCCATCGAATAACGGTGCAGACCGCCGGTAAACCCCACTAAACCGCCAACCACCGGGCCGCCCAGCAGCCCGCCCATCACCGCGCCAATCGCACGGGTGTTGGCGATAGAGTCTTCAATGTGCAGACCGAAATAGGTGCCGAGAATACAGAAAATCGAGAAGGTGACGTAGCACAGCAGCTTGTGCGGCAGGCGCACGGTGACTTGCATCAGCGGAATAAACAGCCGCGTTTTGCTCATCAGCCAGGCGATAACCAGGAACACGCACATCTGCTGAAGCAGCAGCAACACCAGATTAAACTCGTACATACCCGATCACCACAGAAGAAATAAAACTGCGTAACATACACATAGTTGGCATAACTTTCTTTGAAACCTGGCAAAAAAAGTGCAAAAAATGCTACCGATCACATTTTATCCATTCGATAGAGAAATGGAATGGATAAAAAATCACCACAGCAGGCCAGTACGGCAAACCCAGTCTAAAGTTAAATGGGGGAACGCATGCCGGAGGAACGATGGCGCTTTATACGATTGGTGAAGTGGCACAGCTTTGTGATATCAACCCGGTCACGCTCCGCGCCTGGCAACGACGGTACGCGCTGCTAAAACCCCAGCGCACCGACGGCGGCCACCGGCTGTTTAACGACGCGGATATCGACCGTATCCGCGAAATTCAGCGCTGGATTGAAACAGGCGTGCAGGTCAGTAAAGTGAAAAACCTGCTCTGCGAGCAGCCGGACGGCTGGCGGGAACAGCAGGAAATCGCGCTGCGCGATCTGCGCAATGGCAATCTCAACCATCTGCGCCAGTGGGTGAAAGAACTGCGGCGCACCGACAGTGCACGAACCCTCGTCGATAACCTTTTCACACCGCTACGCCTGCGCCTGCAAAGCGCGCAGCTGCCGCTGCATACCCTGCTGGGGCTGCTCGACGGTGTATTGATTAACGATATCGCGCTGAGCCTTTCCGCGGCCCGACGCAAATCAGGGCCGCAGGCGCTGGTGGTCGGCTGGAACGTCACCGATCTGACCCGTTTATGGCTGGAAGGCTGGGTCGCCTGTGAACAGGGCTGGCGCGTGGACGTTCTCGCCCACTCACTCAGTCACATTCAGCCAGAGCTGTTCCCTGGCCAAACGCTGCTGGTGTGGTGCGGCTCCGCGCCCAATGCCCTGCAACAACAGCAGCTGGCGCGCTGGCAGGAAGACGGTGCCGCCTTCGCCTTACCGGCAAATTAATCGTTCGTTAACAGCCTGGCTTCGCGGTATAATCTTTTGGTTAACAAAAGGAGTACACCATGAAGTCAGCTAAACTCGCCGCAATCGTCCTTTTCGCCTTTATGGCCATTAGCGGCATCGGTGGCGTTATGCTCGCCGGCTATTCATTTATTGTGCGTGGCGGTGTCGGCTGAGCCTTAGGCTAAGCCGCTCAAAGGCGCGGTCGACGATAATCGCCGCCAGCGCCACCAACATAGCCCCCTGCACCACATAGGCCGTATTAAATCCGCTCAGGCCAATGATGATTGGCGTGCCCAGCGTATTTGCGCCGACCGTTGAAGCAATGGTCGCCGTCCCAATATTGACAATCACCGACGTGCGCACCCCGGCCACGATAACCGGTGCCGCCAGCGGCAGCTCCACTTTCCACAGTCTTTGCCAGCCGGTCATTCCCATGCCTTCCGCAACGGTAACAGCTGCCGCGGGAACCGCCGCCAACCCGGCCAACGTTCCCTGTAAGACCGGCAGAATGCCATACAGAATCAGGGCGATTATCGCCGGTTTTTCACCGAAGCCCATCACCGGGACCGCCATCGCCAGCACCGCCACCGGCGGAAAGGTCTGCCCCATCGCCGCCAGCGTTTCCACCAGCGGACGAAACTCTCGCCCGGCCGGACGCGTTACGATAACCCCAGCGCTGATCCCTATCACCACCGCCAGCAGGCTGGAGATCCCCACCAGTTCGGCATGTGCCAGCGTGAGGGCGAAAAAGCCCGCCTGCTGATAGAGCGGGCGCGGCTGCTCGGGAAACAGCGCGTGAAACAGCGGCTCACTGTGCGGCAGACCAATCAGCAGCGCGGCAAACAGCACCATCAGCCACAATAGCGGGTCACGAAGCAGGGACATCGCTTGGCTCCTCGCGCAGCAGATCGGCAAAATGCAGCGTACCCATCACGCTTCCGGCGCTATTGGCCACCGGCAGAATCGTCCGCCGCTGGGCCATAAATCCGGATAGCGCATCGCGCAGCGATAGCGTCGAGGCCAGCGGTTCGCCCTCCGCATGTTCACCGGGCCGGGCGTAATCGGCTACCTGACGGAGTGACAGCAAACGGACACCGAGTTCGCTGCGACCAAAGAAGTTGCGCGCAAACTCGCTGCCCGGCGCGCTGAGCATCTCCAGCGGCGTGCCCTGCTGCACCACTTCACCGCCGTCCATCAGAATAAGGTTATCCGCCAGCCTCAGCGCTTCATCGATATCGTGCGTCACCAATACGATGGTGCGCCCCAACAGCTGATGGATTCGACGCATCTCCTGCTGGAGCGCCCCGCGAGTGACCGGATCCAATGCGCCAAAAGGTTCATCCATCAACAGCACTTCCGGGTCACCCGCCAGCGCGCGCGCCACGCCGACGCGCTGCTGCTGCCCGCCGGACAGCTGGTGCGGATAACGTGCGCGCAGCGAAGAGTCCAGATCCAGCAGCGCCATCAGCTCATCAACCCGCGCATTAATCTTCGCCTTCGGCCATTTTAATAGCTGCGGTACGGTGGCGATGTTTTGCGCCACCGTCCAGTGGGGGAACAGGCCAATCGATTGAATGGCATAGCCCATCCGGCGACGCAGGGCCAGCAGAGGCTGTTCGCGGATATCCTGCCCGGCAAAGCGGATCGTCCCGCTGTCTGGCTCCACCAGGCGGTTAATCATCTTGAGAGTCGTGGATTTTCCAGAACCGGAGGTGCCAATCAGTACCGAAAAAGCGCCCTCTTCCAGCCGTAGCGAGAGGTCTTTCACCGCCGGATGGGCGGCGAACGATTTATTCACCTGCATAAATTCAATCACCGGCTTCTCCTTTCATTAAGGCTGTGACGAGACTGAACAGCGCATCCGCCAGCACCGCCAGGGCGATCACCGGGATCACGCCCAGCAGCACCAGATCCAGCGCGCTGCTTAAAAGCCCCTGGAATACCAGCGAGCCAAAGCCCCCGGCGCCAATCAGCGCGGCGACCACCGCCATACCGACCATCTGTACCACCACCACCCGCAGGCTGCGCAGCAGCACCGGCAAGGCTAACGGGAGCTGGACGCGGAAAAAGGTTTGTCCGCGGCCCATGCCCATCGCCGCCGCGCTCTCCAGCACCTGCGGCGACACCTGCTGCATGCCGGCGACAACCCCGCGCACCAGCGGCAACAGCGCGTAAAGCACCAGTGCGATCAGCGCTGGCGTCAGGCCGGTACCCGCGATGCCAAGCGTCGACAGCCATGGAAAATGCTGCACCAACCCCGCCAGCGGCGCAATCAGCACGCCAAACAGCGCCACCGACGGAATGGTTTGAATAATATTGAGCACCGTGAACACGCTCGACTGACGCCCCGGATGCCGCCAGCACCACAGCCCCAGCGGAATACCGAGCACCAGCCCCGGCAGCAGCGTACCCCACAAGAGCGTCAGATGTTGATGCAGCGCATCGTCGAACGTCTCCTGGCGGTTGGCGTATTCTTTCAGCAGCGACAGCCCGTCGAGCGCCCCGCTCCACAGCAGCCAGCACGGCAGCAGCCACAGCTGAACGTTCAGCAACCAGCGCCAGAGAGCCTGAGAGGTAAGACGACGGATCGCGTCGCTACAGATAAGCAGCATCAGCAGCAGCGACAGCCACAGCCCGCTGCCGGGCGAGGTGCGCGCCAGCGGACTGCTGGTTTCCGCCAGCCGATGCGCCGACTCGCCGCCAAGCCACAGCAGCAGGGTGAAGCCAAGCTGCGCGAACAGCAGAATAATCAGACTTGCAGCTCGACCGGGTAAATAGCAAAGCGCGATAAACAGCACGGGGATTGGCAGCAGCGCCAGCGGCGGGAAGGACCAGACCTGCCACAGCCACAGGCCGTCGCCCGAGACCAGACGGTTCGGGGCAAAATTGACGAACGGCAGCGCGGCGGCGGCCAGCAACATCAGCGCCAGCAGCACCACCACGCGGTTATAACAATAAGGCATACGATTAACCGATTACTTCGACCACCCTTTTTGCTTCAGATAGCCTGCGGCGACGCTTTTGGCATCTAACCCTTCGACCGCAATCTTCGCGTTCAGGGTTTGCAGGGTCTTCTCATCGAGGCTGGCAAAGACCGGTTTCAGCCACTGGTCGAGGTCCGGGTAAGCTTTCAGCACCGCTTCACGCACCACCGGCGTTGGCGCATAGATTGGCTGGACGCCTTTCGGGTCGCTCAGGGTTTGCAGCCCCAGCGCCGCCACCGGGCCGTCGGTGCCGTAGGCCATCGCCGCGTTCACCCCGGAAGTTTGCTGAGCGGC
This sequence comes from Kluyvera intermedia, assembly GCF_021440345.1. Lineage (GTDB taxonomy): Bacteria > Pseudomonadota > Gammaproteobacteria > Enterobacterales > Enterobacteriaceae > Kluyvera > Kluyvera intermedia_A. The sequence goes on from NZ_JAKCNS010000027.1 coordinate 25,829, forward strand.
CGCTTTGATGGTCACCGCCGTATCACCGCCCGCCAGCGACAGCAGCTGATCCTGATTCAGTTTAAAATCGTAGGCTTTTTCAAAGGCGGGCAGCGCATCGGCGCGTTCGATAAATTCGGCCGAAGCGGCAAGCTTAAAGGTGCCGCCGTCTTTCAGATAGCGGCTCAGATCGGCAAGCGACGTCAGCTTATCTTTTTCCGCCACGTCTTTACGGACGGCGATGGTCCAGGTGTTGTTGGCGGGCGCCGGGGTCAGCCACACCAGATGATTTTTCTCCGCATCCAGCTTTTTCACTTTCTCATAGCCGGCCTGGGCGTTTTTCCACGCCGGGTCGTTTTCATCTTTGAAGAAAAACGCGCCGTTGCCGGTGTATTCCGGGTAGATATCCAGCTCGCCGGAGGTAATTGCACCGCGCACCACCGGCGTGGTCCCCAGCTGTACTTTATTGACGGTTTTGACGCCGTGGCTTTCCAGCACCTGCAGAATAATATTGCCGAGCAGCGCGCCCTCGGTATCAATTTTCGAACCCACCTTCACCGGCTCGGCGGCCTGCAATGGCAAGCTTACCGCCGCCAGCAGCACCAGCGGACCGCTCCATCCCCGTAAAATCGTCATACGCTTTCCTCTTATTGGCGCTCAATAAAAACGGCGCTTGAGAAAAAAGCGTAGACGATTTTTTGCCAATTAGCTGTTTTCTGACATTTTTAACGGCAGAGTCAGCAAGCTTGCAGCAAAATAAAGCAGCGCAATAACCCACAGAGTGCCTTCCACGCCCAGCGGATTCACGCACAGCGTGACGATAAGCGGGCCAACAAAATTACTCAGGCCGGAGCCCAGATTCAGGCAGGAGATCGCCGCCCCTTTGTTTTCCGGCAGCAGAGAAGGGATCAGTGCGCTCAGTGGGCCAAACGCCCCAAGCCCAATGGCATAAATCGCCAGCGCGATAATCAGCGCCGTGCTGCTATGGCCAAACAGCACCGGCGCATAGCATACCGCCAGCGCAGAAATGCCGCACAGCGTGCCGGCAAACCACACCACCGTATTACGCCAGCCGATGGTATCGCCCAACCAGCCGAAGAAGTAGTTGGCAAAGATATTCACCACGTTGACCAGCCCCCAAATGGTCAGCCACTCTTCAATGCTAAAACCAAAACGCGGCAGATACACCGGCATCAGGATAACCAGCGAGAATTTGCCAATATCATTGATGGTTTTCACCACCACCGCGAGGCGCATTTTCGGTTCGCGCACCAGCACGATAATGCCTTCTGCCAGCGCCGGGCCTATCGCCACATCACGCTGCCAGTGAGGTTTGTCACGGTTGAGCACCAGCGCGCAGCCGCAGCCTGCCAGCACGAAGAAAAAACCAGAAAGTAGCGTGGTGGTTTCGCCCACCCGCGGGATCATAAATCCCGAGAACCACGGCCCAACGATGGTCATCCCTACGCCAAAAGCAATCCAGAACCAGGAGACGGCACGGCCTAAAATGCGCGCTTCACAGCGCTGGTTAATCCACACCAAAAACGAATAGGCAAACAGCGGATAGGCCATGCCGCGTATCGCGTAGCTCACCATCATCATCGGGTAATTGCCCTCCGGTAAGGCGACAAAAATAAACGGTACCGAGCCGATAAAATAGAGCACTGTCGCCAGCCACATCAGCCGACGCACGCCCAGTACGCCCGCGCCAATGCCGGAGAACCAGGAGATGGCGGCGACACACAGGCCGAACACCGATGACAGCAGGCTGATGTGCACGGCGTCGAGGCCGCGCTGCTGAAGGAGCGACGCCAGCCAGCTCTGCTCGATGGTCGCCCCGGTGATGAACAGGAACACGCCGATAAAGCCCCACGCCAGCTCGCGCGGCAGGCCTAAGCGTGCCCAAATCCCCTGTTGAATATATAAAGTCCTGTCGGTCATGTCCGTTATCCAAAAAAAGTCCCGGGGTCGCATGGCTTACCCGGGAGAACACTGTGTTATTCATCTGCCCGACAGCGCGATGCGCCGCCGGGTAAAACCTAGGCGTTTTTTAGCTGAACCTGATGCTGTTTGGCTTTCAGCAGGCTGCGGTTAACGTGGCCGACGGTGTTATCGCCCCAGCACTGTTCGTACGGCATACCGGTCAGGCTTTCGATGATCTCTTTGGTTTCCGCCGTGACGGTCGCTTTGCTACCGCCCTGTTTCAGGCGCGCCACTTCCTCGTTAAGCACGGCATGCGTACGGCTGTTCACTTTGAACTGGAAAGCAGACCAAATCCCCCACAGGGTCAGTGCTACCGGCAGAATAATCATGATCGCGAGGATCATGTTGATAGCCGACTCAGGCTGGCTGGTATGGCCGGTGACAAAGCCAGACATTTGCAGCGCGACGCCGACGAGGAAGATAGACAGCGCCTGGGAAGCTTTACGCAGCAGGCTCATAAAGCCGGCGAAGACCCCTTCACGACGGCTGCAAGTGAGGATTTCATCCACATCGGCCACGAAGGTGTAGTTGTTCCATGGAATGGAGTAGATACCGCCGCGCGCCAGGCCTGCAACGCCCGCCGCCAGGTACAGCATCGCCATGCTGGTGGAACCGTACAGATAGGTCACCGCAAACAGGACAAACGCCACCAGCGCCATCAGCGCCTGAGTCGCAAACGCGCGGGACGGCGAGTAGCGCAGGGTCAGCCACGTCGCCACGCCGACGCCAAAGAACTGCAGTCCGTTAATCACGCTCAGCAGGTTACTGGCGACAACCGATGAGGTTGCCAGCGCGAACACCACAAAATAGGTAAAGACGGAGTTGAAAATATCCTGCGCCACCGATCCCCCCAGATACATCCCGAGGTGCGAGCGGAAGGTTTTGATTTTGAGCGTTGAAACGAAGTCGTAGTAAATATCGAACAGACGTTTGCCCAGAGGCTGCTTCTCTTCATGCACAATGCTGCGCTCGTTTTGCTCAATCTCTTCAAGCGAACGTTCCCAGGTGCCGAAGTAAACGAAGAACAGCACTATCATAAAGGCGACGGTGAAAATCGCCCCGGCGTAGAAGAAGGAGATGGCCGAGTCTGACCCAAAGTAGGCCAACAGGCGTCCCGGCAAAAATGCGGCGGTAAAGCCAGCGAACTGGGCAATATACATACGGGCGCTGGTGAGCTTCGAGCGTTTGGTGAAATCAGAAGTCATCTCCGCCGACAGAGTGTCGTACGGGATCATAATCATCGAATAGACGATTTCGAACAGAATATAGGCCAGCAGATAGGTCCAGTAGCTAAAGCCCTGCACCCACAGCAGGCTGTAGACCGCCACCAGCGGAATACTCAGCAGCAGGAAGAAACGGCGACGACCAAACCGGCGGCCAAGGCGCGTTTTGTGGAAGTTATCGGAAATGTAACCCATCAGCGGACACATGATCACATCGACGATACGCGCCACGGCAAACAGCGAACCGGCCTCAATCGGCGTCAGGCCGCAGAAGGTGGTCAGGAAGAACAGCAGCCAGGCGCTCACCAGAGTAAACGCGCCCGAACCAATTACATCGGCCAGACCAAAGCAGATGTAGTTGTGGAGTTTTATTTCCCGCACTTTTTTTATCATTTTCCATCCCCTTGAACAGTACACAACGACGCGGTGCTTCGCCGCGCCAGCATCAAATAGAATCAGGCGTCGGCGTTTTCCTGCACGATGGCGCTCGCACTCCAGCCCGGCGGCAGCGGCTGTGGGCGACGAACGCGCACATCATTAAGCGTCAGCCCCCAAACGCCGTTGGCATACAGCGCAGGCAGCCCGCCCGGATACCCCTCAACGCCCCAGGCGCGACCGGTTTGCGGATTGACGCGGTAAGCGTTATCCAGCCCCATTCCGGTTGGGCTTGCCGGGTTGCACGGTGGACGAATGTCGTAACAACCCTGCTCGTCCGAAACACTCGCCAGCTGCTGTAAAGAGAGAGAATTGAAGGTGACGTGGCGGATATCACCCGGCGTTTCGCTGTGCAGGTTAATCGCCCCTTCCCCCACGCCGGAGAGCTGGCTGAAGGTAATGTCCTCGACCCGGCCCGGCTGAATTTGCGGATCGCGGTGACGGACCGAGATAAATACCGGGTCGGCTTTGCCCCAATGGCACGGATGGCCGTGGCAACAGTCGAACAGAATGTTGCTGAAAATCATTTGGCTGAACTGGCCGCCGTCGCGGGAAACCAGACCAATGCCGCGGTTGGATTCAAAAATCGAGCAGTTGTGTACCGCGATATGGCTGATATCGGCGAAGGTTTCAGTGCCGACTTTAATGGCGCAACTTTTGGAGCGAATCAGGCAGTTGCTGACCACTACGTGTCGGGTGGCCTGCTGTAAACCTTCCGGCTTACGGGTGGTTTTAATGCAGATGCCGTCGTCGGCAGCGCTGAAATAACTGTCGCTGATATGCACGTGCTGGCAGCTGTCGATATCCAGCGCGTCGGTATTGGACAGCGCCAGATCGTTATCAATGGTGAGATTCTGGATAAACAGCTGATTGCAGCTCACCAGGTGCGCCGTCCACATCGGCGAATCGCTGATAGTGATATCGCGAATGCGCACCTGCTGGCAGCCTTCCAGCACCAGCATGCGCGGGCGCATCGTTTTCGGCTGGCGATAGCCCTGGGCATCGGCGCTGGCTGAAAACCAGGCGCTCGCACCGCCTACCAGGCTGCCTTCACCGCTCAGGGTGATGTGATGGGCATTGCGGGCATAGATGAGCGCCATCCGCGAGAGTTCGGCGACGGTTTGCGTCAATGTCTGCGGGTAATCTTCTGCATTCGGGCTGGCCAGCAAACGCGCTCCCGCTTCCAGATGCAGGGTAAAATTCGATGGCAGTATCAGCGTGCCGGTCATCCAGTCACCCGACGGCACCACCAGCGTGCCGCCGCCCGCGCGGTCAATTTCATCAATCAGCTGTTGAAGCTGAGCGGTCAGCGGCGTTTTGCCACTACGGTCGAGGGAAGTGTTATGCAGAGAAATCTTCATGTCGCTACCTGCTGATGTTGAGATAGCTGCATTTAACGCGGGTTTTCGTTTTCTCTCGCCGGACAGATGTGGGCTTTTTTACGTATTAGTGAATGGCATCACGCCAGTTCTTACGATGCGGGGCCGCATTTGAACTGGCGCACAAAACGGTGGCAGGCGCGGGACGTAAGTCGTGAGATTAATCACGTTACGTACGATTTAGCGGATAAAAAATAGGCTATTTAGCGCAGATTCTGCGTCACAGAGAGGTAAATCGCGATGGGGTTCACAAAGTGGAGTGAAGAGCGAGATTGGGGGGTATCAACACAATGTAGAAGCGGTTCCTTTGCTGCAAAACAGAGATACCCTGCCTTTTGCGAGTTCATTTTTCCACTGTTCACGTACCATCGAGCAGAGCTTTCAGCTGCTCGTCAATACGCAAGTTGCTCCTACCCATATCCTTCACCCCATGTAATCACACTAAAAATGCTTATGGCAAATCACGACAGAAGTTTTAACCAATGTGTTGCGTCCATCAGTTGAACTCACAGCCAATTGCAGACGTTGTTAATAACAGTTGGTGTGGCTCAACGGAGCAGGTCAGCGCTGTTCTGCATGCCTAACACTCAGATGGCGATTTATTTATAATGTGCTCATAAAACCAAAGCATGAGAACTAAAATGCACAATTTATTAAATATGCTGCGCTATAAGAGTGAGGGTACTGATATTGACTTCAAATCTGCACAGTACCGCTTTACCAATGGCTCTGAGAACGATAAATCAGAACTGCTTAAAGATATTCTCGCTATAGCTAACTCCTGGCGCGATGGCACCGGATATATCCTATTGGGATTTAAAGATCAGCGTCCGAATCCTGCGGAGGTAGTTGGAATTCATGACAGCATTGATGACTCTCGAATACAGCAGTTCGTGAACAGCAAGGTGAAGCCGAAGCTTACATTCAGTTATGAAGAACACCTGTATGAAGGCAAGACCATCGGCATCATTTCAATCCCCAAACAGAAGCGCCCGTTTTATCTCACTACTGCTTACGGAAAACTCAAAAGCAATGTCGTTTATGTCCGAAGAGGAAGTAGCACTGATGAAGCCGAACCTGTCGAAACCATAGCGATGGGGTATGAAGACAATGGTCGCGCGGAGATGAAAATCGAGCTATCCCTGCGGACACCTGATAATGACACTCTTCCCCTCAACTTTACCCGCACTTACCTTCATTTCACTGAGGAGTTTCCAGACTTTGAAAGGCCCTCAAAACCACGAGGGCCTTTTGACATGCCTAGTGTCTCAAGCATTTACAGGGACAATAGGAATTTCTTCCGCGAGTACGCAGAATACATGCGAATCAATAAAGCGCTTATTATGCTAAGACTAGTGCTTCTCAATCGGTCTGGCGTGCAGTTGTCCAACGCTAAGGTTGAACTAACCATTGATACAATAGAGTCCCATGTGCATTTAATCGCAGAAAGTGATTTGCCTGAAAAGCCAAAACCAACGCAAAATACGCTCGACTTCGGGACCATTAAAAGCGGCCCATTGTTTAACAGAGATAACAAGCTGGAGATAATCGAAGGTGCCCAAAATCCGGAATGCCACTTTCGTTTAGGATCTCTATTGCCAGGGGAACAGGCCAGTTCGGAGCTCATTGCAGTTTTGCCGGAAGGCCCGGGACGCATGCGTATTCGCTTGCGTGTTTTAGGCGGTGAATTAGGCACTCCGATTGAGCAAGAGTTTGCAGTTGAGACAACGGGAGATCGTCTCTCTTTAGACTTTAATGGTTTCAGGGATTACGTCACCGCTGAACAAGCGAAGTGATTGTTAGGGGATTCAGCAGTTCTGTAATCCAGAGCGGGGATAATGAAGAAGTGACCTGTTCCCAGTTGATTGATACACGGCATTACTAGCAACATCTATGGCGACTCAATTACGAACATCTGCTCCTCGCTCATAGCTGACTATATTTGGGGGTTGCCGGGCCCTCTCCTCAAATGGAGAGCCCGGCAAAGCGTCGTAAGTGAGCAAAACTTACTGCAGCTCGAACTCGCCCTGCTTCACGCGTGCGGAATCCACGCCGATAAAGACGTTGAATTTACCCGGCTCAGCGGCATACTTCATCTGCTGGTTCCAGAACTTCAGCTGGCTTTCATCAATCGGGAAGCTGACCGTCTGGGTTTCGCCCGGTTTCAGCGTCACTTTCTCAAAGCCTTTCAACTGTTTCACCGGACGACTCATCGACGCGGTGACGTCCTGCAAGTACATCTGAATGACCGTCGCACCTTCGCGTTTGCCGGTGTTAGTGACCTGCACGCTGGCGGTGACGCTGCCGCTTGCCTTCATGCTCGGCGCGGACATTTTCACATCAGACACGGTGAAGGTGGTGTAGCTCAGGCCGTAACCGAACGGATACAGCGGGCCATTGGCCTCGTCAAAGTAGCGCGAGGTGTATTTGTTCGGCTTATCGGCGTTGTATGGACGGCCGGTGTTGAGATGGCTGTAGTACTGCGGAATCTGCCCCACGGAGCGCGGGAAGGACATCGGCAGTTTACCGGACGGGTTGTAGTCGCCAAACAGCACGTCGGCGATGGCGTTACCGCCTTCGGTACCGGCGAACCAGGTTTCCAGAATGGCATCCGCCTGCTGATCTTCTTTCACCAGCGTCAGCGGACGACCGTTCATCAGCACCAGTACCAGCGGCTTGCCGGTGGCTTTCAGCGCGGCGATCAGATCCTGCTGGCTTTGCGGGATGGAGAGTTCGGTGCGGCTGGAGGCTTCGTGGGCCATGCCCTGCGCTTCACCAACCACCGCCACCACCACGTCAGATTGTTTGGCGGCGTTAACCGCTTCATCAATCATCGCCTGCGGTGAGCGCGGGTCGATTTTCACCGCCTCTTCGTACTGGTTCAGGAAGTCCACTATGCCTTTGTCATTGATAGCGTTCGCCCCTTTGGCGTACACCACTTTCCCCTGCCCGGCCATCACGTTTTTAATACCGCTCAGCACGGTCACCGACTGTGCGGCAACGCCTGCCGCTGACCAGCTGCCCATCACATCGCGCTGGCTATCCGCCAGTGGACCGACAACGGCAACGGTGGCGTCTTTCTTGAGCGGCAAGGTTTCCAGACGGTTTTTCAGCAGTACCAGGCTTTGGCGCGCCACTTCACGCGCTTCAGCGCGGTGCAGGCGGCTTTCCGCATTGGTGTCCTGCGGGTCAGAATCTTTTGGCCCCAGGTGGCTATACGGGTCGTTAAACAGCCCCATATCGTACTTCACGTTCAGGACGTGACGCGTCGCATCGTCCAGCTCCGCCATGGTTATCTTGCCGGACTTCACCAGCCCCGGCAGGTATTTGCTGTAGTACTCATCGCTCATGCTCATATCAATGCCGGACTTCAGCGCCACGCGCACCGCATCTTCCGGGTCGGATGCTACGCCGTGCTTGATAAGCTCTTTAATCGCCCCGTGATCGGAGACGGTAATGCCTTTAAAGCCCCACTGGTTACGCAGCACGTCTTTTAGCAACCACGCGTCGGAGGTCGCCGGCGTACCGTTGAGCGAGTTCAGGCCGATCATCACCGCGCCGCTGCCCGCATCCAGCCCGGCTTTGTATGGCGGCATGTAGTCGTTGAACAGGCGCTGCGGGCTCATGTCGACGGTGTTGTATTCTTTACCGCCCTCCACCGCGCCGTAGGCGGCGAAGTGCTTGACGCTGGTCATCACCGAGTAGCGATCCGCCGGGCTTTTTCCCTGCATCGCGCTCACCATGGTTTCACCCATGATGGAGGTTAAATAGGTGTCTTCACCAAACCCTTCCGAGGCGCGCCCCCAGCGCGGATCGCGCGAGACATCGACCATCGGCGCCCAGGTCATATTCAGGCCATCGTCCGCCGCTTCATAGGCCGACACGCGGCCAACGGTTTTCACCGCATCGAGGTTAAACGTCGAGGCTAGCCCGAGGCTAATCGGGAAGACGGTGCGCTGACCGTGCACCACATCGTAGGCGAAGAACAGAGGGATTTTCAGGCGGCTTAGCGACATCACCTGATCTTGCATGGCGCGAATGTCCTTACGGGTGACGGTGTTAAAAATCGCCCCCACCTGACCGTCTTTGATCATCTCGCGAATGGCTTCTTTCGGGTTATCCGGGCCGACGCTAATCAGTCGTAGCTGGCCGATTTTTTCATCGACGGTCATCTTTTTCAGCAGGCCGGTTACGAAGGCATCGCGCGCCTGCGGCGTCAGCGGATGGTTGCCGAACAGATCCTCAGCCAGAGCGGGTTGCAGCGCCAGGCTCACCGCAACGCTTACAGATAATAGCCATTTCATATTCTTATAGTCTCTTTGAGTGCGTGCCGATTTGGGCGACGAGAGTCGATGAAAAAACGCAGTTTGCCATAAACTTGAATGACCCCGGTACAGAAAGCTAAGGTTTATTCTCTGATTATTAGAAACATTCGCTCACCAAATGATCATACAAAGCGCTATTCTTAGAAACGAAAAAAAATTCGTCCCACCACAAGGAGTGGAGAATGTCTTCTCAAACTACAATCGATAATAACGCGTTGATTAACGAACTCTCCCGCCTGGTTGGTCACGCTCACCTGCTGACCGACCCCGCTAAAACCGCCCGCTATCGCAAAGGCTTTCGTTCTGGTCACGGCGATGCCCTCGCCGTGGTCTTCCCCGGCACGCTGCTGGAACTGTGGCGCGTCCTCAGCGCCTGCGTGGCGGCGGACAAAATTATCCTGATGCAGGCCGCCAATACCGGTCTGACCGAAGGCTCGACGCCAAGCGGCAACGACTACGACCGCGAAATCGTCATTATCAGCACCCTGCGCCTTGATAAACTGCACCTGCTGGATAAAGGCGAGCAGGTTCTGGCCTGGCCGGGCACCACCCTCTATTCGCTGGAGAAAGCGCTGAAACCGTTCGGTCGCGAGCCGCACTCGGTGATTGGTTCTTCCTGCATCGGCGCGTCGGTTATCGGCGGCATCTGCAACAACTCCGGCGGTTCACTGGTCCAGCGCGGCCCGGCCTACACCGAAATGTCGCTGTTTGCGCGCATTGATGAGCAGGGAAAACTGACGCTGGTTAACCATTTGGGGATCGATCTGGGCGAAACGCCGGAGCAAATCTTAAGCAAGCTCGACGATGAGCGCGTGAAGGACAGCGACGTGCAGCACGACGGCCGTCATGCACACGACCACGACTACGTGAACCGCGTGCGCGATGTGAACGCCGACACCCCGGCGCGCTACAACGCCGACCCGGACCGTCTGTTCGAGTCCTCCGGCTGTGCGGGCAAGCTGGCGGTATTTGCCGTGCGTCTTGACACCTTCCCGGCGGAAAAACGCCAGCAGGTGTTCTACATTGGCAGCAACCAGCCTGAGGTGCTGACCGAAATCCGTCGCCACATTCTGGCTGAGTTTAACAATCTGCCGGTTGCCGGCGAATACATGCATCGCGATATTTACGATATTGCCGAGCAGTACGGTAAAGATACCTTCCTGATGATCGACAAGCTCGGCACCGATAAAATGCCGTTCTTCTTCACCATGAAAGGGCGTACCGACGCGATGCTGGAAAAAGTGTCGCTGTTTAAACCGCACTTCACCGACCGCTTCATGCAAAAGCTGGGGCATGTCTTCCCCGCACACCTGCCGGAGCGCATGAAAACCTGGCGCGACAAGTACGAACATCACCTGCTGCTGAAAATGTCCGGCGAGGGTATTGAAGAAGCGCAAAGCTGGCTGACCGAGTACTTTAAACAGGCGGAAGGTGATTTCTTCGCCTGTACGCCGGAAGAAGGCAGCAAAGCGTTCCTGCACCGTTTCGCGGCTGCCGGTGCGGCAATCCGTTATCAGGCGGTACACGCGGATGAAGTGGAAGATATTCTGGCGCTGGATATCGCACTGCGCCGGAATGATACCGAGTGGTTTGAACACCTACCGCCGGAAATCGACAGCAAGCTGGTGCATAAGCTCTACTACGGCCACTTTATGTGCCACGTTTTCCACCAGGATTACATCGTCAAAAAAGGCGTCGATCCGCACGAACTTAAAGAGCAAATGCTGGAACTGCTGCGCGCGCGCGGCGCACAGTACCCGGCGGAACATAACGTCGGACATCTGTATGAAGCCGATGAAAACCTCCAGCGCCATTACCACGAAAACGATCCGACCAACAGTATGAATCCGGGTATCGGTAAAACCAGTAAACTGAAATACTGGGGTGAGAAAACTGACGCATAATGTCGTCATCCGGGCTTTTCCGGGGGCGCTTTTGCGGGCCCCCGGCGTATCCCAAACGCGTTTGTCACTACAAGGAATTCGATGATGTCCACGCTTGATGTCGCCTGCGATGCCGATATTGAAATCCGCGCCGCCAGAGCCGACGATGTTCAGGCCATTGCGGCGCTGTACGCCTGGCATGTCCTCAACGGACGCGCCTCGTTTGAAGAAGTCCCCCCTTCGATTGACGAAATGGGCCAGCGGATGAGCAAAATCCAGCAGCAGGGCTTGCCCTGGCTGGTGGCGCTCTATCGCGGCGAGATTGTCGGCTACTGTTATGCCAGCCCCTATAGCCCTCGCCCGGCCTATCGCTACACGCTTGAAGAGTCTATCTACGTTGACACCAGTATGACGGCGCACGGTATCGGCAGTCGTCTGTTAACGGCGCTGATTGCAATCTGCGAACAAGGCCCGTGGCGACAGATGCTGGCGGTGATTGGCGACGGGAATAACAATACCGGCTCGTTACGCCTGCATAAGAAACATGGATTTGAGGTTGTGGGCCAGCTGCGTAGCGTAGGCTACAAACTGGGAGACTGGCGGGATACGGTGATTATGCAGCGCCCACTCAACGATGGTGACTGGACGCTGCCGGAATAATTTTACATCAGCCGAGGGCTAATCTTCCTGGGTGGTTTGCCCGCTACGCTGGGCTTTGGCGATATCGCCTTCCACCTGGGCTTCTTTTTGCTTTTTATAGCTCAAAGCCGCCGCCGGAACCGGCATCACTTTCCCGGTTTCGACCCACGTACGCAGACGGCTGGCGTCGGCAAAGTGGGTATATTTGCCAAACGCATCCATCACCACCATCGCCACCGGACGGTTGTTCATCACGGTACGCATCACCAGGCAGTGACCCGCGGCGTTGGTAAAGCCGGTTTTGGTCAGCTGAATGCTCCAGTTATCGCGATACACCAGATGGTTGGTATTGCGGAACGGCAGCGTGTAAGCCGGGTGGGCAAAGGTCGCGGTATCTTCTTTGGTGGTACTCAACTGGCCAATCAGCGGATACTGTTTGGTGGCAATCAGCAGGCGAGTCAGGTCACGCGCGGTCGATACGTTGTGAATCGACAGCCCCGTCGGCTCGACATAGCGAGTGCGGGTCATGCCCAGCGCTTTGGCTTTCGCATTCATGGCGCGAACAAACGCGTCATAACCGCCCGGATAATGATGCGCCAGGCTCGCCGCCGCACGGTTTTCGGAAGACATCAGCGCCAGCAGCAGCATATTTTTACGGCTGATCTGGCTATTGAGGCGTACGCGAGAGTAAATCCCTTTCATTTCCGGCGTATGGCTGATATCGACCGTCAGCATCTCATCCAGCGGTAAATGTGCATCCAGCACCACCATCGCCGTCATCAGCTTGGTTATCGAGGCCATCGGGCGCACGAGATCCGGCTGGTTTGCATAAATGACTTTATTGGTATTCAGATCAACAATCATTGCGCTACCGGAAGCAATATCCGGCTGCGAGGCCACGGCGGAAACGGCCGTTTTTGCACTCGCCTGAGGCGCAAAAGGCACAGCCAGCACTAAAGCAAGGCTGAGCAGGGAAACTCGAAATTTCTGCATGGTGAGTATTCTGGCGGTTATTTATGCACATTATGATAGACAACCGCTTCGCACCAAACGGTGACGAAGCGGAATGGCTCATCATAGCGCGGAGTGCGCGGAATCTACCAGCAAAGAATAGTGAATAAATGCTGCATTGCTAGCGCGATTAAATTCACGCCAGCAATGCGTTACAACATCAGAACAGACGGTAGCCGTAGCCCCAGAGCACAACGGTCAGCGCCAGCAGCACTTCCAGCACCAACACGCCAATGGCCAGCGTCGAACTGGCGAAACTCAGCCCTTCTTCCCGGTCGATATTCAGGAAGGTCGGAATGCCGACATACAGCAGATAACCGGTGTAAAACAGCGCCACCGTTCCCACCAGCGCGCACAGCCAAACCAGTGGGTACAGCGCGACGATACCGCTCAGGAAGATAGGCGTTGCCACATAGCCGGCAAACACCATGCAGCGTTTGAGCGACGGTCTGTTTGGATAGTGACGCGCCATCCACCAGATGACCCGCCCCATCACGGCGACACCCGCTAGCATTAGCGCATAGAACAGCACGGCCATCCCCAACCCCGTCATGACAGATAGCCTGACGATGTTGCCATCGCCAAAGTTCCAGCCAAGCTGGGTGGTGCCAATGAAAGCACAAATGACCGGAATGGCCGCCATGATTAGTACGTGATGCACAAAGTGGTGAGAAACAGTTTCGTTCTCGCTACGGATAATATGCATTTCTTTGTCAGGGTGGGAGAAAAGTCCCCATACATGGTTCATAACGCCTCCTCTGCACGGCTTCGTACCACGTTGCTGTAAGTATAATTCACGTCAATGGATTATTTTATGTACAACGCGAAAAATAGACGCAGCCGCAGCCTGCGCGTCAGGGTGTATCATTAAGGGAAAGACGTTGTAAGGAGTACGTGTTTGCATGGATATCAATAACCTGATTTCCCACTATGGTTACGCCGCGCTGATTATCGGCAGCATGGCAGAAGGTGAAACAATTACGCTGCTCGGCGGCGTGGCGGCACATCAGGGTCTATTGAAATTTCCGCTGGTGGTCATTTCGGTGGCGTTAGGCGGCATGATTGGCGATCAGCTGCTTTACCTTCTTGGGCGGCGGTTTGGCGGTCGATTACTTAAGCGCTTCTCACGCCATCAGGCGCGGATTCGCAAAGCGCAGCGCTTAATTAAGAGTCACCCCTATCTGTTCGTTATCGGTACGCGCTTTATGTACGGTTTCCGGGTAATAGGCCCGCTGCTGATTGGCGCCAGCGGTCTGCCGCCGAAAATTTTCCTGCCGCTGAATATTGTCGGGGCGATTATCTGGGCGCTGCTGTTTACCACGCTCGGCTATCTTGGCGGTGAAGCGATCGGTCCATGGCTCCATCATCTGGATAAGCACCTTAAGCATCTGATCTGGCTGGCACTGGCTATCGTTCTGGTGATAGCGCTGCGCTGGTGGTTGAAACGGCGGGAAGCGAGAAAGCCGCAGGAATAGCCCATATCGACGGCGGTAGCGGGAAAAGGCGTGTTAACGCGTGGCTGAGATAACCTCCCGCCGGACAGTACGGGAGGACATCATCCATGGCGTGTTTATTTCTCGGTAATGTGGTAGCCGCCGCCCAGCGCAGAGGTCAGCTGAATGCTGGCGTCAATCCACTGGCCGTGCAGGCGGATAGCACCAATCCGCTCCTGCAGCGCAGGTAGTTTCGCCACGCTGACTTTTGCACCGGAGATAATCCCGGCATTCTTGCGCTGTTGCGCCAGATTGACCACCCGCTGCACATCTTTCTCCACCTGCGCCTGCTGCTGGTTTTTCGCCATCAGCGTTTCGACCTGGCTTGCGGTTTTCGCCACTTGATTGACGGCATCAACCACTGCTTTGTTGTATTTGGCGATGGAAAGGTTGTTCTGCGCGCTGGCAATATCCAGATTGGCGTTAAGGCGGCCGCTGTCAAAGATAGGCAGCGTTAAGCCGGCGGTCACGCCCATCTGCTGCGCCGAGTGGCGGAACAGATCGCTTAAGTGCAGAGCATCCTGTTGCAGGAAGGCCATCAGGTTAATATCCGGATAAAACGCCGCTTTCGCGGCATCAATTTCGCTGAGTGATGCCTCGATATACCAGTGTGCTTCCTGCAAATCCGGACGGCGCGCCAGTAGCTCGTAACCTAAGGTGGTCGGCATTTTGCTGGCGACGGCAGGCAGCGCCGCCTTACGCAAATTCAACGACCGGCTCTGACTGTTGGTCAGCGCCATCAGCCGGGCCTCAATCTCTTTCATATTGCCTGCGACGTCCGCCAGCTGTTCATCGGTTTTGCTGACGTTGATATCGTTCTCCGCCCCTTCCGCCGAGTTGGTAATACCATGCTCGAGCAGCGCGGTATCCACGGTCACGATATTATTCTGTTCGCTTTTGATCTGCTGCAGCACATCCTGGATGGCCGCTTCGGTCTGCCACTGCCAGTAAAGGCGCGCCACGCTGCTGGAAAGCAGCTCTCGGGTTTGAGCCCGTTCGGCCATCTGCGCTTTGACTTCACCAATGCGCGCCTGCACCAGAGCGCGGTTTTTGCCCCACAGGTCGAGATCCCAGCCGGCCGTTAACCCGAACGTCCCGTTGGTATACCACGGGCCGGTGTTACCGTCGCTGTCGGTGGCAAAAGGCCCCATCAGGCCCTCTGCGGACATTTTTTGCCGCTCAACGTTGCCGCCAAAATCAACTTCCGGGCCAAGATCCGCCTGCGACATTCGCGCCTGGGCTTCCGCTAGCTTAATGCGCTGGTCGGCAATTTGCATATCCGGTGAGTTGGCCAACGCGCGGGTGATTAAGCTATTAAGCTGCGCGTCGTGGTAATCCTGCCACCAGTTGCTCTGCGGCCAGCCATTTTGCACCGCGGCAGGAAGATCTGCCGACACGGTGGAGGCCGGAACCTGCTGTTTTGCCGGTGCGCCAATATCATGCGATGGCGCACAACCCGCCAGCGCTATGAACAGAGGCAAACCGGACAACACGCTTTTTTTCAGAGTTAGATTCATTTGGAAGGTCAGGTTACAGAATAGGGAGGTTGATCATAATTTAAATGATATAAATCTCTTTAGTAAAGCGTGTGGGAACATAAACAGACATACTTAAACACAGCTAAAAATAGTTAATATTCACGGAGTGAAAATGAGCCAAAACATCTATGACGATGCCAATTTCTTCGCCGGATACGCCACCCTCGACCGCTCGGTCAAAGGGCTGGACGGCGCGCCGGAATGGCCTGCCATTCAGCAAATACTGCCGACAATGCGCGGTCTGCGCGTGGTCGATTTGGGCTGCGGTTACGGCTGGTTTTGCCGCTGGGCGCGCGACCAGGGCGCCGCGCAGATAAGCGGGCTTGACCTGTCCCAGCGTATGCTGGAACGCGCGCGTGAGATGACCGACGGCGACGGTATTGAGTACCGCCGCGAAGATTTACAGGCCCTCAGCCTACCCGCCAATAGCTGCGATCTGGTCTACAGCTCACTGACGCTGCACTATTTACCGGATATTGCCCCGCTGCTGGCTAACGTCTATCAGGCATTAACGCCGAGCGGGACGTTGGTATTCACCGCCGAACACCCGATCTACACCGCCCCGCTACAGCAGGGCTGGCAGGTGGATGTACATGGGCAGAAAAGCTGGCCGGTGAGCCATTATCAGCAAGAAGGTGAGCGTATCAGCAACTGGTTTGCCGATGGCGTCAAAAAACAGCACCGTACGCTGGGCAGCTGGATTAACGCCTTGATTGGCGCCGGATTTGTGATTGAACATCTCAACGAATGGGGCCCCACGGCGGAGCAAATTGCCGCTAACCCTGCGCTGGACGAAGAGAAAGAGCGGCCGATGATATTTATTCTGCGCGCTCGAAAAGCGGGTTAAAAACACCGATAAGGCCGCGCTTTACCCTAATACCGTTCACTTAAGCAAAGCGATTAGGGGAAACGTCGGGATTGGGTTCCCGGAGGGACGCCCAACCCGGCGGTCGCCCCGGGTATCTCAATCTTAAACTCACGGTGTTACGCTTTATCCCGCTCTTAGGCCGGATAAAGCGCGGTTCTCTTCAGGTTTACTCTTTCAAGCTTGCGCCGTGAGTCGCAATCACCTCTTTATACCAGCCAAAGCTCTTCTTCTTACTGCGCGCCAGCGTACCGCTGCCGTCATCGTTGCGGTCAACGTAGATAAAACCGTAGCGCTTGGACAGCTCGGCTTTCGAGGCGCTGACCAGATCGATTGGCCCCCAGCTGGTAAAGCCCATCAGCTCAACGCCGTCTTCAATCGCTTCACGCGCCTGCACCAGGTGATCGTTGAGGTAGCTGATGCGGTAGTCATCATTGATGCTGCCGTCGGCTTCGACTTTATCCTTCGCCCCCAGACCGTTTTCCACGATAAACAGCGGCTTCTGATAGCGATCCCACAGCACGTTAAGCAGCGTGCGCAGCCCCAGCGGGTCAATCTGCCAGCCCCACTCTGAACTCTCGAGATGCGGGTTCGGCACCATATTAAGAATGTTACCGCGCGCTTTGTTATTCAGCGCCTCATCGGCGGTGACGCAGCCGGTCATGTAGTAGCTAAAGGAGATAAAGTCGACGGTCGATTTCAGCGCTTCGCGATCGCTATCGGTAATCGTGAGTTCAAACCCATTATCACGGAAATAGCGCAGCATATAGCCCGGATACGCGCCGCGGCACTGCACGTCACCGAAGAATTGCCAGCTGCGGTTTTCCTGCAGAGTTTTAAACACATCGTCCGGCTTGCAGCTCAGCGGATACATCAGGCCGCCCAGCAGCATATTGCCAATTTTCCCTTCCGGGACGATGTCATGACAGGCTTTTACCGCCAGCGCGCTCGCTACCAGCTGATGATGAATGGCCTGGTAAATATCGGCTTTACTGCTGTCCGCCGGCAGGCCAACGCCGGTCATCGGCGCGTGCAGCGACATGTTGATTTCGTTGAAGGTCAGCCACAGTTTTACTTTACCTTTAAAGCGCTCAAACACCGTGCGGACGTAGCGTTCAAAGAAGCCAATCACCTTGCGGTTTCCCCAGCCGCCGTAGTTTTTCACCAGCGCCCACGGCATCTCGTAGTGGGACAGCGTCACCAGCGGGGTGATGTTGTGCTGCGCCATCTCATCGAACAGCTTGTCGTAAAACGCCAGCCCGGCTTCATTTGGCTCGGCATCGTCGCCGTTGGGGAAGATGCGCGTCCAGGCAATGGAGACGCGCAGGCAGTTAAAGCCCATTTCGGCGAACAGCGCGATATCTTCCGGGTAGCGATGATAGAAATCGATAGCCACATCCTTAATGCCGGAATCACCCGGTACACGCTCGACGACGTCGCCAAACACGCCGTGCGGCTGTACGTCGGAGGTCGATAGTCCTTTGCCATCTTCCAGATAAGCGCCTTCGACCTGATTTGCCGCGGTCGCGCCGCCCCAAAGAAACGTATGCGGGAATGTTTTCATCTCTCTCTCCTGTGATTAATGCTGTACGGTCAACAGCGGCTGACCGGCGGTGACCGCGCTGGCGGCGCTGATTTCCAGCCCCGGATAGTCGTCGCTGTTGCTGATAATAATTGGCGTTGCCAGGTCGTAACCGGCGTCGATAATCGCCTGACGATCGAAGGTCAGCAGCAGATCGCCGGCCTTCACTTTGTCACCCTCTTTCACGTGGGTGGTAAACGGTGCGCCATCGAGCTTGACGGTATCAATGCCAACGTGGATCAGCAGTTCAATGCCGCTGTCGCTGAGTAAACCGATGGCGTGTTTGGTCTGAAAAATAGAGGCCACTTCGCCGTCAAATGGCGCAATCACTTCGCCTACGCTGGGAATAATCGCCACGCCTTTACCCAGCAGGCCGCTGGCAAACGTGGTATCCGGCACCTTGTCGAGCGCCAGCACGGTGCCCGTCATCGGGGCCAGCACATCATTGGCTGATGCGGTGGCAATCACGCTGGACTCTGCGGTTTTGCGCGGTACGCCGACGAAAAAGGTCAGCGCACAGGCCAGAATAAAGGCCACCGCCGTGCCAATCAGCCCGCCCCAAACGCTGGCATCAATGCCGCTAGCAGGGATCATCTGCGCCGGGAAGAAGATATTCGGCAGCCCGAATGAGAAGGCGTAGCTGTTGCTGAACGCGGTGATCGCGCCGCCGATAGCCCCCGCTACGCAGCCAAAGATAAACGGACGGCGTAATGGCAGGGTCAGACCGTACACCGCCGGTTCGGTGATACCAAAAAGCCCAGCAGAAAACGCAGAGCCGGCCAGCACTTTCTGGCGAGCATCGCGGGTGGCGAGGAAGATCCCCAGCACCGCCCCCACCTGCGCCAATACCGCAGGCAGAATAATCGGCAGCATGGAGTCGTGGCCGAGCACGGTCATGTTATTGATCATCAGCGGCACCAGCCCCCAATGCAGACCAAAGATCACGCACACCTGCCACAGGCCGCCCAGTGCCGCACCGGCTAACCACGGTGCCACTACGTAGATAATCTGATAGCCGTTCGCCAGCAGATGGCTAAGCCAGGTGGCGACAGGGCCAATCACCAGGAAGGTCAGTGGTACCACAACCGCCAGACAAATAGCCGGGGTGAAGAAGTTTTTCATCGCCGACGGCAGCCAGGCGTTGCTGCGCCGTTCAATCCAGCAGCTCACCCACGCGGCGAGAATAATCGGGATAACCGACGAGCTGTAGTTGATAAAGGTGACCGGGATACCGAGGAAATAGTCCGCCGTCGCCCCCGGCGCCTGCGCCGCTTCGAAAGCCTGAATCATCAGCGGATGCGTCAGCGCACCGCCGATGACCATGGTGATAAACGGATTGCCGCCAAACTTTTTCCCGGCGGTATAGCCGAGGAACAGCGGGAAGAAGAAGAACAGCGCATCGCTGGCCGCGAACCAGATTTTATAGGTCGCCTGTTCGGTGTTGAGCCAACCGCAGACCACCGCCAGCGCCAGCAGCCCTTTCAGTAAACCGGTGGCCGCCATCACGCCGATAAACGGCGCAAAAATACCGGAGACAATATCAATCACCTGGCCGAGGGCGGACGTTTTTTCCCCCTTCACGGCGACCGGTTCGCTGTCATCGTTAATCCCGGCTTCATAGCGCACCGCCTGCCACACGTCATGGACGTGGTTGCCAATCACCACCTGAAACTGGCCGCCGCTTTCAACGACCATAATGACGCCGGGGTTCTTTTTGAGCGCCTCGGCATCGGCCTTGCCGCTCTCTTTAAGCTTGAAACGCAGTCGGGTAGCGCAGTGAACCAGACTCACAATATTCTCTTTGCCGCCAACGTGGCTGAGAATATCCTGCGCGAGTGCTTTGTATTCCATACTGTAATTCCTTGACCGAGTATAAAAACAAAAAAACCCGAGAACGTCGTCCGAAGACGCCGCGCTCAGGTTTTGCCTGCAAAAATGCAGTAACAATCCAGTTGTGTAGGGGTTAACGCCCCTCTTTTCTCACCCGCTCAATATGAATGGCGAGAAACATAATTTCTTCCGTCGTTAGCGACCGCTGATAGCTGTTTTGCAGATGAAGGGCCACGGTTTCCGCGCATTTCCACGCTTTGGCGTAGTTGTCTTTCACCGCGCTATGCAGCGACGCATCATCATCTTCCACCACCGTTCGCGTCAGCATACGCTGGGCGAAAAACTTCAGATGAGTCACGAAACGCTGGTAGCTTAACGACTCTTCGTCATACTCCAGATGCAGCTGATACTTCACCAGCTGCAAGATTTCCTGCATGACGCGGGTCACGTGCATCACTTCCGGCATTTCGCTGTTAAGCTGGCCCGTCACCAGATGCAAAGCAATAAAACCCGCTTCATCTTCCGCCAGCTCCACCCCGAGCCGCTTGGCAATCAGCGCTCACGCCTCCTGCCCCAGCGCAAACTCTTTCGGATAGAGCCGCTTGGTTTCCCACAGCAGGACATTTCGCAGCGCTACGCCGTTTTTCTGTCGCTCGATAGCAAAGTGACAGTGGTCGGTGAGCGTGATGTAAATGCTCTCCTGCAACGGCCCTAGCCGCTCGCGGGCACGTTCTATTATCCGGTCGCAGGTGGTCATCACCTCGAGCGGAATCTGACTGAGTAATTCACCCAACCGCCCTACCAGCTCATCGCTCTGTAAGGCGAAAATTTTCTCGATTTTTGTCTCATCCAATGAGTCGCCGACGCGTTTCTGAAAGGCTAGCCCTCGCCCCATCACCACCTGCTCACGCCGGTGTTCATCCAGAACAACCACCACATTATTATTAAGCACTTTGGCGATTTGCATTTATGAACCCCAGAAACAAAAAAACCTGACTCCTGACAAACGTCAGATAATCAGGTTTTGCCTGCCGAAGCAGTAACAATCGTTATGAGTATTTCATTTCCCCTATCAATAGCTCAATGGCACAAAGGGAAATTTGTGATGTGGATCGGAACTTTATCCGCGCCAGTCGTTAATCACCTGCGAAATCAGCTTCGATTCCTGCAGCGCGCGAACGGCGGTAAATAGCGTAGTCGCTTCCTCGTATTCTTTACGCAGGTAGCCCAACCACTGCTTGATGCGCGCCACGTGATACAGCCCGGTATCGCCGTGTTTTTCCAGACGGGTGTACTTTTGCAGCAGTTCAACCACCTGTGGCCAGGGTAAACGCGGCTCGTTGTATTTGATGACCCGGCTCAGGTTTGGCACGTTGAGCGCCCCGCGGCCAATCATCACCGCATCACAGCCGGTGACCGCCATGCATTCCTGCGCGCTTTGGTAGTCCCAGATTTCGCCGTTGGCGATAACCGGAATGGTCAGGCGCTGGCGGATATCGGCAATCGCCTGCCAGTTAATGCGCTCGGCCTTGTAACCATCTTCTTTGGTACGCCCGTGTACCGCCAGCTCCGTCGCACCGGCCTGCTGCACCGCGTCGGCGATTTCAAACTGCCGCGCGCCGCTGTCCCAGCCCAGACGCACTTTCACCGTGACCGGCAGATGCGCCGGCACCGCTTCGCGCATGGCTTTCGCACCCTGGTAAATCAGTTCAGGATCTTTAAGCAGCGTGGCCCCGCCGCCGCTACCGTTCACCGTCTTCGAGGGGCAACCGCAGTTGAGATCAACGCCCCACGAGCCCAGCTCTACCGCGCGAGCGGCGTTTTCCGCCAGCCACTGGGGGTACTGCCCTAATAGCTGGATGCGCACGCGGGTGCCGGAAGGGGTACGACTGTGGTTATGTAATTCCGGGCAAAGCTTCTGGAACGATTTTACCGGCAGCAGTTGATCCACCACGCGCAAAAATTCGGTGATGCACAGATCGTAATCATTCACTTCGGTCAGCAGCTCACGCACCAGCGAATCGAGCACGCCTTCCATTGGCGCCAGTAAAACACGCATATTGTTATCCGGAAAAAAAAGAGGCGCTATGGTAACGTCTTCACATGCAGCTTTCCACTGCCAGGAGCGCGACGAGCAATCGCGATTATTGACACACCAGGAGGTGAATCATGAATTCGAAAGTTATCCAGCTACAGACCACGCCAGCCCCGCAGCAGTTTCGCGATGTGCCGCCGGTTTTATTAACCGATGCCACTATGCTTGCGCGCAAAGATAAGCTGCTGGAACGCATGCGCGAAGAACGCTTCGACGCCCTGGTGATTTATGCCGATAAAGAACATGGCGGCAACTTTGAATACCTGACCGGGTTTATTCCGCGCTTTGAAGAAGGGCTGCTGGTGCTGGATAAATCCGGCCACGCCACCGCCATTCTCGGCAATGAAAACCTCAAAATGGCGCAGCATTCGCGCCTGCCGGTTGCCCTCAAA
The DNA here is from genome assembly GCF_021440345.1 of Kluyvera intermedia. GTDB lineage: Bacteria > Pseudomonadota > Gammaproteobacteria > Enterobacterales > Enterobacteriaceae > Kluyvera > Kluyvera intermedia_A. The sequence continues at coordinate 48,481 of NZ_JAKCNS010000027.1, forward strand.
CACTGCCCGCTGTTTTCCCTGCCCAACCAGCCGATGGACAACGAAAAGCCGCTGGCCCAGTTGTTCAACGAAACCGGGCTGAGCACCATGTCGAAAATCGGTCTGGTGGGCTGGAAAATGTTTACCGCCGCACATACCGATAACGCCAAACTCTTCGACCTACCGTGGTTTATTGTCGATGCGGTCAAGAGCAGCACTCACGCGGATCTGGTGAACGCCGCGCATCTGTTTATCCGCGGTGATAAAGGGGCGAGAACGGTCAACAACGCCAATGAAATCGCCCATTATGAATACGGCGCCAACCTCGCCTCAAACTGTATACTCACCGCGCTGGACGCCGTCACGCCGGGGATTCGTGAAACCGAACTGGGCGCACTGCTGGCCGCCGAAGGGCAGTATCAGACGGTGGTGGCCATTGCCGCTGCCGGGCAGCGTTTTGAGAAAGCCAACCTTTATCCAACCTATAAACCGGTCGAACGCGGGCAGCCGCTGTCGATGACCACCGGCTTTAAAGGCGGGCTTTCCAGCCGCACCGGCTTTGTGATTGCCGATGAAAGCGAGCTGCCGGAAAACCAGAAAGATTATTTAGACCGCGTGGCGAAACCTTATTTCGGCGCGGTCGCCAGCTGGCTGGAGAACATTCAGATTGGGATGCCGGGCGGCGAACTGTACAACCTTATCGAGCGCGTGTTGCCAAAAGAAACCTACGGTTGGCATCTCAATCCGGGGCACCTGAGCGCCGACGAAGAGTGGATGTCATCGCCGGTCTATCCGGCATCAAGCGAGACGCTCAAAAGCGGAATGATCCTGCAGATCGATATTATCCCTTCGGTGCCGGGCTATACCGGGGTGAGTGCCGAGGAGAGCGTGGCGCTGGCGGATGCGGCACTACAGCAGGCGATCGCTCAGGATTATCCGGATCTATGGGCGCGGATTGTCACCCGCCGCGCCTACATTCGCGACGTGCTGAAGATTGCCATCAGCGACGATGTGATCCCGTTATCCAACAGCGTGGGGTATCTGCGACCGTTTATGCTGGCCAAAGATAAGGCGCTGCTTTGTTCGGTTGAGTGATATTCCTGGGGTTGGTGTATATGTCGGGTGGCGGCTACGCCTTGCCCGACATATACAGATCTTTCTGTAGGCCTGATAAGCGTAGCGCCACCAGGCGGCGCACGGTGGCTATTTGTCTTATCTTATAGAAACGGCGGAGTTATCCGGTCAGATGCCTGATGTTCCGCTTGTCTATATCAGGTATGCTCAGAATTCATGGTGTGATCGGTAGCACAGTTTAGGGTTTAATTGTATGATGAATGCATTCCACCAAAGGTGAATCCCATGCTCAAATCACTGAATATCATCTGGCAATACCTGCGTGCATTCGTCCTGATTTACGCCTGCCTTTACGCCGGTATTTTTATTGCCTCGCTGCTGCCAATTACCATTCCCGGCAGCATTATCGGCATGCTAATTCTTTTCGTTCTGCTGGGGCTGCAAATTCTGCCCGCCAAATGGGTTAACCCCGGCTGCTACGTGTTGATCCGCTATATGGCGCTGCTGTTTGTACCGATTGGCGTTGGCGTAATGCAGTATTTCTCGCTGTTAAGCGCTCAGTTCGGCCCGGTGGTGGTGTCCTGTACCATCAGTACCCTGGTGGTGCTGGTGGTTGTGAGCTGGAGTTCGCATCTGGTTCACGGTGAACGTAAAGTTGTTGGTCAGGAAGAGGCAAAAAAATAATGCTGCACTATATCTGGTGGTCACTGCCGCTGACCTTAGTCGTTTTTTTTGCCGCCCGTAAGCTGGGTGCGCGTTTTAAAATGCCGCTGCTGAACCCGCTGCTGGTTTCCATGGTGGTGATTATTCCGTTCCTGATGCTGACAGGCATTCCGTACGATCACTACTTTAAAGGCAGCGAAGTATTAAACGATCTGCTGCAACCGGCGGTGGTCGCCCTCGCCTACCCATTGTATGAACAGCTGCACCAGATTCGCGCGCGCTGGAAATCCATCATCACCATCTGCTTTATCGGTAGCGCGGTGGCGATGATCACCGGTACGTCCGTTGCACTGATGATGGGGGCCTCACCGCAAATCGCCGCCTCTATCTTGCCAAAATCGGTCACTACGCCGATTGCCATGGCGGTCAGCGGCAGCATTGGCGGGATCCCAGCCATTAGCGCCGTCTGCGTGATTTATGTCGGGATTCTCGGCGCGGTATTTGGTCATACGCTGTTGAACCTGATGCGTATAACCACCAAAGCGTCGCGCGGTCTGTCGATGGGGACCGCTTCGCACGCCCTCGGTACCGCCCGCTGCGCCGAACTGGACTACCAGGAAGGGGCGTTTAGTTCACTGGCGTTGGTTATCTGCGGCATTATTACTTCGCTGATTGCTCCGTTCCTGTTCCCGGTTATTCTGGCCGTGATGGGATAAAACGAGACAAATCACACATTTTTAAACGATGTTACATGCGTTGCATTAACAATGAGATATTGATCACTATTTAAGGCGTTCGCGCCCCGTACACTACGATCCCATTACATTGTTATGAGGCACAACGCCATGCATCCACGTTTTCAATCTGCTTTTACGCAACTGGCGGCAGATCTGCAGACCGCTATCGCCCCGCTGCTAGCCTGTCCGCACTTCTCTGCCGAGCTGAGCGCCGAGCAGGTCTCTTCGCTGCAAAAGGCGACGGGGCTGGACGAAGACGCGCTCGCTTTTGCGCTTCTACCGCTGGCAGCAGCCTGCGCGCGTGCGGACCTGTCGCACTTTAACGTCGGCGCTATCGCCCGCGGCGTCAGCGGCACTTGGTACTTCGGCGGCAACATGGAGTTTCTGGGTGCGACCATGCAGCAAACGGTTCACGCAGAACAAAGCGCCATCAGCCATGCCTGGATGTGCGGTGAAAAAGCCCTGCAGGCGATTACCGTCAACTACACCCCTTGTGGTCACTGTCGTCAGTTTATGAATGAACTGAACAGCGGGCTTTCGCTGCGCATTAACCTGCCGGGCCGTCAGCCGCATACGCTGCAGGATTACCTGCCTGACGCATTTGGGCCAAAAGATCTGGATATCAAAACTCTGCTGATGGATGAACAGAATCATGGTTATCCGCTTGAAGGCGATGCGCTGGCGCAGGCAGCTATCAAAGCGGCGAACCGCAGCCATACGCCATACAGCAAATCGCCTTCCGGCGTGGCGCTGAAACTGCGCGATGGCACGATTTTCAGCGGCAGCTACGCGGAAAACGCCGCCTTCAACCCAACGCTGCCACCGCTGCAAGGTGCGCTCAATCTACTGAGCCTCAACGGTTATGACTATCCGGATATCCAGCGCGCTATTCTGGCCGAACGCGCCGATGCGCCGCTTATCCAGTGGGATGCCACCGCCGCCACGCTGAAAGCGCTGGGTTGCAGCAATATCGACCGCGTGCTGTTAGGTTAATCCTCTCCACGCTCACCCGGACGACGCGTGCAAACGCTGACTCCGGGCGTTCTCCCCGGCGCTTCGCCGCAACAAATGGCGTAATTGTCCAATTTCCCCGCAATTAAACGATGGTTTCTTGCGCTTGCGGGGCGGGTGCAGTAGCCTGATGCCTCTCTCGTCCACTATTGAGTCAAGTTCATGTTAAAGCGTGTGTTATACAGCCTGTTAGTCCTATGCGGCCTGCTGCTGATAACCGTGCTCGGTCTTGACCGCTGGATGAGCTGGAAAACCGCGCCCTATATTTACGATGAGCTGCAGGATCTCCCCTACCGCCAGGTCGGCGTGGTGCTCGGCACCGCTAAATATTATCGTACCGGCGTTATCAATCAGTATTATCGCTACCGCATGCAGGGCGCACTCAACGCCTATAACAGCGGTAAGGTGAATTACCTGCTGCTGAGCGGCGATAACGCACTGCAAAGCTATAACGAGCCGATGACGATGCGCCGCGATCTGATCAAAGCCGGCGTTGCGCCGGAAGATATTGTGCTCGACTACGCCGGTTTCAGGACGCTCGACTCCATCGTTCGCACCCGCAAGGTGTTCGATACCAACGATTTCATTATCATCACCCAGCGCTTCCACTGCGAGCGCGCGCTGTTTATCGCCCTGCATATGGGCATTCAGGCGCAGTGCTACGCCGTGCCGTCACCGAAAGATATGTGGAGCGTACGCTTGCGCGAATTCGGCGCTCGCTTCGGTGCGCTGGCCGACCTTTATCTCTTCAAGCGTGAACCGCGTTTCTTAGGCCCGCTTATCCCGATCCCTGCTCAGCAAGCGCTGCCGGAAGATGCCCAGGGTTATCCTGCGGTCACACCGGAGCAGCTGCTGGAGCTGCAAAAGAAGAAATCGTAGTAAAGCATTGAAGCCCGCAGAGCTAATCGCATCGAGATTGAGCTGATGTGTTTACGCATGCTTTACCCTACGCATCCCGCTCACCAAGCCCTTATTCATAGACGTAAAAAAGCCCAGCATCTGCCGGGCTTTTTCTGGCTGCGTTCTGTTACTTCTTGCGGGCGTATTTCAATGAATCCAGTGCCACAGCGAAGATGATGATCGCGCCTTTGATAATGTACTGCCAGTACGGGTTAACGCCGATATAGGTCAGACCGTAGTTGATAACGGTGAAGATGATAACACCGGTCACGACCCCAACAACCGTACCCACGCCGCCGCTAAACGATACGCCGCCGACCACGCAGGCCGCAATCGCATCCAGCTCATACATAAAGCCGAGGTTGTTGGTTGCCGAGCCTATACGCCCCGCTTCCAGCAGCCCGCCGAAGGCATAGAACACACCGGACAGCGCATAAATCACCAGCAGGTTCAGCGCCACGTTCACGCCGGAAACTTTCGCCGCTTCCGGGTTGCCGCCGATAGCGAAGATGTTTTTACCAAAGCGCGTTTTGTTCCACAGTACCCAAACGAAGGCAACGGCAATCAACGCGTAGAAGGTGATGTATGACAGGCGGAAACTGCCCAGCGCAATAAACCCTTGAGCGAACGTCGAGAAGCCGCTGTCGAAGCCGGAAATCGGCGATGCACCCACGAAGTCGTAGTACAGGGAGTTGATACCGTAAACGATAATCATGGTACCCAAGGTGGTGATAAATGGCGTCACGTTGAGGTAAGCAATGATAATGCCGTTAATCAGGCCAATTACCGCGCCAATCGCACAGACAATCAGTACCACCACGAAAATCGGCATCGTGGCCATCTCAGGGAATACCTTGTTGGCGTTCTCCATGGATTGCAACAGCGTCGCCGCGATAACCGCCGCCAGGCCAACCTGACGACCAGCAGACAGGTCGGTACCCTGGGTGACAATCAGACCCGCGACGCCCAACGCGATAATAATACGTACAGAAGACTGGGTCAGGATGTTACTGAGGTTCAACAAACTTAAGAAAGTCGGGTCCTGGATAATAATAATAGCCAGCAGAACCAAAAGAACGACGTAGATGCCGCCATCCTTCAGATAACTCAGAAAGCTTTTTTTATTTAATGTACTCATGTCGAGCCCCTGCGATTAAAGATGCAATGACGCAAGACGGAGAATTTCGTTTTGCGTTGTTGTTTTCGTTTCGACAATTCCAGCAACCAGGCCATTACTCATGACAAGGATGCGGTCGGTAATTCCCAGCAGCTCAGGCATTTCGGAAGAAATAATAATAATCCCTTTATCTTTCTTCGCTAGCTCAGCGATTAATTGATAAATTTCAAACTTTGCCCCAACGTCGATACCGCGCGTCGGCTCATCGAGCATTAAAATTTCAGGTTGGGTTAACAGCCAGCGACCGATAATAACCTTTTGCTGGTTACCGCCCGATAAAGAACCAATCTGCGTGTGGTGCCCTGGCGTTTTAACACGCATAGAGTCAATAACCCATTGGGTATCGCTCTTCATGCGGGAAGTATCCAATAACCCCACTTTATTTTTATAATTCTTGATATTAGATATTAACGAGTTAAAGCCAATATCAAGGTAGGCATAGATACCGGTAGAGCGACGCTCTTCCGTCACCAGCGCAAAGCCGTTATTGATGGCTTCGTTGGCGTTATGGTTATTAATTTTCTTGCCATGTAGCGTAATGGTGCCGCCCGATTTTTCGCGCACGCCAAACAACGTCTCGACGATATCGGTACGTTTCGCCCCCACCAGCCCAGCAATACCAAGGATTTCGCCCTTACGCAGCTGGAACGAGATGTCACGGATTGATGGCTGGCGCAGTGAAGTCAGATGCTGGACATCAAGAATCACTTCACCCGGCGTGTTCTGCCGGTCCGGGAAACGCTGGTTCAACGAACGTCCCACCATCATGGCGATAATCTTGTCCATATCCAGCCCTTCCAGCGGCTGGGTGGCAATCCACTGCCCATCGCGCAGAACGGTAATTTCATCACACAGCTGGAAGATCTCTTCCATTTTGTGCGAGATATAGACGATGCCGCAGCCACGATCTTTCAACTTCCGAATAATGGTGAACAGATGGTTCACCTCTTTTTCCGTCAGCGACGAGGTCGGTTCATCCATAATCACGATTTTCGCGTTATAGGAGAAGGCCTTGGCGATTTCAATCATTTGCATCTGCGAAACCGATAAGGTGCCCACGCGAGCGCGCGGATCGATATCAATATCCAGCTCATCAAAGATGGCTTTAGTATCGCGATACATTTTGTCCTGATCGACAAACATGCCTTTAGTGGGATAACGACCCAGCCACATGTTGTCCATTACCGAACGTTGTAATACCAGGTTAAGTTCCTGGTGAACCATTGAGATTCCATTTTCCAGCGCTTCTTTTGCTGAATGGAAATCAATTTCTTTACCCTGAAATAAAATACTGCCGGAATCTTTTTGGTAGATGCCAAATAGACATTTTAATAACGTTGATTTGCCCGCGCCGTTCTCACCCATTAATGCATGGATAGAGTGCGGACGAACTTTCAGGTTAACATTATCGAGTGCTTTTACGCCCGGAAATGACTTGTCGATCTGGCTCATTTCCAACAAGAATTCACCAGACGGCTCTCTATTATTGTTGTCCATAATTGTACCTGGCTGCGATATATCTGCGTCAGTATTTATATGGCGCACCAAAGTGCGCCATATATAATTAAAGATTACTTACCGGTAAATTCGCTAAGGTTGTCTTTATCTACGCCAACGTAAGGTACGCGGACGATTTTGTTCTCAATTTTCCACTTGGTGCCGTCAGCCGCGCCTTTACCTTCAGCGAGGTTTTTCGCCAGATCAAAGGTCGCTTTCGCCTGGTTGTTAGCATCGTTCAGCACGGTACCGGCCATTGCGCCAGATTTCACCAGTGACAGTGCTTCTGGCAGGGCATCAACACCGAAGACTGGAATCGATGATTTGTTGTGTGCTTTCAGCGCTTCAACCGCACCCATTGCCATCGCATCGTTGTTCGCGATCACCACTTCAATTTTGTTAGCGTTCGGGCCAGACAGCCATGCATCCATCTTGTCTTTTGCCTGAGCGGTATCCCACATCGCGGTATCCAGCGCCAGCTGCTGGGTTTTCAGACCCTTGTCATTCAGCTCTTTGATAACGTAGGTGGTACGTGCTTCAGCATCCGGGTGGCCTGGTTCGCCTTTCAGCAGAACGAACTGTACCTGACCGTCTTTGTTCAGATCCCAATTCGGGTTCGCCGCCCAGTGTTTAGCAATCAGATCGCCCTGGATGATACCGGACTCTTTAGAGTCGGTACCGACGTAGAAGGCTTTGTCGTAGCTATCCAGCGCTTTACGAGAAGGTTCTTTGTTGAAGAAGACGATTGGCACGTTCTGGCTGCGCGCTTTTTCAATCACTGTGCCCGCCGCTGCCGGGTCAACCAGGTTAATCGCCAGCGCTTTCACGCCTTTTGCCAGCAGCACGTCAATCTGGTCGTTCTGTTTGGACTGGTCGTTCTGGGAGTCGTTCATCAGCAACTGCACGTCAGGGGCAGCTTTGCCGTCTTTTTCGATAGCTTTGCGCACAACGGACATAAAGTTATCGTCGTATTTATAGATCGTCACACCAATACGGGTATCGGCTGCGTGCGCTGCGGCACCGAAAAACATGCTGGCCATCAGGGCAGACAGGGTTAACACCTTCTTATTCATGGTATCTCCGGTTTTATTATGCAGGGTAGTTCAGATGATAATAGTCGGCAGGCAACGTTAATAAGATGTTACTGCGCGACGAAATTCACTGATAAAAATTTGTTCTTCCGTGTTGAGTCACGATCCCGGTTACGCTTTAATCTGTGTTTAAGGCTGAAACGCATTATAAAAAGTGATTAATCACCGTTACATCATGTTTCAATCGAATAAACGCTGCCATCATAGTCATCGCAATGTTAACAATCTGTGAATTTAATCACAGATTGAAAACGGTTACATCGAGTGAACGTGTTACTTCGTGATGGGATGCACAAATTGCCGTTGAGCCACCGAATGGCGTCGAACCAGCGTCGGCATAAAACAGTGAGTTGCCTCACTATCTAGCTTTCCTGCCGCCCCAAGAAGCGCCAGTTCCGTCGCCTGTTTTGCCATAGAAACAATCGGGTAGCGGATGGTCGTGAGTTGAGGATCGGTATAGCGAGCGATGGGAATATCATCGAAGCCGATAACCGAGACCTGCTGCGGCACGGCAATTCCGTTGTCTTTTAATGCGCTGAGCGCCCCGGCGGCCATGTTATCGTTGTAGGCAAATACGGCGGTCAGCCCGGCATTGCGCCCGAGCAGTTCGACCATAGCCGCTTCCCCCCCGGGCATGTCCGGCGTGCCGGTCCCGACCCAACTTTCCGGCGCCACGATGCCCTGTTCCTGCAAGGCGCGCGTCCACCCTTCCCGCCGCAGCGTGTCATCTTCAATATTATGACTGGAGGCAAGATAGCCGATTCGCTGATGCCCATGATTGAGCAGCATACGCGTACCCATCAGCGCACCGCTGACGTTATCAAGACATACGCAACGATGGGCGTAGCCCGGCACGACGCGGTTAATCAATACCATGCCCGACATATGGGTCATAAACTCACTCAACTCGCGGTCGCTTAAGGCTTTCGAGTGAACGATGAGTGCGCTGCATCGTTGGCGAATCAACACTTCAATGGCGTGGCGCTCTTTTTCTGCCTCATGGTAGCTGTTACCGATAAGCACATACTTTTGATGCTGCTGAGCCACCATATCCACGGCTTTCACCAGCGCGCCAAAAAAGGCATCAGACACATCCATCACCACCACGCCAATGGTGTCGCTGACCTGGGTCGCCAGCGCCTGAGCGTTTGCATTGGGACGATACCCCAATGAAGAAACCGCTTTCATCACGGCATCACGGGTATCCTGACTGACCAACGCGCTGTTGTTCAGCACGCGGGACACGGTGGCAACGGAAACGCCGGCCTGGCGGGCGACATCACGAATGGTGATCATACTCACCGTCCGGTAATAAATTGCTGCAGTTCACGATACACCCCCTATGTCCAGCAAGAGCGCTATTTTGGCAGTGTCTAAAGCGCAACTACGTGAGAGAGGTCACAGGGCTGGAAACGGTTACATCCGTTTTGTTAATGGTTGTGATCTGGATCGTTATCTAAATGTGCTGCGGAATGATATCCCTGACGCACGCGCGGTCAATTGTCGCCACAGCCATTCCACCGGCCCCTGACGAAAATAGCGCAGCCACAGCCACGAGAAAATGAGATTTGCCAGCCAGACCGGTACTACAAACGCCAGTAGCGTCAGGCGGTCAAAGTCCATAAACAGGCCAAAGTGGTAGAAAATCGTGGTGCAGATAAGCGTTTGTAGCAGGTAGTTGGTGAGCGCCATCCGCCCCACGCAAACCACCGCCGTCACCAGCCGGAAACGACTGATTTGCGGCCAGTAGCCATAGGCCAGCGCCGCGTAGCCCAGCGTTTGAATCGGGGCACTGATTTCACGTGGAGCCTGAAGCAGGAACGCACACCAGCGGTAATCCCAGTTAAGATGCCACTGCGCAACGACAGCCGGCAGATTAATCATTACGCCCAACGGGATACAGACCGCCGCACAGCGTCGATAATGACGCAGGCTGAACTGGCCTTTAAGCCAACCGCTGCGCATGAGCGCTGCACCTATCAGCATCATCCCGGCAAGCTGCCAGCCGTACTGGGCGCCCAGCGCCAGCAGGTTCGCGGAAAGCATATCGGTGCGGTTGCTGATAGCCTCCATACCGCCGTTAAGCTTCCAGTAGTGTTCATACAGCAGACTGGAGGCATCCGGCACCCAGGAGCGGCTTTGGCCGTTATCGGCAATCATTCCCAGCAGTATCAGTACAGCAACGCCCACGCCGTAGAGCAGCACACCGGTGTTAAAGAGTGATTTGACATCGCGCGCTTCACGCACCAGTCGCCAACACACCAGGCCCACCAGCGCATAGGCCAGCAGAATATCGCCATCCCAGAATAGCAGTCCATGAATAAATCCCAGCAGCGCCAGCAGCGTCAGGCGGCTTTGGATCCAGCGCGCACCGCGCGGCAACAGCAGCTGCAGTCCAGCGCCAAACAGCAGCGCAAACAGGGTGAGGAATTTGACCTGGGCAAAGACGTCAAGAATGGCCCACGTCCAGGCATCGCGCGAAGTGATATCGCCATACCAGGCCGGGTTCAGATAGGCCGCCTTCGGCAGGCCGAAGGCGCTAATGTTCAGCAGCAGGATACCGAGTATGGCAACGCCGCGAATAAAATCCAGCGTGACGTTCCGCTCCATGTACCCTACTCCGTTAACGCATTAGTTGTGGTGACGCACCGCGCGCAAGAATTCCTGGCGGGTATTCTGACTGGACTTGAACAGGCCACCCAGCGACGTCGTCGTGGTCGCGCTAGTCGCATCGCGGATGCCGCGTGCTTTCACACAGTAATGCACCGCATCAATAGAAACTGCGACGTTGTTGGTGCCCAGCAGCGTTTGCAGCGCGGTCAGAATCTGCTGCGTCAAACGTTCCTGAACCTGCGGACGCTGCGCAAAGAACTGCACGATGCGGTTAATTTTCGACAGACCAATCACCGATTCTTTCGGGATATAGGCCACCGTCGCTTTACCGTCGATGGTCACAAAGTGATGTTCGCAGGTGCTGGTTAGCGTGATATCACGCACCGTCACCATCTCATCCACTTTCATCTTGTTTTCGATGACGGTGATTTTCGGGAAGTTGGCATAATCGAGGCCGGAGAAAATCTCATCCACATACATCTTGGCGATGCGACGCGGCGTTTCCATCAGGCTGTCATCACTCAAATCGAGATTTAGCAGCTGCATAATCTCTGTCATATGGCCGGAAATCAGATTCTTACGGGTTTCATTATCCATTTCGCGCACCGGCGGGCGCAGCGGCGTTTCCAGGCCACGGGCGACCAGCGCTTCATGTACCAGTACCGCTTCTTTACTCAGTGATGACATCTTTTCTCTCCTGCAGGTGTGCGCTTTGCTTTATAGGGGCAAAGTTTGTACTCATTGTGCGTGAGGCGACGCACAGAATCCAGTATTCGTAGTGATAATTATTGCAATCGTTAATATCTGTCAGGCTGAGGTCTCGAGACCATCTGTTCATCGACCGACAACAGCAACTATGGCATGAAGGCGAGCCGCGATTAACGCCTCAGATGTAAATGTAAAGTTATCTTTATGATGCAGCATGTGGTGGTAATGCGGAAGTGAAAGTTACTCATCGCCAATGAATTATCTGTATGATGGAACGATTAATTCTGACAAAAAACGCGAGGATCACGCATGGAAATGCTCGAAGAGCACCGCTGTTTTGGCGGCTGGCAGCAGCGCTGGCAGCACCATTCCACCACGCTAAATTGCCCGATGACCTTTAGCCTGTTTTTACCACCTGAAGGGAAAAAAACACCGCCACCGGTACTGTACTGGCTTTCAGGCCTGACCTGTAATGATGAGAACTTCACCACCAAGGCAGGCGCACAGCGGGTTGCTGCCGAACTGGGCATCGTGCTGGTTATGCCGGACACGAGTCCTCGCGGTGAAGGCGTTGCCAACGATGCCGGCTACGATCTTGGCCAGGGCGCTGGTTTTTACCTGAACGCCACCCAGGCTCCGTGGGCTGCGCATTTTCGCATGTATGACTACCTGCGTGACGAACTGCCAGCGCTGATTGAGGCGCAATTTAACGTCAGCACTCGCCGTGCTATCAGCGGCCACTCAATGGGTGGCCACGGTGCGCTGATGCTGGCGCTGAAAAATCCTGGGCGCTATTGCAGCGCCTCAGCCTTTGCGCCGATCGTTAACCCAAGCCGCGTTCCGTGGGGACAAAAAGCCTTTAGCGCCTATCTGGGGGACGATCAATCCCGCTGGAGCGAATGGGACAGTACCGAACTCCTGCTGGCAAGCCGAAACGCCGATGCCATTCCGCTGCTGATTGACCAGGGCGATAACGACCAGTTCCTCGCCGACCAGCTTCAGCCTGCGGTATTTGCCGAAGCCGCGCGCCAGAAAGAGTGGCCGCTGACGCTGCGCATTCAGCCAGGCTATGACCATAGCTATTACTTTATTGCGTCGTTTATTGAAGATCATCTGCGCTTCCACGCAGAGTCGCTGTTGAAATAACCGGCTTCTGGCCTGATAAGCCTCGTGCTATCAGGCCTACATCGCTGAGTTTTCCTGCTCATCTGCTAACGTGTAGGGATAGGCCTTCCGATACTGTAACGGCGTTTTTCCCATATTCTTACGAAAACAGGTAATAAACCACGCATACTCGGTAAACCCGACCCGTTGCGCAATTTCCCGCACCGAATGCTTTGAATGCAGCAGCAGTTCACAGGCCTGGCGGATCCGTCGCATCATCAAATATTCCTGAATCGTTCCGCCGGTTTCATCGTGAAATCGCCGCGAAGTGTGTCCGCGCGAACAGCCCATCGCCGCCGCAATCTCTTCCAACGAACAGCGCTGATGATAGTGTGTTTCCAGCCAGCGGATAATGGTGGAGGAGAATGTGTTATGCCCTGCCGCCTGCTCCTGCTGTGGTAACAGGCTAATCAACTGCATAATCAAAAAAGCGCTGTCGCTGGTGCTCCAGCTCGCTTCACGGGTGAGGGCTTCAAAACGCTGCAATAGCGTCTCAATCACCGGCTGTAAGTCGCCGACATCAAAGACCCGCGCCTTTTCTCCACGGCCGCACAGTTGACGTAACAGCATTTGCTGGCGAGGAAAATCGCGCAGCCATGGCTCCAGCAACACGGAGTTAAAGTGCAGCGTGGTTCGGTGATAAACATTGCGCTCGTCCTGCTCGACGAACACCTTATGCAGCTTGCCGGGCGGGAAGATAAATAACCGGCCCGGTTTCACCGTATATTGCTGGTGTTCCATAAGCGCAATGCCCACGCCACGCGATACCGACAGAATTTCCGCACACTGATGCCAGTGATAATAGTTGGCCGGCATGTTTTGCATTCGGTTGAAATAAATCGACTTATCGTTGAGATGGATCTGCTCAAGATAGGTGGTGTCTTCCGTGCGTCCGGAGGGTGTCATGGCGTCAGTCTCGATGTTAATAAACTTATATTTTCATCATTGGAATAAAACTTTTGGCCTAAATTACGCCATAAAATTATTTTTAATTACCTATGATGCGTAAAAGTACGAGCACAATCACATTTGTCGGCTGCCGCAACTTCCTATTATTCATCCGCCATCAACGGTCTGAAACGGGATTTCATTATGCGGACGAAACAACATTACAGTGCCTTAGTACAGCAATGGATAGCGGCGGCTCTCCCCCACCTCTCTGCCGATTGCACACGGCTTCATGCCGGCAATACCGCCGCACAGTATCCGGACGACGTGGCAGGCATGGAGGGATTTGTTCGTCTGCTGTGGGGCCTGTTTCCGCTGATGAGCGGCGGTACCACACCCGAATGGCAGGAGACGTTTCTGACTGGCCTGCGAAATGGCTGTAATCCGCAGCATCCGGGTTATTGGGGCGCGGTCGGTGATAACGATCAGCGCTGTGTGGAAATGGCCGCATTCGGTCTCGGGCTGGCGCTGCAAACGCCGTTGTGGTCGCAGCTAACAAAGACCGAACAGAATAGTCTCGTGCACTGGCTTTCTCAGAGCGCAGAAGTCGCCGTGCCAAATAATAACTGGCACTTTTTCCCCGCCTTGATTCAGGTTGGCCTGAAGTGCGTCGGGCGTGAATACGATATGGCGGTGATTAACCATCACCTCGACGCCATTGAACCTTTTTGGCTGGGAAACGGTTGGTATTGTGATGGCGAAGGCAAGCCGCGCGACTACTACATCTCCAGCGGCTTTCACTTTTACAGCCTGCTCTACAGCCATTTTATGCAGGATGTCGATCCCGAGCGCTGTCTGCGTTACCGCCAGCGTGCGCAGCAGTTTGCTAAAGACTATGTCTACTACTTTACCGCTGATGGCGCGGGCATTCCGTTTGGCCGCAGCCTGACCTATCGATTTGTGCAGGCCGCTTACTGGAGCGCGGTGGCCTTTACCGGGCTCGATGTCTTTACGCCAGGGATCGTGAAAGGGTTGATTTTACGCCACCTCGACAGCTGGCTGGCGCAGCCGTTTATCAACGCTGACGGGCTGTTTAGCATTGGTTACAGCTATCCCAACCTGATTATGGCCGAAGACTACAACAGCCCCGGCTCGCCCTACTGGGCGCTTAAAGCGATGCTGATTCTGGCGCTACCGGAAGAGAGTGCATTCTGGCAGGCCGAATGCGAGCCGCTGCCGGAGCTTGACGCCACCCATCCGGTCCCCGAAGCAGGGCAAATCATCGTGCACAGTGCGAAAAATCGCCATGCCTGGATGTTAATGTCGGGCCAATTCGATAAAAACAACTTCGTCAATTTTGAGCAAAAGTACTGCAAATTCGCCTACTCAAGCCAATTTGGTTTCACCCTTGAACGCGGACGCTACGGCCTGAACCATGCTGCCGTTGACTCAATGCTGCTATTTAGCAACGGTGACGATTACTACCGCGGCCGCCGCGAGTGCGACAGCGTGTCGGTCAGCCATGAATGGGTACGCAGCGAGTGGCGGCCATGGAATGACGTCGCCGTCACCAGTTGGCTAATTCCGCAGCAAAGCGGCCATATCCGTATCCACCGCGTCACCACGCCGCGTCCGCTTTCCTGCGTCGAAGGCGGCTTCGCGGCCAATCATCATCAACAAACGCGCCTGACGTCTACCCCTGAAGCCGTCACCGTCGAAACAACGCATGACTATAGCCAGATCGTTAACCTCAGCGGCGATCGGCAGGCGCGGCTCATCACGACACCGCCCAACAGCAATCTGCTGTACGCCGCACCGGCTGATATTCCTTGCTTATCCACGCAGCTTGGCGCCGGTACGCACTGGCTGGCCTGCTTCGTCAGCGCCGATCCCGGTGCGGCGCAGGCGCTGCCGGAAACGATCCATTTTACGCATTCTACCCAGCAGCTAACCGTGAACGGCACCTCGCTCACCATTGTATAACCTTGACCTCTGATTAACGGCGGAGACCATAATGACAACAACAATTCAGTCGACACGTTCGGCATATATAAAGCTAAGCCTGTTTGTTTTTCTGTTTACCTTTACCTGGGCGGCAAGCTTCGGCCTGTACGCCATCTGGCTTGGCGATAAGGCCGGGCTGGACGCTGTAGAAATCGGTACCGTATTTGCCGTAAACGGCGTTTTTGCCGTAGTGATAAAGCCGGTGTACGGCTACATCATGGACAAAATCGGCATGAAGAAGCATCTGCTTTATTTTGTCTGCATCATCTCCGCGCTGATGGCACCGTTCTATATCTGGATCTATCTCCCGCTGCTGCAAACCCATTTCATCAGCGGAATGATCGTCGGGGCGCTGTTCTTTAGTCTCGGCTGGTATGCAGGCGTGGCGGCGGAAGAGTCCTACGTCGACCGTTTTAGCCGCCTCTATAACATGGAATTTGGCCGCATCCGTATGTGGGCAGCCCTTGGCTGGGCAACGGCGTCATCGTTTTCAGGCTTCTTGTATAACATTTCGCCAAAGATTAACTTCGCCATCAGCAGCGTGTCAGCACTCTGTATGTTCGCCGTGCTGCTGACCCTGAAGGTTGACCACTTCGGTAAAGAGGATAACGACGTCCTGTCAAAAGAGAAGATCGTCATTACCGACGTGCTGCACCTGCTGGCCAACCGCAAGTTCTGGATGTTCTCGCTGTATATCGCCGGCGTGGCGTGGATGATGTTTATTGCCGAACAGCAGTTCTCCCGCTACTTCGTCACCTTCTTTGCCACTAAGGAAGAAGGCAATGCCATGTTTGGTTACATGAGCACCGCACAGTCGGCAGCCGAATTCTTCGGCATGATGCTGGTTCCTTCGATTATTAACCGCATCGGCGCCAAGCAAGGAATGTTATTAACCGGTCTGGTCATCAGTCTGCGCCTGATTATTTCCGGCCTGACCAGCGACCCGCTGATTATCTGCCTGGTAAAACCGCTCTACGGCATTGAGATAGCGCTCATTCTGGTCTCGGTCTTCAAATATATCGCCGAGCATTTCGACAAGCGCGTCAACGCCACCATGTATCTGCTGGGCTATCAGGCGATGATTTACGTCGGCTCTATCGTCGTCGCGCCACCGGCGGGCTATGCCTATCAAACCATCGGTTTTGAACATACCTATCTGATCATGGGGATCATTGCGCTCATCTTCACCGGCGTATCGACCCTTACCTTATCGACCTGCTACAGCCATCGCAAAACGGCGCTGGAGCCGGAAATCAAACAGCAAGCGCTTAATTAAAAAAGGGAATAGCACCGCATGACCTCTGAAACGATCAACAAAGAACCCCTGGCTTTGCATACCCTGAAGCCAGGAGAGCGAGAAGAGATTAGCCAGAAAATCCGTCGGATAATGCCCTCATTGCTGAAAGCCATCGACGCTAACGCCGACTATTTCGGTCAGCGTTTCCCGGATGCCGCCTGCGAAAACGGTCTCTATCCGGTGATTGATAACATTGAATGGACCACCAGCTTCTGGACCGGGCAACTATGGTTAGCCTACGAATGGACCGGTGAGGCGCACTACCGCGCGCTGGCCGAGCAGCATATCCATTCCTTCGGCAAGCGAATCATCAACCGCGATCACACCAATCACCACGACCTGGGTTTTCTTTACAGCCTCTCCTGCGTGGCGGGCCAGCGTCTGACCGGTAACCGCGAGGCCGGTTACATTGCCCTACTCGCCGCCGAAGCGCTAATGGAGCGCTACAACGAGAAAGCGGGAATTATTCAGGCGTGGGGAGAACTGAATAACCCAGAGCAACAAGGCCGGATGATTATCGACTGCAACATGAACCTGCCGCTGCTGTATCAGGCGAGTCAGGCCAGCGGCGACCCGCGCTATGCAGCTGCGGCGAAACAGCATATTGAGCAGGCTCGTCGCTATATCGTGCGCGAGGATGGCTCCACGTTCCATACCTGGTATATGAATGTGGAGACCGGTGCGCCGCGTTTCGGCAACACGCACCAGGGGTTTTCCGATGACTCATGTTGGGCGCGTGGTCAGGCTTGGGGGGTTTACGGTTTCCTGCTGAACTACCTGCATACCGGCGACAAACGGCTGCTGGAGCTGAGCCAGACGCTGGCAAACTATTACCTTAACCGTCTTCCCGACGATCTGATTTGCTACTGGGATCTGGCGCTCACCGCCCCTGATAGTGAACGCGATAGCTCGGCGGCAGCAATTGTCGCCTGCGCCCTGTTGGAGCTGGTAAAACATCTTCCGTTAACCCATCCGGATAGAGAAAGTTATGAAACCTTAGCGCTGCGGATGATTGGCAATATGCTCGACGACTACGTCAACCGGGAACATGCGCCGGGACAAGGGCTGCTGGAGCATTCGGTCTATTACTTCAAAGGCGATGTGGGCGTTGACGAGTGCTGTAGCTGGGGAGATTACTTCCTGATGGAAGCGATAACCCGCGCCACAAAGAACTGGCATAGCTACTGGTAATATACGGTGAGTTCCCGGGGGCTTCGCTGGCCCGGGCTACGAGAAGGGATAACCCTCTTATGTAGCCCGGGTAAGCAAAGCGCCCCGGGTTTAGTGCATGCGAAAAGAACAGCTTAGAAGCGGTAATCCACCGCCATAAAGTAGCGGCGGCCATCTTCGTTATAGCTGTAATCGTCACGGTTGAGGTCTTTATCCCCGAGGTTCAGCACGCCGGCACGCAGTTTGACGTCTTTCGTTGCCTGCCATGCACCGCCGAGATCCCAGGTGGTATAACCGCCAGGTGTTTTAGCCGTTGCGCTGGTTGCGCGCTGCTGACCGGTATAGCTTGCCGCCAGGTAGAATGACCAGTCCTGCACCGGCGTCCAGTCGAGACGACCATTACCGGTATGGAACGGCAGCTCCTGCAGTGGCTTGTCGCCACCGTTGCTCAAATCGCGGCCATCGTTATAGGTGTAGTTCAGCGTGACTTTCCATTCATCGCCAAACGGCACCTTCAGCTCGGATTCAACGCCGCGAATACGCGCTTTGTTGACGTTATAGTAGGCGAATACCGGCACACCGTTTTCAAAACCGACAAAGTTCGGATAGCCCGGCGCCGCGTTCTTATCACGGGTACGGTTGATATTGATCATATCGTCAATATCATTCTGGAAGGTGGTCACGCTTGCCTGAACACCGTCCAGCCAGCCCTCTTCTCCCTGATAGTAGAGACCCACTTCGAAGCTTTCGCTGGTTTCCGGCTTCAGATCCGGGCTACCAACGATGCGGCAGCCGCCGCGGCAGGAGTTGGTCGTCCAATCCGGGCTCAGCTGCAGCAGCGATGGTGCTTTAAATGCCGTCGCCCAGCCGCCTTTTACCGTCACCGTGTCGGTGGCGTTATAGACGAGGTAAGCACGCGGGCTCCAGTGATCGCCGTAGGTTTCGTGATCATCCATACGGATACCGGTGGTCAGTGCCAGCGGTTCGAAGATCCGCCACTCGTCTTCAACAAACAGCGCGTACTGACTGGCGGACGTTTTGCTGCTGGAGCCGCCGGTCAGGTTTACCGGATCCTTAAGCTCATCGTGGCGCCATTCGCCGCCAAAGGTCACCAGCTGGTTAATCACGCCCAGCGGCAGCACGTATTTACCGTCGATGGTATTACTTTCGGAGGTGATTTCGCTGGCATTGCCTGGGTTCTTGTTAGCCACTTTCTCGCCATAGTACTTCAGCTCGCTGGTACCAAGATCCCAACGTCCGTTATGGCTTAAGGAGTAGTTCTGGCGCTCGAGACGGTTGCGGTCGAGCGAGTCGGATTCGCGGTCCTGGCGGTCAAAGCCATACCCGGCAGTGATGTCGTTGTTCTCATTTGGCGTCCAGGCAAGCTCAACGTTGCCATCGCGGCTGGTGAAGCCTTCGATACGCGGCGTGTCGCCGGTGGCCGTTGTGTTGGAGGTCTGCGGATCGTCCTTCTCGCGTTTCGACAAGCTACCAAAGGCCTTCATCCCCAGCAGGCCGTCAATCAGCGGGCCGGAGGTAAAGAACTGGCCGTTCCAGGTATCGCCGCGATCGCGGTGTTCCTGAATGATGCTGTCCGCGGTGATGGTTCCCGTCCACTTCGCGCCAATTTTTTTGGTGATGATGTTCACCACGCCGCCCAACGCATCCGAGCCGTACAGTGAGGACATCGGGCCGCGCACCACTTCGATACGTTCGATGGCGTCAACCGGGATCCAGTTCAGGTCAAAATCGTTGTGACGGAAGACGGCGTTACGCGAATTCACGCGCTTACCATCAATCAGAATCAGGGTGTAGCTGCTGTCGAGGCCGCGAATGCTGACCCCTTTACGGTTGTCCCCTTCATTGGTGAGCTGTACGCCCGGGACTTCCTTCAGCACATCTTTCAGATTTTGCACCGGCTTACGCTGCAGATCTTCCTGAGTAATAACGCTGATGCTGGCAGGCGCATCCTTCACGCTTTGCTCGGTGGCAGCCGCCGTAACGACCATAACTTCATTATCATCTGCAGCACCGACAGGCAGCGCCAGGGACATTACGGACGCACACAGCCCGCCCCGAACGAAGGGGTTTAACCTAAACATTCCATTTCTCCATGAGGTTAATACTGAATTAAAACAAAGAGGTTTTACTCACACGTGCTACTTCGAAGCCGCTGACCGGCGGCCTATTTTTTGCAGATGTGGCTAGTCCCCTCAGCCTGTTATCCAGCCAGGAGAGGAAGTGGCTTCATCCTTTTGTATGGGAGAAGATGATAAACGTAATGATAACAATTATCAATTAATGTTATTTAAAGTTATGTCAGGACGTAATAAACAGTGTCAATCCCATGAATGGAAGACATAAAAAAACCTCTCCGGGGAGAGGTTTATGATGCGTTGTAAGAATGGAGAATTATTTCTTAAAGCGCTCTGGGAAGTGCATTTCGCTGTAGCTCACGAAGTGCGTACCACGAGACAGCTTATAGCCGAACCAGATAATCAGGAACAGCGGGATACCAATGTAGGTTGCCGCCACGCCGCCCCAGTCAATGGTGTCGGCGAGGAATGCTTCATAGTTCTGGCCCAACGTAATAATCAGACACAGGACAAAGGCAAAGATCGGCCCCAGCGGGAAGAACCCTGAACGGTACGGCAGATTATTGATGTCATGCCCCTGCATCACGTAGCCGCGACGGAAGCGATAGTGGCTAATAGCAATCCCCAACCAGGCGATAAAGCCGGTCATCCCGGAGGTGTTCAGCAGCCACAGGTATACCGTCTGGTTACCAAACATCGACGTCAGGAAGCACAGGCCAGCAATCACGGTCGTCGCGTATAACGCATTACGTGGCACACCACCGCGAGACAGTTTGGAGAAAATGCGCGGCGCTTTGCCATCGCAGGCCAGGGTGTAAAGCATACGGGTAGACGCGTACATCCCGGAGTTACCCGCTGACAGTACCGCCGTCAGGATAACCGCATTCATTATGGCTGCCGCAGACAGCAGACCGGCATGCTGGAACACCAGCGTGAACGGGCTCACGGAAATATCTTTCACATCGTTGCGCAGCAGGCTTGGATCGGTGTACGGAATAATCAGGCTGATAATCAGGATCGCGAACACATAGAACAGCAGGATTCGCCAGAATACCTGACGCACCGCGCGCGGAATATTCTTCTCTGGATCTTCAGATTCGCCCGCCGCAATACCAATCAGTTCGGTACCCTGGAAGGAGAAACCGACAATCATCGCCACGCCAATCATCGCGGAGAACCCACCGGCAAACGGTGCATCGCCCGTTGTCCAGTTGCTCCAGCCAACCGGCTGCGCCCCTTTGAAGATACCGAGGATCATCATGATACCGACGATGATAAAGATAATCACGGTGGCGACTTTAATCAGCGAGAACCAGTACTCTGCTTCGCCGAAGCCTTTAACCGAGATGTAGTTCAGCAGGAAAATGACGCACAGGAACAGCGCACTCCAGATCCAACCCGGCGTATCCGGGAACCACCAGTTCATCACCAGCTGTGCCGCTACCAGGTCAACGGCGATGGTCACTGCCCAGTTGTACCAGTAGTTCCAGCCCAGCGCGAAGCCGAAGCCTTCTTCGACGTAATTCTGGCCATAGGTCGCAAAAGAACCGGATACCGGCATGTACGCCGCCAGCTCGCCCAGACTGGTCATCAGGAAGTACACCATCAGGCCAATCAGGATATAGGAAAACAGCGCGCCGCCAGGGCCCGCCTGAGAAATTGTCGCACCGGACGCGACAAACAGACCTGTACCGATAGAACCGCCAATGGCGATCATCGTCAGATGGCGCGCCTTGAGTTCGCGACGTAGCGCGGGCGCTTGTGTGGTTTTTGTTTCGGAACCCATGTGAAAATGCTATCCATCCAAAAAATGAGGCGCGATTGTAACAGACGATTCGGGCATCTCACGGCAGAAATGCGCAGTTATAAGAGAGCTTCATGATCGCTCCCTTATTATAAGTAAAGCATCCGCACGCCGGTTTAGGTATTGCAGTAATAAAGAAAACGCCTTAACGCGTTGGAGAGATGTTTTTGCCGATGATGGATACGCCACAGGGTGCGGCTTAAGGTCGGCAGCGGAATATTGACCTCCACCAGCGAACCGGCTTCCAGCTGTTCGGCAATCACCCGACGGGACAAACAGCTGATACCGAGGTCGTGGCGAACCGCATGTTTGATTGCTTCAGAGTTGCCAAGCTCCATGCCCAGCTGGAACTGCGGCAGGTGCGAAAGTAGCAGATAGTCGACAATTTCCCGCGTGCCCGAGCCTTTTTCACGCAGTATCCACGGCGCTTTCGCCAGCGTGTCGAGCGTAATCTCCCCTTGCAACCAGGCGCTGTTAGGAGCGGAAAAGACCACCAGTTCATCTTCGAGCCAGGGTTCAGCAATGATGTCAGCAGAGTGACACGGCCCTTCAATCAGCCCAATATCCACGCGGAAATCAGCGACCGCGTTAATCACATCCTGACTATTACCGACACTCAGCTCCAGCGGCAGCGTGGGAAAGTCTTTACGGTAACGGGCAATCACGCCCGGCAGAATATAGTTACCGATGGTGCTGCTGGCATACACGCGAATAGCGCCGTTATCTTCACGAAACAGCTGTTCTATCTCACTGGCCTGCTCCAGCAGCGCCAGCGCACGCGGATACAGCAACCGCCCGTGCTCATTGACCACCAGCCGCTTTCCGACGCGGTCAAACAGCTGCACGCTAAGCTGCCCTTCCAGGTCTGTTAACGCCGCGCTGACCGCCGACTGCGACAGCGCCAGCATCTGCGATGCCTGGGTGGTCGAGCCGCTTTTCAGCACCTCTGCAAAAACTTCCAACTGACGCAGCGTGATATGCATAGTTTTTCGGCCCGCCGGAGCCGCCCTTACCAGTTATTACGATTAATTATAAATATATAATCAATTTTATCTTTAAGCCAGCCAGGCGTAACCTTTTAGCCAGACAAAGGAGAAGGTTATGACACAAGTCACCTTACAGACGCATCATCATCGTAGCATCAAACATTTTATTCCTGGACTTGCGCTCACCGCGGTCATTACCGGCGCGGCGATATGGGCAGGCAACGTTCCGGCCATTGCCGGGGCGGGAATGAGTGCGCTGACGCTGGCTATTCTGTTCGGGATGGTCATCGGTAACACCGTGTATCCAAAACTGTGGCAGTCCTGCGACGGTGGGGTCATCTTCGCCAAGCAGCATCTGCTGCGGCTGGGGATCATCCTGTACGGTTTTCGCCTGACGTTCTCGCAGATTGCTGACGTCGGCGTCAGCGGTATCGTGATTGACGTGCTGACGCTTTCCAGCACCTTCCTGATGGCCTGCTGGCTCGGTCAGAAAGTCTTTGGCCTGGACAAACACACCAGCTGGCTGATTGGTGCGGGCAGCAGTATCTGCGGCGCGGCGGCGATTCTGGCAACGGAACCGGTAGTCAAAGCCGAGGCGAGTAAAGTGACGGTCGCCGTGGCGACGGTGGTTATCTTCGGTACGTTGGCGATATTCCTCTATCCAGCCATGTATCCGCTGGTGGCACACTGGTTTAGCCCGGAAACCTACGGCATCTATATCGGTTCCACCATGCATGAAGTCGCCCAGGTGGTGGCCGCGGGTCATGCCATCAGCCCGGAAGCGGAAAACGCGGCGGTGATTGCCAAAATGCTGCGCGTCATGATGCTGGCTCCGTTCCTGCTGATTCTGGCAGCCCGAGTTAAACAGCTGGCTCCGGCCAACGCCGAGCAGAAAAGCAAAATCACCATTCCGTGGTTCGCGATTCTGTTTATCGTGGTGGCTATCTTCAACTCGTTCCACCTGCTGCCGCAAAGCGTGGTGCAGATGTTGATTACGCTGGATACTATTTTACTGGCGATGGCAATGGCGGCTCTCGGGGTCACTACCCATATCAGCGCGCTGAAAAAAGCCGGTGCGAAACCGCTCTTGATGGCGCTAGTGCTGTTCATCTGGCTGATTGTAGGCGGCGGTGCGATTAACTTCGCCATCCATACCGTGATGGCATAAAGGAGCACGACTCCCCTACCCTAACCCGCTATACTCTCCCTTTTTGAGTATGGCGGGTTTAACGATATGAAATACATTGGAGCGCACGTAAGCGCCGCAGGCGGACTGGCTAACGCCGCTATTCGGGCAGCGGAAATCGAAGCGACCGCATTCGCCCTGTTCACCAAAAATCAGCGTCAGTGGCGCGCCGCACCGCTGACAACGGAAATCATCGACGATTTCAAAGCCGCATGTGAAAAGTATCACTACACTTCAGCGCAAATTCTGCCGCACGACAGCTACCTGATTAACCTCGGCCATCCGGTTGAAGAAGCGCTGGAAAAATCTCGCGAAGCCTTTATCGACGAGCTGACGCGCTGTCAGCAGCTTGGGCTGACGTTGCTGAACTTCCATCCGGGCAGCCATTTACTGCAAATTGATGAAGATAAGTGTCTGGCGCGGATTGCCGAATCTATCAATATAGCCCTCGCCCAGACTGAAGGGGTGACGGCGGTGATTGAGAACACTGCCGGGCAAGGCAGCAATCTCGGTTTTAAGTTTGAGCACCTGGCGGCGATTATCGACGGCGTGGAAGATAAATCTCGCGTCGGCGTCTGTATCGATACCTGCCATGCATTTGCCGCAGGCTACGATCTGCGCACCACCGAAACCTGCGCTGAGACCTTTGCTGATTTTGAACGCATCGTTGGCTTCCAGTATCTGCGCGGCATGCATCTGAACGACGCGAAAAGCGCCTTCGGCAGCCGGGTTGACCGTCACCACAGTTTGGGTGAAGGCAATATCGGGCATGACGCCTTCCGATGGATTATGCAGGACAGCCGCTTTGACGGTATTCCGCTGATTCTGGAAACCATTAATCCGGATATCTGGGCAGAAGAGATTGCGTGGCTGAAGGCACAGCAGACTGAGTCTGCCGCTGCCTGAGTTAATGTGTTCTATTGTCGGGCGACAATTGCTGGACGTAAAAAAAGGGCCAAATCATCGGCCCTTTTTATCGTCTTAACAAACTTACGCTTTGGCGACCACTTCACCTTCCGGGCGTTTCAGCACCGCGTAAGAGAGGCCCGCCACCAGCGTACCGACAACAATCGCCACCAGGTAACCCAGTACAGGAGTGATAGCGCCAGGGATCAGCAGCACGAACAGACCACCGTGCGGTGCCATCAGTTTCGCGCCTACCGCCATGGAGATAGCGCCGGTGACTGCACCGCCAATGATACAGCATGGCAGAACGCGCATTGGGTCACGAGCCGCGAACGGAATCGCCCCTTCAGAGATAAAGCATAGACCCAGTACCAGCGCCGCTTTACCGCCTTCGCGTTGACCTTTGTCGAACTTGCTACGTGCAACCAGTGTGGCAATACCCATCGCCAGCGGTGGCACCATACCGGCCGCCATAATCGCCGCCATCGGTGCATAGGTTTGGGTACTCAGCAGACCAACGCCAAAGGCATATGCCGCTTTGTTCACCGGGCCACCCATGTCGGTACACATCATCGCACCGAGGATTGCGCCTAACAGTACCGCATTCGCGGTGCCCATGGTTTGCAGCCAGTGGGTCAGCCAGTTCAGCAGTGCCGCAACCGGGGTACCAATCAGGTAAATCATCGCCAGACCGACAATCAGGCTGGAGACCAGCGGGATAATCAGAATAGGCTTCAGTGCTTCCATGCTTGGCGGCAGCTTCAGCTTGGTGCTGATAAGTTTCGCCACGTAACCTGCAAGGAAGCCCGCAATGATACCGCCGATAAATCCGGAACCGCCGCTCACTGCCAGCATACCGCCGATAAGACCTGGGGTCAGACCCGGACGGTCAGCGATGGAGAAGGCAATGAAACCTGCCAGTACCGGCACCATCAGAGCAAAGGCTGAACCACCGCCAATTTGCATCAGCGCCGCGGCCAGCGTGCCTTTCACTTCAAAGGCTTTAATACCAAAGGCAAATGACAGGGCGATACACAGACCGCCCGCCACCACCATCGGCAGCATATAGGAAACGCCGGTCAGCAGGTGACGATACGCCCCGCCGCCGCTCTCTTTCTTCGCCGCATCAGTGGACGCTTTGCTTTGACCAGCAGGTTGATACGGTTTCGCCTCAACGATCGCTTTATCAAGCTCCTGCGCGGTTTTCTTCAGCGCCAGACCCGTAGTGGTGCGGTACATCGGTTTACCGGCAAACTTCGCCAGATCCACCTCGATATCCGCGGCCACGATAACCAGGTCAGCATCAGCTACTTCTTCTGGCGTAATCGCATTGCCCGCGCCCACGGAACCGCGAGTTTCGACTTTCACCCACAGGCCGCGTTTTTTGGCTTCGGTTTCAATCGCTTCCGCCGCCATAAAGGTATGTGCCACACCGGTCGGACAGGCGGTCACTGCGACAATGCGCTTAACCGTGCCGGTCGCCGTTGGTTCAGCCTGGGCCGGGGCTTCATACGGTTTGGCATGCGCTTTGGCTTCGCTCAGGAACAGTTCCGGATGCGAAACCGCACGGTTGATGTCGCCTAAGTAAACCTGTTTGCCCACCAGCGCAGTATCGACTGGTAAAGTAGAGCCCAGAACAATCGCCAGATCGGCGTCATTCGGGTTATCAATCAACTCCAGGTGCGCTTTCTGCGCAGCTGTACCCAGCAGGGTCTTCGCCATGTAAGCACGAGCCTGTCCGAGTTTAGCATCGATAATCAGCAGCGTTTTCATACGCCTCTCCCGCTGTTAGTTAAAGGGTTTCAGGTCGACACGCGCCATCATCGCGGCCAACTGGGTACGATCGGTAATGCCGACGTTGCTCTGGCTTACCGCCAGCGCAGCGACTGCCGTTGCCAGACGCAGGGTGTGCTCACTGGATTCACGCATCAGCAGACCATAAATCAGGCCACCCACCATGGAATCACCGGCACCCACTGTACTCACAACCTCAACTGAAGGCGGTTTGGCAATCCACTCGCCGGAAGCATTAACCCACAGCGCGCCTTCTGCGCCGAGTGAGATAACCACGTGGGCGATACCTTGTTCACGCAGTGCGTGTGCGGCGTCGATCACGTCTTTCATTTCAGGCAGCTTGCGGCCAGCCCAGATTTCCAGCTCGCGGCGGTTTGGCTTCACTAACCATGGCGCGGCTTTCAGGCCCGCCACCAGCGCTTCACGGCTGCTATCGAAAATAATGCACGGACACTGGCTACGCAGACGCGTCATCCAGTCAGTGAACGCTTCTGGGCTAACGCCTGCTGGCAGACTGCCGCTGACGCAGACCATGTCGAACTGACCCAGCCAGCTCAGGGAATCGTTAACGAAACGCTCCCAGTCAGCCGGGGTAACTTCAAAACCGGAGAAGTTAAAATCGGTCACTTCACCGTCTTTTTCCGTCAGCTTGACGTTAATACGAGTACGGCCCTGCACCACCTGGAAGCGGTTGGCAATCCCCAGCTCGCTGAACAGCTGCTGAAAACCGTCTTGGTTATCTTTGCCAAGGAAGCCGCCCACGGTCACATCAATGCCTAAGTCCTTCAGCACTTTGGCAACGTTGATACCTTTACCCGCGGCATGCAGCCCGGTCGTGCGCACGAGGTTAACTTCCCCGCGCTCAACTTCTGGCGTAAACCCTACCAAATCATAGGCCGGGTTTAAGGTAATTGTGGCTACTCTTCTGCTCATTTATGCGCCCTCCCCAAGGCCTGAAGCAATTGCTTCGCCAATGGCGTCCAGCGCCTGACGAGCATCATCACCCTGAGCGGTAAAGCGCAGACGATGTCCTTTTTTAACACCCAGCGCGACAACCTTCATCAGGCTGCGTCCGTTGGCTGGTTTTCCGCTACCGTCAAGATTAGTAACGGTAATTTCACTGGTAAACTGTTTGATGGTATTCACCAACATGGTGCCTGGACGGGCGTGCAGGCCGTGTTCGTTACGGATAACGAACTCTTCGCTCAGCGCATCGTCAGCCACAGCGTCATCGCTGGACAGCAGAGCCAGCACGGTGGCAGCATCCGCTTTCAGCAGACGTTCAGCTTTATTGTCCAGCAGCAGGTTAACCAGGCGATTCAGCACCGCTGTCGGCTGGGCATCGGCCATCGCAACGGTGATCAGCACGGCGGCTTGAGCCTCGCCAACGCTGAACGGCGTGGCCGCACGGCTGACTGCGATAGCGCTGCGCAGATTGCCTTCCGCGCTGTCGCTAAGCCAGATACCCTGACCCAGATTCAGCGGCTGTTCGTTAATAACGCGAGCCACAAAGTTGGCATCAACCGCCGCCGCTTCTTTCAAGCGAGCGGCGTTCAGCGCCTGCAGCGTGACCAGATCGCTGGCGGCAACATCAAGCGACAGCATGTCATTATCGAGCTTCAGCGCTTCGCTAAGCTTCTCCCCCATCAGCAGCGCACGCAGTTCTTCGGCGGTGGTGGCGGTTTTCAGCTGTTCAGCCACGGCGTCATCGCTCAGCACGTGCGTCAGCTGACGCAGCAGGCCAAGGTGTTCGTCGGAGCTGGCGGCAATACCAATCGCAACGTAAGCAATCTGCCCTTCGCCCCAGGTCACGCCCTGCGGGAACTGGTAAACCTGCACGCCGGTCTTCAGCACCTGATCGCGGGTATCGGTGGTGCCGTGCGGAATGGCAATGCCATTGCCGAGGAAAGTGGAGGTTTGTTGCTCACGCGCCAGCATGCCGGCAACGTAACCATCAGCAACATTGCCTGCGCTAACCAGCGCCGCTGCAACCTGCCGAATAGCCTCTTCTTTATTCGCGGCCTGCTGGCCGGGATGAATATCCTGAACAGTTAACTGGAACATGGTTCCCCTCGCTTTTCGAATTGAATCGATTCAGCTTTAGTGAGAAAAAATTGCCGTACTTAGCGTGATAAGTGCTGAAGACGACGCTGAAACGTTTCAATAATTTTGTGCCTTTCTTAATCAGCCTGCAAGTTATGCAGCAAACTTGATCGCAAAAATCAGATCTACTGCACATTTCATTAGCATTATCGCCACATCTGCTGAAGCGCGTTGTGCCGTTTCCTAATAGCGTCAGCAAGACGTAAGCTAACTTTTTAAAATGGTCTTTTATTTTTTAGTGCCGAATTTGATTTAGGTTACTGTTCATTTTCTGAGTCGCGGCGTAAACTCCCCGGCTCTCCTAAAGTGACCGATAAAACAACATGCAAAACAGTACCGCCGCCGCCCCACGGCGATCGTTTGATTTCACCTCATCCTCGTTTCTGATTGTCGCATTTTTAACCGGCATTGCGGGTGCCCTACAAACGCCAACGCTGAGCCTGTTTCTTAGCAATGAAGTCCATGTTCGCCCGGCCATGGTCGGCTTCTTTTTTACCGGTAGCGCCATCATTGGCATCTTTGTCAGCCAGTTTCTGGCCAGCTATTCCGATAAACGCGGCGACCGTAAAAACCTTATAGTCTTCTGCTGCCTGCTGGGCGTGCTGGCCTGCATGCTGTTTGCCTGGAACCGCAATTACTTCATTTTGCTGTTCGTGGGCGTGTTCCTCAGCAGTTTTGGTTCTACGGCTAACCCGCAGATGTTTGCTCTTGCCCGCGAACACGCCGACAAAACCGGCCGCGAAGCGGTAATGTTCAGTTCAATCATGCGTGCCCAGGTCTCGCTGGCGTGGGTGATTGGCCCACCGCTGGCCTACGCGCTGGCGATGGGGTTTGGTTTTACCACCATGTATCTGTCCGCCGCTGTAGCCTTTGTCGTCTGCGGTGCGATGGTCTGGTTCTGCCTGCCCACCATGCGCAAGGAAAAAGCCGCCGCCAGCGGCGGCATCCAGGCTCCACGCTCTAACCGCAAAGATACCCTGCTGCTGTGTGTGATTTGTACGCTGATGTGGGGCACTAACAGCCTGTATATCATCAACATGCCGCTGTACATCATCAACGAACTGCACTTGCCAGAGAAGCTAGCGGGGATAATGATGGGTACCGCCGCCGGGCTGGAAATCCCGACCATGCTGATTGCCGGATACTTTGCTAAACACCTCGGCAAGCGTTTCCTGATGCGCATCGCGGCAGTCGCCGGTCTACTCTTCTATATCGGTATGCTGACCTTTAACAGCCCTGCGCTGTTATTGGCGATGCAACTGCTGAACGCTATTTATATTGGGATTCTCGGCGGGATTGGGATGCTTTATTTTCAGGATCTGATGCCGGGACAAGCGGGTTCGGCCACTACGCTGTATGCCAATACTTCACGCGTCGGCTGGATAATTGCCGGTTCACTGGCCGGCGTCGTGGCAGAAATCTGGAACTATCACACCGTTTTCTGGATTGCGCTGGTGCTGTGTGTCAGCACCCTGGCGTGTCTGGTACGGATTAAAGACGTTTAGGGCGCGGTCAGCGCTTCCAGATGCAATAACCAGGTCATCGCCTCCATTCGGGTTGCGCCACACATATCATGTGCTGGCTGCAGCCCGGCGCACACTTTCGGGCGTAGAGGTGACGCAAAAATTTTACAGCGTTGACGCTCGTCTAGCTGTATGCAGGGCGTATTGGCGGGTTTGCCATCAGGCATTCCGGGAATGGGGCTGGATATAGAAGGTGCAGTGCAGCAAGCGCCGCAGTCGGGACGACATTCCATCGCGGGCTCTCTGTTCGGGTATTGGGTTAGCAGTCGGGCACAGTACCACCTTTTAGTCAGGGATAGCAAAAGCCTTTAATTCCTCTTGCCTGAAACGCCCGGCACGAGTACTTTTACGCGATATTTTCGACACCCTTTTTCACAGGATAATTGCAATGCCAAGAGCGAACGAAATCAAAAAAGGTATGGTGCTGAATTACAACGGCAAACTGCTGATTGTAAAAAACATTGATATTCAGTCACCGAGCGCCCGCGGCGCTGCAACGCTGTACAAAATGCGTTTTTCTGACGTTAGCACCGGTCTGAAAGTTGAAGAGCGTTTTAAAGGCGATGACATGGTCGATACCGTGACTCTGAACCGCCGCTTCGTTGACTTCTCCTATATCGACGGCAACGAATACGTGTTCATGGATAAAGAAGACTACACCCCGTATATCTTCGCTCACGATCAGATTGCTGACGAACTGCAGTTTATTCCAGAAGGCGGCATGCCGGATATGCAGGTTCTGCTGTGGGACGGCCAGGTTCTGGCGCTGGAACTGCCGCAGACGGTCGATCTGGAAATCGTTGAAACCGCACCGGGCATCAAAGGCGCGTCCGCTAGCTCCCGTACCAAACCAGCAACCCTGACCACCGGTCTGGTTGTCCAGGTTCCTGAGTACCTGACTACCGGCGAAAAAATCCGCGTTCATATCGAAGAAAAACGCTATATGTGCCGCGCAGACTAAGCTCTGGCTATACGCATTAAAAGAAAAGGACAGCCGTTGGCTGTCCTTTTTTGTTTCTTGCTGCCGCTTTCCCGCTACAGGGATTCGCTAGATTACAGCAGATCGCGGA
Source organism: Kluyvera intermedia (assembly GCF_021440345.1). Lineage (GTDB taxonomy): Bacteria > Pseudomonadota > Gammaproteobacteria > Enterobacterales > Enterobacteriaceae > Kluyvera > Kluyvera intermedia_A. The sequence goes on from NZ_JAKCNS010000027.1 coordinate 79,922, forward strand.
ACTTGGTGGTTTTCAGCGCCAGCTCAACGCCGCGGACTTCCGCCAGACCTTTCAGGCGACCAATCGCCGAGTAGCCCGGGTTGGTTTTCTTCTTCAGGTCGTCCAGCATCTGATGACCGTGGTCAGGACGCATTGGAATTGGGCGCAGATCGCCGGCTTTCTTACGACGCTGCTCTTCGGTCAGAATCGCATCAACGACGGCAACCATATTCACGTCGCCCTGCAGATGCGCAGCTTCGTGGAAGGTTTTCGGGTTCTCTTCACGACAGGTAGAACGCAGGTGCGTGAAGTGAATGCGGTCGCCGAAGGTTTCAATCATTTTCACCAGATCATTATCAGCGCGTACGCCGTAAGAACCGGTACACATCGTGAAACCGTTATTGATGCTGTCGACGGTCTCTTTCAGCCACTGCATATCTTCAATGGTCGAAACGATACGCGGCAGACCGAGGATTGGACGCGGTGGATCATCCGGGTGAACGGCCAGACGCACGCCCACTTCTTCCGCAACCGGGACAATCGCCCGCAGGAACACGGCCATATTTTCACGCAGTTGATCTTTGCTGATGTGATCGTATTCCGCCAGACGCGCACGGAACTGGTCAAGGGTGTAGCCCTCTTCCGCGCCCGGCAGGCCAGCAATGATATTGCGGGTTAACTTAGTGACTTCTGCTTCGCTCATCGCGGTGAAGTAAGCCTGAGCCTGGCGCTGCTCTTCTGCGGTGTAATCGTTCTGCGCGCCTTCGCGCTTAAGGATATGCAGTTCAAATGCAGCAAAAGCAATCTGGTCAAAACGCAGCGCTTTCGAACCATCTTCCAGCGTGTACTCAAGATCGGTACGCGTCCAGTCGAGGATTGGCATAAAGTTGTAGCACACGGTATCAATGCCACACTCGGCCAGGTTACGAATACTCTGCTGGTAGTTCGCAATCCAGGTCTTATATTCACCGGAGTGGGTTTTAATATCTTCGTGCACCGGAATACTTTCAACAACGGACCAGGTCAGCCCCTTTTCAGCCAGCATCGCCTGGCGCTGTTTGATTTCTTCAACCGGCCATACCAGACCGTTTGCAATGTAGTGCAATGCCGTGACAACACCCGTCGCGCCAGCCTGACGCACATCATCAAGAGATACCGGATCGTTCGGGCCGTACCAACGCCAGGTTTGTTCCATTGCCTAACCCTCTAAAGTTGTTATACCAATAAAATCACTGTTAATGACGACTACCATACAGGCTTATTCGTGACGGTCAATAAATCCGCCTGGATTGATTGATCCAGCTCACACTAACGCGATAAATACGGCACACCAATTCAATTTGCTGTCATATAACTTTACACTGGCGACGTTAATTAATCGTTAATCGGATGTGTACACAATGAATACAATAGCCTCTGTCGCCCTTCCCGCCTGCGTTGAGTTACCGCAATATGATAGACAACAGCTACGCTCGCGGATTGTGCACTTCGGTTTCGGTGCCTTTCACCGTGCGCACCAGGCGTTGTTAACCAACCGGGTGCTGAATCAGCATGGCGGCGACTGGGGCATTTGTGAAATCAGCCTGTTTAGCGGCGATGTGCTGATGAGCCAGCTACGTCAACAGGACCATCTGTTTACGGTGATGGAGAAAAGCGCGGCTGGCAATCAGCCGATTATTGTCGGCGCGGTGAACGAGTGTCTCAACGCGAAGCTCGATACGCTGGCGGCTATCATTGAAAAATTCTGTGAACCGCAGGTGGCGATTGTCTCGCTGACCATTACCGAAAAAGGCTACTGCATTGACCCGGCAACCGGGCATCTGGATGCGACTCAGCCGCGGATCGTCCATGATCTTCAGTCGCCGAGCGAACCGCATTCCGCCCCTGGTATTCTCGTTGAAGCCCTTCACCGCCGCCGCGAACGCGGGCTTGCGGCTTTTACCGTGCTCTCCTGCGATAACATTCCCAATAATGGCCACGTGGTCAAAAACGCGGTGCTCGATATGGCGACCCGCCGCTCACCAGAGCTGGCGGCATGGATTGCTGAACACGTCAGCTTCCCGGGCACCATGGTCGACCGCATAGTCCCGGCGGCGACCGATGCCTCACTGGCGGAAATCACCCGCGAGCTGGGTGTGGAAGATCCTTGCGCTATTAGCTGCGAGCCGTTTATTCAGTGGGTCATTGAAGATAACTTTGTCGCCGGACGTCCTGACTGGGGTAGCGCAGGCGCGCAGCTGGTCGATGATGTACTGCCGTGGGAGGAGATGAAGCTGCGGATGCTCAACGGCAGCCACTCTTTCCTCGCCTATCTCGGTTATCTGGCCGGTTACGCGCACATTAGTGACTGCATGCAGGATGAATCCTACCGCCGCGCCGCGCGTCATCTGATGATGACCGAACAGGCTCCAACGCTGGGCATTACCGGCGTTGACCTTAACGCCTACGCCGACAGCCTGGTTGAGCGCTTTAGCAACCCTGCGCTTCAGCACCGTACCTGGCAAATTGCCATGGACGGCAGCCAGAAACTCCCCCAGCGTCTACTTGATGGGATCCGTATCCATCTCAGCGAAGGCAGCCGCTGGCCGTTGCTGGCGCTGGGCGTTGCCGCCTGGATGCGTTACGTCAGCGGTGTGGATGATGCCGGTAACACCATCGATATTCGCGATCCGCTGGCAGAGAAAATTCATGCGCTGGTTGCAAACAGCAATAATGATACCCGCGTAGAGACGTTGTTAACGCTCCAGGAAATCTTCGGCAATGATCTGCCGGCCAACCCGCAGTTCGTCAACGCGGTCAGTCAGGCCTGGCAACACCTGGTTCAACAAGGTGCGCGTCAGGCGCTGCTGACAGCGCTGAACGGTTAAGATTTTTACTCCTCCGGTGAGCCGATTCATCCGGCTCACCGAAAAGCACCTCTTTTCGTCGCCTTTTCCCCAGGATAAAGTGATCTGGTTAACACTCTTTCCTCTGTGGAGTTTTCGTGACTAAAACCAATCTGATCACCGGCTTTCTCGGTAGCGGGAAAACTACCTCTATTTTGCACCTTCTTGCCAATAAGCCCGCCGATGAAAAATGGGCCGTGCTGGTCAACGAGTTTGGCGAAGTCGGCATTGACGGCGCGCTACTGGCTGACAGCGGTGCACTGCTGAAGGAGATCCCCGGTGGCTGTATGTGCTGCGTCAACGGTTTGCCGATGCAGGTCGGCCTGAACACTCTGCTACGCCAGGGTAAACCAGACCGTTTGCTGATTGAACCCACTGGCCTCGGTCATCCCAAACAGATCCTCGACCTGTTGACCGCCCAGGTTTACGAACCGTGGATCGACCTGCGGGCGACGCTCTGTGTGATGGACCCGCGCCAACTGCTGGACGAGAAAATCGTCAACAACGAAAACTTTCGCGACCAGCTGGCGGCGGCGGACATTGTGGTCAGCAATAAATCTGACCGCGCCACGCCGGAAAGCCAGCGGGCGATGACCGAGTGGTGGCAACAAAACGGCGGCGAGCGCCTGCATCTGGACACGACGCAGGGCAATATTGATGTCGCACTTCTTGATACCACGCGCACTAACCTAACCGAGCTTGCAGCAAGCGCCGCGCATGCGCACTCGCACCCTTCAACCAAAGGGCTGGGCGCGTTAAGTCTGCCTGAACACCAGCGCTGGCGGCGGAGCGTAAACCAGGGACAGGGCTACCACGCCTGCGGCTGGATTTTTGATGCTGATACCCAGTTTGCGACCATCGGCCTGTTAGAGTGGGCGCGGCTGGCACCGGTCGCTCGACTCAAAGCTGTAATGCGCATCCCCGAAGGGCTGATACGCATTAATCGTCAGGGCGCGGACCTGCATATTGAGACCCAAAACGTTGCGCCACCTGACAGCCGTATTGAGCTCATCAATGATGCTGAGACCGACTGGAATGTGCTCCAATCCGCACTGTTGAAACTTCGTTTAGGGTAATGCCGCTAAGGTTGCCAGCGAGATTAACTGCTGTGAAGATGATAATGCGTACACGCTTTCCCTTGATTATTATGCTTAACGCCGCCGGTGTGGCGTTATTTCTGTCCTGGTACCTGCCGGTAAACCACGGGATCTGGTCGACTATTGATGTTGCTATTTTCCGTTTCTTCAACCAGGGACTGAATGCCGGGAATCTGACCTACGCGTGGTTTTTAGCCATTATCAACAATCGCGCCTTTGACGGCTGCTCGCTGCTAGCCATGGGCGGCCTGATGCTGAGCTACTGGTTAAAGGAAAACGCTACAGGGCGTCGCCGCATCATTATTATGGGCCTGGTGATGCTGCTGGCAGCGGTCATCATCAACCAACTCGCGCAGCACCTCATCCCGGTCACTCGCAGCAGCCCGTCGCTTTCTGTTCAAGGCGCTCATCGGGTAAGCGACTACGTGGCCTTTAACACCAAAGACGGTTCACGCGATAGCTTCCCGGGCGATCACGGTATGATGCTGCTGATATTCTCCTGCTTCATGTGGCGCTATTTTGGCGGGAAAGCATTCCTTATTTCACTGGTTATTTTTGTGGTTTTCGCTTTCCCACGGGTGATGATTGGAGCGCATTGGTTCACGGATATCGCCGTGGGATCGCTGACCTCGGTCCTGATCGGTGTACCGTGGGTTCTGTTGACACCATTGAGCGATAAAACCATCGGGATATTTGAGCGTAATTTACCCAATTTGGGCAAATTAAAATCAGCCAATAAATAACCATTGCCTCTGACATATCAGGCGAAGAGTCATCGCTTTTCGCCTGTTTTTTTACCCCGTCTATTTCCCGTCATCTTCTTGTCACAACATTCGTGTTTATAATGAATGAGTTGCCTATTATTCATACGATAAAGATGTATTTTTAGCCATTCACATTTTTTAACTTTCTGTATCACAATTTCTTATAAAAAATCGGCCAAAAGCACTCGCAATGCCCCTTTCGTTAAGGTACTCTCATTTGCGTTTGTCGTTTCAAAGAGCAATTATTGTGGTCATTAATTAAAGTTTTGTGCGCTGCACCACAAAACTGAATTCAAAGAATTGTCTCATTGATTGCGTGTATTTAGTCTCAGACGCGTTTGGCATTTTTTATAACGACTCTGTCGTTAAGGACTTCAAGGGAAAACAACTAAAATGGTCAAATCTCAGCCGATTTTGAGATATATCTTGCGAGCGATTCCAGCAGTAGCAGTCGCGGTTCTGCTTTCTGCATGTAGTACAACCAGTAATACCGCTAAGAATATGCATTCTGAGACGCATGGTGTGGGTAGCGAAGACACTTCTTCACTGCAAGCCTCTCAGGATGAATTTGAAACCATGGTGCGTAACCTCGACGTGAAATCCCGTCTGATGGATCAATACGCAGGATGGAAAGGTGTTCGCTACCGTCTGGGCGGCGATACTAAACGAGGTATTGACTGTTCCAGCTTTGTGCAACGCACATTCCGCGAACAGTTCGGTTTAGAGTTGCCGCGTTCCACTTGGGAACAGCAGGAAACAGGTAAATCTGTTTCACGCAATCAGCTCCGTACCGGTGATTTAGTCCTGTTCCGTGCAGGCTCTACCGGACGTCATGTTGGCATTTATATTGGTAATAACCAGTTCGTTCATGCATCCACCAGCAGCGGTGTGACCATCTCCAGCATGAATGAGCCATACTGGAATAAGCGTTACAACGAAGCTCGCCGAGTCTTGAGTCGTTCGTAATGTCGTTTACCGTCGGTTTCCCTTGGCTGACGGTAAGCATAAAAAAAGCACTGCTATGGCAGTGCTTTTTTTATGCTTCATCAGTATTCTTTTCTTTAGAGTTCCGCAGCATAGAGAAGTAGCATGTTTACTCGTCAAAGATCAATTAACCGCCGGACTATTCTCACCAGTATTGCTGCCGGCCTGTTGGTAGCCCTTATCTCCGGCGCAGTACAGTTTTCTATTTTTCATCACCGTCGCGCGGTTCAGTTTGACGTTACTATTTCCAGCCTGCAAAACTACCTGGATAACTACTTCAGCCAGATTCTGGTTACGATGGACTCACTGCAGCCCTTAACCCTGAATCATTGTGAAGAAGTCACCTCAGAGCTGACCGCCCGTGCGGCGTTTAGCATGAACGTACGGGCATTTTTGCTGGTGAACGATCAGGTTGCCTACTGTTCTTCGGCTACCGGTCCGATGTCGCTGCCGTTAAAGGTTCTGGTGCCGGATCTCGATCTCAGCAAAAATCATGTCATGGGCATTCTGCCCGGCACGCCAATGATGCCAACCACCCCGGCCTTCGTGCTGTGGGTGAAAAGTCCGCTGTTTGAAAATCGCGGCATTTTCGCCTCAATTAACGCCAACCTGATGCCGTGGGTGCTCTACTCATCGAAACAGAGCCCGTACAATGGGGTCGCGCTGGTGGTTAACGGCAAAACGGCGATTTCAACCTTCAGCAATAAGCCCCTCCCGCTCAGTGCCATTACCGATACCGCCGTCAGGCACGTGAAGGTCAAAGGCGTCCCGCTGGAAATCTATCTCTACAGCAATACGTCGGGCACCGATAACTCGTTGTATTCCATTTTATTAGGCTTGGCCTGCGGCCTGGTCGGCGGGTTGCTCTGTTTCTATATTCTGACCATCCGTTCGCGTCCGGGAAAAGAGATCCTTTCCGCCATCAAACATCGTCAATTTTATGTTGTGTATCAGCCGGTGGTGGATGCCAAAAATCAGCAGATTGCCGGGGTTGAAGCGTTGATGCGCTGGTCGCATCCTTCGGCGGGGAATATCCCTCCCGATGCCTTTATCAGCTTTGCTGAAGCGCAGAATCTCATTGTGCCACTTACCCACCATCTGTTTGATTTGATTGCTCGCGATGCGCCAACATTGAAAGATATTCTGCCGCCAGGCGCTAAACTCGGTATTAATATTGCCCCGGGCCATCTTATTGCCGAGAGCTTCCAGCAAGATATCCGCCGGTTTAACGCGAGCTTGCCGGATAACTATTTCCAGTTAGTATTGGAAATTACCGAACGCGACATGCTGAATCAGGAAAAAGCGATGAGCCTGTTTAGCTGGCTGCGCGGCGAGGGCATTGAGGTGGCTATTGATGATTTCGGCACCGGCCATAGCGCACTTATCTATCTTGAGCGCTTTACTCTTGATTACCTGAAAATCGACCGCGGTTTCGTTAATGCGATTGGCCGTGAAACCATCACCTCCCCGGTTCTCGATGCCGTGTTAACGCTCACTCAACGCCTGAATCTGGTGACCGTTGCCGAAGGGGTTGAAACCGAAGAACAGGCAACCTGGCTGCGCGAGCATGGCGTCGATTACCTGCAGGGCTACCTGATAAGCCGGCCGCTGACCTTACAACAGCTGATAGAAGAACATAATAAGCCAGCAAAGTATTTCACAAGCGTCTGAAGGTCATTTAAGATTTACTGATAAAAGTTAGCTCAATCAATATGTTTACCGCGGGGTAGCCAAGTCGTGATCATAGCGCGTATCTGTTTTGCCCTGCTCATGATGTTTAGCCTGTCTCTTCAGGCCCAGACTGTCAAAGAGAGCTATTCGTTTGCGGTGATTGGCGAACCCAAATACGCCGTAAATTTTGATCACTTCGACTACGTTAACCCCGCCGCCCCCAAGGGCGGCAACGTCACGCTGGCGGCGCTGGGGACCTTCGACAATTTCAACCGTTATGCACTACGCGGTAACGCTGCCGTCCGCACTGAGTCGCTGTATGATGCCTTATTTACCACTTCAGACGACGAGGCCGGTAGCTACTATCCGCTGGTCGCCGAACACGCCCGCTACGCCGATGACTATTCGTGGGTTGAGCTGACCATTAATCCCCACGCCCGTTTCCACGACGGCAGCCCTATTCTCGCCAGCGACGTTGCGTTCACCTTCAATAAATTCATGACCGAAGGCGTACCGCAGTTTCGCCTGCTCTACAAAGGCACCACCGTCAAAGCCATTTCGCTACTGACCATCCGCATCGCGCTGGCAAAACCGGGTAAAGAGGACATGTTGGGGCTGTTTACCCTGCCGATTTTGCCGGAGAAATTCTGGAAGGATCATAAACTCAGCGAGCCGCTGAGTACGCCACCACTGGCCAGCGGCCCGTATCGCATCAGCGACTGGAAAATGGGGCAGTACATCGTCTACTCGCGGGTAAATGACTACTGGGCCGCCGATTTACCGGTTAACCGTGGACGCTGGAATTTCAATACGCTGCGCTACGATTACTACCTCGATGATAACGTGGCCTTTGAAGCCTTTAAGGCGGGCGCATTCGACGTGCGTACCGAAAGCAGCGCCAAGAACTGGGCCACCCGCTATATCGGTAAAAATTTTGCCAACGGCTATATCGTCAAAGATGAGCAGAAGAATAACGCCGCCCGTGATACCCGCTGGCTGGCGTTTAATATTCAGCGCCCGGTGTTTGCCGACCGCCGGGTACGGCAGGCAGTCAGCATGGCATTTGATTTTGAATGGATGAACAAGGCGCTGTTTTACAACGCTTACAGCCGTGCCAGCAGCTATTTCCAGAATACCGAATACGCGGCTCGCGACTATCCGAAAGCCGATGAACTGACGCTGCTGGCGCCGTTAAAAAATGAAGTTCCGCCCGAAGTATTCACCGCTATCTATCAGCCGCCGACGTCTAACGGCGACGGCTTCGACCGCGAGAATCTGCTAAAAGCGGGAAACTTGCTTACCGAGGCAGGATGGGTGCTAAAAGGCCAGCAGCGCGTCAACCCTAAAACCGGTCAGCCGCTGCGCTTTGAACTGTTGCTGCCGTCCGGCGGCAACGATCAATGGGTTATGCCGTTTCAGCATAATTTACAGCGCCTGGGCGTCACCATGGACGTTCGTCAGGTGGATATCTCACAAATTACCAACCGGCTGCGTAAACGTGATTACGACATGATGCCGAGCCTGTGGCGCGCCACCCCATGGCCTAGCGCTGATTTACAGATCTCGTGGTCGTCTGAATACATCAACTCAACCTACAACGCCCCAGGTGTTGCCAGTCCGGCAATCGACAGCCTGATTAATCAAATAATCCGCTGGCAGGGCAACCAACAGAAGCTCATCCCCCTGGGACGCGCACTGGACAGGGTGCTCACCTGGAACTATTACATGCTGCCGATGTGGTTTATGTCCGGTAGCCGAATCGCCCACTGGGATAAATTTTCATACCCTGGAATTCACCCGCTCTACAGTTCTGGCACCGATGCGCCCGGCTTTGACACCTGGTGGTATGACGTTAACAAGGCGGCGAAGCTGCCCGCTTCCCGACGTTAAGGAGACTTTATGGGTGCCTACCTGATACGCCGCCTGCTGCTGATAATCCCTACCCTATGGGCAATCATCACCCTCAACTTCTTTATCGTGCAGATAGCGCCCGGCGGCCCGGTTGACCAGGCGATTGCCGCGGTGGAATTTGGCCATCAAGGCACCTTGCCCGGCGGCGGTGGCAGCATGGACGGCGGTCAATCGCGAGTCGGCATCAGCAATATTGCTGAAAGCCAGTACCGTGGCGGACGCGGCCTTGATCCAGAAGTGATCGCCGAGATAACCCAGCGCTATGGCTTCGACAAACCGCTGCACGAGCGCTATTTCAAAATGCTCGGCGACTATCTGCGCTTTGATTTCGGCAACAGCCTATTTCGCAACGCGTCGGTCATGCAGTTGATGAAAGAAAGTCTGCCGGTATCGGCCTCATTAGGGTTGTGGAGCACATTAATTATCTACCTCGTTTCCATTCCGCTCGGCATCCGCAAGGCGGTGTATAACGGCAGCCGCTTTGATATCTGGAGTAGCACCGGCATTATTATCGGCTACGCTATTCCGGCGTTTTTGTTCGCCATCGTGCTGATTGTTATTTTCGCCGGCGGCAGCTACTACGATATTTTCCCGCTGCGCGGGCTGGTATCCGCTAACTTTGACTCCCTTCCCTGGTATCTGAAAATCACCGATTATCTCTGGCATATCACCCTGCCGGTGCTGGCGACGGTGATTGGCGGTTTCGCCGCGCTCACCATGCTGACCAAAAACTCGTTTCTCGATGAGATCCGTAAACAGTACGTGGTCACCGCGCGGGCAAAAGGGGTTGGCGAACAACAGATCCTGTGGAAACACATCTTTCGCAACGCCATGCTGCTGGTCATTGCCGGTTTCCCAGCCACCTTCATCAGCATGTTTTTCACCGGCTCGCTGCTGATTGAAGTGATGTTCTCCTTAAACGGACTGGGACTACTGGGCTACGAGGCGACGGTCTCGCGCGATTATCCAGTGATGTTTGGCACGCTATACATCTTCACGCTCATCGGACTGCTGGCGAATATCATCAGCGACATCAGCTATACGCTGGTGGATCCGCGTATTGATTTTGAGGGCCGCTAACATGACGCTGAGCTCCGTTAACCAGGCGCGCTGGGCGCGCTTTCGCCATAACCGTCGCGGCTACTGGTCGCTGTGGATCTTCGCGGTTATCTTTCTCTGTAGCCTGTGCGCCGAGCTGATTGCTAACGATCGTCCGCTGCTGGTCAGCTATCAGGGCAGCCTCTATGCGCCGGTGCTGAAAAACTACAGTGAGAAAACCTTTGGCGGCGAGTTTGCGACCACCGCTGACTATCAGGATCCGTGGTTACAGCAGCGGCTGGAGAACAACGGTTGGGTGCTATGGGCGCCGATCCGCTTTGCGGCCAGCAGCATTAACTACAGTACGGATATCCCCTTCCCTTCCCCCCCGTCGAAACAAAACTGGCTCGGTACCGATGCCAACGGCCGGGACGTGATGGCGCGCATTCTCTACGGCACCCGGATCTCATTGTTATTTGGCTTGATTTTCACCCTCTGCGCCAGCGTCACGGGCGTACTGGTTGGCGCGATACAGGGTTATTACGGCGGGCGCATCGACCTATGGGGTCAGCGCTTCATTGAAGTGTGGTCGGGTATGCCGACGCTGTTCTTGATTATTCTGCTCTCAAGCGTAGTGCAGCCGAACTTCTGGTGGCTGCTGGCGATTACCGTGCTGTTTGGCTGGATGTCGCTGGTTAGCGTAGTGCGGGCAGAATTTTTACGTACCCGAAATTTTGACTATATCCGGGCCGCGCAGGCGCTTGGCGTCGACGACCGCAGTATTATCCTGCGCCACATGCTGCCAAACGCGATGGTGGCTACACTGACTTTTATTCCGTTTATTCTGTGCAGCTCAATAACCACTCTGACCTCGCTGGATTTTCTCGGCTTTGGTCTGCCTCTCGGCTCGCCGTCGTTGGGTGAGCTGCTGTTACAGGGTAAAAATAATCTACAGGCTCCATGGCTTGGGATCGCGGGTTTTCTCTGTGTGGCCGTCCTGCTGTCGCTGCTGATCTTTATCGGCGAAGCGGTGCGTGACGCTTTCGATCCTTCTAAGGCGGTATAAGATGCAGCAGCCACTTCTGGATATTGACAACCTCTCCATTGCCTTTCGTCAGCAAGGCCGGATAACCACCGTGGTGGAAGAGCTGTCGTTAACGGTTAACGCCGGAGAAACGCTGGCGCTGGTCGGCGAATCTGGCTCGGGTAAAAGTGTGTCGGCGTTGTCCATCCTTCGTCTGCTGCCTGAACCGCCAGCCTGTTACCCGACCGGCGATATCCGTTTTAATGGCGAATCGCTGCTTCATGCCAGCGAGCAGACGTTACGCAGCGTGCGCGGCAACCGTATTGCGATGATTTTTCAGGAACCGATGGTGTCACTGAACCCGCTGCATAACCTGGAGAAACAGCTTTACGAGGTGCTTTCTCTACACCGAGGAATGCGTAAAGAGGCTGCACGCGGTGAAATCCTCGACTGCCTTGACCGGGTGGGTATTCGCAATGCGGCCAAACGGCTGGCTGATTTTCCGCATCAGCTCTCCGGCGGTGAACGCCAGCGGGTGATGATCGCCATGGCGCTGCTAACGCGCCCGGAACTGCTAATTGCCGACGAACCGACCACGGCCCTGGATGTTTCGGTACAGGCACAAATTCTCCAGCTTTTGCGTGAACTGCGCGTTGAGCTGAACATGGGCATGCTGTTTATCACCCACAACCTCAGCATTGTGCGTAAGCTGGCCGATCGGGTGGCGGTCATGCAGCACGGCCGCTGCGTGGAACACAACCGCGCCGCGACACTCTTCGCAGCCCCTGCACACCCGTATACCCGCAAGCTGCTCGACAACGAACCCGCCGGTGAGCCTATTCCGTTGCCGCCTGAGTCTGCGCCGTTGTTGGAGGTGAAACAGCTCAGCGTGGCATTTCCTATCCGCAAAGGCATTCTACGTCGGGTCGTTGATGACAATCAGGTGGTCAAAGAGGTGAGCTTTACGCTGCGGGCAGGCGAAACGCTGGGGCTGGTCGGCGAGTCCGGTTCTGGCAAAAGTACCACCGGGCTGGCGCTACTGCGTCTTATTGCCTCGCAGGGAGACATTCGCTTCAATGGTGAGCCCTTACAGGGCCGCACGCGCAAGCAGATGTTGCCGTTGCGTCACCGTATTCAGGTCGTGTTTCAGGATCCCAACTCATCGCTGAATCCACGTCTGACGGCGTTACAGATTATCGAGGAGGGACTACGCGTGCATCATCCTGCGCTCTCAGCGAGCGAGCGCGAGCTGCAAGTTATTCAGGTGATGCATGAGGTGGGGCTGGAGCCCGAAACACGGCAGCGCTATCCTGCGGAGTTTTCCGGCGGTCAGCGTCAGCGTATTGCGATTGCCCGGGCGCTGATTCTTAAGCCGCAGCTTATTGTTCTGGATGAACCCACGTCATCACTCGACCGTACGGTACAGGCGCAGATTCTGGCATTGCTCAAGGCATTACAGGAAAAGCATCGGCTGGCCTATATCTTTATCAGCCACGATTTGCAGGTGATTCGTTCACTGTGCCACCAGGTTATCGTTCTGCGGCAAGGAGAGGTCGTCGAGCAAGGTGAGTGTCGGCGCATCTTTGCGGCACCGAAACAGGCGTATACGCGTCAGCTCATTGCATTGAGCTGACGGTTAAAACGGGTTGTTACCAGAAAATGGTTCAGCTATTGCCACACCAAAATTCTTCAGTCGACAGGTTGCCGCAAACTCGTCCTGGCGCTTTACGAACAGGCACGGCTCGCCTTCGCACTCGAGCACCGAGCAGTCGACGGAGATATCGGTTAACGCCTGGCTTAACGAGTGCATTACCGGCCACGCTTTATCGCCGTCTGGGCTCAATAATTTAAGCGCCACCAGCGTGTTGTCATTTGACGTGCCGTTTTGCGGAATCGGTTCAACCTTCGAACCTGCAAAACCCGCAGACCAGCGATAGTCCTGCGGCAGTCGATGTACGATTGAGAGCTGAAATGTCATTACGTTCTTTCCCCGGAAGCAAAAGTGCTTCACAATTATTTCACATCCATATTAACACATTGTTGACAAATCGTCCTGTATCCCGAAAAAAAACGCCAGCATTCAACATTCTTCCTACGACATAGTTCGGTGTACTGATGCGTTTTCGCGCTATATGTACCCGTTTCTGTGATCTAACACAACCTTTTTATCTACAACAATGTGACTTTTTACACAAATGGATTTTACATAAAAGAAACATTACACCCTATCGGAAATGCAATTTCTGTTGATGTTTATCAAAAAAGGGGCGCAATTCGCCCCAGGGATGAGGGATTATTGCGCGGTTTTTCGTGGGCGGCTGGCGTAGCGGTAGAAGAAAATCGAGCCGGTGGCACATAAAGCAATGGAGATGAGCATTGGCCAGGCGGTGGTAAAAGTCGCCATTGAGAGTAACGCGCCAACAATCGCGCCGATACCGAAGCGGAAGGTGCCTGCCAGCGACGACGCCGTCCCGGCCATATGCGGAAACTCATCGAGGATCACCGCCATTGCGTTGGAAGAGACCATCGACACGCAGCCGATAAATACCGCAATCCCCAGCACCAGCGACCAGAAGCCGACGTCCAGCAGCGCACACGCCACCATCCACACCGCCATTAAAAACTGAATGGTCAGCCCGGCGCGGAACATCCACAGCGCACCCATCCGGCGAACGAAGCGGCTGTTAATGGTGGTCATCACAAACAGGAAGACGATATTCAGTGCGAAATAGTAACCAAAGTGCTGTGGCGAAACGTGGTTCAGTTCAATATAAACAAACGGCCCGGCGCTTAAAAACGAGAACATGGCCGCAAAGCTAAAGCCGCTGGCGAGCATATAAGAAAGCACGCGCTTATGGCGGAACAACGAGGCAAAATTGCCAAGCGTGGTGCGCAGGTGGAACGGTTGGCGTTTTTCGACGGCCAGGGTTTCATCAATAAAGAAGCAAACCATCGCCGAAGCTAATAGCGCTGCCACCGCCAGGATCCAGAATATCGCGTGCCAGCTAAACCACACCAGCACCGCCCCGCCGACGATAGGCGCAACCAGCGGCGCAATGGTGGTCACCAGCATCACGAATGACATCATTCGTGAGAACTCTTCTTTCGGGTAGATATCGCGCATCAACGCATTGATAACCACGCTTGCCGCCGCGGCCGCCAGGCCGTGGAAGAAACGGGTCGCAATGAGGTAGTCGATGGTCGGCGCCAGCGCACAGGCCGCCGCAGCGGCGGCGAATATCAGCGTACCACCGAGAATAACCGGCTTACGCCCAAGGCTATCCGCCATTGGACCATACAGCAGCTGACCGACAGCAAACCCAAGAATATAGGTGCTGAGGGTCATCTGCGCGCTGCCCGCCGGCACGCCGAACTGCGCCGAAATGACCGGCAGTGCCGGAAGGTACATATCGATCGACAGCGGCATTAACATGGCCAAGAGGCCAAGAATAAAGACAATACTTAACGACGAGCGCGGCCTGGACGTCACAATCTACCTCTGTGGTTTGTTAGCGCTCTGGCGCGCCAACGCTGGCAATTTCTTCTTCGGTTAACGGGCGGTATTCACCCGGTTCCATGTCTGAATCAAGAGCAATCGCACCGATACGTTCACGGTGTAAACCAATCACGCGATTGCCCACGGCGGCAAACATGCGCTTCACCTGATGGTAGCGCCCTTCGCTGATGGTCAGACGCACTTCGGTCGGCGTGATAACTTCCAGCACGGCCGGTTTGGTCAGATCTTTCTCGTTGTGCAGCTGAACGCCTTTCGTGAACTGCTCGGCGGTATCATCGCTGACCGGGTTCTCCAGCGTCACCAGATAGGTTTTCTCGCAGTGATGGCGTGGCGAGGTAACGCGGTGCGACCACTGGCCGTCATCGGTCATCAGGACCAGACCGGTAGTATCAATATCTAAACGCCCGGCGGCATGAAGCTTGTACGCAACCGGCTCATCGAGGAAATAAAGCACCGTTGGATGATCCGGGTCGTCGGTCGAGCAGACGTAACCCTGAGGTTTGTTCAGCATAAAGTAGCGTGGGCCGTTCTGCTGCGTCAGCGAGTTGCCTTCATAGGCAACCTCGTGTTCAGGCAGCAGTTTAAAGGCCGAATCGCGCACCACTTCGCCGTCGATGGTCACGTGGTTGCCGCGGATCTGACGCCCGGCAATAGCACGGCTGACGCCGAGTTGCTGAGCGATAAACTTATCAAGTCGCATGAAGTATTTTTAGCCTGTAATAGTGCCGGGTGTCGGACTTAGCGTCCGAAAAAAGGGGTAGTAACAACCGGTAAGTATAACGGGCTTGTCATGTCACTCAAGTGAAAAGATTCATGGCATACTATTTGGCAGTTAAGGACAATCATCACGCTAATGACTTTTACACTACGCCCATATCAACAGGAAGCGGTTGACGCCACCCTGACCTATTTTCGTCGCCATACCCAACCGGCGGTTATCGTTCTGCCGACGGGTGCGGGGAAAAGCCTTGTTATTGCCGAGCTGGCGCGGCTGGCACGCGGCCGCGTGCTGGTACTGGCGCACGTCAAAGAGCTGGTTGCACAAAACCATGCGAAATACCTCGCGCTGGGTCTCGAGGCCGATATCTACGCCGCGGGTCTGAAACGCAAAGAGAGCCACGGCAAAGTGGTGTTTGGCAGCGTGCAGTCCGTGGCCCGGAATCTTGACCATTTCCAGGGAGAATTTTCGCTGCTGATTGTCGATGAGTGTCATCGAATCAGCGACGACGATGACAGCCAGTATCAGCAAATCCTCACTCACCTCGGCAAAGTGAATCCTCACATTCGCCTGCTGGGGCTGACGGCCACGCCGTTCCGCCTGGGCAAAGGGTGGATTTATCAGTTCCACTATCACGGCATGGTCCGTGGCGATGAGAAAGCCCTGTTCCGTGATTGCATTTACGAACTGCCGCTCCGCTACATGATTAAACACGGCTATCTCACGCCGCCGGAGCGGCTGGATATGCCTGTGGTGCAGTATGATTTTAGCCGCCTGCAGGCCAACAGCAACGGGCTGTTTAGCGAAGCCGATCTTAATCGCGAGCTTAAACAGCAGCAGCGCATTACGCCGCATATCATCAGCCAGATTATTGAGTTTGCCCAGGATCGCAAAGGGGTGATGATTTTTGCCGCCACCGTCGAACACGCCCGCGAAATTACCGGCCTGCTACCCGCCAACGATGCGGCGCTGATAACTGGTGAAACGCCCGGCCCGCAGCGCGATGATCTGATCGAAGCATTCAAGCAGCAACAGTTCCGCTATCTGGTTAACGTTTCTGTGCTGACTACCGGTTTTGATGCCCCGCACGTCGACCTGATAGCCATTCTGCGCCCGACCGAATCCATCAGTTTGTACCAACAGATTGTCGGCCGAGGTCTGCGTCTGGCGCCGGGGAAAACCGACTGCTTAATTCTCGATTATGCCGGTAACCCACACGATCTCTATACGCCGGAGGTCGGCACGCCGAAGGGCAAAAGCGATAACGTCCCGGTGCAGGTTTTTTGCCCCGGCTGTGGTTTTGCCAACACCTTCTGGGGAAAAACGACCGCCGACGGCACTCTTATTGAGCACTTCGGCCGCCGCTGTCAGGGTTGGCTGGAAGATGACGACGGGCACCGCGAGCAGTGCGACTACCGGTTTCGCTTTAAAAACTGCCCGCAGTGTAACGCCGAAAATGATATTGCCGCCCGCCGCTGCCGCGAGTGTGACACGGTGCTGGTGGACCCGGACGATATGCTGAAAGCCGCGCTCAAACTAAAAGATGCGCTGGTATTACGCTGTAGTGGAATGACGCTTCAGGACGGGATGGATGAGAAAGGCGGCTGGCTGAAAATCACCTACTACGATGAAGATGGCGCGGACGTTAGTGAGCGCTTCCGCCTGCATACTCCCGCGCAGCGAATGGCCTTTGAGCAGCTATTTCTCCGCCCGCACACCCGCACACCGGGTGTGCCGCTACGCTGGATTACCCCGGGCGACATCCTCGCTCAGCAGGCGCTGCTGCGCGCCCCGGATTTTGTCGTCGCCCGCCAAAAAGACAGATACTGGCAGGTGCGCGAAAAAGTGTTCGACTATCAGGGGCGCTTTCGCCGCGCCGGCGAGCTACGCTAGCCGCCGGGCTGTTTCACCCACAGCAGTTTGTCGGTCGGGAAGCCGAGACCACGCGCGATGCTCAGGTAATTCTGCCGCACCTGGGGCGGCAGCGTCGGCGTGCGCGCTAAGATCCACAAGTAGTCGCGATTCGGCCCGCTAACCAAGGCGTACTGATAGTCATCATCCAGCGCAATGACGTTATAGCCTCCGTAAAACGGCCCGAAAAATGAGACTTTTAGCGCGGCAGTGGTCGGTTCGCCGGTGAAATAAGCCCTGCCTTCGCTCTCTTTCCAGACACCTTTTTGCGGGTCAAAACCGCGATTTAACACCGAAATACCGCCATCCTGACGCTTGCCATAGGTCGCCGTCACCTGCTCTAGTCCCCGCTCGAAGCGATTCTCCAGACGTGCAACTTCATACCATTTACCGAGATAGCGGCTGGCATCAAAATGGTTTATCGGCGTGACGCCTTTCGGCGGCGTGGGCGCACGACAGGCCACCAGCGCCAGTGAGATAGCAACCCCGGTCACAACGGGCCATAACTTCATGTAACCTCCCCTGCGGATTATTAATTTGTTAAGTGTAGAGGATAAAAAACTGACGCTACCAGAAACAGAAGAATCTATGCTTTAGGTATCACGCACGGTAAACGGAAGGGAGCATGAACAATAAACCGACACTCGGGATTAGCGGTTGCCTGACCGGCGCGGCGGTGCGC
The DNA here is from genome assembly GCF_021440345.1 of Kluyvera intermedia. Classification (GTDB taxonomy): domain Bacteria; phylum Pseudomonadota; class Gammaproteobacteria; order Enterobacterales; family Enterobacteriaceae; genus Kluyvera; species Kluyvera intermedia_A. The sequence goes on from NZ_JAKCNS010000027.1 coordinate 98,103, forward strand.
TTTGACGGTGGGCATAAACGAATGGGATTCATCATGGATGAACTCGCCGAATGGGTGACATTCAAACCGGTCTGCCCGGAGATGGCTATCGGCCTGCCAACGCCTCGTCCGGCGCTAAGGCTCGTTAATACGACTGCCGGGGATACCCGATTACGCTTTAGCCTCGATCTGGATAAAGACATTACCGAGAAAATGCAGCATTTTGCCGACGGCTACCTACCCAATGCCGCCGATTTTGCCGGCTTTATTGTCTGCGCCAAATCCCCAAGCTGCGGTATGGAGCGCGTGCGGTTATATGATGAACAAGGAAATCGCGGAGCTAAAGAAGGCGTTGGCTTGTTTACCGCGGCCCTTCGAGCGCGCTATCCGTGGCTGCCGATTGAGGAAGATGGCCGGTTACACGATCCGGTTTTGCGCGAAAATTTCGTGGCGAGGGTATTTGCACTGCATGAACTCAACGCTCTACGCAATGACGGTCTGAGTCGTGGGGCGCTATTGGCGTTTCACAGCCGCTATAAACTGCATCTGCTGGCACACAGTCAGCCGGGATATCGGAAAATCGGTCCGTTTATCGCGCGTATTCATGAATGGGACGATCTGGAGGCTTTTTTTGTCGCGTACCGGGAAAAGCTGATGGCCATTTTGCAGCAGCCCGCCTCGCGCAAAAACCACACCAACGTGCTGATGCATATTCAGGGTTACTTCCGCGAGCAGCTTAACGTCCGCCAACGGGCCGAGTTACGCGATGTGATTGTGAACTACCACGCAGGGCGCCTGCCCATCCTCGCACCTTTGACGCTGCTACAGCATTATCTGGCCGAGCATCCCGACGATTATCTACTGACGCAGAAGTATTTCGCACCTTATCCCGATAGCCTGAGGTTGCGCTTAACGGCCAACTGACCCACCCTGCGCAAGCTATATCGCTGCCCAGCCTTTACTGGGCAGCCTCTCCTCCCGGCCAATTCGATGTTTTCATTGCCCGACAGGCAATTGGAGGCTATAATGCCGCCCGCTTTCACATCCGTGAAGCAGATCAATTGCCTGCTGCTGGGTCGCCTGTAGCAGGATTTATATATAGAGAGCTATCAATGTTTACTTTCAATGCAGAAGCACGTAAAGAGCAGGGTAAGGGTGCGAGCCGCCGCCTGCGCGCAGCTAACAAGTTCCCAGCTATCATTTATGGTGGCGAAGCAGCTCCGGTTGCTATCGAACTGGATCACGACAAGCTGTGGAACCTCCAGAACAACGCTGAATTCTACAGCGAAGTTCTGACCATCGTTGTTGATGGTAAAGAAGAAAAAGTTAAAGCTCAGGCTGTACAGCGTCACCCGTTCAAGCCAAAGCTGGCTCACATCGACTTCGTTCGCGCTTAATCGCAAACAAGTCAACGTGACGGAAGAACGGCTCCTTACGGAGCCGTTTTTTTTTACCTTGTTGCCGCCTCCCGCACCACCGTTTCCTTCCCTGTTGCCGAAATTTTCTCATTATTCACGCTGTCTGAAAGCGTCACTCCGCTGACCTGCGCAAAATTCCAGGCTTTGTCGGTATTTTCAAATGTGACGTGGTTAAACTGGCTATCGTGCAGGAACGTTATGTTGCTCGCCTGCACGTTACGGAACTTCACGTTACTAAACATCAGATTTTGATGGTACGCATCGCGCGAATAGGTCATTCCGTACGCTGCCGTCATCTCCTGCATCGTCATCCCATCGACCATAATGCTCTTCTTCGCAGCCGTGCCATCGACGCTCACGTCCTGCACGGTAACATCGCGGAATTGCGCCGGTTCAGCCGCAGGCGTCGTATCATTGACGTCCGCGCTGTACTTGATGGTGAAGACAAACGGCTCCTTGGCCAAATCTTTCATCGCATTATTGCGGAACACCACGTCGCGCGCGCCGCCGCCGTAGTAAGGACGACTTTTCATGCGCAGGCCAACGTCGGTGAGGTACATGACGTTATCTTCGGCGGTGATCTTTTCAATCCATGCGCCGGTATGGCTACCGGTCACTACCGCGCCATGCCCTTTACGGAAATAGTTATTGAAGATCCACGCGCCGCTTTGCGCTTTCTGACCAAAGGTTTCCACGCCTTTGCCAAAACCTGCCGCAAAGTTCATGCCGTCATCGCCGGTATCAAAGAAGTTATTGAATATCAGCCCATTCTGGCTATTGCCCAGCTCAATACCGTCGGCATTGTTGCCGTCGAAGGTTTTATGCACCAGCGCATTCATGGTGATGTTTTCCGACTCCAGCACCATCACGCCGTGGAACGCCGGGTTGAGAATGGTCAGTCCTTCGATATAGAGGTTACTGACGCCGCGCAGGGTCATCAGGCTGGAGCGGCGGTTTTTATAGGCACTATCGCGGTCCATACCCTCCGCTACCGCCAGTTCAGTTTGGTTTTTCGCCAGAATGCCGTCATCGCCAACCTTTTTGGCGTTACTGGCACGATACTGCGGCAGCGAGTTACCTAGCTCATCGGTGATAGACTCGGCTCCGCCATGCTTCACGCCGCGCGTCCAGCCGTTGCCATCGATAGTACCTTTGCCTACGATCCGAATATTACGGAATGTTCCTGCGAGCGAGCTCCCCTTATCATCTTCAGTCAGGGCGTTGATAAGCGACGGCGGACGCTTCGGCAGCGGGTTATCGGTATAAGGATAGAGATAATAGCCTTTACTCAGCGGATACTGCGCGGGGTCTTCTGAGCCGAGCAGCGTTGCGCCTTCAGCAATTTCCAGCGTCATATCGCTGTGCAGGAACAGCGCCCCGGTTTTAAATACGCCGCCCTGCACGCTAACCTTGCATCCCTGCGGATAACTGGCAATCGTACAGCTATCAATCGCTTGCTGTAAGGCAGCGGTATCGAGCGTTTTCCCATCACCCACGGCGCCGGTCGTTTTCACATCGACTACGTGAGGTTCCTGAGTGGTATGGAGAGTCACCGGCACGCTGTCAATGGACTCATTACCATCGGAATAGACCGCCCGCACGGTAAATTGATATTCGCTATCCGCCTTCAGACCATCCACGGTAAAGGTGCGCAGATCGACTCGGTGCTGCCAGTTATCGCTATCCAGCGTCTGGTAGAAGTTGTCGATATAGGGTTTGGCGGGGGAAAAACTATCCTGATTATCCCGCGCGCTGCCAAGAAGCTGCCCGCTACGGTAGACATGGTAATCCACCACCTTATCAGCCTCCGCCAGCGGTTTTTCCCACACCAGCACCACCCTGTCGTCATCGGCGGATAATACCGGTGACTGAACATTTTGTGGCGCAGCCGATGCCTCGCGCTGTGCGGCCGCACTATCATCGCAGCCGCTTGCGGCTCCTGCGAGCATGACCGTGGTTGCCAGCATAAGTCGGGAGGGTCTGAAGGTATTGTGCATATTTTATTTTTCCTCTCTGTTATTCGCGGTCGTCTGCAAATACCGCGTCCATGAGCCTCTTCCAGCAAGGTTCAGCTCTCTCTTTTAAAAATCAAAATATTTTTGCATTTAAAATGAAACGCATTTTTATTTATTTTTATAAGGAATAACTGAGAGTCAGGTCAAGATTTAACCCGTGTGAAAAATAGTCGATAGCAGAAATGAGAGTGGCGTCACCCAAAACAGGCGATAGCGCTGATAGACAAAGCCCGCTCGGTGCTGAGCGGGCTTTAGCGGTAAGTTAGCTTTTACCGGAGGTGCGGCGCTGTAGCTGGTCGCGTAGATTCGGCGGCGTACCTTTGATGGTTAAGGTATCAGTGGCCGGATCCCAGTAGATTCGTTCGCCCAGCAGCATGGCATCGAAATTAATCGTCAGCCCGCCACCGCTACCGGCAAATTTGGTCAACTGGCGCAGCGTGCTGCGGTCTGCCGGGAAACTCTCTTCCAGCTCGTAGCCTTTCTCCGCGGTAAACTCGCTGAAGCTCACTTCGCTGACGCCGGAAAGCTCCTTCGACAGTGATTCCAATTCAATCTCTTCACCTGCCTGTAGCTGTTCGTTGCAGTAGCTGTAAACCTGCTGACGCACGTTCTGGCGTTCGTTTTTATCAAGCTGGGCTTCGGCTGCAAAATCGTCCACCGCTTGCAGCAGGCCACGGTTTTGCACCTTGGCATTCAACCCTTCGCTTGCGCCGAGGAAATCCATAAAGAAATCAGCCACTTTGCGCCCAACGCGTCCTTTCAGGAAGGTCAGGTAGCGGGTTGATTCCGGGTTGGTTTCCCATTCGGTGAGGTCAATACGCGCCACGATATCCGCATGGTTGATATCCAGATAGTGGGTAGCGCTGATATCCAATTGCTCATTTACACGCATGCTATTGAGGTTGTTCAGCACCGCCACCAGCAAATATTCGACCGCCAGATAGCGGTAGTGGCAGAACAGAACGATACCGCCGTCAGCAAACGGGTATTTCGCCAGCTCATCGCGTAGACGACCAGTGGCCGCGCGGCTGAACGCGAGGAAATCTTCTTCGCCCTGGCGCTGCAACTTAAGCGCCTGCGCCAGTTCACTCTCTTCGGTAAACAGACCGTACGCTTTGTTTTTCGCGCTATACACCCGATGTAGCTCAGCCATCATTTCTTCAACCGGCGCGGTGGGCTCCAGCAACGAATCGCGCAGCACAACATCCAGGTTTTGCTCGTCGCGTTTGACGAGCTGATGCAAAGCAATCTGGTCGATATCCAGACTCATGTTAAACTCTCCTTTAAGATCGGGTGTATTCAACCACCCCCGATGCAACAGTGCAACTCGCACATTACCGCGGTGGTGGCAGTATAATGGCGAAAGGATAACGCGTTACGCTGAAAAAAAGCGGAAAAAATACTGCTGCTACGGTAATATACTGCCCTTTAATGAACGGACCGATTTCGATTTATGCCACAACAATCCCGCTATAGTGATGAACACGTCGAACAGCTGCTGAGCGAGCTCGCCAACGTACTGGAAGAACATAAGACCCCAACCGACCTGTCTTTGATGGTGCTGGGTAATATGGTCACCAACCTGATTAACAGCAGCGTAGCTCCGGCTCAACGCCAGGCTATCGCACGTTCTTTCGCCCAGGCGCTGCAGTCTTCTATTGACAGCGATCCTGCGCACTAAGGGTACAAGCAACAGTTTATGGTGACACATCGTCAGCCTTATCGAGAAAAAGTCTCCCAGATGGTTAGCTGGGGGCACTGGTTCGCCCTGTTCAACATGCTGTTGGCCATGGTGCTCGGTAGTCGCTATCTTTTTGTCGCCGACTGGCCGACGACGCTAGCAGGACGGATTTACTCCTACATCAGCCTTGTCGGGCATTTCAGCTTCCTGGTGTTCTCCACCTATCTGCTGATCTTGTTCCCCCTGACCTTTATCGTCATGTCCCAGCGCCTGATGCGCTTCCTGTCCGCCATTCTGGCGACGGCGGGCATGACTTTGCTGCTTATCGATAGCGAGGTCTTTACCCGTTTCCACCTGCACCTGAACCCGGTGGTATGGGAACTGGTAATAAACCCCGACCAGAATGAGATGGCGCGCGACTGGCAGCTGATGTTTATCAGCGTGCCGGTGATTCTCTTAGTTGAGATGCTGTTCGCCACCTGGAGCTGGCAAAAGCTGCGCAGCCTGACGCGCCGCCGCCACTACGCGCGGCCAGTCGCCTGGTTCTTTTTCGCCTCATTCATCGCTTCACACGTGATGTATATCTGGGCGGACGCCAATTTCTATCGTCCGGTGACCATGCAGCGCGCTAACCTGCCGCTGTCTTATCCAATGACGGCTCGCCGTTTTCTGGAGAAACACGGTCTGCTTGATGCTCAGGATTACCAGCGTCGCCTGATTGAACAAGGCGATCCTGAAGCGGTTTCCGTGCAATATCCGTTAAGCGATTTACGCTACCGGGATATGGGTGCCGGGAAAAATGTGCTGCTGATTACCATCGACGGGCTGAACTACTCGCGCTACGAGCAACAGATGCCGTCGCTGGCGAGCTTCGCCAATAACAACGTGAATTTCACCCAGCATATGAGTGCCGGTAACACCGCGGACAACGGCATCTTTGGTCTGTTTTACGGCATTTCTCCAGGCTATATGGATGGTGTGCTCGCCGCGCGTATGCCTGCGGCGCTAATTAGCGCCCTCAATCAACAGGGCTATCAGCTGGGTTTATTCTCCTCTGACGGCTTTACCAGCCCAATCTATCGTCAGGCGTTGCTGTCCGATTTTTCATTGCCGCCGAGCAAGTCACAGAACGATACGCAGACTGCCAGCCAGTGGATAAGCTGGCTGAATAATAATGCTCAGGATGAAAACCGCTGGTTCTCATGGGTTTCGTTTAACGGCACCACGGTCAACAACACTGAGCTCAGCGATCGCCAGTACTCCCGTGCAGCAGCTGATGTCGACACGCAGATTGGTCGCGTGTTGGATACGCTGCGTGAGTCCGGCAAGCTTAACGATACGGTGGTCATTATTACCGCAGGCCACGGCGTCGCGCTGAACAACCAGAAGAGCAATTCCGACTGGTCTCGCGCGCGACTGCAGGTTCCACTGGTCATCCATTGGCCGGGGACACCGGCGCAGCGTATCGACCTGCTGACCGACCATAAAGATATTATGACCACCCTGATGCAACGCCTGCTGCATGTCAGCACCCCGGCCAATGAGTACTCTCAGGGTCAGGATCTGTTCAGCGCCACCCGTCGGCACAATTGGGTCACAGCGGCGGATAACAGTACGCTGGCGATTACGACGCCGACCATGACTGTGGTGCTAGACCACAATGGCCACTATAAAACGTGGACCGCTGCGGGTGAGAAGGAACACGATCCAAAACCGCAGCTCAGCTTGCTGCTACAGGTGCTGACCGAGGAAAAACGCTTCATTGCTAACTGATTGATTAATTGTGAATCAGTCGACAGTTGCCCGCTTGCAATCAGCGATAAAAGCAGTAGTATTTTATCCATGCATCGGCACGTAGCGCAGCCTGGTAGCGCATCGTCATGGGGTGGCGAGGGTCGAGAGTTCAAATCTCTCCGTGCCGACCAAAAATTAACAGAAACCAGCCTTTTCGGGGCTGGTTTTTTTACGTTTGCTCATCTGTGCATCAGGACCGATATGGCACATTGATTCGCTGAAATTTTAGTCAGGATATTTTCGTAGCTGCTGTACTGCTTTTTCAAGTCCGTTAATATCGGTACTGGAGAGCAGTGGCTGAAGGGAAAGGATTTCATCTTCGTTCAGTTCATAGAGGTTTAATGCCCGTATACGCGCAACGTCCGGTTCCGCGAAGCGATATTTAATAAACCTTGCCGGATTTCCACCATATACCGCATACGCAGGAACATCTTTGGTGACAACCGCCCCTGCGGCAATAACCGCGCCCTCACCTATCGTGACGCCAGGCATTATCATGGCGCGCATACCAATCCAGCATCCATCTTTTAGCACGGTATTACCGCGCTCCCGGTAACACGCTTCAATGGACTCCGCAAAAGGGTAAAGGCTAATCCAGTCCATCCGATGAGTATGATTTCCTCCCATCAGGATAACTGCCTCGGCCGCAATACAGACAAAATTACCGATTATCAATTGGTCCACTGGCCCTAATGGCGGCCACTGCTGGCTCAACGCGCTGCCGTGCAGATAACGCACGACTGAGCGTTCAAAGCCGTGATCCCAACAGTCGCTGTAGTAGCTGCGAGTCCCTTTTATAATAATGTTTGGATTGGTGACTGTTTGGTGCAAATACTCAACTTCGGTCCAGTGTTTATCATTCATTATTTTATGTAACTCGATGAATTGAGGTTAGTTTGTCGTCATGAAGAGGTATTTTACCTTTAAAGATATTGAGCATCATATATCTGACGATTAGCCGTATTACGGTCAACGCTGTCACGTTGTACCTGATTCAATCTAGTACAGTGAAAAAAGAAGCGCTGGCATTTCTCCAGCAGAGACTTATCTTAAGGCGGTAAACTGCAAGGCATATCCTGGTGCCCTTTTATTCCTTCACCTTTTGGAAAACATCGACCCAACCGGTTGAACCAACGTGATGCACCTCAACCACGTCACCTTTAAATAACAAATAGTTGCGATCATTGCTGATGATTTTATAGCGACCAGATTTCACTTTCTCAGCAATGTCATAAATGCTGCGGCTACCCTTGTCGTCGACAAACCAGTAGCGGATGCGGTTTTGGAAGGTATCAGGGCCAACCACCAGCGTTTTGAAGCTGTACTTTGTCTCCACTGCTTTGTAAGTGCCTTCATAGCCATTGGCATAGGCGGTTGCACTACAAATAAACAGGCATAACAAAGAAAGAAGACGTTTCATAAAGTGAACCCCGGTAAAAAACTCAGTATTGCGCCATTATTTTGCTATCCGCCAGCGGCTATCAAAATGCGCCTGATACTGGCCAATAACGGCGGGTTCATCACGGATAACCAGAACATTCTCTGAGTTAGCCACCTCGGCAGATTTAGCAAAGTTAAACGAACCCGTTTCCAGCATATTGTCATCAATAATCATTAGCTTGTCATGCTGAAGGTGGTAGTGATCGTCAAGGCGAAGCTCAACGCCATTTGCCTGAGCCAGCGCGATGGCCTTCTGACTCACGCGACCTTTATTGCGCCGTTTATCAATCACCGCCCTCACCTTTACGCCGCGTTTTTCGGCACGAACTAAAGCTTCGACAATATCCTGCGCCTGAAAGGAGTAGGCCATCATATCGATCGACCGCTGGGCCTGATTGATTGACGTAAGCACCAGTGCGCGAGCAGAGCCTTCTGGAGAAAAGCCCACCTGTACCGAAGCGTGCGCCGCAGAGATAGAAGCCAACATTGTGGCTATAATTACCAATCGTTTGATCATGAGTCACTCCGCGGAATGTCCGGACAACATCGTTAATAGAACGAAGTGATAATCGCTACAATCATTCACTAACTCAATATATAGAACTATTCCTAATGCAAAATTCAGTAAAATACGATTACCATTGATGTCAGGAATGATATTCTCCTCTTGTTGCATACTGATATAAAGGATGAACAGTGAAAAACACACATAAACTTGCCGCTTCATTACTCGCCATTGCCTGTGCTTCCAGCACCGCATGGGCCGCAGAACAGCCGCTGGAAAAGGTCGCCCCTTATCCGCAGGCACAGAAAGGCATGAAGCGTCAGGTCATTCAGTTGCCGGTACAGAAAGATGAATCTACCTATAAGGTAGAGTTATTGATTGGTCAGACGCTGGACGTCGACTGCAACCACCATCGCCTGGGCGCTAAGCTGGAAAGCAAGACGCTGGAAGGCTGGGGTTACGACTACTACGTCGTTGAGAAAGTCAGTGGGCCAATGTCCACCATGATGGCTTGTCCTAACCAGAAGAAAACCAAGCAATTTGTTAGCGCAACGCTGGGTGATGATGGCATGCTGCGTTACAACAGCAAACTGCCAATCGTGGTCTATACCCCGGATAACGTCGACGTGAAATATCGCGTGTGGCAAGCACAGGAAACCGTGCAGGATGCCGTTGTGCGTTAATCGCAAAATCCAGAGCCCTTCCCCTGGAATTTAGAAACAAAAAACCGGCCCGCAGGCCGGTTTTTTTATGCCATAAACTTACAGCGCAATATCCGCGACTTCTTTCACTTCGAGCGGCTTCGCTGGGACCTGCACCGCCGGGACCGGATCGGCCTCACGCGCAACTTCATGATGCAGCCCCAGTATTTCACTGGTGTAAGCCAGCGTTTTGTCGATTAAATGCGGATTCTCGGTGAGCGTCGAGCCATAAGTAGGCACTACGGCGCGGATTTTCTCCTGCCATTCGGCGGTCTGCATTTTGTCTTTAAACACTTTTTCCAGCAGATCCAGCATGATCGGCGCCGCCGTTGATGCGCCTGGAGATGCCCCTAGCAGCGCGGCAACGGTGCCTTCATCATCACTCACTACTTCGGTGCCCAGACGCAGGACGCCGCCAATACGCGCATCACGTTTGATAATCTGCACGCGCTGGCCCGCCTGCCATAGGCGCCAGTCCTGTTTTTTCGCCATTGGATAGTAAGCACGCAGCGCCGCATGACGATCTTTGTCTTTTTGCAGCACCTGACCTACCAGATATTTGACCAGGTCAAAGTTATCCAGCCCCACGTTGAGCATCGGCAGAATATTTGATTTGTTAGTGGATGCCAGTAGATCCCACAGCGACCCATTTTTCAGGAAACGGGTTGAGAAGGTGGCAAACGGCCCAAACAGCACCACACGCTTCCCGTCAATGATACGGGTATCGATATGCGGCACCGACATCGGCGGTGCACCAACCGAAGCCTGGCCGTAGACTTTGGCCAGGTGGTGATTGACCACCTCAGGGTTGTCGCACACCAGGAACTGGCCGCCAACCGGGAAGCCCGCATACTCTTTGGCCTGTGGGATTTTGGTCTGCTGCATCAGCTTCAGCGCTGCACCACCGGCACCAATAAAGATGAATTTCGCTTTGATGGTGCGTTTTTCGTGGCTGTTGTTGGCATCAGAAACCGTGACGTTCCAGCTGTTATCCGCATTGCGACGGAAACGGCGGACCACGGTGTTGAGCTGCAACGTGAAGCGGTCGTGTGTTTTGAGCGCGTTAATCATCTGGCGGGTGATCTCGCCATAGTTAACGTCGGTGCCTGCTTCAGTACGGGTGGCGGCAATTTTCTGCTGCGGATCGCGCCCTTCCATCACCAGCGGCGCCCACTGTTTAATCTGTTCGTGGTCTTCAGAGTAGCGCATACCGTTAAACAGCGGGCTCTTTTGCAACGCACGATAACGCGCGCGCAGGAAGTTAACGTTGTCATCGCCCCACACAAAACTCATGTGTGGCACGGTGTTGATAAAGCTTTTCGGCTGCGTCAGCACGCCGCGGGTCACCTGGTGCGCCCAGAACTGACGGGAAATCTGGAAGGCTTCGTTAATATCAATGGCTTTTTCAATGCTGACCGAGCCATCGGCTTTTTGCGGGGTATAGTTGAGTTCCATCAACGCCGAGTGGCCGGTCCCAGCGTTGTTCCAGCCGTTAGAGCTCTCTTCTGCCACGCTCTCCATCTGCTCAACCATGGTAATCGACCAGTCTGGCTCAAGCTCCTGCAGCCATGTACCCAGCGTGGCGCTCATGATTCCGCCACCGATCAGCAATACATCTGTCTCGTGCACCTCACGAGTCTTCGCCTTAGTCGCCACAGAAACCGTCTCGGTACCCGAGTTCTGTGCGTTGGGTACAGCTTTGTTTTTTTTCATCGTAGGGGGCCTTACTTGACTTGCGATTTGTTACATGCAGGTAAAAACATCCGTACGGTTACGTTACCACCAGGCGGGTTGAATTTAAATATTGTTTAAAATTTAAGTTGAGTTTTGAGATCTGTTATTAAAATGTTTAATAAATGTGTACAGAAAATGAGATTTGGTACTGGTAGAGTGTGACGGGAAGCGGTATTATTCTCCCCTTTGTGATGGTACGCACGGAAGCAGTGGCTTATGGAAAACCGGCCATCGATAACCTGCGAATAACCTATGTCAAACTCCTCTCCTGGCAGTTCCTTCGTTACAATTTTACAATCGCCTACTCTGTTGACCCGTGAAGTACTGGCTGGCGTCATTACCGCCCTTGCGCTGATCCCGGAAGTTATTTCGTTTTCAGTGATTGCTGGCGTCGACCCCAAAGTCAGCCTGATTGCTTCGGTGGTGTTATGCCTGTCGATGTCGTTTCTCGGCGGCCGCCCGGCGATGGTCACTGCGGCAGCCGGTTCGGTGGCATTGGTTATCGGACCAATGGTACACCAGCACGGGGTGGCATACATTTTGCCAGCCGTGGTAATGGCAGGGTTGATTCAAATACTATTTGCGCTGTGCGGCATGGCAAAACTGATGCGCTTTATCCCCGCATCGGTAATGAGCGGTTTTGTGAACGCGCTGGGTATCCTCATCTTCTTCGCCCAGGTGCCCCACTTCTGGAGCCGCAGCCCGCTTATCGTCGCGCTCTTTGCCGCCACTATTTTGATTGTGCTGTGGCTGCCAAAGGTCGTGAAAAGTATCCCTTCGCCGCTGGTTGCGGTGGTTTTATTAACGCTCTATACCGCGACCAGCGGGCAAATTCTCCCGACCGTTGGCGACGAAGGTTCCATGGCAGGCGGTCTACCGGGGTTCACCCAGTGGTTGGTGCCGTTTAACCTCGATACGCTGCAGATTATCTGGCCATGCGCGCTGAGCATTGCTTTTGTCGGGCTGATGGAGTCACTACTCACCGCCAAACTGGTGGATGATTTGACCCACACGCCGTCAAACAAAACCCGCGAAAGCGCCGGCCTGGGCATCGCCAATATCCTGGCGGGCTGCTACGGCGGTATCGCGGGCTGCGCGATGATTGGTCAAACCATCGTTAACGTTGAGATGGGCAAAGGCCGCAGCCGTATTTCCACCCTCGCCGCCGCGCTGGTGCTGCTGTTGCTGGTAACTGCGTTAAGTGAAGTGATGGCGATGATCCCAATGTCGGTACTGGCGGGGATTATGGTGATTGTGGCGTTTAAGACCTTTAGCTGGCAGAGCCTCCAGCCCGCGACGCTTAAACGCACGCCGTGGCCGGAAACGCTGGTGATGATAGTGACCGTCGCCGCGACGGTCAGCACCGGTAATCTGGCCATCGGCGTACTGGCAGGGATCGTGATGATGCTGTTGGTACCCGCCCGTTTGAAGCAGCGGGCAAAGCTTAAAGCAGAAACACCGTCGCCAGTCCGAGAAAAATAAAGAAGCCCCCGGTGTCGGTGATCGCGGTGATCATCACGCTTGAGCCGACCGCCGGGTCGCGGCCAAACTTGACCATGATCATCGGGATCAGCACCCCCATGACCGAAGCCACCAGCAGGTTTAAGATCATCGCCAGCGACATCACCGCGCCCAGATGCATGTCGTCATACAAGAACCAGGTCACGCCGCCCATAATCCCACCCCAGACGACGCCGTTAATCAGCGCTACGCCCATTTCACGCAGGATCAAGAACGAGAAGTTACCCGGCTGAATGTGCTGCAACGCCAGCGCACGTACAATCATGGTGATGGTCTGGTTGCCGGTGTTACCGCCAATTCCCGCGACGATAGGCATCAGCGAAGCCAGCGCCACCAGTTGCGAAATAGTGTGTTCAAAACCGTCGATCACTCGCGAGGCGATAAATGCAGTGCAGAGGTTAATAGCCAGCCACGCCCAACGCGTTTTCACCGCTTTCATCACCGGAGCATAGACATCTTCATCACTGCTCAAGCCCCCCATCCGACGTAAATCGCTGTCGGTCTCTTCATAAACCACATCAACGATCTCATCGATGGTCAAACGTCCCATCAGCTTACCCTGAGTATCAATGACCGCGGCGCTGATCAGGTTGTCACGTTCGAAGGTACGCGCAACGCTCTCCGACTTCTCCTCCGGATGGAAAGCTACCGGATCCGCTTCCATCACCTCATGCACGAGGCGATCGGCCGGATTAAGCAGAATCGTTTTCAGCTCCAGTTCACCAATCAGCGTTTGGTCGCGCTTGATAACGAACAGCTTATCGGTGTTCTCCGGCATTTTGCCCAGCCGACGCAGGAAACGCTGCACCGAAGCCAGCGTGACGTCGGGCCGAATGGTGATCACCTCAAACTCCATGATCGAACCGACACAGTCGTGGGCATAGTTCATCACCTGACGCACGCGCGCGCGTTCTTCAGGCGTCATGGAGGCCAGCAGGCGTCCGGTTAGATCGCGCGGCAGGTGCTGAACGAGGTAGATCTGTTCGTCAATATCCAGCGTTTGCAGTGCATCGAGCAACGCCCGGTCGCTCATATCTTCGATGAGGTCGTCCCAGACGTTCTCCGATGCTTCCAGCAACACCTTCCCGCGACGATCGTCTTCGATCATGTTCCACAGGGCATGACGCTCTTCTGACGGCAACGCTTCCAGGGTGTCGGCGAGATCCGGCGGCTGAAGGTGGGCCACCAGCATGCCGACCTCCGCAAGATCGTCAGCCAGCGTGCTTTCATCATACTGCTCGGCGAGCGTCAGTTTGCCCAGTAGCGCTGAGGTAATGGCCTTATCGGTGGTGAGCAACCAGATAAGGCGCATACGCTCTTCATCGCGCAGCCGGGCGCTGTTCTTCTTCAACAGAGACATGAATAATCCTTATTCGTGAAGGTTCGCCCAATCGAATGACTGGGCGCTCTAAGCATAGCGCGGGGTGATGTAAAAAAGGTTAAACCGGCCGCTCAAGCGTTGAAAAAAACAGCAGAGCGGCCAAAAAATCAGGCAGTACGAGCCACAGCATCTCGTGAGGCGCGTTCACGCTCTTCACCCACCAGCTCACTGAGCTGGCCGTTGCGCATCTCCAGCAGGCGGTCCGCATGCACGAAGTAGTGGTCATCATGGCTGATGGCGAAAATGGTTTTGCCCATTTGCTGCATCAGCGGCAGTAACACCTGATAAAACTCGCGACGGAAGTGCGGATCCTGATCGGCGGCCCATTCATCCAGCATGATGATATCTCGCTCTTCCGCCAACGCCAGCAGCAACGCCACACGCTTCTTCTGTCCCTTGGATAATTTCAGGTCCAGAATGCGGCCGTTTTCAAGTTTAACCTTATGGGTCATCTGCAGCTGCGTCAGCCATTTATCGACCAATTGAGGATTAGCCTGTTGACCATCCGGTCCCAGTAAATGCTCAAACAGCCAGACATCGGTAAACACCGCCGAGAACAGCTTGCGGTAATCCTCCGGTTTTTCCGCTGCCAGCGGTTGACCATCGAGAAGAATTTGTCCCGAAACCGGCTGATAAAGCCCGGTCAGTAGCATTGCCAGCGTGGATTTACCGCTCCCGTTGCCGCCAATCAGGAACACCAGTTCACCGCGTTTTAGCGTCAGATTCAGCGGGCCAACGGCAAACGTGTTGTCTTCATAGTGGAAGGTCACATCGCGCAGCTCAAGGGTCTGCCAGTTCGGATGTGCCACCGGCTGCGGGAAGGCTTCCTGATACGGCGCCAGCGAGAATTTATTCAGCTTGTTGAACGCCACCTGTGCGCTTAACAGCGTCGGCAGTGCGCCCACCGCCGACAGCAGCGGCGTACGCAGGAACAACAGCGTCAATGAATAGGTGGCGGCGACGTTGGTATCCGCCCAGCCCAGACCGTTAGCCATCCAGAACACCAGGCCAATGGCGCCAAGCATCATAATATTCGACCAGTTGACCGCGCTCAGGTGGAAGGTATCCGCCCGCACAATATGGTGACGATAGGCTTTCGCATCCGGCGTGAACTGTTGTTCAAACACGTACTCCGCGCGTTCGCGGTTAAGCGTCAGCTCTTTGCGCCCTTCCAGCACCGTCTGGTAGTCGTTGTACAGCCGGTCTTCGGTTTCACGCAGCGTCGCCATATGTTTGTAGACGCGCGCCACCAGCAGGAAACCGCCCCAAATGGTCAGCGCCACCCACAGCGCGGTGATCAGCAGCATTTTGGTCGACAACACCGCCAGATAGGCGGCAGAACCGAAGGTCAGAATAATCCCCTGCACCAGTTCAGGCAGGCGCACAAAGGCGATGGTGATAGCCCGAATGTCGCTGGTCAGCCCCGCCAGCAAAGAAGCGCTGCCAAGCTTTTCTACCCGCTCAATCTGCGTATCGAGGATACGTTTGATAAATTCGCGGCGCAGCCGATAAACAAAGTGATGTCCTAGCGTCGTCAATGCCAGCTGAGAACCGAGCGTGACCGCCATCAGCAGTAGCAACAGACCAAGAAATTCCGGCAGTACGGTGAAAGTGGTATCTGACGTCTCAATCAGACGGACGTTGATGAAGGCGATAAGCCCGATACCCAGCGCTGCGCTGAGCAGGCTCAGGGCCATCACGCCAATAAAAGGCCAGCGGTATTGACGCCAGACGAGTAACAGAAGTTCCATAGCAGCAACCAGGCAAGAAAAAACAGCCCGCAGTGTAAACTGCTCAGAGGTTACATCAAGAATAATTCTTATTTTTATTCGTTATCAGGTGGCACAACGAAAGGTCAGATTATAGCGCCAGGGGCCAACCTGTGGATGGTTTCCCGCCTTAAGCGGTAGGACCGCGTGATAAAATAGCCGAGATTCGCCGCCCCACACCACCACATCACCGTGCTCAAGCCACACGCGCTGTAGCGGATCGGTACGTTTCAAACCACCAAACTGGAAGGTGGCGGGCAAACCGAGTGAGACGGAAACAATCGGCGCATCCAGTAATGCTTCATCTTTATCCTGATGAAGCGACAGCTTTGCACCGGGTTGATAGCGGTTAATCAGGCAGGCATCAGGGTTAAACACCGGATAGCCCGCGCGGGCAGCGGCGCTCTGCGCCAGCCTGCGAAAACACTCCGGCATCGCAGGCCACGGCTCGCCTGTCAGCGGATCAACGGCAGCGTAGCAGTAGCCGTGACGGTCTGTACTCCAGCCATATGGACCGCAGTTGGTCATCGCCACGGACATCGTGTAACCGCCCGGGGTCACCATCTGGCGAAAAGGAGAAATAGCCGCCACCTGTTCGATTGCAGCCAACAGCACCGCGCTTTGTTCACGCGCCTGGCGGCGAAGAATCACCGCGCCGGGCGCCAGCGGCTCAGACCACGGCGATTCATCAGCAAACAGATCCAGCATCAGCGCTCCTTTTCACGTTGCAAGAGTGCCGCTTTCCGCGCCACGCCCCAGCGGTAGCCAGAAAGCGAACCATCGCCGCGCACAACCCGGTGACAAGGCACCAGGATAGCCAGCCGGTTTGCCGCGCAGGCGCTAGCGACCGCCCGCACCGCTTGCGGATTACCAATACTCTGCGCCACCTGCTGGTAGCTGCGTGTTTCACCCACGGGTATAGCGCGCAGCGCCTGCCATACCAGCTGTTGAAACGCGGTGCCGCGAATATCTAAAGGTAAAGATAACGCTGTCGTCGGTTGATTGAGACTGGCGACAACAGCGGCAATGTGTTGGCTAAAGGCGGCATCAGCCGGCAGAAAACGCGCGGCGGGGAAGCTGCGCTGTAATTCATCGATCAAGGCAGGCTCATCATCACCCAACAGCACCGCACAAATTCCGCGCTCGCTTATCGCCACCAGGCAGCGCCCCAGTGAGCACTCACCTGTCGCATAGTGTATCTCTGTCGCCTTTCCACCCTGCCGATAGGTTTTCGCGCTCATACCGAGCATCTCATCCGCGTGCCGATAATAGCTGCTGCTGGTTGGAAATCCGGCCGCCAGTACCGCCTGGGTAACGGTTTCATCTTCACTTAATGATTCACGTAACCGGCGCGCTCGCCAGGCCTGCTGCCAGGCTTTCGGCGTCATGCCAGTGACCGATTTAAACATCCGATGAAAATGATACGGGCTGACCGCCACTGCCTGCGCGAGCGCATCCAGCGTGATGGGCGATTCCTGCTCCAGCAATCGACAGGCATAGGCGACTTTGTCGATTTTCTGCTGTTCAGGCGCCAGCGCGTTGGGCTGGCAGCGTTTGCACGGGCGAAATCCCGCGGCCTGCGCCGCATCGGCATCCGGATAAAAACGGACATTGTGCCGCAGCGCGTGGCGGGCACGGCAGGATGGACGACAAAAAATACCGGTAGTCTGTACGGCAAAAAAAAACTGGCCGTCAGCCTCGGCATCGCGATTGAGCACCGCTTGCCAGCGATCCTCGTCGGTATGTAATGTATGAGATGTCATAACGGGCTCCTCCCTTGAGTGTAACCATCACTGTGCCCAAAGGGAGGAATTAAAAAACCCGCAATCTTGCTTTTTAATTTTTCCCGCTGACCAGGAAGGCCTCGAACTGCGGCGACATCCAGGTGGTGAAGCCATCGCCTTCTTTCATAATCATGTACACCGCCAGCCCCTGCTCACGAACAACCTGCTGGGCTTTTTGCGGGCCAAGCACCATTAAACCGGTATCCCAGCCATCGGCTTCCAGCGCGGTTGGCGCAATCACGGTGACTGAGACCAGTTTATGGGTGATGGGCCTCCCGGTTTGCGGATCGATAACGTGAGAGATCCGCTGGCCGTCCAGCTCATAGTAGTTACGATAGCTGCCGGATGTACTGATACCGTGGCCATTAATATCCACAATGGCCTGTACCGCATTTTCCCGGTCCGTCGGTTTTTGAATTGCTACTCGCCACGGCTGACCATCGGCATTCATACCGCGGCTTACCAATGCGCCGCCCACCGAAACCAGGTAACGAGAGATCCCCTCTTCGGTCATTAAGCGCGCCAGATGATCGGCGGCATAGCCCTCACCGACGGTGGAAAGATCAACGAACAGGTCGGGGATCGATTTTTGCAGATACTGTCTGCCCGAGCGGTTGATAACGGAGAGAAAAGCCAGCCCGGTACGGGCTTTGGCGGCGTCAATTTGCGCCTGAGTCGGCGTTTTGACCGGCTGTTTATCCGGACCAAAACCCCATAAATTGACCAGTGGGCCAACGGTAATGTCCATGGCGCCCTGGGTTTTGTAGCCGATGCGCAGCGACTCCGTGACAATATCCGCCATCGCTTCGCTGACCGGCCACGAGGTCAGGCTATTTGAATGGTTAAAACGCATCAGCGCCGAGTCGTTTTTCCAGGTCGACAGCAGCTGATCGTCGCCATCCAGCAACTTTTGCACCTTCTGTCGTAACTCTTCAGCCTGCGTTTTATCAACACCCACCACGCTGACGCGCCAGAAAGTGCCCATAGTTTTGCCTTCAAGCACCGTCGCCGCAGCTTTTGGCGCGACGGGAGTGCTGGCGTTATCGCAGCCCGTCAGCAGTAAAACGACGCTCACCAGCGCCATGCGTAAAAATGTCATTTCCATCCGTTATTACCCTCCTGCAAACGGCGCAAGAGTACACTAATTGGTTTAATTTCGGCACAAAAAAAGGGGCCATATGGCCCCTTTTCGCGGTGTTAACAGTATTAGAACTGGTAAACCATACCCAGTGCAACGATGTTGTCGGTAGAGATACCGGCTGCAGTGGTGAAGTCGTTTTTGTCCAGCAGGTTGATTTTGTAATCAACATAGGTAGACATGTTTTTGTTGAAGTAGTAAGTCGCGCCTACATCAACATATTTCAGCAGATCCTGGTCGCCGAAGTCACGAACACCGTTGTTGATGTTTTTGCCTTTGGACTGCAGGTAAGCGATGGATGGACGCAGACCGAAGTCGAACTGGTACTGTGCAACCACTTCGAAGTTCTGAGCTTTGTCAGCATAGCCGTAAACGCCAGCGTTCGGGGAACCACCGAAACGAGTTGCGTTGTAGGTCTGGGTGTACTGAGTCGCCAGGTAGATGTTGTTTGCGTCGTATTTCAGACCACCGGAGTAGGTTTCAGCACGATCGCCGCTACCGTAGATTTTGCTGGTATCGCCAGTCAGATCACCATCTTCATCACGGATTGCAAACGCGCTGTTGTTCTGCTCAGTGGTACGTTTGGAGGAAGAGATTGCACCACCAACGCTGAAGCCTGCACCGATATCATAAGTGATGGAACCGCCGAAGCCGTCACCGTTCTGTTTCAGAGCCTGACGACCGTTAGCCGTTGAGCCTTCACCAGAAACGCTGCCGTTTTTACCCTGATACTGCAGAGCAAAGTTCAGACCATCAACCAGACCGAAGAAGTCGGTGTTACGGTAGGTAGCAACGCCGTTAGCACGGGATTGCATGAAGTTGTCGGAACCGTAGGTGTCGCCGCCGAATTCTGGCAGAACGTCGGTCCAGGAAGTTACGTCGTAAACAACGCCGTAGTTACGACCGTAGTCGAAAGAACCTGCGTCAGCAACGCGGATACCTGCGAAGCCCACACGAGTCCACGCCTGGTCAGAAGAACCTTCGGTGTTGTTCGCCTGAACGTTGTATTCCCACTGGCCGTAACCGGTCAGCTGATCGTTAACCTGAGTTTCGCCTTTGAAGCCCAGACGAACGTAGGACTGGTCACCGTCGTTGCCGTTGTCACTAGAGAAATAGTGCAGGCCGTCGACTTTACCGTACAGATCTAATTTGTTGCCATCTTTGTTATAAATTTCAGCCGCATTTGGGTAATGACTCCAACT
>NZ_JAKCNS010000028.1 GCF_021440345.1 Kluyvera intermedia
CCCGCTGACCCGGCGGCTTGCTTGCCGTTGTTCCGTCTCAGTGGGGCCGCATTATAGGGAGAAATTGAGATCCCGCAAGCATAAATATGAAAAATGTTTTCGTTCGCTCACTTTTCATACATAACGCTTATTTTTGCCTGGTTTCCATACAAAAACGAGCCCCGAAGGGCTCGTTTTCTTATTTTTGTGACTTACTGCACCGCCACAATATGGTCGTCTTTGACTTCCAGACGAACCATTTTGCCAGGAATCAGCTCGCCGGACAAAATTTGCTGTGCCAGCGGGTTCTCTATCTGCTGCTGAATAGCACGTTTCAGCGGACGCGCACCGTATACCGGGTCGTAACCATTTTTGCTCAGCAGATGCAGGGCTTCGTCGGAGATCTGCGTTTCATAGCCACGCTCTTCCAGACGTTTGTACAGACGCTGCAGCTGAATCTGGGCAATAGAAGCAATATGCGTCTCACCCAGCGGATGGAACACAACAACTTCATCTATACGGTTAATGAATTCCGGGCGGAAGCTGTGGCTGACCACACCCAACACCAGATCTTTCATATGGCCGTAATCCAGCTCGCCGAAACGTTCCTGAATCAGATCAGAGCCAAGGTTCGACGTCATAATGACGACCGTATTACGGAAGTCGACCGTTCTCCCCTGCCCATCGGTCAGACGACCATCGTCGAGCACCTGCAGCAGAATGTTGAACACATCCGGATGCGCTTTCTCCACTTCATCCAGCAGGATGACGGAGTAAGGACGGCGACGAACGGCTTCCGTCAGATAACCACCTTCTTCATAGCCGACATATCCTGGAGGCGCACCGACGAGACGAGACACGGAGTGTTTTTCCATAAACTCGGACATATCGATACGCACCATGGCGTCGTCACTGTCGAACATAAAGTTAGCCAGTGCTTTGCACAGCTCGGTTTTACCGACACCGGTCGGCCCTAGGAACAGGAACGAGCCAATTGGACGATTTGGATCGGACAGCCCGGCGCGGCTACGGCGAATCGCATTCGATACCGCTTCTACCGCTTCATTCTGGCCAATCACCCGGCTATGCAAATCCTGCTCCATACGCAGCAGCTTATCGCGTTCGCCCTCGAGCATTCTGGCGACCGGAATACCGGTCCAGCGTGCCAGCACTTCTGCAATTTCGGCATCCGTCACTTTATTACGTAACAGGCGCATCGTTTTGCCTTCTGACTGCGTGGCCGCTTCGAGCTGTTTTTC
Source organism: Kluyvera intermedia (assembly GCF_021440345.1). Taxonomy (GTDB): domain Bacteria; phylum Pseudomonadota; class Gammaproteobacteria; order Enterobacterales; family Enterobacteriaceae; genus Kluyvera; species Kluyvera intermedia_A. Next base: position 1,239 of record NZ_JAKCNS010000028.1, read on the forward strand.
CAGCTCAGGAATTTTGCCATACTGCAGTTCGGACATTCGCGCCAGGTCGCCCGATCGTCGAGCCTGTTCGATGGCAATTTTCGCCTGCTCAAGTTCGGCTTTAATGGTTTGCGTCCCGGAAAGAGAAGCTTTCTCCGCTTTCCACTCTTCTTCTAATTCCGAATACTGCCGTTCTTTATCTTGCAGCTCTTCGTTGAGCATATCGAGACGTTTTTTACTCGCCTCGTCAGACTCTTTCATTAACGCCTGCTGTTCCAGCTTCAACTGGATAATACGGCGTTCGAGTCTGTCCAGTTCTTCCGGCTTGGAATCAATCTGCATACGGATGCTGGAAGCCGCTTCATCAATCAGGTCGATAGCTTTATCCGGCAACTGACGGTCGGCGATATAACGATGAGACAGCGTAGCTGCCGCAACAATCGCCGGGTCGGTAATCTGCACGTGATGGTGCAGCTCATAGCGTTCCTTCAGCCCGCGCAGAATGGCGATGGTATCTTCGACCGACGGCTGCGCAACAAACACTTTCTGGAAGCGACGTTCCAGTGCCGCATCTTTTTCGATGTATTGGCGATATTCATCCAGCGTCGTGGCCCCAACGCAGTGCAGTTCACCACGCGCCAGCGCCGGTTTCAGCATGTTCCCGGCATCCATTGCGCCGTCTGCTTTACCTGCACCCACCATGGTGTGCAACTCGTCGATAAACAGGATAACGTTGCCTTCCTGTTTAGACAGATCGTTCAGAACCGCTTTTAAGCGCTCTTCAAACTCACCGCGGTATTTCGCCCCGGCCACCAGCGCCCCCATATCCAGCGCCAGTACGCGGCGGCCTTTTAAGCCCTCCGGTACTTCACCGTTGATAATGCGCTGTGCCAGTCCTTCAACAATGGCCGTTTTACCGACACCCGGCTCACCGATTAATACCGGGTTATTTTTGGTACGACGCTGCAGTACCTGAATGGTACGGCGAATCTCTTCATCACGACCGATAACCGGATCGAGTTTGCCCTGTTCGGCACGCTCGGTCAGATCGACGGTATATTTCTTTAATGCCTGACGTTGGTCTTCGGCACCCTGGTCATTCACGCTTTCACCTCCACGCATTTTTTCAATTGCCTGAGTGATGTTGGCAGTTGTCGCGCCAGCTGATTTCAGTAATTCAGCCAGAGTGCCACGGGACTCAAGCGCCGCCAGAACAAACAGTTCTGACGAAATAAAGTTATCGCCGTTTTTTTGCGCCAGCTTATCGCAGAGATTAAGGACGCGAATCAGATCCTGTGACGGCTGCACGTCGCCACCGGTGCCTTCCACCTGTGGCAAACGGCTTAGTGCCTGCTCGATTGCGGTGCGAAGCTGGCCAGCATTAATACCTGCCGACGTTAATAAAGGACGTACCGATCCCCCTTCCTGATTCAGCAAGGCGCTCATTAAATGAAGAGGTTCGATAAATTGGTTGTCTTGCCCCAGTGCGAGTGACTGGGCATCGGCAAGAGCAAGCTGGAATTTATTGGTAAGACGATCCAGACGCATGACTCCTCCCATAATAGGTCAATTTTGCTACAGGAGATTAAATGAGGTCATCCCTCAATTATTCAAGGTTAAATGACCTATTCAATGAGAAAATATTATCAGCGTTCTGGATCGTCTTGATTCTATAGGTTATATCAGCCAGACGAAACTTGCCATACGACCTGTAGTACGGTCGCGACGATAAGAGAAAAAATCATCCTTTTCGCTGAAGGTACAGCGGTCGCCGCCGAAGACAGCGGTTACGCCGATATTTGCCAGCCGCTGACGGGCCAGCAGGTAGATATCAGCATAGTATTTATCGCCAGCCGGGCGAAATGCACTCACCGCTTTGGCATCTTTCGCCATAAACGCTTCGCGTACTTCCGGACCGACTTCAAACGCCTGAGGGCCAATCGCCGGGCCAAACCAGGCCAGAATATTATCCGCACTGTCGTTAAAGCAGGCGACGGTCTCCTCCAGCACACCATCGCACAGACCACGCCAGCCAGCATGTGCCGCCGCAACTTCTGTGCCAGCCCGGTTGCAGAACAACACGGGCAGGCAGTCTGCCGTCATTACCGCGCACACTGTCCCTGGGATATTACTGTAGGACGCATCGGCACGCTTAGAAGTATAAGGCTCGCCGGTAAGATGCAGGACATCCTTACCGTGAACTTGCTCCAGCCACACCGGTTTTGACGGCAGTTTTCCTGCCGCAAACATACGCTTACGGTTCTCTTCAACGAATTCGATGTTATCACCACAGTGAGCGCCGAGATTCAGTGAATCCCACGCCCCCTGACTAACACCACCGACACGCGTTGAACTACAGGCCCCTACCCCATTCGGTAACGGCCATTCAGGGACAATGATTTTAGTCATAGCCAGTCGACGTCGTCCTTATGCTCTTCAAAGTCATCGCGCATAACCGCGATAAGATCGACCATATCTTGCGGAATCGGCGCATGCCATTCCATCTCAATCCCCGAAATTGGATGATAGAGACGCAGCATTGTTGCGTGAAGCGCCTGACGATCAAACTGACGCAGCGTCGAGATGAACTCATCCGAGGCGCCTTTTGGCGGACGTGGACGGCCACCATAGACCTGATCGCCCACCAGCGGATGGGTAATGTGCGCCATGTGCACGCGGATCTGGTGCGTACGTCCGGTTTCCAGACGTAACCGCAGACGCGTGTGCACACGGAAGTGTTCCATGATGCGATAGTGCGTGACCGCCGGTTTACCCATAGGGTGCACCGCCATGTGCGTGCGCTTGGTTGGATGACGGCTGATCGGCTCCTCAACGGAACCCCCGGCTGTCATATGACCAATAGCCACCGCTTCATACTCACGGGTAATTTCGCGCAGCTGCAGCGACTCCACCAGACGGGTCTGAGCGGGAACGGTTTTGGCCACCACCATCAGGCCGGTGGTGTCTTTATCCAGACGATGCACAATACCAGCGCGCGGCACGTCGGCAATCGGCGGATAATAATGCAGCAGCGCATTCAGCACCGTGCCGTCCGGATTACCGGCGCCAGGGTGCACGACAAAACCACGCGGCTTGTTGATGACAATAATGTCTTCATCTTCATAAACGATATCGAGCGGGATATCCTGCGCTTCAAAGCGGATATCTTCATCAATTTCGGCATCGATAGCGACGTTCTCGCCACCCATGACTTTCTCTTTCGGCTTGTCAGAAACTTTGCCGTTTACCTGAACGCGTTGGTCAAGGATCCACTCTTTTATGCGCGATCGCGAATAATCAGGGAACATTTCGGCCAAAGCCTGATCTAAGCGTTGACCGAGTTGTGACTCGGACACCGTTGCGGTGAGTTGTACTCGTTGTGCCATATACAGCTTCTTCGTTAACGTTGGGTTTTTACGGCTTTGCCGTTTAATATAGTGTGCTATTGTAGCTGGTCTTAGTCGGGAACAGGAACTGTGAATATCCCGTATAAACATTTTGAGGAAAGTCAAAACGTCATGACGCGCATGAAATATCTGGTGGCAGCGGCCACGTTGAGCCTGGCTTTGGCGGGGTGCTCTGGTTCAAAGGAAGAGGTTCCTGATAATCCGCCTAATGAAATCTACGCAACTGCTCAGCAAAAGCTCCAGGACGGTAACTGGAAACAGGCAATAACGCAACTGGAAGCGTTGGATAACCGCTATCCATTTGGGCCATATTCTCAGCAGGTTCAGCTGGATCTGATCTACGCATACTACAAAAATGCCGATCTGCCGCTGGCTCAGGCCGCCATTGACCGTTTCATCCGTCTAAACCCAACGCATCCAAACATCGACTATGTGATGTACATGCGCGGTCTGACTAACATGGCGCTGGACGATAGTGCATTGCAGGGTTTCTTTGGGGTTGATCGCTCCGACCGTGACCCGCAGCACGCACGTGACGCATTCAACGACTTCTCGAAGCTGGTGCGCGGCTATCCGAACAGTCAGTATGTGACCGATGCCAACAAACGTCTGGTGTTCCTGAAAGATCGTCTGGCGAAGTATGAGCTTTCCGTTGTCGATTACTACACCGCGCGCGGTGCATGGGTTGCGGTAGTTAACCGTACCGAAAACATGATGCGTAACTACCCTGATACTCAGGCGACGCGCGACGCGCTGCCGAAGATGGAAAACGCATACCGCGAAATGCAGATGACCGCACAGGCTGACAAAGTGGCGAAAATCATTGCCGCCAACAGCAAAAATACTCAGTCCTAATCAAGCTATCATCAAAAGCAAAACGGCAGCCCGATGGCTGCCGTTTTTTTATCCATTTTAATCACTTGCTGAAGCGGTTTAGCGGCAAGTCATCCTATCAAATATGGCTTGTATTTCCCGATCCGACAAGTAAAAAATCACTTCTTCCTGTCCTGACTCACAAAATGAATGCACTGACAAAAAGTGACAAAATAATGTGATCTTTATCACACATTTTAAGCAAATCCGAGGTATGCTGGAATCACCAAGACGGAAAGACAAGAGGTAAAATTTATGACAATGAACATTACCAGTAAACAAATGGAAATTACTCCGGCTATTCGCCAGCATGTCGCAGACCGTCTCGCCAAATTGGAAAAATGGCAAACTCAGTTAATTAATCCTCATATCATTCTGTCGAAAGAACCGCAGGGTTTTGTAGCCGATGCCACGATGAACACCCCAAATGGGCATCTCGTCGCCAGTGCAAAACATGAAGATATGTATACTGCCATTAACGAATTGATCAACAAGCTGGAACGGCAGCTGAATAAGGTGCAACACAAAGGGGAAGCCCGTCGCGCAGCAACATCAGTGAAAGACGCAAGCTTCGTGGAAGTTGAAGAAGAGTAAACCGAACTTTGAACTTTAATGTGTCACGCCAACGCGCCTCCGGGCGCGTTTTTTATTGACAGAACGAAAACAGAGCAGGTACTGTAAAACCTCACTACGTTAAGGATTTAATCAACTGTGAAATTGCTACCGTTTTTCTTCGCATTCTTTTTTACCTTCCCCTGAATGGGAGGCGTTTCGTCGTGTGATAAAGAATGCGAAGACGAACAATAAGGCCTCCCACCCGGGGGGCCTTTTTTATTGATAACAAGAAAGGCAAACATGATGACTTCGGAAAACCCGTTACTGGCGATACGCGATAAGATAAGTGCGCTGGATGAGAAATTAGTGAGCCTGCTGGCGGAACGTCGCGGACTCGCCATTGAGGTTGGTAAGGCCAAACTGGCGTCTCATCGCCCGGTACGCGATATCGATCGCGAACGTGATCTGCTAGAGCGTCTGATTACCATCGGCAAAACACACCAGCTCGATGCACACTATATTACTCGCCTGTTCCAGCTGATTATTGAGGATTCCGTTCTCACCCAACAGACCTTATTGCAGCAGCATTTAAACCAGATCAATCCGCACTCGGCACGTATCGCTTTTCTTGGCCCAAAAGGTTCGTACTCACACCTGGCGGCACGTCAGTATGCTGCACGTCACTTCGAGCAGTTCATTGAAAGCGGCTGTTTGAAGTTTGCCGATATCTTTAATCAGGTTGAAACCGGACAGGCCGACTACGCGGTAGTGCCTATCGAGAACACCAGCTCCGGCGGCATCAATGACGTCTACGACCTGTTGCAGCACACCAGCCTGTCAATTGTTGGCGAGATGACGGTGCCTATCGACCACTGTGTGCTGGTTAATGCCGGGGCAACGCTGGATACCATCGAAACGGTCTACAGTCATCCACAGCCGTTCCAGCAGTGCAGCCAGTTCCTGAACCACTATCCACAGTGGAAAATTGAATATACCGAGAGCACTTCGGCGGCAATGGAAAAAGTTGCGCAGACCAACTCCCCTACAGTGGCCGCACTGGGCAGCGAAGCTGGCGGTAAGCTGTACGGATTACAAGTGCTGGAACATTGCCAGGCTAATCAGACGCAAAACATCACCCGCTTCCTGGTGCTGGCCCGTAAAGCCGTCAACGTCTCCGATCAGGTACCGGCAAAAACCACGCTGCTGATTGCCACCGGGCAACAAGCCGGTGCGTTGGTAGAAGCACTGTTGGTGCTGCGTAACCATAAGCTGATTATGACCAAACTCGAGTCTCGTCCTATCCACGGTAATCCGTGGGAAGAGATGTTTTATCTCGATATTCAGGCCAACCTGGAAGCGCTGCCAATGCAAAAAGCGCTGAAAGAGCTGTCTGGGATTACCCGTTCGATGAAAGTGCTGGGGAGCTACCCCAGCGAAAACGTTGTACCAGTTGACCCGATTTAAGCTTCGATAAACGGCGTCTTCTTCATTCCTGCCACCGCCACCGGTAGCGTGAAGATGGCGCCAGAAAGTGGGTACTGCGCCACTTCCGCCGCCGACATATTTTCGCGCGTGGTGGTAATAAACAACGTGCGCATATCCGCTCCGCCAAAGCAGACCATCGTCGGACAACGTACTGGCAGACGATATTCTTCAAGCTGTACGCCTTCTGGTGAAAACCGTGCCACTCGCCAGCCGTCAAACATCGCACTCCAGTAGCAGCCTTCCTCGTCTATTGCAGCCCCATCAGGAATACCTTCACCGGCTGCAAACTTACGGAACACTTTTCGCCGGCCTGGCTCACCCTGCTCATCCAGTGGCGTACGATAAATCACCGCATTCGGCGTGTCGGAAGTGTACATCCAGCGCTTGTCTTCACTGAATGCCAGGCCGTTGGCACCATGAATATCGCACTGAATAACCTTCGGCTTAAGCTGATTATCCACGCGGACCAGCAGCGCACCGTTGTAATCGCCCGGCCCCCAGAATGTGCCGGCGTAAAAACGCCCGTCCCGGTCCGTGCCACCGTCATTAAAACGCGCCAACTGGGGATTGCTCGGGTTATCACAGATTTTATGCACCAGCAGACCGCGGCTATCCGCAAGCCAGATAGCGCTACGCAACGCAACGATAAAGCCGCCCTTCTCCCGCAGGGAAAAACAGCCGACCTCTTCCGGAAACTGGAGGATCTGGTGCTCGCCGGTCGCCAGCACGTAGCGGTGAATTTCACATTCCATAATATCGGCCCAGTACAGCGCCTGCTCAGCATCGCTCCAGGTCGGGCATTCCGGCAGATGTCCGGTGTAATCAAACAGCAGGTTTGCGTCAGCCATCGTCTTTATCCCATAAAAAAAGCCAGAGGATTTCCCCTGGCTTTCAAGTATATACAGTTTCGATTACTGCCGGTTGTCATTCGCCTGACGTAACAGGACGCGACTCTCACTCTGGAAACGTTGCGCGTAATCACCGAACCAATGTTCGACTTTGCGGAAGCTATCAATAAACGCCTGTTTATTGCCTTGTTCCAGCAAACCAATGGCCTCACCGAATCGCTGGTAGTAGCGTTTAATCAGCGCCAGGTTGTTGCCAGATGACATGATGATATCGGCATACAGCTGCGGATCCTGGGCAAACAGTCGCCCAACCATCGCCAGCTCAAGGCGATAAATCGGCGATGAGAGCGCCAACAGCTGCTCCAGCTGCACGTTCTCTTCCGCCAAATGCAGGCCGTAGGCAAAGGTTGCGAAGTGGCGCAGCGCCTGGATAAACGCCATATTCTGATCGTGCTCAACCGCGCTAATCCGATGTAAACGCGCGCCCCAAACCTGAATCTGTTCAAGGAACCACTGATACGCTTCCGGCTGGCGGCCATCACAGTAAACGACAACCTGTTTTGCCAGGCTTCCGCTATCCGGCCCAAACATCGGATGCAGCCCAACAACGGGGCCGCTGTGCGCCGACAACATCGCCTGCAACGGCCCGGCTTTTACCGAACAGAGATCAACCAGAATACAATCTGCCGGCAGCGGAGGCAGTTTCTCAATCACCTGTTCGGTGACGTGGATCGGCACGCTAACGATAACCATACCGGCATCCGCCACCAGCTCCGGCGCACTCGCCCAGTCTTCTTTTTCCAGCGTACGAACCTGGTAACCCGACAGACCGAGCATTTTTTCAAATAGCCGCCCCATCTGGCCGCCGCCGCCGACAATCACCACCGGGCGCAGCGACGGACATAGGGTTTTAAATCCCTTGTCGTTTTCACTGGAGTAGGACTCACGCATCACGCGGCGCAGAACATCTTCAATCAGGTCAGGCGGAACGCCCATTGCCGCCGCTTCTTTGCGGCGCGAAGCCAGCATCGAAGCTTCGCGCTCCGGGACGTAAATCGGCAAGCCATACTTACTTTTGACTTCACCGACTTCCGCGACCAGTTCAAGACGCTTTGCCAGCAAGTCCAGCAACGCTTTATCCACGACATCAATTTGATCGCGCAGCGCGGTCAGTTCAGCAACCATACTATCCTCTTACGCCAGACGAGCCGCCAGATGGCCGCGTAAATCCTTGTCGAGTTCACGCAGCAGCGCATCCGTAGCTTCCCAACTGATGCAGGCATCGGTTACTGATACGCCGTATTTCATATCACAGCGCGGCTGCTCGGAAGACTGGTTGCCTTCGTGAATGTTGCTCTCAATCATCAGACCGATAATAGAACGATTACCGTCTTTGATCTGTGCGACAACGGATTCCGCCACCGCAGGCTGACGGCGGTAGTCTTTATTGGAATTACCATGGCTGCAATCTACCATCAGCGATGCGCGCAGTCCTGCTTGTTCCATCTCTTTTTCACACTGCGCCACATCTTCCGGACCGTAGTTCGGCTTTTTACCACCACGCAGGATCACGTGACCATCCGGGTTGCCCTGCGTACGCAGCAGGCAGACCTGACCGGCCTGGTTGATACCGACAAAACGGTGCGGCATGGCAGCAGCGCGCATGGCGTTAATCGCCGTCGCCAGAGAACCGTCGGTACCGTTTTTGAAGCCTACCGGCATCGACAGACCGGAAGCCATTTCGCGGTGAGTCTGAGATTCAGTGGTACGGGCACCAATCGCCGACCAGCTAAACAGATCGCCCAGGTACTGCGGGCTATTCGGATCCAGCGCTTCAGTTGCCAGCGGCAGCCCCATGCTTACCAGTTCAACCAGCAGGCGACGCGCAATTTTCAAACCACCTTCCACATCAAACGAGCCATCCATATGCGGATCGTTGATAAGCCCTTTCCAACCCACGGTGGTACGAGGCTTTTCAAAATAGACACGCATAACCAGGTAGAGGCTATCGCTGACCTCTTCCGCAAGGGTTTTAAATCGACGCGCGTATTCGATGGCAGCTTCAGGATCGTGAATAGAGCAAGGCCCACACACTACCAGCAGGCGCGGATCGCGACCGGCGATAATGTCAGAAATCGTTTTACGTGATTGGGCGATCTGCGCTTCCTGCTCTACGGTGAGCGGGAATTCAGCTTTCAGTTGATCCGGGGTGATCAAAACCTGTTCATCGGCGATATTTACGTTGTTCAGCGCGTCTTTTTGCATGATGGCATTACCTGTTATGGCTCGTTTGCGATAGTTGTTTCCTCAATGAGGTGAAACCACAATATCACAACCAGTAAAGATTTCAATCCAAAATACGTACAGATTTATTTACACAAACCAATTTAATGCAAAAAAATGGCGAACATATCGTAATGAAAAATTTACACTGGTGATTTCCCCCCTTCGTTCTGAGCGAGGAATAACCAATCTCAGGTTTTCTCTTCACTGCCGCCATTTCTTCCCCACAGAGCCATCCTTGTATCTTGTCGTCAGGTAGGCAGAAATGGCAAAAAATACCGTCAATTAGATTTCAGTTAAAGATAATCTGATACCGGCCGATAAATTTAACAATCTCCCTGTTAATCATACTGAATATGTCTATGATTACGCGAAGGGCAGAAAAAACCGGCTGAGCAGGTTTAATTTTTTTATCCTTCATCCGTTAAAACTAATACCAATTCAAGATTTAACTTAAATCATATAAAACGAATTTCTGACATAGTGACGGCTTTGATAAACAATGATATTTTGCCAAAATCTCTCCAGGGTAACTATTTCCAGAGCGGTATGGCGGATTCTCGTGAGAAATTCAATCTTGATCTCTTTACTCCGACTGACTCTGGTTTTGATGCTATCTCTGATGCTGTCCCCGGCGACTGCCGCTCGCCTCGCTGAAACTGATAAATCGGTACGTTCAATTGTGTCCGGCATTGTGAGCTACACTCGCTGGCCTTCGCTTTCCGGGTCGCCTAAGCTTTGTATTTTTGCCACCTCCCGGTATCTGCAGGCACTCAGCACTGTCGATGAGCAAAGTTCGCTGCCTTACATTCCCGTGGTTGTCCATACTCCTCAGGATGCCCTGGCCGCCAGTTGCGATGGTATTTATTTCGGCACTGAATCCCCTGCCAGGCAAGTTGAATTAATCAACCAATATCATCGGGCGTTGCTATTAATCTCGGAACACAACCCGGAATGCATTATTGGCAGCGCATTTTGCTTAATAACCGATGAACCGAGGATCAGATTCTCCGTCAATCTGGATGCGCTGTCTCGCAGTGGTGTAAGAGTCAATCCGGATGTATTAATGCTCGCAAGGAATAAGCAGCATGAATAAGGACACCGCTTACACGCCGCGCCCAACGTTTAAAAAAACGTTAAGACGCATCAATATCATAAGCGTCATCGTGACGATGACGCTTATATGGCTTTTGCTGTGTTTTGCTTCGGTGGTGACATTAAAGCAATATGCGCAGAAAAATCTCGAATTAACCGGTGCATCCATGAGTCATACTCTTGAAGCAGCACTGGTTTTCAACGATCCTCAAGCCGCTAATGAAACGCTTGCTACCCTGGGTAAACAGGGGCAATTTGCCATGGCGAATGTGTTCGACGTACATGAAAAGCAGTTTGCATCCTGGGTGTGGAATCCAGAGGACAGTAGCGATACGTTGGGTGCGCTGGTCAGTCATTGGTTGTTTCCGGTCCCTATCTCCCAGCCAATAATGCATAACGGCCAGCCTGTCGGTGAAATTCGTCTGGCTGCGCGCGATACCCTGATCGGCCACTTCATCTGGATGTCATTCGCCGTACTCACCGGCTGCATTCTTTTTGCTTCGGCCATTGCGCTCACCATTACGCGATCCCTGCATCATGGCATGGTCGAAGAGATACAAAACATCACCGATGTGGTTCATGACGCCCGTAAGAATCGCAACTTTTCTCGGCGGGTAAAAGAAGGACGTATCGAAGAATTTCATCGCTTTGGTGAAGATTTCAACAGCCTGCTGGATGAAATGGAAGAGTGGCAGTTGAGGCTGCAGGAGAAGAATGCCCAGTTGATGCGTACCGCTATGCATGACTCTCTCACCGGCCTCGCGAACCGTGCAGCCTTCAACAATAACATTGCGGCGTTAATGAATAACTCAGAGGCAAAAACCCACTCCGCCCTGCTTTTTCTCGATGGTGACAACTTTAAACAGATCAATGATACCTGGGGGCATGCTGCGGGCGATAGCGTACTCATCGAAGTCGCCAGCAGGATGATAGCCTTCGGCGGTATACGTCACCAGTCATATCGTCTTGGCGGCGACGAGTTTGCAATGGTGGTTTCCGGCGTCCATTCTGAACTTGATGTACAACATATTTGCGCAGCTCTGAAACAGCAATTTAGCCGTCCGTTTGATCTCCATAACGGATATAACACGCCAATGTCACTCAGTATCGGTTTCGCGTTGGCGTGGGAAAACAACTCGCTGGAAACGTTGCTGGAGAGAGCGGACCACAATATGTATCAGGCAAAAAATCAGCGAACTAAAACAATAGGCTAGAAAGGAATACGAAATGTTAAAGCGATACTTTGCACCACTTTTACTGGCATCACTGGTCCTCTCGGGTTGTCAAACGCCGCCAAAGGGCAAATTCTCGCCTGAACAGATCGCCGCGATGCAATCTTACGGTTTTAATGAATTAAACGGCGACTGGTCGCTGGGCCTGTCGGCTAAGATCCTGTTTGATAAAAATGAGGCCACCCTGCAACCGGAAAGTGAAACGCAGATCGAGGCCATGGCGTCACGTCTGGCGGCAACAGGGTTGAACCACGCGCAGATGGATGGCCACACGGATAACTACGGTGAAGATGGCTATAACGAAGCCCTCTCGCTCAAACGCGCAAATGCCGTTGCCGACGCCTGGGCAAAAGGAGCCCATATTCCGCGCAGTAACCTCACCACACGCGGATTAGGCAAAAAATACCCGGTCGCCAGCAACAGCACCGGCCAGGGACGTGCTGAAAACCGCCGGGTTGCAGTGGTTATCAGCACGCCGTAAAGTCACTTAACGGATGATTCGGCGAATGATGCGCTGGCTGCAGTACGCCAGCGTAACCAATCACACAGAATAAACAGCACCAGACTCGCTCCCATCACCGGCAACGCCAGCCCGCAAATGACCGCAAGCAGCAGGGTCACAACCCGTGCGGGTAACGACAGTCCTAGCCAGCTATGCGTCAGCGTCTGCAGCGGGCTAATTTGCGGTTGCGCCGGACGTTTAATCCACCATAGACGATACCCCATCGCAATCGCCACACACAGCGCCAAACCAAACGCGATCAACAGCAGTTGATTCGGCAGGCCAAACAACACGCCCATATGGAAATCAACGCCCCAGCGCGTCAGTTTAGCCATCAGCGGGAAGCTAGCAAACTGGGTATGGTCGATAACGGCCATTGAATGAGGATCGATGGCCACCGCGTCGACCTGCGTCGGCCAGCGACGGTCGATCTCCGTTACCGTCCAGGCTCGATCGTCACTTTTCGGCGGGCGGATCTCCAGATGCGTGGCGGCAATACCTGCATGCTGCGCAAGATTCAGGATCGCATCAATCCGATCGAGTGCGATCGGCGTTTCACTCATGGTCATTCCTTCATGATGACCGTGATGATCGGCGTGAGGATCCATTACCATTGTGCCTCCGCCGTTCAGCTGGGTATTCACCTGTGGCGTTAGCCAGTTAAACGCCGCACGCATTTTATCCACATTGCCCCCCGCCCATTGCGACCAGGTCAGCCCGGTCGCCGAGAACAGCAACATTCCTGCCAGCAGACACCAGCCGAGCGTAACGTGAACCCGGCGGGTATTTTGCAGACGATTTTTGATGCGCCGTTTTGGTCGGGTAAAGGCCCACAGGACAATACCGCCGAGCGCCGCAATCCACATCCACGAAGCGGCCAGCTCGCTGTACAACCGGCCGACATCCCCCAGCAGCAGCGAACGGTGAGCGTAATCAATCCACTGGCGTAGCGGCAATATCCCGCTGGTGCCGTAGACCGTCATATCACCTTTGACAGCCAGCGTGACGGGATCGATAAAGATGGCACGGTTTTCCGATTCGCCAAGTGACGGGTCAGCGAACATCACCCGTGTGGTTTCACCCGGCTCTAGCGCCGGGCGTACCGCACTCAGTCGCAGCGGCGTCACGAGCACTCGTTCAGCTACCGCAATCTGTTCAGCCAGAGAATGACGCTCCCCTTCAACGCTGCCGTGCAGCGCCTGCCCGTAGATCCCATTTTCCAGCTGCGGCGTCGCCACATACAGCGTGCCGGTCAGCGCAGCAACAAAGATGAATGGCCCAACAAACAGGCCGATAAAAAAATGCAGGCGGCGCAACAGGTGCGTCCAGGCCGCCCGCGAGGTGCAGGTTGTCATACTTTTCCTTTATATAGGCGAAAAGAGTCATGACGCTTAGGCGTCATTTATCATTATTAAATGGAGAAAGCAGACAGCTGCGGTGGTGCGCGGGTATCGGGAAATAGCCAGGGAAATTCAAACCAGTGGGCTACTACCGGCGGGAAAGATGGCGTAGAAATACGCAATAACAACGCGCACAACAGTACGCAGAGCGCCAGTATCAGGCCAGGAACGTGGGTTAACAGTACGCAGTAGCCGCAGGCCTCACCGTGGTCGATGGGCATCGTCTCCGGTGCTGAGTGATGCGCAGACATCGGCATACTCATTTCATGATGCATACCGGGCATCGCGTTCATCGGCGATTGTTGCAATGAAATGGAAACTAGCGGAGCAAAGATAATCAGCGCCATAGCACACAGCGCAAGCCATGCGGCCCGCCGTTTCAGTGCTGCTATGTTGATTGCCGTTTTGCTCACTCAACCCTCCCAATAACCGGGAGTATTGTAAATGATTTATCAGCAAGATGTTAATGCGAGGTGCTTTTGGCGATAAAAAAAGGGCCAGCCTTACGGCCAGCCCTTTTTCACACGGATGTCGCTTACGCGCCAAGACGCTCTTTGATACGAGCAGACTTACCGGTGCGCTCACGCAGGTAGTACAGTTTAGCTTTACGTACAGCACCACGACGTTTAACAGCAATGCTGTCAACTACCGGAGAGTGAGTCTGGAAGACACGCTCAACGCCTTCGCCGTTGGAAATTTTACGAACAGTGAATGCAGAGTGCAGACCGCGGCTACGAATAGCGATAACCACGCCCTCAAATGCCTGCAGACGTTTTTTGGAACCTTCAACAACCCATACTTTCACTTCCACGGTATCACCCGGACGGAATGAAGGTACGTCCTGCTTCATCTGTTCTTGTTCAAGTTGCTTGATAATGTTGCTCATAATTTAATCTCTTATCCTGGGTAAACTGATATTTGGGGGTCTTAGACCAGCCCATCATGTTTATGTTGCTGTTGTGCGTGTTCCGTTTTGAACTCCGCCAGCAACCTTGCTTGCTCTTCAGTCAGAGCCAGGTTTTCCAGAAGTTCAGGTCTTCTAAGCCAGGAGCGGCCCAGCGACTGCTTCAAACGCCAGCGACGTATCTCGGCATGGTTCCCCGACAGCAGAACTGGCGGTACTTCCATCCCTTCCAACACTTCAGGTCGAGTATAGTGTGGACAGTCCAGCAACCCATCAGCAAACGAATCTTCGATTGCTGAAGCTTCATGACCCAGTACACCCGGAATAAACCGGGAAACGGAGTCGATCAGCGTCATTGCCGGTAACTCACCACCGCTGAGAACGTAATCGCCGATAGACCATTCTTCGTCAATCTCGGTCTGAATCACGCGCTCATCAATACCTTCGTAGCGACCACACACCAGAATCAATTTTTGATTCGTTGCCAGTTCGCTGACGCCTGCTTGATCAAGCTTGCGTCCCTGAGGTGACAGATAAATCACCTTCGCGCCTTCACCTGCCGCGGCTTTTGCTGCATTGATGGCGTCCCGTAAAGGTTGCACCATCATTAACATCCCCGGTCCGCCGCCGTAAGGACGATCGTCCACGGTACGGTGCCGGTCATGAGCGAAATCACGAGGACTCCAGCTCTGGATGTTCAGCAGGCCATTTTTTACTGCCCGGCCAGTTACCCCGTAATCGGTAATTGCGCGGAACATTTCAGGAAACAGGCTAATTATGCCAATCCACATAGCGCCGTCTTTTACCGTTTATCCGGAGATTTAAAAACCAGGATCCCAATCTACTTCGATAGTACGAGTAGTGAGATCGACTTTCTTGATAACCTGCCCATCGAGGAACGGTACGAGACGTTCCTTGATGCCAAATGCATCTTTCAGGTTTGCCTTAATGACGAGAACGTCATTCGACCCGGTTTCCATCATATCGATGACTTTACCGAGACCGTAGCCTTCAGTGGTTACTACCTGGCAGCCCATGAGGTCTTTCCAATAGTAGCTTCCATCGTCCAGCGCCGGCAGCTGTGATGAATCAACGATAATTTCGCAATTCGTCAGCAGATTCGCGGCATCACGATCGTCAACGCCTTTCAGCTTAATGACGATATCCTGATTGTGGTAGCGCCAGCTTTCCAGCTCAACGGTCTGCCACTGACCCGCCTTCTGGATTAACCAGGGCTGATAGTCAAAAATGCTTTGGGCGTCCTCGGTGGAGGAAAACACTCTGAGCCAACCACGGATACCGTAGGAAGAACCCATTTTGCCCAATACAATCGGATCAACAGGTGCTTTTGCGGCGAGTTGTTTGCTCATCATGACCACCGTGACAGATTAAGCTGCTTTATTAGCGGCTTTGATCAGCGCTGCTACGCGATCGGAAACAGTAGCGCCCAGGCCAACCCAGTGAGCGATACGATCCAGATCCAGGCGAGTGCCTTCTTCTTTTTCGCTTGCGATTGGGTTGAAGAAGCCAACGCGCTCGATGAAGCGACCGTTACGTGCGTTACGGCTGTCAGTAACAACAACCTGGTAGAACGGACGCTTTTTAGCGCCGTGACGTGCTAAACGAATAGTTACCATAACATCCTCTTGTGTGAATAGAACAACCGGGCCCCATCGAGGGAGGGGGCCCGGTGTCATATTAAAAGCCCGAAAAGTTTACTCATTTCTGGGGAAATTGCAATCAACATCTGTCTTTTACCGCACGATAACCAGGGCGTTACCGTAATAGACAGCGTGAATGTGGCGTGTTCGCCATGAGCGGAGCGCACTGAATAGCCAGCGCACCCCGGCATCAATGTGGGATAACGGATTAACGACCCGGGAATCCTGGTGGCATCATGCCCTTCATCCCACGCATCATTTTCATCATGCCGCCTTTCGACTTCATCTTCTTCATCATGCGCTGCATGTCGTCGAATTGCTTCAGCAGACGGTTCACGTCCTGCACCTGAAGGCCACAGCCCTGGGCGATACGACGTTTACGGGAACCTTTAATGATTTCCGGCTTGGCGCGCTCTTTTAACGTCATGGAGTTAATAATCGCCTCCATACGCACCAGCACTTTATCGTCCATCTGTGATTTGACGTTGTCAGGAATCTGGCCCATGCCCGGCAGTTTGCCCATCAGGCTGGCCATACCGCCCATATTTTTCATCTGGCGCAGCTGCTCAAGGAAGTCGGTCAGATCGAAACCGTCGCCTTTTTTCAGCTTGGTCGCCAGCTTTTCAGCCTGCGCGCGGTCAACCTTGCTCTCGATATCTTCGATAAGCGACAGCACGTCACCCATGCCGAGAATACGAGAAGCAATACGATCCGGGTGGAATGGCTCCAGCGCTTCGGTTTTCTCGCCGACGCCGAGGAATTTAATCGGCTTGCCGGTGATATGACGAATAGACAGCGCGGCACCGCCACGGGCGTCACCGTCGACTTTGGTCAACACTACGCCGGTTAACGGCAGCGCTTCGTTAAAAGCTTTCGCGGTGTTCGCCGCATCCTGACCGGTCATGGCATCGACAACAAACAGGGTTTCTACTGGCTTAATCGCCGCATGAACCTGTTTGATTTCATCCATCATCGCTTCATCTACGTGTAAACGACCGGCGGTATCCACCAGCAGCACGTCGTAGAATTTCAGCTTCGCTTCTTTCAGCGCGGCGTTAACGATGTCGATAGGCTTCTGACCGACGTCGGATGGGAAGAAGTCCACGCCAACCTGTTCGGCCAGCGTTTCCAGCTGTTTGATCGCCGCAGGGCGATAAACGTCAGCTGAAACCACCAGCACTTTTTTCTTGTGCTTCTCGCGCAGGAATTTCCCCAGCTTACCGACGCTGGTCGTTTTACCCGCACCCTGCAAGCCCGCCATCAGCACAACGGCCGGTGGCTGAGCCGCCAGATTCAGGGTTTCGTTCTCTTCGCCCATCGCCGAAACCAATTCGCTACGAACGATTTTGACGAACTCCTGACCCGGGGTCAGGCTTTTGTTAACTTCATGTCCAACCGCTTTCTCTTTTACGCGATTGATAAAATCACGCACTACCGGCAGCGCAACGTCAGCCTCCAGCAGCGCCATGCGCACTTCGCGCAGCGTCTCTTTTACGTTGTCTTCAGTAAGGCGTCCACGGCCACTGATGTTGCGCAGCGTGCGCGACAAACGATCGGTTAAATTATCAAACATTGTCTCTCGCCTGGGGTGGAAACGGTGAGTCGCTAGCGCGACAAAAAAACGGAAATTTGCCCGAGTATAACACGACACCGGCCGAGTTGTGATGCTGCGGTTGACGCTGACATCACGTAACGCTATATGCATCATCCTTTAACCAGGCTATGCGCCTTGATACAACTCGACGGATTTTGCGTATATACTGCATCTCTTTCTTCTATTTGACGACTGCCGACTCTTTATGCCTGTTTTCGCCCTGCTCGCGCTTGTTGCCTATTCCATCAGCCTGGCGCTGATCATCCCCGGCCTGCTGCAAAAAAACAGCGGCTGGCGGCGTATGGCAATTCTCTCCGCCACCATTGCGCTGGTGTGCCATGCGTTCGCGCTGGAAGCGCGTATTCTGCCCGGCGGCGAAGGTGGGCAGAACCTCAGCCTGTTGAACGTCGGCTCGTTGGTCAGTCTGATGATCTGTACGGTGATGACTATCGTCGCTTCGCGCAATCGCGGTTGGCTGCTGCTGCCCATCGTTTATGCCTTTGCGCTGATAAACCTCGCGTTCGCCACGTTCATGCCCAATGAGTTCATTACTCATCTGGAAGCTACGCCGGGAATGATGGTGCATATTGGGTTGTCCCTGTTCTCTTATGCGACGCTTATCATTGCCGCGCTCTACGCGCTGCAGCTGGCGTGGATTGACTACCAGCTCAAGAATAAGAAGCTGGCGTTTAGCCATGAGATGCCGCCTCTAATGGTTATCGAACGCAAAATGTTTCACATTACCCAGGTCGGGGTCGTACTGCTTACCCTGACGCTGTGTACCGGCCTGTTTTACATGCATAACCTCTTTAGCATGGAAAATATCGATAAGGCCGTCCTTTCCATCATCGCCTGGTTCGTCTATATCGTGTTGTTGTGGGGCCACTATCATGAAGGGTGGCGTGGACGCCGGGTTGTCTGGTTTAACGTTGCCGGTGCCGGCATCCTGACGCTCGCCTACTTCGGTAGTCGCGTCATTCAACAGTTTGTGAGCTAAGTACTAAGGACCCCTCTTGGAACATATTTCAACCACCACGCTGATCGTCACGCTGATCATCATGGTGGTCATTTCCGCCTACTTCTCCGGTTCTGAAACCGGCATGATGACGCTAAACCGATACCGCCTGCGTCACCTGGCGAAACAGGGCGACCGTCGGGCGCGTCGCGTTGAAAAACTGCTGCAAAAACCCGACCGTTTAATCAGCCTCGTGCTGATTGGTAACAACCTGGTCAATATCCTGGCGTCAGCGCTTGGCACCATCGTCGGCATGCGTCTTTACGGTGATATGGGTGTTGCTATCGCGACCGGCGTACTCACCTTCGTGGTACTGGTCTTCGCTGAAGTACTACCAAAAACTATCGCCGCGCTTTACCCGGAAAAAGTCGCCTATCCGAGCAGTTTCCTGCTCGCCCCGCTGCAAATTCTGATGATGCCGCTGGTGTGGTTCCTCAACCTCATCACCCGTATTCTGATGCGCATGATGGGGATCAAAACCGATATCACTATTAGTAGCGCGCTGAGCAAAGATGAGCTGCGTACCATCGTCAACGAATCCCGCGCGCAAATTTCCCGCCGCAATCAGGATATGCTGCTGTCGGTACTGGATCTGGAAAAAATCAGCGTTGATGACATCATGGTGCCGCGCCACGAAATTGTCGGCATCAACATCAATGACGACTGGAAAGCTATCGTTCGCCAGCTGACCCACTCCCCGCATGGCCGTATTGTCCTGTACCGCGACTCATTAGACGACGCCATCAGCATGCTCCGCGTGCGCGAAGCCTACCGCCTGATGACGGAGAAAAAGGAGTTCACCAAAGAGGTGATGCTGCGGGCAGCCGATGAAATTTACTTTGTGCCGGAAGGTACGCCGCTCAGCACCCAACTGGTGAAATTTCAGCGCAACAAAAAGAAAGTGGGCCTGGTCGTTGACGAGTACGGCGATATTCAGGGGCTGGTGACGGTCGAAGATATTCTCGAAGAGATTGTCGGCGACTTTACCACCTCGATGTCCCCCTCGCTTGCCGAAGAGGTCAATCCGCAGAACGATGGTTCGGTGATTATTGACGGCGGTGCCAACGTGCGCGAGCTGAATAAAGCCTTCAACTGGCATTTACCGGAAGATGAAGCGCGGACCGTTAACGGTATGATTGTCGAAGCGCTGGAAGAGATCCCGGCAGCGGGTACGCGAGTGCGTATCGCGCATTACGATATCGATATTCTCGACGTGCAGGATAATGTAATTAAGCAGGTTCAGGTTAACCCGATAAGACCGATTCGCGAGAGCGTAGCGGATTAATCAATACCCTCTCCCCGGACGGGGAGAGGGTAACAGCGAAAGTTAGCCCTTCGCTTTTGCAACGGAAACCATCGCTGCGCGAATGGTACGACCGTTCAAGGTATAGCCTTTTTGCATTACCATCAGCACGTTGCCAGCAGCAATTTCATCAGACTCAACCATCGCAATCGCCTGATGAACGTTCGGGTCCATCGGGACGTCGATATCTGCAACAACCTGCACGCCAAACTTAGCCACTACGTCCAGCATCGACTTACGGGTCAGTTCGATACCTTCAACCATCCCCGCCATCGCTTCGCTGTCTTTATTAGCCACTTCCAGCGCACGGTCCAGGCTATCCAGCACCGGCAGCAGTTCGTTAATGAATTTTTCCAGCGCGAATTTGTGTGCCTTCTCGACGTCGATTTCAGTACGACGGCGCAGGTTTTCCATTTCTGCCTTCACGCGCAGGACGCTTTCGCGCTCGCGGGTTTCGGCTTCCGCTAACTGCGACTCAAGGTTCGCAATTTTTTCATCGCGCGGATCCACCTGTTCAGCAGAAGCGTCTGGTGCAACCGCCTCAACTTCTTCGTGCTGTTCCATGATAATTTCTTCCGGGGATTGCCCCTCAGGCGTTTTCTGTTCTTTACTACTCATGAATTTCTCCGCGTTTTTTCACAATCATCTCGCTAACCTGGATTATTATGGGGATAAGATTCCGGGTTTCAAGGGAAGCTCTCACATTGTCATCAATCTTCGGCACAAGGACATTCAGAAAATGAACAATCATTTCAAGTGTATCGGTATTGTAGGACATCCCCGTCACCCGACGGCCCTGACGACACATGAAATGCTCTATCGCTGGCTGTGCACTAAAGGCTACGATGTCATTGTTGAACGCCAGATAGCCCAGGAATTGAAGCTCGATAACGTGAAAACCGGAACGCTAGCGGAAATTGGTCTCAACGCCGATCTGGCGGTGGTGGTTGGCGGAGACGGCAATATGCTTGGCGCGGCGCGCACGCTGGCGCGCTATGACATTAGCGTCATCGGCATCAACCGTGGCAACCTCGGTTTTCTCACCGACCTTGACCCGGATAACGCCCATCAGCAGCTCGCCGATGTGCTCGACGGCAACTACATTGCCGAAAAACGTTTCCTGCTCGAAGCGCAAGTGTGTCAGCAGAATTGCCAAAAACGCATCAGCACCGCCATCAACGAAGTGGTGCTACACCCTGGCAAAGTCGCACACATGATTGAATTTGAAGTCTATATCGATGAGACATTCGCCTTCTCCCAGCGTTCTGACGGGCTGATTATTTCAACCCCAACCGGCTCAACCGCCTACTCGCTCTCAGCCGGCGGCCCTATTCTTACGCCATCGCTGGACGCCATAACCCTGGTGCCGATGTTCCCGCATACCCTGTCGGCGCGCCCGCTGGTGATTAACAGCAACAGCACTATCCGCCTGCGCTTCTCGCACCGCCGCAACGATCTTGAGATCAGCTGCGACAGCCAGATAGCGCTACCGATTCAGGAAGGGGAAGATGTTCTCATTCGGCGGAGCGATTATCACCTGAATCTGATTCACCCGAAAGACTACAGCTATTTCAACACATTAAGCACCAAGCTTGGGTGGTCAAAAAAATTATTCTAAATTAACACCGACCTCTTTACTGTATAAAAAACCAGTCTATACTGTATGAAATTACAGTTATGGTTTTTCATACAGGAAAGCGGCTATGTTGGCACAACTGACCATCAGCAATTTTGCAATCGTTCGTGAGCTTGAGATCGACTTCAACAGTGGCATGACGGCTATTACCGGGGAAACCGGTGCAGGCAAATCCATTGCAATTGATGCCCTCGGCTTGTGCCTGGGCGGCCGCGCTGAAGCCGACATGGTCCGCGCGGGTGCCAGCCGTGCCGATCTCTGCGCACGCTTCGCACTGAAAGATACTCCTGCCGCGCTGCGCTGGCTGGAAGAAAACCAGCTTGAAGATGGCCGCGAGTGTCTGCTGCGTCGCGTTATCAGCAGCGATGGACGCTCTCGCGGCTTTATCAACGGCACCGCCGTACCGCTCTCTCAACTGCGTGAACTGGGCCAGCTGCTCATCCAAATCCACGGCCAGCATGCTCATCAACAGCTGGTTAAACCTGAACATCAAAAAAACCTGCTTGATGCCTACGCCGGTGAATCTGACCTCGCCCGTCAAATGGCGGAGCACTACCGGCTCTGGAATCAAAGCTGCCGCGATCTCGCCACCCATCAGCAGCAAAGCCAGGAGCGTATTGCCCGTGCAGAGCTGCTGCAATATCAGCTAAAAGAGCTAATTGAGTTCAACCCGCAGCCGGGCGAGTACGAACAAATTGATGAAGAGTACAAACGCCTCGCCAACAGCGGGCAACTCATCGCCACCAGCCAGCATGCGTTAGCTATCCTGGCCGACGGTGACGACGTTAATCTGCAAAGCCAGCTTTATACCGCCCGCCAGTTGGCCGCTGAGCTTGCCAGTATGGACGGTAAACTCTCAGGTGTTGTGGATATGCTGGAAGAAGCAGCTATTCAACTGAGCGAAGCCAGCGATGAGCTGCGCCACTACTGCGACCGTCTCGACCTCGATCCGAACCGCCTGTTCGAACTGGAACAGCGCCTGTCGAAACAGATTTCGCTGGCGCGTAAGCATCAAATATCACCGGAAGCGCTGCCTGAATATTACCAATCGCTACTCGATGAACAGCAGCTGCTTGACGATCAAAGCGACTCCCTGGAGACGCTGAAGCTGTCGGTGACACGCAATCACCAACTGGCGCTGGAAACGGCCAACAAGCTACACGCGCAGCGTCAGGCTAGCGCCACTGAGCTTGCGCAGCTAATTACCGACAGCATGCATATGCTGTCGATGCCGCACGGCGTGTTTGATATTGACGTCCGCTTCGAGGAACAGCATCTGACGGCTGAAGGCGCAGATCGCATCGAGTTTCGCGTCACCACCAACCCGGGGCAGCCGCTGCAGGCAATTGCCAAAGTCGCCTCTGGTGGTGAGCTGTCTCGTATCGCGCTGGCTATTCAGGTCATTACCGCGCGTAAAATGGAAACCCCGGCGCTTATTTTTGATGAAGTTGACGTTGGTATCAGCGGCCCAACGGCGGCAGTCGTCGGCAAATTGCTGCGTCAGCTAGGCGAATCCACCCAGGTTATGTGCGTCACTCACCTGCCTCAGGTTGCAGGCTGTGGACACCATCACTTCTATGTCAGTAAAGAAACCGACGGCGCCATGACCGAAACCCACATGCAGCCTCTGGATAAACGCGCTCGTTTGCAGGAGCTGGCACGCCTTCTTGGCGGGAGCGAGGTCACCCGCAACACCCTCGCAAATGCGAAAGAGTTGCTGGCCGCATAAACTTTTTTGGTTTCCGGGAGTCAGAGTTCACAATAAAAACGCCGTTAGACCCGATCGCAAAGGTTCCCAACGAACCTCAGGTCTATTATCATCGGCATATACATATGAGCCGCGTACTGCTCGGGCCCGAAAAGGAATCAAATCACTATGCGCTGTAAAACGCTGACTGCTGCCGCAGCGGTTCTTCTGATGATGACTGCAGGCTGTTCCACTCTGGAGCGAGTGGTTTACCGTCCTGATATTAGTCAGGGGAACTATCTGGTACCTAACGATATTGCCAAAATCCGTACTGGCATGACGCAACAACAGGTTGCCTACACCTTAGGTACACCGATGATGACCGACCCGTTCGGCACCAACACCTGGTTCTACGTTTTCCGTCAGCAGCCAGGGCATGAGACAGTCACTCAGCAGACGCTGACACTGACCTTCAACAGCAGCGGCGTGTTGACCAATATCGACAACAAACCGGCCCTGACGAAGTAAATCTACGGCAATAGAAAAAAAGCGCTCAATGAGCGCTTTTTTATTGGCCTGTAGCAGAGCAAAAAGAGGCTATTCCTTATTATGCCCTGATTTCTCAGCACGCTGACGACGCAGCTCTTTCGGATCGGCAATAAGCGGGCGGTAAATTTCAACGCGATCGCCATCATTCACCACGTCTTGCAATTTTGCCGGGCGGCTATAAATCCCAACCTTATTTTTGCTAAGGTCGATATCATCGCGCAGCGCCAACAATCCGCTTGCCTGAATCGCCTGCTCCACCGTCGCCCCTTCGTCGAGGGTAACGCGCTGTAGGTACTGTTTTTGCGGCAACGCATACGCGACTTCAACGGCTATCTTACCCGGCACTGTACACCTCTCTGGCACGCGTCGTGAACGCCTGTACCATGTTCAGCGCCAGTTCTTTAAAGATACGGCCAAACGCCAGTTCAATGAGATTATTGGTAAACTCGAAGTCGAGCTGAAACTCAATCTTGCAGGCATCCTGGCTTAACGGCGTAAACTTCCAGCCGCCGATCAGCTTCTTGAATGGCCCATCGACCAGATGCATCAGAATGCTCTGGTTGCTGGTTAACGTATTGCGCGTGGTAAAGGTCTTACTGATGCCAGCCTTAGAGACATCTACCGCCGCCGTCATTTGCGTCGGGCCCGACTCCAGAACGCGGCTGCCTGTACAACCGGGGATAAAATCCGGGTAGGCATTCACATCATTCACCAGTTGATACATTTGCTCTGCGCTGTAGGGAACCAGTGCAGTACGGCTAATCTGAGGCATAGCAATTTCCATGTTCGAACACGACGTAAATAGTATCATTTATCTACTGTTAAAAAAAACGGACACTGTCTATATCATGCTAAGATAAGCCATTACGCCTCGCGGGAGCTTGAGGCTATGTTTATCAGATTAGCGATAAGTTCAGGATAATATGACAAAGAAAAAAGCACACAAACCTGGATCAGCCACCATTGCGCTGAACAAACGCGCCCGCCACGAATACTTTATTGAAGAAGAGTTTGAAGCGGGTCTGGCCCTCCAGGGCTGGGAAGTAAAATCCCTGCGTGCAGGCAAAGCCAACATCGGTGACAGCTACGTTATCTTAAAAGACGGCGAAGCCTATCTATTTGGTGCTAACTTCACGCCAATGGCCGTTGCCTCAACTCACTACGTATGCGATCCAACGCGCACGCGCAAACTGCTGTTGAACCAACGTGAGCTCGACAACCTGTATGGCCGCATCAATCGCGAAGGCTATACCGTGGTCGCCCTTTCCCTGTACTGGAAGAACGCCTGGTGTAAGGTCAAAATCGGTGTGGCGAAAGGTAAGAAACAACACGACAAACGTACCGACGTCAAAGACCGTGAATGGCAGGTTGATAAAGCCCGTATCATGAAACATGCCGGACGCTAATTCGTTCCACGCTTGCCTGTTCCCACAGGCAAGCCGCTATTTCTGCAAACACCCCTCACCTTCTCATTTATCTTAACCCTCTGTATTCCGTTTATTTTTTGTACTCCAGCCGGTTTAATTAGCCCATCATTTCTATTCGCACAGGGCTAGCGTCGCAAGATGCAAAAGTGTTATACTCACCGAATCACTATTGGGGCTGATTCTGGATTCGACGGGATTCGCGAAACCCAAGGTGCATGCCGAGGGGCGGTTGGCCTCGTAAAAAG
Organism: Kluyvera intermedia; assembly: GCF_021440345.1. Lineage (GTDB taxonomy): Bacteria > Pseudomonadota > Gammaproteobacteria > Enterobacterales > Enterobacteriaceae > Kluyvera > Kluyvera intermedia_A. The sequence goes on from NZ_JAKCNS010000028.1 coordinate 26,919, forward strand.
CCGCAAAAAAATAGTCGCAAACGACGAAAACTACGCTTTAGCAGCTTAATAACCTGCTAAGAGCCCTCTCTCCCTAGCTTCCGCTCTTAAGACGGGGATCAAAGAGAGGTCAAACCCAAAAGAGATCGCGTGGAAACCTTGCCTGGGGTTGAAGCGTTAAAACTAATCAGGCTAGTTTGGTAGTGGCGTGTCTGTCCGCAGGTGCCAGGCGAATGTAAAGACTGACTAAGCATGTAGTGCCAAGGATGTAGGAATTTCGGACGCGGGTTCAACTCCCGCCAGCTCCACCAAAATTCTCCATCGATGATTACCAGAGTCATCCGATGAAGTCCTAAGAGCCCGCACGGTGCAAGCCCTGCGGGCTTTTTTGTGCCCTCAATTTGTCTCGCGAAGTCCGAAGAGAACTAATTAAATCCGAACCTTTTAGGCCCATTGATAGGCCCAACGAAAAGCTCTATTGTTTTCGTTGGGCCTAAACGCATGGAGACTCCCCATGGCAAGAAAAACCAAGCCGCTAACCGATACGGAAATCAAAGCCGCCAAACCTAAAGATGCCGATTACCAGCTGTATGATGGTGATGGGCTTACTCTGCTAATCAAGTCCAGCGGTAGTAAGCTCTGGCAGTTCCGCTACTATCGACCTCTGACAAAGCAGCGAACCAAGCAGAGCTTTGGAGCCTACCCTGCCGTCTCACTTTCTGATGCGCGTAAACTCAGAACTGAATCTCGAGTTTTATTAGCAAAAGACATTGATCCTCAGGAACATCAGAAAGAACAGGTGAGGAATTCTCAAGAGGCCAAAACCAATACCTTCTTGTTAGTTGCCGAGCGTTGGTGGAATGTGAAGAAAACCAGCGTAACAGAGGACTATGCCGACGATATCTGGCGCTCGCTTGAGAGAGATGTTTTCCCGGCAATCGGTGATATCAGTGTCACTGAGATTAAGGCTCATACTCTAGTTAAAGCAGTTCAGCCGGTTCAGGCAAGAGGTGCATTAGAGACTGTTCGCCGCCTTTGTCAGCGTATTAACGAAGTCATGATTTATGCGCAGAACACAGGCCTGATTGATGCTGTTCCCAGCGTAAATATCGGAAAAGCCTTCGAGAAACCGCAGAAGAAAAACATGCCAAGTATCCGCCCGGATCAACTTCCACAGTTAATGCAAACAATGCGTACGGCAAGTATCAGTGTGTCCACGCGGTGTCTGTTCATGTGGCAGCTTCTCACCATTACCCGCCCTGCCGAAGCTGCTGAGGCACGATGGGATGAGATCGATTTCAATGCTAAAGAATGGAAAATTCCAGCAGCTCGAATGAAGATGAACCGGGATCATACGGTTCCACTATCCGATGAGGCTCTCTCTATTCTGGAAATGATGAAGTCACTAAGTGGTGGCCGAGAGTTTATCTTTCCCAGTCGCATCAAACCAACCCAGCCAATGAACAGCCAAACAGTGAATGCAGCACTCAAGCGTGCTGGATTAGGAGGCGTTCTCGTTTCTCATGGCTTGCGTTCTATCGCCAGCACTGCTCTCAATGAGCAGGGATTTCCGCCTGATGTTATTGAAGCAGCATTGGCTCATGTTGACAAAAATGAGGTTCGGCGAGCTTATAATCGTAGCGATTACCTAGAGCAACGTCGTCCAATGATGCAATGGTGGGCTGACTTTGTGAAAAAGGCAGATAGTGGTAGCCTCACTGAAGTTGAATTTACAACATTAAAGCTCACTGGATAGGAGAAATTCTTAATCCACAAAAGCAAAAAACAGGAGTGTGTGGTAATGACGCAATCCTGTTTTAAAATATCTTATTTCTTGGGCTACATGCATGATTTGACCGGACGAGCATTGGCTCATACTATCAGAAATAAATGTGAAGCAGCCTGCAATCGTACAGACTTGTTGAATGACGCCAAATGATGCAGGCATGGGAGATTATGTTCTGGCTGCGACCTCTAATACCTGATAAACCAGCCTTCCATTGGTGCGGGCGCTTCCAGACACTCATATAATAAATCAGGGGAATAATTTTGTTTACCCTTCGGGCAGCACATGAAGAGGCGAGTAGATTTCGAGAGCTACTCGAAAAATGTGATCCATCAACAACCTACCTCATACCTCACGACTTTCCTGTCATGAGTTGCAGGCTTTGCTCAATGCTGCTTTCCTTCCACTTTCTGCAACTATGGCCCGAGCTGGAATTGATGGGTGTCACAGGAGCCACCGGTAAAAATGGCGCGATAACTCACTACTGGCTGGAAGTGGGGGATTACGTTATTGATATCACTGGGGATCAATACAACATCATCAACGCCAGTAAACTAAACGAAGATATCGTAAGAAGCAGGCCATTTGTGCCTGTTCACGTCGCTCACCGTAAGGACAGCTATCTCTATAATTTATTTAGAATTCAAGGGAAGGAACGTTTAATCTTTGGATTTCCTACAATCGGTGATGATTTCGTCGATGAGATGGAATGTGATTATCACCAGCTTGTTGGCTGATGGTAAACATAGAACCAGGATCAGAGTGCAGATCTGCGCTTATATTGGCAAATCTGCAACTTAGGTTCTACTGGCCTTACAGTGGCTAAGACGTTATCTGACTTGTGCCTAAGTTCCGGTTACCGGAACTTAAATGTTTGGTGTTGTTCTTTGCCAGGTAAGCGACCCGTAGCAGGAAGTCATAATAATCAGGGCTTAACGTTAATGCGTGGTGTCGTGTGAACCAAGCAGTGTGGTTCTTCGGGAAATGAACCCGACTGGCGTAATCCGGATAATCAAGTCCAATAGCACTGCACCAAGCTTTCTGAATACGAGTCGCCATATTATCAGCATCAGGTTCGGTGTAATTCCCCAGATAAGCATAGACCTCTCTGTCAAACAACAGAACTAGGTGGTAGTGGGGATGTTCGCTGGTATTACGTTCTCGGGCCCAGATATAAGCGGGTAATGCAGGTTCACCAGCCCTGCCTGAACGCAGGTGCTCAGCCCGTAGCTGGCTTTTCAGGGAGTCTAAGGCTCGGGTTATAGCCTTCTCATCATCTCTCTGAAAACACAATGGTAAATCAGGTTCACCGGCAGCATGGGACTGGGCAAATCTCAGGACAGCAAACACGGCGAATATGCGGTTATTCTTCTCAAGAAAATCATATATCACCGCAAGCGAGCGACGAAGCATATACCGTGACATCCGGGAGCTATATTTATTTTCCGCATCCAGTAGAAGGTATTCAAATTCTTTTTCAGATAACCCATCAAGTGTTCTCATAATAAATTACTCAAGTGATATTTGTTGTGGGTAGCTGTGGGCTACCCATGTAATTAGGTGTGCAGACCCTCAACAGGAATAGATTATCTCTGCTGGTATCTGGGTATATAAGGATGGTTAGTTAACTGGTATATATTACATATACCGACCAATCAAAACTGGAAGTAACTTTATTCACAGCAATATAATCCGCAGCCGACTAGGGATTAATACCGAAATAACTCATTAATAAATAATAAAAATCACTCTGAAGTTATTCTTTAATGGGCATGCTGCTAAATACACTCCCACCACAATGATAAGCCGGTCTTCCTGACAGGATGTTTAGTTTTGCATCCAGTTCTGTAGGCGTCATTTCGTAAGCAAGATATTTGACGTAATGCGTCCCGTTTTCATCCTCCCATAACTGAACTTTTCCTTCGTCTGAAAGCTGTTCAAGAATAGGCATCAGGTTTGCTTTTTTCCTGAGTGGAAGATAAATTTTTTGCATAATTTCACGCCTTAAAAAATCGTAAGAGCCGTTTTTGACAAGATTGTTTTCGAACCATTCAAGAACTATTTCAGTATAGGACGGTCCCATGACAGCATCCATTTTTATCATAAAATGGTTAAGGTACCATTCCGATATCAATAGTGCAGCTTCCAGCGTTTCCAGCGTAATAAATGTTGATTCAGGGGTAATATATAACTGCATCACAGCGGCAATCCTGGCTGTATGTTCGATGAACCGAGCGCCCCAGTCATTGTAGTGATACAGTTTTTTTCCTGGCTGTATCAGATATTTGATGTGCCTATCAATATCATGTAACCGCTTCTTTGCATCTGGAGCAAAGGTCACACAGATGCGGGGTTCATTTTTTTTCCTTCTGATCTTGACCCTCCATCT
>NZ_JAKCNS010000029.1 GCF_021440345.1 Kluyvera intermedia
TAAGTTGGCAGCATCACCCTATTTCTCAACGAAAATACGCAACAATTTAATACGTATTGTTTCTACGGAAAATTACCTGGTATGAAACATCTTTAAGCGAGTTTTATTCGGCAAATTACCGATAATCTATTTCATTTGTAACTACAAACACTTACGGAAGTCAGCATTTTCGCACCCTGCAAGGCATAATACGAAGATGGCATCAAATATAAAGAATTGTGACATATAGCAAATTCGCAAGCATGAAAACGGGACATAACTTGCAATACATAGCTATTTGACCGACCTTTGTATGGATTAATTACGAAGCGCAAAAAAAATCTCGTTTTCCAATCCTCACAGTGAAGTGATTAGCTATGTTGATTCCGTCAAAACTAAGTCGACCAGTCCGTCTCGAACACACGGTGGTTCGTGAGCGGCTATTGGCGAAACTTTCAGGCGCGAACAATTATCGTCTGGCGCTGATAACCAGTCCGGCTGGCTATGGAAAGACCACGCTCGTGTCACAATGGGCGGCAGGGATGAGCGATCTCGGTTGGTATTCACTTGATGAAGGTGACAACCAGCAGGAGCGTTTTGCCAGCTACCTGATCGCTGCAATTCAGCAGGCGACGGGCGGCCATTGCGAGGCCAGCGAAAACATGGTGCAAAAGCGCCAGTACGCCAGCCTGAGCTCCCTTTTCTCTCAGCTTTTCATTGAACTCAGCGAATGGCAGCGTCCGCTCTATTTGGTCATTGATGACTACCATCTGATCACCAATCCGGTGATCCACGATGCGATGCGTTTTTTCCTGCGCCACCAGCCGGAGAATCTCACGCTGGTTGTGCTGTCGCGTAACCTACCGCAGCTTGGCATTGCCAACCTGCGCGTGCGCGATCAACTGCTGGAAGTGGGTAGCCAACAGCTCTCTTTCACGCATGCCGAAACCAAACAATTTTTTGACTGCCGCTTAGCCTCGCCGATTGAAGTGGCGGAAAGCAGCCGTTTGTGTGACGACGTCGCCGGCTGGGCCACCGCGCTACAGCTGATTGCGCTGTCTGCCCGTCAACGTAATAACGCCACCCAGCACTCTGCACGTCGTCTGGCGGGAATTAATGCCAGCCACCTGTCTGATTATCTGGTCGATGAAGTCCTCGATAACGTCGATCGGGAGACGCGTAACTTCCTGCTGAAAAGCTCGCTGCTGCGCTCGATGAACGACTCGCTTATCGCCCGCGTCACCGGCGAAGAAAACGGCCAAATGCGCCTCGAAGAGATCGAGCGCCAGGGGCTGTTTCTGCAACGCATGGATAACTCCGGCGAATGGTTCAACTACCATCCGCTGTTTTGCAGCTTCCTGCGTCAGCGCTGCCAGTGGGAACTGGCGGCCGAATTGCCGGAAATTCACCGTGCCGCCGCAGAAAGCTGGATGGCACAAGGTTTCCCAAGCGAAGCCATTCACCACGCGCTGGCCGCGGGTGATCCGAAAATGCTGCGCGACATTCTGCTAAACCACGCGTGGGGACTGTTCCACCACAGCGAACTGACGCTGCTCGAAGAGTCGCTTTCTGCGCTGCCGTGGCAAAGTCTGCTGGAGAACCCGCGCCTGGTGCTGCTACAGGCCTGGCTGATGCAAAGCCAGCACCGCTACAGCGAAGTGAATACCCTGCTGGCCCGCGCCGAGCAGGAAATGACCTCAGAAATGGACGCATCGCTGCATGGTGATTTCAACGCCCTGCGCGCCCAGGTCGCCATCAACGACGGCGATCAGGATGAAGCGGAGCGCCTGTCAACCGTCGCGCTGGAAGAGCTGCCGCTGGCTAATTTCTATAGCCGCATCGTCGCCACCTCGGTACATGGCGAGGTGCTGCACTGCAAAGGGCTACTGAGTCAATCCATCGCGGTGATGCAGCAAACCGAACAAATGGCGCGTCGTCACGATATCTGGCACTACGCGCTGTGGAGCCTTATCCAGCAAAGCGAAATTTTGTTCGCCCAGGGCTTCCTACAGGCCGCGTGGGAATGTCAGGAGAAAGGCTTCCAGCTGATCCGCGAACAGCATCTTGAACAGCTGCCGATGCATGAGTTCCTGCTGCGTATTCGTTCACAGCTACTGTGGGCGTGGGCGCGTCTCGACGAAGCGGAAGCCGCTGCTCGCACCGGCATTGAAGTACTCAGCAGTTTCCAGCCGCAGCAACAGCTTCAGTGTCTGTCCTTGCAGGTTCAGTGCTCGCTGGCGCGTGGCGATCTGGACAACGCTCGCAATCACCTGAATCGTCTCGAGAATTTACTGGGCAACGGCGCGTATCACAGCGACTGGGTCTCCAACGCAGACAAAGTCCGGGTGATTTACTGGCAGATGGTCGGCGACAAAAAGTCCGCCGCCAACTGGCTTCGCCATACCCCGAAACCTGAATTTGCCAATAACCACTTCTTGCAGGGCCAATGGCGCAATATCGCCCGGGTACAGATTTTACTCGGTGAATTTGATTCTGCCGAAATGGTGCTGGAAGAGCTCAACGAAAACGCCCGTTCGCTGCGTCTGATGAGCGATCTCAACCGCAACCTGCTGTTGCTTAATCAGCTGCACTGGCAGTCCGGTAATAAGAACGAAGCCCAGCGTATGCTGCTGGAAGCGCTGCAATTAGCAAACCGCACCGGGTTTATCAGCCACTTCGTGATTGAAGGTGAAGCCATGGCGCAGCAGCTGCGTCAGTTGATCCAACTGAATACGCTGCCGGAGCTTGACCAGCACCGTGCCCAGCGCATTCTGCGCGAAATTAACCAGCATCATCGGCATAAGTTCGCCCACTTCGATGAGAGCTTCGTGGAGCGCTTGCTTAACCACCCGGAAGTACCGGAGCTTATCCGCACCAGCCCTCTCACCCAGCGTGAGTGGCAGGTTTTGGGGCTTATCTATTCCGGCTACAGCAATGAGCAGATTGCCGGCGAACTCGATGTCGCCGCAACCACCATCAAAACGCATATCCGTAACCTGTATCAGAAGCTTGGCGTGGCGCATCGTCAGGATGCGGTACAGCATGCGCAGAAACTGCTGAAGATGATGGGTTACGGAGTCTAGCCGTTACGCCTAACCCGGCTGGCATCCTTACGATGTCAGCCGGGTAAACATCACCCCCTCAAATATTCTCAACACCACCCGCCGCCCAATGAATGACAAAGAGATAGCTGTGTCACAATAGAGAATTAACATAACTACAAAGTGAAAAATTAGAATACTCAGGTTCACCGTCACCTTTTATAAATGATGTCGTATGTTGGCACGTAATAATAAACAGGTGAACCTATGTCGGCATTAACCGGAAAAATCAGTAATAAAGAGAAATTTGGCTTTGGTTTGGGCGATGCCGCAAGCCATATCGTTTTTGATTCTTCAGTTGCTATTCTTGCTTATTTCTATACGAACATTTATGGCTTACCCCCGGCGGTCATGGGGACATTATTTTTAGTCGTCAGGGTATTGGATGCCATTACCGATCCGATTATGGGAGCCATTGCCGATCAGACCAAAAGTCGCTGGGGGCGTTTCCGCCCATGGTTATTAATTATCTGTGTTCCGTTTGCCGTAAGCTGCGTGCTGGTATATTCCACACCAAATTTTGAACAAACAGGGAAAATTGTCTACGCCGTTGTGGCCTATATATTTATGACTCTAATGTATACGGCAATTAATATTCCTTACTGCTCGCTGGGTGCCGCAATTACCGCCGATCCAAAAGAAAACCTGTCTCTGCAGTCCTGGCGTTTTGCCGTTGCGCCAATTGGCGGAGCCATGGGTACCGCGCTTATCCTGCCACTGGCCGATCTCATCGCACCGGGTGACAGAGCCACCGGTATGCAGTGGGCTATGGGCATTTTCGGGGTCATTGGCTGCATTATGTTCCTGATTTGCTTTATGACCACCCGTGAACGAATTACGCCGGTGAAAGAAGAGAATCTGAACATTTTACGCGACGTGCGTATTTTGATGAAAAACGATCAGTGGCGGGTCCTGTCAATATATAACCTGGCTATGCTCTGCGGTGTTGTGGTGCGCGGCAGTCTGCTGGTTTATTTCGTACAATATATTCTTCACCAGGGCAGCAGTATTATTTCCCTGTTTATGCTGGCAACCACCGTTGCCGCCGTCGTGGGCAGCCTGATGGCTAAACAGGTCGGTTCATGGATGTGTAAAATCCGCGCTTCGGTGTGGGTGAACGTCCTCAGCGCTTTATTTGGCTTAGCCTTCCTCGTACTGCCTTCAGATTATTGGATCCCGGCGTTTATCGTCCACATTATCCTCAATATTCTGCAAGGGATTAACGCCCCGCTACAGTGGTCGATGATCACCGATGCCAATAACTACGGGGAATGGAAAACTCAGCGCCGCATTACGGGGATGAACGTGGCGGCCAACATTTTCATTATCAAACTGGGTGTCGCTATCGGCGGCGCGTTGACCGGTTGGGGGCTGGCGTTTTACGGCTATCAAGCGGGCGTTGAACAGCAATCAGCAGAAGCTATCCGTGGGGTGTTAATCCTGTTTACGGTACTGCCGGCTATCTTCTACCTGATTACTGCAGTTTCTATCCGCTACTATCGCCTGACTGAAGACCGCATGAACGCTATCGTGGCCGATCTGAGCGAAGGAAGATTCCAGCAGCAGATGTCATAAAGCCATCATCGCCTCCTCGGGAGGCGCAACAAAAAGGGCGCTTCGTAAGCGCCCTTTCTTTTAGCACAGCTCCAGCTGCACCTCATTTTCAGCAATCACCTGCATCACGCCCGGCGGCGGAAGAACGTCGGTATACACCGCGTCCACCATGCTGATACTGCCCATATTCACCATCGCGTTACGGCCAAACTTCGAATGGTCGACAACCAGAATCACGTGACGAGAATTGTCGATAATCGCGCGCTTGGTGCGCACCTCATGATAATCAAACTCCAGCAGCGAACCGTCGCTGTCGATACCGCTGATCCCCAGAATTCCGTAGTCGAGGCGGAACTGAGAAATGAAGTCCAGCGTCGCCTCGCCAATGATGCCGCCATCCCGACTACGCAGCTCGCCGCCCGCCAGAATAATGCGGAAATCGTCTTTCACCATCAGCGTGTTGGCGACATTGAGGTTGTTGGTCACGATACGCAAATCGCTGTGATTCAACAGCGCATGCGCCACCGCTTCCGGCGTGGTGCCGATATCAATAAACAGCGCAGAACCATTTGGGATCTGGCTGGCAACCTTGTGGGCAATCCGCTCTTTTTCAGCCGTTTGCGTCGCCTTACGGTCGTGCCACGGCGTGTTCACCGAGCTCGATGGCAGCGCAGCCCCGCCGTGATGACGCAGGATTTTTTTCTGATCAGCAAGGTCGTTCAAATCGCGGCGAATCGTCTGCGGGCTGACGGAGAAATGTTCCACCAGCTCTTCCGTGCTGACGTAACCCTGTAGTTTTACCAGCTCGATTATCGCGTCATGACGTTGTGTTTGTTTCATGATGAATCCCTGGAAAATTATGCTCGTTTTCGCACATTCTGCGTATCGACGAAGGCCATTGCCAGCCCAATCACCAGCCCGGTGATGTGTGCGCCGTTCGCAATCGACATGCCAAATACATTAAACCATCCGGCCACCAGCCAAATCAGCGAGAACATCATCAACCCGCGCGGCAGGAAAATACCGCTTTGCGGGTCGCGCTCACCGCGCAGCCAGGCATAGCCCATCAAGGCATAAACCACGCCGGATAGACCACCAAACCACGGGCCGCTGAACTGATGCTGCATAAAGCCGCTCAGCAGTGCACTGATTAAGGTAATCACCACCAGCTTACCGCTACCGATGCGCTTTTCTACCGCACCGCCGAGGTACCACCACCATAGCAGGTTGAAGAGGATATGAATGAAGGAGAAATGCATTAAAGCATGAGTAAAGTAGCGCCAGGCCTCAAATTTCAGCGAATCATCGTACGGCCAGGCCAGCATCAGCATCACCGGCTGCGAGCCCACCACGCTCATCAGAATAAACACCAGGATGCAGGCCGCCATGACGCTCATCGTCACCGGGCCCGCTCCGGCTTTCAGGGTTGCCAGGAATGGGAAACGACGATAGTGCAGGCCACTATTGGTTTGCCCGGACTGCCAGCTCGCCGCCAGATAGCGCGGGTCGGCCGGGTTATCGAGGAATTGTTCCAGCTCTGCGCGAACGCGTGCCTCCTGCGAGGCATCGGAAAGCCAGATATCGCTACGCTCATGCTGCTGGATAGTCAGAATAACGCCCTGCGTCGCCATATAGTCCACAAAGGCCTGGGCCACGCGAGGGTTGGTAAAAGAGGTGATCATCAACATACAGCAGGTCGCTTCTATTCCACACAAAAGAGGACAGTATATACCCAAACCCTGACGGATAGGTTGCAACGCGACACTATCACCGCCCATTAGCAGGCGGTATTGAGGGTAAAAATCGCTACGGCAAACGCGCGGTGGTTAAAATACCGCGTGTTCGACCTCTGCCGGGAAGTGGCGATGCCAGGCATCAAAGCCGCCGTCCACGCTGTAAACCTGGTCATAACCCTGCTGAAGCAGGTACTGCGCCGCGCCTTTACTGCTGTTGCCGTGATAGCACATCACCATAACCGGCGTTTCAAAGTCGTTATCGCGCATAAACGCGCCCAGCGTGTCGTTCGTCAGATGAAACGCGCCCGGCGTATGGCCAACGGCATAGCTCTGCGGGTCACGAATATCCACCAGCACGGCCGCTTTCTGCTGCAGCTTCTGGTGCGCCTGTTCTACGTTAATACATTCAAACTGATCCATGGTGCTCTCTTATCATTATGGCAGGTGTCTTGCTGACGACATTTTACCGCCAAGTGTACGTCGTCACGCCACGTAAACGCCAATATGTTATGCACATCACTCTAAAATGTTTTTTCTATGTTACCAAAAGCGCGTTTACTTGCTATTATGAGCGATAACGAACATTGATGAGCTATAACGAAAGTCCTTGAGGTAGCAATAATGGAAACCAAAGATCTGATTGTGATAGGTGGCGGCATCAACGGCGCAGGCATTGCGACTGACGCGGCGGGACGTGGTCTATCCGTGCTGATGCTGGAAGCCAGAGATCTAGCGTGTGCCACATCCAGCGCCAGCTCAAAGCTTATCCACGGCGGTCTACGCTACCTTGAGCACTATGAATTCCGTCTGGTCAGCGAAGCGCTAGCCGAGCGTGAAGTACTGCTGAAAATGGCCCCGCACATCGCCATTCCGATGCGTTTTCGCCTGCCGCACCGTCCGCATCTGCGCCCGGCGTGGATGATCCGTACCGGCCTGTTTATGTACGATCATCTGGGTAAGCGCACCAGCCTGCCCGCCTCTACCGGTGTGCGTTTTGGCGCAGAATCGGTCCTGAAGCCGGAAATCGTGCGCGGTTTCGAATATTCCGACTGCTGGGTAGACGATGCCCGCCTGGTGTTAGCCAACGCGCAAATGGTGGTACAGAAAGGCGGTGAAGTTCGCACGCGTACGCGCGCCATCTCCGCCAAACGCGAAAACGGTCTGTGGATTGTAGAAGCCGAAGATATCGACAGCGGAGAGCGCTTCTGCTGGCAGGCTCGCGGTCTGGTCAACGCTACCGGCCCGTGGGTGAAACAGTTCTTTGATGATGGCATGCAGCTGCCGTCACCGTACGGTATTCGCCTGATTAAAGGCAGCCACATTGTGGTGCCGCGCGTACACACGCAAAAACAGGCCTACATTCTGCAAAACGAAGACAAGCGCATCGTGTTTGTGATCCCGTGGATGGATGAGTTCTCCATCATCGGCACCACCGACGTCGAATACCAGGGCGATCCGAAGAACGTTGAGATCGATGAAAGCGAGATTAACTACCTGCTGAAGGTTTACAACGGCCACTTTAAAAAGCAGCTCGCCCGCGAAGATATCGTCTGGACATACTCGGGCGTACGCCCACTGTGCGACGATGAATCCGACTCACCGCAGGCCATCACCCGCGACTATACGCTGGATATTCATGATGACCACGGCAAAGCACCGCTGCTGTCGGTATTCGGCGGCAAGCTCACCACCTACCGTAAGCTGGCAGAACACGCGCTGGAGAAACTGGCACCGTACTATCACGGCATCGGACCGGCGTGGACCAAAGGCGCGGTCCTGCCCGGCGGTGAGATTGGCAGCGATCGCGATGACTACGCCGCGAAGCTACGTCGCCGCTATCCGTTCATCACCGAATCGCTGGCGCGCCACTATGCCCGCACCTACGGTAGCAACAGCGAACTGATTATCGGCGATGCGCGCGATGTTGCCGGGCTGGGGGAAGATTTCGGCCATGAGTTTTATGAAGCCGAGCTGCGCTATCTGGTGCAACACGAATGGGTGCGTCGTCTGGACGATGCCATCTGGCGTCGTACCAAGCAGGGTATGTGGCTGAACGCCGAACAGCAGTCACGTATCAGCGAATGGCTGGTGAAAACGCTGGGAAAGCCTGAGCTGTCGCTGGCGTCTTAATGACGTAATTTGATGATAAAAAAACGGGGCCAAATGGCCCCGTTGCTATTTACAGCTTCACCGGCTCAATATGCCAGATGTTCTCGGCATACTCCTGAATCGTACGGTCCGAGGAGAAGTAGCCCATATTGGCGATGTTATGCATCGCTTTGTTGGTCCACTGCTCCGGCTCGCGGTACAGTTCATCCACCTTATCCTGGCAGTCCACATAGCTGCGGAAGTCGGCCAGCACCTGATAGTGGTCGCCAAAGTTAATCAGAGAATCCACCAAATCACGGTAGCGTCCCGGTTCGTTCGGACTAAACGCACCGGTGGCGATTTGCGTCAGCACCTGGCGCAGCTCGGCATCCTGCTCGTAGTAATCACGCGGGCTGTAGCCCTTACGACGCAGCGCTTCCACCTCCTCGGCGGTATTACCGAAGATAAAGAAGTTTTCCGCCCCGACGTGCTCCTGCATCTCGACGTTAGCGCCGTCCAGCGTACCAATCGTTAACGCCCCGTTGAGCGCAAACTTCATGTTACTGGTCCCGGACGCTTCGGTCCCCGCCAGCGAGATCTGTTCAGAAAGATCCGCCGCCGGGATGATCATCTGCGCCAGGCTCACGCTGTAGTTCGGGATAAAGACCACTTTCAGCTTGTCACCAATCTGCGGATCGTTATTGATAACGTTCGCCACATCGTTGATCAGATGAATAATATGCTTCGCCATGTAGTAGGCCGATGCGGCTTTACCAGCGAAGATATTGACCCTTGGCACCCAACTCTCGCTCGGATCGGCCTTAATGCGGTTATAGCGAGCAATCACGTGCAGCACATTCATCAGCTGACGTTTGTACTCGTGGATACGCTTTATCTGCACGTCGAACAGCGCCGTTGGGTTCACCACCACGTTCAGATTCTGGGCAATAAAGTTCGCGAGGCGCTTTTTATTTTCCAGCTTGGCGTGATGCACTGCCTGATTAACCTTCGGATAATCAATATGCTGCTCCAGCTCGCTGAGCTGGCTGAGATCGGAGCGCCAGGTCTGGCCGATATTCTCGTCCAGCACGTTGGAGAGCGCCGGGTTCGCCAGCGCCAGCCAGCGACGCGGCGTCACGCCGTTAGTGACGTTGGTAAAGCGCATCGGGAAGATAGCGGCAAAGTCGGCAAACAGCGACTGCACCATCAAATTGGAGTGCAGCTCGGAAACGCCGTTCACCCTTTTACTCACCACTACCGCCAGCCACGCCATACGCACGCGACGGCCATTCGACTCGTCGATGATAGAAGTACGGCTCAGCAGGCCGGTATCATTCGGATACTGCTCCTGCAGCGTCTTCAGGAAGTAGTCGTTAATCTCGAAGATAATCTGCAGGTGGCGCGGCAGGATTTTACCCAACATATCGACCGGCCAGGTCTCCAGCGCTTCACTCATCAACGTGTGGTTGGTGTAGGAGAAGACCTGACAAGCCACTGAGAAGGCCTCGTCCCAGCTAAACTTATGCTCATCAATCAGCAGGCGCATCAGCTCTGGAATCGACAGCACCGGGTGGGTGTCATTCAGGTGGATGGCTATTTTGTCCGCCAGGTTGGCATAGGTTTTATGCAACATGTAGTGGCGGCTTAAAATATCCTGCACCGTCGCCGATACCAGGAAGTACTCCTGACGCAGACGCAGTTCACGCCCGGAATAGGTCGAGTCGTCCGGATAAAGAACCCGCGACACGTTTTCCGAGTGGTTTTTATCTTCTACCGCGGCGAAGTAGTCGCCTTGGTTAAATTTACCGAGGTTGATTTCGCTACTGGCCTGCGCGTTCCACAAACGCAGCGTGTTGGTGGCGTCGGTGTCATAGCCCGGGATAATTTGATCGTAAGCAACCGCAAGGATCTCTTCCGTCTCCAGCCAGCGGCTGGTTTTCCCTTCCATCTGCACGCGGCCACCGAAGCGCACTTTGTAGCGCGTATTGTGGCGCGGGAATTCCCACGGGTTGCCGTATTCCAGCCAGTAATCTGGCGACTCTTTTTGACGGCCATCGACGATGTTTTGTTTGAACATGCCGTAGTCATAGCGGATACCGTAGCCGCGCCCCGGCAGCGCCAGGGTCGCCAGCGAGTCGAGGAAACAGGCCGCTAAGCGCCCTAAGCCGCCGTTACCCAGCCCGGGGTCATTCTCTTCGTCGATCAGCTCTTCCAGATCTAACCCCATCTCTTCCAGCGCGTTTTTGACATCTTCATACAAACCTAAAGATAACAGCGCGTTGGAGAGCGTGCGGCCAATCAAAAATTCCATCGACAGGTAGTAGACCTGCCGGGTTTCCTGGGAAAGCTGGGCGCGGTTGGAGCGCAACCAGCGCTCGACCAGGCGATCGCGCACGGCAAACAGCGTGGCGTTCAGCCATTCATGCTTGTTGGCGATAGCCGGATCTTTCCCAATGATAAACATCAGCTTATAGGCAATAGAATGCTTCAGTGCCTCAACGCTGAGGGTCGGTGATGCATAGGAAAATGGTGCATTCATAACTAAGATCCCCGTAGTTAGATCAGGCGTTGATAAAGCTCACGATAAGAGTGCGCAGCAACCTGCCAGCTGAAATCCATATTCATCGCCTGGCGCTGAACGTAGCGCCAGAGCGAAGGACGAGACCATAATACGAAAGCACGACGAATGGCTCGTAGCAGCGACCAGGCGTTGCTGTCCTCGAAAACAAAACCGCTGGCAATGCCATCGGCGAGGTTTTCCAGCGAGCTGTCCGCAACGGTATCTGCCAGGCCACCGGTACGGCGAACCAGCGGCAGCGTGCCGTATTTCAAGCCATACAGCTGCGTTAAGCCGCAAGGCTCAAAGCGGCTCGGCACCAGGATAACGTCGGCACCGCCGATAATGCGGTGCGAGAACGCTTCGTGATAGCCAATTTGTACGCCTACCTGCCCCGGATGTTCGGCGGCAGCGGCGAGGAAACCTTGTTGCAGAACCGGATCGCCCGCGCCCAACAGCGCCAGTTGGCCGCCCTGTTCAAGCAGGCCCGGCAGCGCCTCCAGCACCAGATCTAAACCTTTCTGGCTGGTCAGACGGCTGACCACCGCAAACAGCGGCGCGGTATCGCTCACCTTCAGCCCCATCGCCACCTGCAGCTGGCGTTTGTTCTCCGCCTTCTTCTCCAGCGTATCGCGGCTGTAGCTGGCGGGCAGCAGCAGATCCTTTTCCGGGCTCCAGACGTTGTCATCCACGCCGTTTAAGATCCCCGACAGGCGCCCTTCCCGATGGCGCTGGCGCAGCAGCCCTTCCATCCCGTAGGCAAACTGCGGTTCGGTAATTTCCCGCGCATAGGTTGGGCTCACCGCCGTAATGTGATCGGCGTAGTAAAGCCCGGCTTTCAGGAATGAAATTTGTCCATGGAACTCCAGCCCGTGCATGTTGAAGAATTCGCCCGGCAGCTGGATCTCATCCATATGGTGGCTATAGAACAGCCCCTGATACGCCAGATTGTGGACGGTAAAGACCGACTTCGCCGGGCGACCGCGGGCCGCCAGGTAAGCGGGAGCCAGCCCCGCGTGCCAGTCGTGGGCATGCACCACATCCGGACGCCAGAATGGATCTAATCCACAGGCCATTTCACTGCCCACCCAGCCTAGCAGCGCGAAGCGCTTCACGTTATCGGGATAAGCGTTCAGATTGGTGTCGTGATACGGACTCCCTGGGCGATCGTAGAGATGCGGCGCATCAATCAGATAGATGCCGACCCCGTTGTAGTGGCCGAACAGCAGCGTAATGCGCCCGGCGAAAGTCTCGCGGCGGGCGACCACTTTGGCATCCGGGATCCCGCGACGGATGTCGGGGAACGCCGGTAGCAGTACGCGTGCATCGGTGCCTTCAGCAATTTGTGCTGCCGGTAGCGCGCCGATAACATCCGCAAGGCCGCCCGTTTTTAACAACGGGAACATCTCTGAACAAACATGTAGAACCTGCATCATCGCTCCTGTTTATACCCCAACTGCCGCAGCATCTCGCGCGTGACCAGCACGATCCCTTCTTCTGAACGGTAGAATCGACGCGTATCTTCTTCCACGTCTTCACCGATAACCATGCCTTCCGGGATCACGCAGGCCCTGTCGATAACGCAGCGGCGCAGGCGCGAGGAACGTCCAACCCAGACGTCTGGCAATAAGACTGCCGAATCAATGTTACAGAATGAATTCACACGTACGTGGGGGAACAGCACCGACTGCACCACCACCGAGCCTGAAATAATACAACCGCCGGACACCAGCGAGTTCAGCGTCATCCCGTGGCTGCCGGAGCGGTCCTGGACAAATTTCGCCGGTGGCAGAGACTCCATGTGCGTACGGATAGGCCAGTGCTGGTCGTACATATCCAGCTCAGGGGTCACGGACGCCAGATCGAGGTTCGCTTTCCAATAGGCTTCCAGCGTCCCCACGTCGCGCCAGTACGGTTCCGCATGCGGATCGGACTGTACGCAGGACAGCGGGAATGGATGTGCATAAGCCGCGCCAGCTTTGGTGATTTTAGGAATTAAATCTTTGCCGAAATCGTGGCTGGAGTTTTCATCGCTATCATCCTGCTCCAGCAGTTCATAAAGGTAATCGGCATCAAAGACATAGATACCCATGCTGGCGAGGGATTTGGTTGGATCACCCGGCATCGCCGGTGGATTTGTCGGTTTTTCCACGAAGTCGATAATCTTTTCGTTCTCATCGACCGCCATGACGCCAAATGCCGGTGCCTCTTCAATGGGCACCGGAATGCACGCCACGGTGCAGCGCGCGCCTTTTTCGACGTGGTCGATAAGCATGCGCGAGTAATCTTGCTTGTAGATATGGTCGCCAGCCAGGATGACCACATACTCCGCTTTATAACGGCGGATAATATCGAGGTTCTGGGTCACCGCATCGGCGGTACCGCGATACCAGTTTTCACCGTGCATTCGCTGCTGCGCGGGCAGCAGATCGACGAATTCGTTCATCTCTTCGCTAAACAGAGACCAGCCGCGCTGAATGTGCTGTACCAGGGTATGCGATTGATATTGAGTGATAACGCCGATCCGTCGGATCCCAGAATTCAGACAGTTTGATAGCGCAAAGTCGATAATGCGGAATTTCCCGCCGAAATGGACCGCCGGTTTTGCCCGTTTATTGGTGAGATCCTTAAGCCGCGAACCGCGTCCGCCTGCCAGAATCAGGGCGACGGATTTAATAGGTAACTGGCGAGCCAGCATTAAGGGATCGTTTTTTTCTAGCCTAACCATGATTAACTCCTTTTGTTGCTCGTCCTTCCGGGTAATAGGGTTTCCCAGCGATACCGCCGGGTTCCGGGTAATTCAGAGACTATGACCTTTGAAATACGCACACTCCGTGCGCGGGCCCATGCCAGACATCCATGATCGCCGGGTTAGCATCCCCGGCGAAGGGGGAAACGGCGCGCCATTCCCCCACGGGTAACGTTAGACTTGCCACGTCTTGTGTTGCATTTATCGTCATCAGCCACTGATGGGAAAGCAGGATTTGCATCTGATGCACGCCGTGCTGCCACTCATCTGCGCTGAGCGGCTGTCCATCCCGATTGAGCCACTGCACGTTGCCGTCGCCCTCCTGCCACCACTCATCGCGGGTTAAGGCCGGGATCTGCTGTCGCAGGTGAATTAAGGCGGCGGTAAACTCCGTCAGCCCATCATCCGCGTTTTCCCAATCAAGCCAGGTCAAAGCATTGTCCTGGCAGTAGGCATTGTTATTCCCCTGCTGGCTGTGGCCGTGTTCATCCCCGGCCAGCAGCATTGGCGTCCCCTGCGATAACAGCATCGTGGTCAGCAGCGCCTGAACGCTGGCCTGCCGACGCGCCATCACCTCAGGATCCGCGTCTAATCCTTCTATACCATGATTATTGCTATGGTTATTGCTCGTGCCGTCGCGGTTTTCTTCCCCGTTCGCCTCATTGTGCTTTTCGTTAAAACTGACACAATCGCGCAGCGTGAAACCGTCGTGCGCCGTCACCAGATTGATAGCCGCGCTGGGGCGGCGATCCTGGTGCTGAAAAACATCACTTGAGGCGGCGAAACGTTGGGCAAACTCACCCAGCGAAAGCGACTCCTCAAGCCAAAAACGACGCACCGCATCGCGGAAATGGTCGTTCCACTCGCGAAACGGTGGTGGGAAATTCCCCACCTGATAGCCGCCGTCGCCAATATCCCACGGCTCCGCAATCAGCTTCACCTCAGAGAGCACCGGGTCTTGATGAATGGCGTTAAACAGCGGCGCATCCTGGCGATAGCCCGGCGTCCGGCCCATCACCGACGCTAAATCAAAGCGAAAACCATCAACATGGCACACGTCGACCCAGAACCGCAGGCACTGGCGGGCATATTCCACGACGCCCGGATGGCTGAGATTTAGCGTGTTACCGCAGCCGGTCCAGTTGTGATAGTCGCCGTCGTCTCTTAACCAATAATAGCTACGGTTATCGATCCCTCGCAGCGAGAAGGTCTGACAGTTGAGATCCAACTCGGCGCTGTGGTTTAACACCACGTCGAGGATCACCTCGATGCCGGCTTTATGCAGCGCTTTCACCGCATCGCGAAACTCATCCAGCGCCCGTTCAGGCTGGCAGGCATAACGCGGCGCCAGCGCAAACATCGCCAGCGGGTTGTAGCCCCAGTAATTTTTCAGGCACATCTCCTGCAGGCGCGGCTCGTTGGCAAAATGCGCCACCGGCAGCAGCTCCAGCGCGCTGATCCCCAATCGCTTGAAATACGCAATCATCAGCGGATGGCTCAGCGCCTTATAGGTGCCGCGAATCGCTTCCGGCAATCCCGGATGGAGATAGGTCAGCCCTTTCACGTGCGCTTCGTAGATAACGGTTTTGCCCCACGGCGTGCGCGGTGCCGCGTCGTCCTGCCAGTCGTAGGTCAGATCTACGACTACTGATTTCGGCGCAATCTCCGCAGTATCGCGGCTGTCCGGCGCATCGAAGCCGCCATGAAAGCGCGGATCGTCGTTCGGATCGCCTTCCGCGCGGAAACAGCACGGATCGAGCAGCAGCTTTGCCGGGTTAAAGCGGTGGCCCTGCTGCGGATCCCACGGGCCATGCACCCGATAACCGTAGCGCAAACCGGGACGCGCCTGCGGCAAATAGCCGTGCCAGATATCGCCGCTGCGCGCGGGTAAGTCATAGCGCAACTCGTTGCCCTGCGCGTCAAACACGCAGAGCTCTACCCGCTGCGCGTGCGCTGAAAAGAGGGTGAAGTTCACGCCCTCGCCGTCGAAGCTGGCGCCCAGCGGCGCGGGTTTCCCTGCTGCGAGCTGGCCCATTATCAATCCCCTTCCCGTACCAACCAGAGAGTCGACAGCGGCGGCAGCGTCAGGCTCAGCGACTGTGCGCGACCGTGGCTTTCAATCATGTCGCTACGCACTTCGCCACCGTTGCCGGCGTTGCTGCCGTGGTAGTGCCCGGAGTCGGTGTTGAGCACTTCGCGCCAGCGGCCCGGCTGATTGATCCCAAAGCGATAATCATGGCGTGGGACCGGCGTAAAGTTGCTGACCACGATGATTTCGTTGCCCTCTTTGTCGCGGCGGACAAAGGCAAACACCGAGCGGGCGCTATCATCAACCACCAGCCATTCAAAACCGTACGGATCGAAGTCCAGCTCGTGCATGGCTTTATGGTGGCGATAGGTCAGGTTGAGGTCGCGTACCAGACGCTGAACCCCGTTATGCCAGTTATCGCCGCCCTCCAGCAGATGCCAGTCGAGGCTGCCGTCAAAGTTCCACTCGCGGCCCTGGGCAAACTCATCGCCCATAAACAGCAGCTTTTTCCCCGGGAAGGCAAACATCCAGCCGTAGTAGGCGCGCAGGTTGGCAAATTTCTGCCACGCATCGCCCGGCATACGGTCCAGAATCGATTTCTTACCGTGAACCACTTCGTCATGCGACAGCGGCAACACGAAGTTCTCCGTGTGGTTGTACAGCATGCCGAAGGTCATTTTGTCGTGATGGTACTGACGGTGAACCGGGTCGAGCTTCATGTAGTCCAGGGTGTCGTGCATCCAGCCCAGGTTCCACTTAAACCAAAAGCCCAGGCCGCCCATATCCGCAGGGCGCGACACACCGGCAAAGTCCGTTGACTCTTCCGCCATCGTTACCGCACCCGGCACCTGCTCGCCCAGCACCCGGTTGGTATTACGGAGGAATTCGATAGCCTCGAGGTTTTCGCGCCCGCCGAATTCGTTCGGAATCCACTCCCCCTCTTTACGAGAGTAGTCGCGGTAAATCATCGATGCCACAGCATCCACGCGCAGCGCGTCAATGCCAAAGCGCTCCACCCAATACAGGGCATTACTGACCAGGAAGTTACTCACTTCGCGGCGGCCGTAGTTATAAATCAGGGTATTCCAGTCCTGGTGGTAGCCTTCGCGCGGATCGCTGTGCTCGTACAGGTTGGTGCCGTCAAATTCAGCCAGCGCGAAATCATCCGACGGGAAGTGACCGGGCACCCAGTCGAGAATGATGTTCAAACCAGCGGCGTGTGCGGCATTGATGAAATAGCGGAAATCTTCGCGGGTACCGAAGCGGCGGGTCGGCGCGAACAGACCCGTTGGCTGATAGCCCCAACTGCCATCGAACGGATGCTCGTTAATCGGCAGCAGTTCCAGATGGGTAAAGCCCATCCATTTAGCGTACGGCACCAGCTCGTCGGCCAGCTCGCGATAGCTCAGCCAGAAGTTGTTGTCGGTATGACGACGCCAGGAACCCAGATGCACTTCGTAGATAGAGATAGGCGCATCAAACTGGTTGGCTTTTTTGCGTTCTTCGCTCTGTTCAACCTTAGGCGGCAGGCCGCAAATCAACGAGGCCGTGTCCGGGCGCATTTGCGCTTCAAAGGCGTACGGGTCAGCCTTCACCCGCAGCGCACCGTTGGCGTCGATCATCTCGAATTTATACAACTGACCGTTGTGCGCACCGGGAATAAACAGCTCCCAGATCCCTGATTCCCGACGCAGGCGCATCGGATGGCGGCGACCATCCCAGTAGTTGAACTGACCCACCACGGAGACCCGACGCGCGTTGGGTGCCCAGACGGCAAAGCGCGTCCCGGTTACGCCGTCCATAGTATCCGCATGCGCGCCCAGCGTTTCATATGGGCGTAAATGGGTCCCTTCAGACAGCAGCCATGCGTCCATTTCCTGGAGCAATGGGCCAAAACTGTAGGGATCGTCAATCAGGTTCTGCTGGCCATGCCAGACAACAGCTAATTGATAACGGAAGAAATTTTTACGTCGCGGCAGAATGCCACAAAAGAAACCTCGTGCGTCTACGCACTCCAGTTTGCCAACTTTATGTCCGGTTTTAGGTTCAATCACCCAAACGTCGGTCGCGTCGGGCAGCAATGCCCGGACTTCCAGTCCCGATTCCGTTCGGTGCATCCCTAATACGGAGAAAGGATCCGCAAAATGGCCTGCAATTAGCGCGTTAATCACGTCTCTATCAATACGATCGGACATGTTTCATTATCCTTTGTTTTTGTATCGCCTCAATCCAATGTAAATGGCGACATTTGTGACCCGAACGGTGCAGCACAAAGAAGAGTGCTTTCTCAGCTCCATTCAACCTTCAGTCAAGGCGATAGACCCTGATTAAAGCATAGCCAACGCTTTACCTGACTCCTGATAGAAAATTAAACATATCTGCGTTTTACTCCTTGTATTACGCAAAAAAAAGGGGTGAATCGCCACCCCTCATCAATGAACAAATGTTTACGCCAGCTGGCGCAACATGCGGCGCAGCGGCTCGGCGGCGCCCCACAGAAGCTGGTCGCCGACGGTGAAGGCAGACAGATACTCCGGCCCCATGTTCAGCTTACGCAGACGCCCAACTGGCGTAGTCAGCGTACCGGTGACGGCCGCAGGGGTTAACTCACGCATGGTGATTTCACGGTCGTTTGGAATCACTTTCGCCCACGGGTTATGCGCCGCCAGCAATTCCTCTACAGAGCTTATGGAAATATCTTTTTTCAATTTCAGGGTGAATGCCTGGCTGTGGCAACGCAGCGCGCCGACGCGCACGCACAGGCCATCAACCGGGATAACCGAGGAGGTCGCAAGAATTTTGTTGGTCTCAGCCTGGCCTTTCCACTCTTCGCGGCTCTGGCCGTTATCGAGCTGTTTGTCGATCCACGGAATCAGGCTGCCTGCCAGCGGAACGCCAAAGTTATCTACCGCCAGGTCACCACTACGGGTCAGGGTAGTCACTTTACGTTCGATCTCGAGGATGGCGGAAGCCGGGTCTGCCAGCTCGCTGGCGACGTGTTGATGCAGTTGGCCCATCTGGGTCAGCAGTTCACGCATATGACGCGCGCCGCCGCCGGAAGCGGCCTGATAGGTGGCGACAGAAGCCCACTCAACCAGGTCATTGGCGAACAGACCGCCCAGAGACATCAGCATCAGGCTGACGGTACAGTTGCCGCCGACAAAGGTTTTCACGCCGTTGTTCAGACCGTCGGTGATCACCTGCTGGTTAACCGGGTCGAGAATGATAATGGCGTCATCTTTCATGCGCAGCGAAGAGGCCGCGTCAATCCAGTAGCCCTGCCAGCCGCTTTCACGAAGCTTCGGATAGATTTCGTTGGTATAATCTCCGCCCTGACAGGTGACGATAATGTCGAGCGCCTTCAGCGCTTCAAGATCGAAAGCATCCTGAAGCGTACCTCCAGTGCTGCCGCCAAACGTTGGCGCAGCTTGGCCTAACTGAGAGGTAGAGAAGAAGACCGGGCGAATGGCGTCAAAATCGCGCTCTTCCACCATGCGTTGCATGAGTACAGAGCCGACCATCCCGCGCCAGCCGATAAAACCAACATTTTTCATAGCGTATTTTCCTGCAGATATGTGTGCTGTTTATGCTTGCCAGTCCCACTGGCCATCCCATCACATTACAAAAAGCAGCTAAAGTCGCAAGTGAAATTAATCAATGATTGCAGAGCAATCAGAAATGCAACTTATTCCCCCGACCCTGGGGGCCACATTTACCCTCGTCAGAATCCATGGCTTGGGTGATGCGTAAAGCAGAAAGTCCTTAACGATTATCAGGGAATATGAGTGATGAGTGAAATCTTTTCCGCCGCAGTTTTATTGATCCTGATTATGGATCCACTGGGAAACTTACCCATTTTTATGTCGGTGCTAAAACACACGGAGCCCAAGCGCCGCAAGGCGATCATGATACGTGAGCTTTTAATCGCACTGCTGATAATGCTCATTTTCTTGTTCGCCGGTGAAAAAATTCTCGCCTTCCTGAACCTGAGCGCAGAGACCGTTTCTATCTCCGGCGGGATTATTTTGTTCCTGATTGCCATCAAGATGATTTTCCCTAGCGCCGAGGGCGGCAGCAATGGTTTACCCGCGGGTGAAGAGCCATTTATTGTACCGCTGGCGATTCCTCTGGTAGCCGGGCCATCACTGTTAGCGACGCTGATGCTGCTTTCGCACCAGTATCCCAATAACCTGTCGCATCTGGTGATTGCGCTGCTGATTGCCTGGGGCGGTACGGTGGTCATTCTGCTGCAATCGTCGCTATTCCTGCGCCTGCTGGGCGAGAAAGGCGTCAACGCCTTAGAACGTCTGATGGGGTTGATTCTGGTGATGATGGCCACCCAGATGTTCCTGGACGGTATTCGGGCGTGGATGAAAGGATAGCCGTAGAAACAATTCGCCCGGGCGTCACTGACGTGAGCCCGGGCGAAAATTTAGCAAACCCAGCGGCACTGCGCCGGGTTAGGTACAAGCATTAGCTCAGCAGCGTAAACGCCACCATACCGACGATCGCACCCACGGTACCAAGGATGGTTTCCATCATGGTCCAGGTTTTCAGCGTCTGTGCTTCGGTAGCGCCGGTAAATTTACCGAACAGCCAGAAGCCAGCGTCATTCACGTGGCTCACCACGATAGAACCGCCGCCGATACAGATAGACAGTGCTGCCAGCTGTGCACCGTTGTAATGCAGCTGTTCAATGACAGGCATCACCAGGCCAACCGCAGTCAGACAGGCGACCGTCGCCGAACCCTGAATAATACGTACCGCTGCGGCCAGGATGAAGCAGGTCAGCGCGATAGGCAGGCCCATCCCGGTTAACGCTTCGCCCAACGCCGGGCCAACGCCGGAGTCCACCAGCACCTGTTTGAACACGCCACCGGCACCGATAACCAGCAGGATAATCCCCGCAGGCTGCAGCGCGTGGCCGCAGATTTCCATCACTTTATCTTTCGCCATGCCCTGACGGAACGCCAGACCATAAATAGCAACCAGACAGGCAACCAGAATCGCCGTGAACGGGTGGCCGATAAATTCAAACCACTGATAAACTTCAGAACCTTCCGGCACAAAGCGTGCAGCAACGGTTTTCAGACCGACCAGCACCAGCGGCAGCAGGATCAGCGCGAGGCTGAAGCCGAAGGAAGGCATTTTGCCTTCGCCCAGGTGCGGCTCGGTGACGTCTTCTGGAATGTTCAGTTCAACGTAACGGCTGATGAAGTTGCCCCACAGCGGACCGGCAATCAGCATCCCTGGGATAGCGGCACACAGGCCAATCAGGATCATCCAGCCAAAGTCCGCGTGCATCTGGGAGGCCAGCAGCATTGGCGCTGGGCCAGGGACCAGGAACGCCGCGGCAGCGGCGACACCGGCAAATAGTGGGATCACCAGTTTCACCAGATTGGTACCGGTGTGACGCGCCATCGAGAACGCAACGCTAATCAGCAGCACGATAGCCACTTCGAAGAACAGCGGCAGCGCGCAAATCAGGCCAGCCAGGCCAATCGCGAAGTGCGCACGGTTATGGCCGAATGACTTCAGCATCTTGACGGCAATCTGATCGACCGCGCCGGTTTCATGCAGAATTTTGCCGAACATTGCGCCAAGCGCGACCACAATCGCCAGGAAGCCCAGCGTGCCGCCCATGCCTTTCTCCATGGTGGCCGCGATTTTGGTCAGCGGCATACCGGAGAACAGACCTGCACCAATAGAAACCACCATCAAAGCCAGGAAGGCGTGCATACGCGCCTTCATGACTAAAAACAGCAGCAGCAAAACAGAACCGACTGCTGTTAAAACGAGCGTTAGAGTTGTCACGCGATACGGCCTTTGTTAATCAATTCAATCGTGCTGTCGATAACGCCTTCCAGCGGCTGATCGATATCAACCACCAGCACATCGCGTTCTTCAGCGCCCGGCTCTTGCAGGGTTTCGAATTGGGTCACCAGCATCTGCGTTTTGAAGAAGTGGCCTTTACGCGCCTTCAGGCGGCTTTCAATCACTTCAAAATCACCTTTCATATAGATGAAAGAGAGATTTGGATTACCTTCGCGCAGAATGTCGCGGTACGCTTTTTTCAGCGCAGAGCAGACAATCAGCGAAACCTTGTTGGTGCGTTGCATCGCGAATGCAGCGTCGTTCAGTGCCTGCAACCATGGTTTGCGATCGTCGTCGTTCAGCGGCTCACCGGAGGACATTTTGACGATATTGCAACGTGGATGCAGGAAGTCGCCGTCCAGAAATGCAGCGTTCAGGCGATGCGCGACTTCGCTGGCAACCGCAGATTTACCGCTGCCGGATACGCCCATCAGTACATAGACGTGGTGATCGTGGTTAGTCGTGCTCAAGGCGTCCTCCTGTTGGGCACTAAGGAATTGTTACGGGTAACTGTTATCGGTAACATTGTCCTGCCGGGCAAGTGGATAAGCAATAACCATTCGTGCCGGAAGTGAATTCTAAGTGAATATGTGTGATCTAGTTCAAATTTGTCAGAGCTAAATAGAACCGCCCGGTGACAAAGTGAAACCTAAATCTAACATTTTTGGCGTAACTGCTTCACCACGGATGCGCGCCAGCAGTCGCTCTGCGCCAATGCGGCCCATGCGCTCACGCGGCGTCAGGACGCTGGCAAGACGGGGTTCCATCACCTGGCCGATGTCGTGGCCGTGGAAACCGGCAATGGCAATATCATTAGGAATTTTGAGGCCCAGACGCTGACATTCAAATGCAGCGCCGACCGCAAGGTCATCGTTGGTACAGAAGATGCCGTCAAGCTGCGAGAATTCCCGACGCGCCTGGCGCATCAGTTCAATCCCCGAGGTGTACGACGATGATTGCTCAACCATCACGCTATACGGCGTTAATCCCGCATCCAGCATCGCCTGCTCATAGCCTTTCTGCTTGATGATAGTACGCTCATCAAGACGCGCGCCTAAATAGGCAATGTGTCGGTGGCCGCGGGCAATAATGGCCGCCGTCATCTGGCGCGCCGCTTCAAAGTTGTCGAAGCCAACGGCGATGTCGAGGCACGGCGATTGGCTGTCCATCAACTCGACCACCGGGATCCCAGCGACTTCAATCATCTTCAGGGTGCGAGGAGTGTGGGTGCGTTCGGTGAGGATCAGGCCGTCGATATTCCACGAGAGCATTGACTCCAGACGTTCCTGTTCCATCTCCGGCTTATAGCCGTAGTGCGCCAGCATTGTTTGGTAGCCGTAGGCGTCAGTGACGCTTTCCACGCCGCGCAGCACTTCTGCGAAGACCTGGTTAGTTAATGACGGTAAAAGTACGCCGATGGCGCGACTGGTGGAGTTGGAAAGAATATCGGGAGCACGATTGGGGATGTAACCCAAATCATCAAGAGCCGCCGCAATTTTACCGCGCAACGCTACGGAAACCTGTTCCGGATTACGGAGAAAACGGCTAACCGTCATTTTGGTCACGCCAACGCGATCGGCAACATCCTGAAGTACGGGTCTTTTCTTTTTCATCGTCCAGAGGCAAGCAAGGTGAAATATTGCTGAAGTTTACCACGGAGATGGCGCAACCTCCCCGCAAGATTGGGGAGGTTACGTTATTTATTTAAGCCTGATCAAACTGGCGGCAGATCGAAGAGTAAAATTTCGCTGTCGCTATCCGCATGGATTGAAATCGCCTGCTCATCCCAAATGGCCAGGCCATCGCTGGTGGTAGCTTTGGTGCCGTTGATACTCACGTTACCTTTTACCACCTGAATCCACACGCGGCGGTCAGCGGCAATCTGATGAATCGACTGTTCGTCTTTCGTCAGCGCCCAGCGGTACAGCTCCATGTCCTGATACACTTTCAGCGAACCTTCACGCGCATCCGGCGACAGCACCAGCTGTTTGCCCTGTTCGGCGTCGAAGCGGCGCTGTTCGTAGCGCGGCGTGATACCGGTTTTTTCTGGAATGATCCAGATCTGGTACAGGTGCAGCTTGTCGGTGGCGCTCGGATTGTACTCGGAGTGACGAATCCCGGTACCCGCACTCATAATCTGGAACTCACCCGCCGGAACCTGTTCTTTATTACCCATGCTGTCCTGGTGCTCAACGGCGCCTTCCAGAACGTAGGTCAGGATTTCCATGTCTTTGTGCGGATGGGTACCGAACCCCTGACCGGCATCAATCACGTCATCGTTAATGACGCGCAGCGCGGAGAAGCCCATAAAATTCGGATCGTAATAATCAGCAAAAGAGAAGGTATGCCAGGAGTCCAGCCAACCATGATTTGCGTGACCACGTTCGTTTGCTTTGCGTAAGAAAATCATTTTTTACCCCCTCATGTTTTCGATGAAACAAGTTTGGACGTAAACAGCCTGGGATGATAGTGGGTGAAAATTGACTCCTCTATTCAAAAAATATGAACAAGAGCAGAGGAGCCAATATTGCTTATTTGGCGAGGGTTATCGTGGCAGGAGATGGCTGTTCGAAGGCCCTTTCCAGCAGTTCCATATTGGTGAGAGCCTCAATTTCCTTGACGAAATTCGGCGTTCCGTTGAGCAGCGTTTGATACAGAGCGTCATACACGCGGCCATAGTCGCCCTGTTCGGCTCGCCACTCTTCTTTTACCGTTTCGCCCGCCTCGTTGACGTACTCCAGCCGCGCCAGAGTGTCGTCCGCCGCGAAGCCCGCATCACCCGGCATAATTCCCGCCTTCAGGCTGGTCTCTTGCTGGTCGATGCCGTATTTGACAAACGACCCTTTGGTGCCGTGAACGATAAACTTCGGATAGTCGATTTTCACCAGGTGGCTGGTTTTCACAATCGCTTTCAGGTTGCCGTAGAAAAGCTGTGCTTCGAAGATATCGTCAGGATTGGCCGGGTTGCGCAGGCTACGGATGTCATATGCTGCATGATCCGGACGACCAAACAACGAAATGATTTGGTCCATGGTATGAACGCCGAGACCATAAAACGCGCCGTCCTGCGGGCGTCCCGGCTGAGTAGGCGCGTCCGGGCGGAAGTAGTCGAAGTGGCTTTCCACTTCCACGATATCGCCCAGCTTACCGCTCTCGATGGCTTTTTTCGCCGTCAGGAAACAGGCATCAAAGCGGCGATTCTGATACGGCGATACGGTCAAGCCTTTGCTTTTCGCCAATGCGAACAGCTCTCTTGCTTCCGCAACCGTGGGGGTAAACGGCTTTTCCACCAGCACGTTTTTGCCCGCTTCCAGCGCTTTCTTCGCATATTCAAAATGGCTGTCCGCATGGGTACAAACCACCACCAGCTTGACCTGAGGATCGTGCAGGATGTCGTTTAGCTCGCTGGTAAAGTGGATATGCGCGTACTGCGGCTGCTGTTCGTCCGGCTTCGGGCTGCGGCGAAAAATATGGGCAACGTGCCAGTCGGCTTTACGGTGTAAAACGTACGGGAGATGGTAGCGGGTGGCGCTTTTGCCAAAGCCAATGAAGGCGCAGTGTAGGGTCATGATTCAGTCCTTTTGAAATAATTGCTGAATACCATAACGTAACTACAGGCAAAAAAAAGCCAGCATTAAGCTGGCTAAAGTAATACTGGAAGCAATGTGAGCAATGTCGTGCTTTCAGAAGCTCCGCAAGGACGCCCTGAATGCAGGACAATAATAATCATTCTCATTCGCACTTGTCTACCGTTTTTTGCAAAAAAAGCTAATTGACGCACATTTAAAAATCAATGATGTTAAAAGGGACTTTTAACCCCAAAAGGAAATGAAGAATGAGTGACATAGTGATTCGCCATGCCAAAGCCAACGATTACGACGCAATCCGTCAAATCCACGCCCAGCCGGAGGTGTATCACAACACGCTACAGGTCCCTCATCCTTCCAGCCATATGTGGCACGAACGGCTAGCCGACCGGCCCGGCATTAAACAGTTAGTCGCCTGCATTGATGAGCAGGTCGTCGGGCATCTGACGATTGATGTTGCTCAGCGTCCGCGCCGTAGCCACGTTGCCGATTTTGGCATCTGCGTGGATTCGCGCTGGCATAATCGCGGTGTTGCCAGCGCGCTGGTTCGCACCATGATAGAGATGTGCGACAACTGGCTGCGCGTCGATCGCATTGAATTGACGGTGTTTGTGGATAACGCGCCGGCGGTGGCTGTTTATCAGAAACATGGCTTTGAGATTGAAGGTACCGGGCGCAAGTATGCCCTGCGCAACGGCGAGTATGTGGATGCCTAC
The DNA here is from genome assembly GCF_021440345.1 of Kluyvera intermedia. Classification (GTDB taxonomy): domain Bacteria; phylum Pseudomonadota; class Gammaproteobacteria; order Enterobacterales; family Enterobacteriaceae; genus Kluyvera; species Kluyvera intermedia_A. Next base: position 25,971 of record NZ_JAKCNS010000029.1, read on the forward strand.
TTTATGGCTCGGTTGAAGGGGTAACCCTCACCCTAACCCTCTCCCTAAAAAGGAGAGGGGACCGTTTAGTGCTCTAATCCTGCATCCATCTTCGGATTTTCAGAGACTCACCTGAAGCTAAGGGGAAAGGGCTGAGGGAAAACTAGTACCCCGCAGTCAAATCATCCGGTGAGCGCGGGTCGGACGCTCCGTACAGCGTGCCATCAGGCCCCACCATAATGCTCTGGGTGCTGCCCATCGCCTCTTTCACCGCCACTTTCTGCCCTTTTCCTTCCAGCAGCTTCAGCGTATCCGGGCTAAAGCCCTTCTCCACCCGCAGCTCATCCGGTAGCCATTGATGGTGGAAACGCGGCGCATTGGTTGCTTCCGCCACATTCATCCCGAAATCAACGGTATTCACCACCATTTGCAGTACCGTAGTGATAATCCGGCTACCGCCGGGGCTACCGGTGACTAACCAGGTTTTGCCATCTTTCACCACAATCGTCGGCGACATTGACGACAGCGGGCGTTTCTTCGGCCCCACCGCGTTCGCGTCTCCGCCCACCAGCCCATAGACGTTTGGTACGCCTGGTTTTGCAGAGAAGTCATCCATCTCGTTGTTCATCAGAATGCCGGTGTTCCCCGCCACAATACCAGTGCCGAAAGTGGTGTTCAGCGTATAGGTCACCGCCACCGCGTTCCCGTCTTTATCCACCACCGAGAAATGGGTGGTTTGATTGCTCTCGTACGGTGCCAGCTTGCCCGGTTTAATCTCGCTCGACGGTTTAGCTTTGTTGAGGTCAATCTCCCCGGCTATCGCTTTGGCGTAGGCTTTGCTGGTCAGCGCCTGCCACGGCACCTTCACAAAGTCCGGGTCACCGAGGTACTCCGAGCGGTCGGCATAAGCGTGTTTTTCCGCTTCCGCCATCAGCTGCATCGCATCGGCGCTGCCGAAGCCGTATTTATGCAGGTCGAAGTTTTCGAGGATATTGAGAATTTGGACGATATGGATCCCACCGGAAGACGGCGGCGGCATAGAGAAGACTTCGTAGCCACGATATTCGCCGCTAATCGGCGCACGCTCTACCGCCTTATAGTTGGCGAGATCGGCTTTGCTCATCAGGCCGCCGTTGTTGTGCATCTCTTCGGCAATCTGATCGGCGATAGCGCCTTTATAGAAGGCATCCGGGCCATGTTCAGCGATGAGCGTCAGGCTTTTTGCCAGATTGGTCTGCACCAGCTTGTCGCCCTTCTTCAGCGGCTCACCATCTTTCCAGAAAATCGCTTTACTGCTGGCATGATTCGGCAACACTTCGCTGCCGTAGGTTTTGAGATCGTCGGCCAGCGCGCTGTTCACGATAAAGCCGTCCTGCGCCAGCTTGATGGCGGGCTGAACCACTTTATTCAACGGCATCGTGCCGTACTTCTCCAGCGCCAGCGAAAAGCCCGCCACGGTGCCCGGCGTACCGGAGGCCAGATGCGAAGTGAGGGATTTTTTACTGTCCGGGTTGCCCTGCGAGTCGAGGAACATATCGCGCGATGCCTGCTCCGGCGCCATTTCACGGAAGTCTATCGCCGTGGTTTTTCCATCCTTGGTGCGCAGCATCATAAAACCGCCGCCGCCCAGATTCCCCGCCTGCGGATGGGTCACCGCCAGCGCATAGCCTACGGCAACCGCGGCATCTACAGCATTCCCGCCTTGCTTGAGTATTTCGACACCCACGTTAGTGGCCATCGCATCGACCGAGGCCACCATGCCTTGCTGCGCACGAACAGGATGGAAAACATCTTCTTCAACGCCATAGGAAACCGGCGGCGGTGGTGCGGCGACGGCGCTGTAACAGCTCCCTGCCAGCAGAGCAGCAAGCGCTACCCGACATAAAAATGACGGCTTTATCATTAGCATAGTTCTCCAGAGTGTACGGGGACGTCCCGGATTAAGCCTGGTTCATAATGCTGAAATAATCCTCGTTTTGGTGGGAAAGGAGTAAACTTAGAGGATCCCTCAAAGGAGGAAAGACGATGAAACGACTACTGATTCTGGCGGCACTCTTGCCGTTCACGGCGCTTGCCGCGCCATTAAATATCGACAATAACCCGAACCAACCGGGCTATGAAATCCCCAGCCAGCAGCGGATGCAATCGCGGATGCTGAACCAGCAGCAGCAGAATAAGGGAATGCTGAATCAACAGCTTAAGTTGCAGACACAGCAACAGGATCAGCATCTGCAAAATCAGCTCAATACCAATCAGCAACGTATTCAGCAAACGCAACCAGGTATGCTGAATGCGCCGAGCCAGCAGGCCGTTCCGAAAAGAAACGGCGACATGCTGAAACAGTATTAAGGCTGGAAGTTCGGGCCAATCACGTCAATCGCATCGGTACAGATGCTGTTCACGCCCCAGCGCAGAAGCTCCGCGGCGCGCTGGGGATTATTCACCGTATAGACCAGAATCTTCAGGCCGGCTTCATGCAGCGCATCCACCCGCGCTTCATCCAGTAAGCGGTGATTGAGGTGGATGGAGACGCATTCTAAACGCGTCGTCAGCTCGCGCCAGTCGTCACGCCACTCATCGAGCAACAGACCGCGCGGCAGCTCAGGAGCAGCCTGCTGCGCCGCTTCCAGCGCGTCGATTTCAAACGACGACAGCAGCGGTGGCGTCATGTCCGCCCACAGTTCACGCGCGGCCAGCGCCACAACCTTGCCAGTCAGCGGCCCGGTGCCGGTGGTTGGTTTGATTTCGATATTCGCCATCATGCCGTGCTGGCGGCAGCGCTCCGCCACCTGAGAAAGCAGCGGTAGCGGTTCGCCTTTAAAACTGCTGCTAAACCAGCTGCCCGCATCCACCCGCAGCAGATCCTGCCAGCTCAGCTCACCCGCCACGCCCCAGCCGTTGCTGGTGCGTTCGAGGTTGTCATCGTGCAGCAGGAAAATCTCACCGTCTTTCGATAACTTCGCGTCAAACTCGATCATGGTATGACCGTAGTGCGCGCCAACATCAATCGCCGCGAGGGTGTTTTCCGGTGCCAGCTTACCGCCGCCACGATGGGCGACGATGTGGGGATAAGGCCAGTTGCTCATACGCGTAATCCTGTTTCACCTTCAAAGAGGTGCAGATGTTCGTCCGGCAGATGCAGCCACAGCGTGGTACCTGCATGCGGGCGCAGCTGATGCGGCAGACGAACCACCATCTTCTGTTCGCCAAAGCGCCCGTGTGCCAGGTTATCTGCACCTAAAATTTCCAGCGTATCGACCACCATCGGCACGCCGTTTTCCGCCTGCGAGCTTAGCGCAATATGTTCCGGGCGGATACCCAGCGTCATACGGCGTCCGGCAAATTCACGGCGCGTGCCGGGCAGCGGCAGCTGCATTCCGTTTGCCAGCACGAAACGGGTTCCGCTCTCATCCATCTGCCCATCCAGCAGGTTCATCGCCGGGCTGCCGATAAAGCTTGCCACAAAGCGGCTGGCCGGCTTTTCGTACACTTCTACCGGCGTCCCAATCTGCTCGGCGATGCCTTTATTCATGACCATCACCCGCTGGGCCAGCGTCATCGCTTCGACCTGGTCATGGGTGACGTACAGCGAAGTGGTTTTCAGGCGACGATGAAGATGCTGTAGCTCAAGACGCATCTGCACGCGCAGCTTGGCATCGAGGTTAGATAGCGGTTCATCGAACAGGAATACCGCCGGGTCACGCACGATAGCGCGCCCCATCGCCACACGCTGGCGCTGGCCGCCGGAGAGTTCGCGCGGGCGACGTTTAAGCAGGCCATCCAGCTCCAGAATGCGCGCCGCCTCCTGCACCTTTTCCGCAATATGCGCTTTACCCATACCGCGAATCTTCAGGCCCCAGGCCATATTCTCTTCTACGCTCATGTGCGGATAGAGCGCGTAGTTCTGAAACACCATCGCGATGCCGCGATCCTTCGGTTCCATTTCGGTCACACGCTTGCGGTCAATCCAGATATCACCGCTGGTCACTCGCTCAAGCCCGGCCACCATACGCAGCAGCGTCGATTTGCCGCAGCCAGATGGGCCGACCATCACAATAAATTCCCCGTCCGCCACGTCCAGCGTCAGCGGTTGAATCACCTGGGTTTTGCCATCCCAGCTTTTGGTTACTGCCTGTAGTTTTAAACCTGCCATTTTTATTTCTCACTATCGACCAGGCCACGCACGAAAGCGCGCTGCATGGCTAAAACGATGACAACCGGAGGGATAAGCGTCAGCAACATCGCTGCCATAACCTGATTCCATTGCGTGGTGCCTTCACCGGTGGCGATCATCCCTTTGATGCCCGCCACGGCGGTGCCGAGATTCACGTCGGTGATAATCAGCAGCGGCCACAGATACTGGTTCCAGCCATAGATAAAGGTGATAACGAACAGCGCGGCCAGATTGGTTCTCGACAGCGGCAGCACAATGTCGCGGAAGAAGCGCATCGGCGAAGCACCATCAATACGCGCCGCTTCGATAAGCTCATCCGGCAGCGTCATAAAGAACTGGCGGAACAGGAACGTTGCCGTGGCGGAAGCCATCAGCGGCAGCGTCAGCCCGGCGTAGCTGTCGAGCATTTTCAGGTTGGCGATCACTTCCACCGTCGGGAAAATACGCACTTCAACCGGCAGCATCAGGGTGATAAAAATCATCCAGAAGAACAGGTTACGCAGCGGAAAGCGGAACCAGACGATGGCAAAAGCCGAAAGCATGGAAACCGCAATTTTGCCGACCGTGATGGCAAAGGCCATGATGAAACTGTTGAGCATCATCAGCCAGAACGGCGCGCTGTTGGCGCCAACGCCATTCACCCAAATCGCCTTCATGTTCTCCAGCAGATGCGTGCTGGGGACAAGCGTCATCGGCGTTTCAAACACCGCGTTGTTATCCAGCGTCGCCGCCGTAAACGCGACGTACAGCGGAAACAGAATCACGATAATCCCGAGGATCAGCATGGTGTGGCTGAATATCGTCAGCCCGCGACGGTTCTCAATCATTGGTAGCGCACCTTTCTTTCCACGTAGCGGAACTGCACCACGGTCAGGATGATGACGAGGAACATCAGCACCACCGATTGGGCGGCAGAGGCCGAGAGGTCGAGCCCGGCAAAGCCTTCGCGGTAAATCTTGTAGATAAGCGTGGTGGTCGCCTGCACCGGCCCACCGGCGGTGGCGGCATCAATCACCGGGAAGGTGTCGAAGAAGGCGTACACCAGATTGACCACCAGCAGGAAGAAGCTCACCGGCGCAATCAGCGGCAGCGCCAGCTTGAAGAAGCGGCGAATCGGGCCTGCGCCATCAATCGCGGCGGCTTCAACCAGCGAGCGAGGAATCGACTGCAGGGCGGCAAAGAAGAACAGGAAGTTGTAGCTGATTTGCTTCCAGACCGACGCAAACACCACCAGGAACATCGCCTGGCCGCTGTTCTGCGCGTGGTTCCAGTCATAGCCGAACTCACCGAGGAAATGGGTGATAAGCCCGCGCCCGGGGTTAAAGAGGAATATCCACAGCACGGCCGCGACGGCAGGTGCGACGGCATAAGGCAGCAGCATCAGCGTTTGATACAGGCGGCTGCCGCGCACCACGTAATCGACCAGCGCCGCAAAGAACAGCGACACCAGCAGGCCGCTCACCGTGACCATCGCGCTGAACTTAATCGTCGTCCAGAACGAGTCAAGGTAATAGCCATCGTGGAATAGCGTCACGAAGTTATCCAGGCCGACAAACTGGCTGGAGAGGCCGAACGGATCGACGCTCTGTAACGAGTACCACAGCGCTTCACCCGCGGGCCAGATAAAGAAGATAACGGTGATAATCAACTGCGGGGCGACCAATGCGTAAGGCAGCCAGCGGGATTTAAACACCGGACGGGATGATGACATAGTTAAACTCTGAGTTGGTTTCCCCTCACCCCGGCCCTCTCCCCAAAGGGGCGAGGGAGAAAGGCCGAACCGAGCGATAGTGACCAGACGGCTCCGAACAGTCCCTTCACCTCTATGGATAGAGAGGAAAGGCGGCACCGAGCGCTTCTTACCAGATCGCTCCGAACGGTCCCCTCTCCCCTATGGGGAGAGGGTTAGGGTGAGGGGTCAGGCTAAAAATTAAGACTTGGTTGACTGCTCAAAGCGACGCAGCAGCTGATTACCGCGCTCAACCGCAGAATCGAGCGCCTGCTGAGGCGTTTTCTTCCCGGTCCATACGCTTTCCAGCTCTTCATCAACGATGGTGCGGATCTGCGGCATGTTGCCCAGACGCAGCCCTTTGGTGAACGGCAACGGTGGTTTGTTCAGCATCTGACGAGTAGCGATATCCGCCCCAGGGTTTTTATCGTAGAAGCCCTGCTGACGGGTCAGGTCATACGCGGCGGTCGTAATCGGCAGATAGCCGGTTTTCTGGTGCCATTCGGCGGCATTTTCCGGTTTCGCCAGGAACTCGAGGAATTTAGCTACGCCGGTGTAGGTTTCTTTGTCTTTCCCCTGCATCACCCACAGGCTTGCCCCGCCGATAATGGCGTTCTGCGGCGCGCCCTTCACGTCAGCGTCGTAAGGCATCATGCCTACGCCGTAGTTGAATTTAGCGTACTGGCGAATGTCAGCCAGCGAGCCGGATGACGCGGTGGTGATGGCGCAGTCGCCGTTGTAGAACTTCTCGGTGGATTCGTCTTTACGCCCGAAGTAGCTGAAGTCGCCCTTCTTGTTCAACGCTTCCAGCAGAGCGATGTGTTTTACCTGCTCTGGCTTATTGAACTCCAGCACCGCATCGGTACCGTCGAAGCCGTTGTTTTTGGTCGCTACCGGCAGGCCATGCCAGGCGCTAAAGTTTTCAATCTGGATCCAACCCTGCCAGCCGCTGGCGTAGCCGCACTTCATCCCCGCCGCTTTCAGCTTCGCAGTGTAGTCAGCCAGATCCTGCCAGGTTTTTGGCGGCTGCTCTGGGTCGAGGCCCGCCTTTTTGAAGGCGTCTTTGTTGTAGTACAGCACCGGCGTGGAGCTGTTAAACGGTTGGGAGAGCAGATGGCCGGTTTTGGAATCGGTGTAGTAACCGGAAACCGTTGGCACAAACTGAGATTCATCGAACTTAATACCGGCATCGCTGAACACTTGATAGACCGGTTTAATCGCCTTCGAGGCCATCATGGTGGCGGTACCGACTTCATACACCTGCAAAATCGCTGGAGCGTTGCCGGTACGGAACGCGGCGATACCTGCGCTCAGGCTCTGCTCGTAGTTACCTTTGTAGATCGGCTGAATTTTATAATCCGGGTTGGCGGCGTTGAAGCGCTGCGCCAGAGAGTCGACCTCTTTCCCCAGTTCACCTTCCATTGAATGCCAGAATGGAATGGTGGTGACTGCCATTGCCTGGCTGGCAAAGGCCAGGCTCATTGCCAACCCTAAAGCTGTATGTCGTAACGATATCATCGGTTATCTCTCTTTTTGTGCCGGGATGCGCGATATCACGCGTTTTATGTTCGCGGGGGTAACATGACATGCTCGAATGACAGAAAAATAACTTTTTTATTACAAAAAAAAGATAGTAAGGCGACAAAGGGATGGCAAGGCGGTGACGCTTCGAAGAAGGCAAAGTGGGAGCTGAGACACGTATAGGAAATAAACAGTTACGAAAGCGGAACGCGGGCGCGCTGCCCGACATTCGCGGAGAAAGGACAGAACCAACAGGAAGATAATACGCCTTGCCCGGCCGACGAAAAGTGTAGGCTGGGCAAGGGATTTATGCCGCTAACAGCAGTACTTAGCCGCCGAGATAGGCGCTGCGCACCGCCTCGTTGGCCAGCAGCGCATGGCCGGTATCTTCCAACACCACGTGACCGTTTTCGAGCACGTAACCGCGGTCGGCGAGCTTCAGCGCCTGGTTGGCGTTTTGCTCGACGAGGAAGATGGTCATGCCCTGCTCGCGCAGCTGCTCAATGGTGTCGAAGATCTGCTGGATGATGATCGGCGCCAGTCCCAGGGACGGCTCATCCAGCAGCAGCAGACGCGGCTGGCTCATCAACGCACGGCCAATGGCTAACATTTGCTGTTCACCGCCGGACATGGTGCCCGCACGCTGAATACGGCGTTCGTGCAGGCGTGGGAACAGGTCATAGACCCACTTGATGCGTTCCTGGAACTGGTCACGTTCAACAAAGAAGCCGCCCATCGCCAGGTTCTCTTCCACGGTCATCCGCGAGAATACACGACGCCCTTCCGGAACAATCGCCACCGCTTCGCGCATGATTTTCGCCGTCTGCCAGTCGGTAATATCTTTATCATCAAAGACAATCCGTCCACTGGTGGCTCGCGGGTCGCCGCACAGCGTGCCGAGCAGCGTGGTTTTCCCCGCGCCGTTAGCCCCGATAAGCGTCACGATTTCGCCCTGATTAATATGCAGACTGACCTCGTGCAGCGCCTGAATCTTCCCGTAGTGGGCGCTGACTCTATCAAACGATAACATCACTTTATCCATTTTATGCCTCACCCAGATAAGCGCGGATCACGTCCGGGTTGTTGCGGATCTTTTCCGGTGTCCCGTTGGCCAGCGGCGTGCCCTGATTCACCACGTAGATGCGGTCAGAAATGCCCATCACCAGTTTCATATCGTGCTCAATCAGCAGGATGGTGGTGTTGTGATGATTACGCAGTTCGGCAATCAGCTCGTCGAGCTCTTTGGTCTCTTTCGGGTTGAGGCCAGCAGCGGGTTCATCGAGCATCAGAATTTCCGGCTGCGTCACCATGCAGCGGGCGATCTCCAGGCGACGCTGATCGCCGTAGGCCAGGTTGCTGGCCTGACGGTTTGCGTGCTCCAGCAGACCAATACGCTCAAGCCAGGTGGCGGCGCGATCCAGCGCTTCGCTCTGCGCGCGGCGGAACGATGGCGTTTTCAAAAGGCCCGAGAAGACGCCGGTTTTCAGCTGCTGATGCTGTGCCACCAACAGGTTTTCAATCACCGTCATTTCGCGGAACAGACGCACGTGCTGGAAAGTACGCACTACGCCCATGCGGGCAATCTGTTGCCCCGGCAGCCCTTCCAGATGCTGGTCGCGCAGCATGATAGTGCCGCCGGTAGGCTTGTAGAAGCCGGTCAGGCAGTTAAAGACCGTGGTTTTACCGGCCCCGTTGGGGCCAATCAGCGAGACGATTTCCTGAGGTCGCAGCTCCAGATTGACGTTGTTGACCGCCAGCAGGCCGCCAAAACGCATCATCAGACCGTTAACCGATAATAATGGCTGACTCATGCCTGCTCTCCTTCTTTCGCTGTCCCGTTTTTCATTTTCAACTGTGGACGGGTCATCGGCAGAAGTCCCTGTGGACGCCAGATCATCATCAGTACCATCAGGCCACCGAGCATCAACATGCTGTATTCGTTGAAGTCACGCATCAGTTCACGCGACACCACCAGCAGAATCGCCGCAAGGATCACCGCGAACTGTGAGCCCATGCCACCCAGTACCACAATCGCCAGTACGAAGGCCGACTCGGCAAAGGTGAACGATTCCGGGCTGACGAAGCCCTGGCGCGCAGCAAACAGCGTACCGGCGAAGCCCGCGAACGCGGCGCTGATGGTGAAGGCGGTCAGCTTGATACGCGTTGGGCTTAACCCCAGCGAGCGGCAGGCGATTTCATCTTCACGCAGCGCTTCCCATGCGCGGCCCAGCGGCATACGCAGCAGGCGGTTAATCACGAACAGGCTCAGCACTACCAGCAGCAGCGCCACCAGGTAGAGGAAAATGACGCGATCGGAAGGGTCATACTTGACGCCAAAGAAGTTGCTGAAGGTATCCCAGCCGCCTTCACGGGCGCTACGGCTAAACTCGAGGCCGAAGAAGGTCGGTTTCGGGATCTGGCTGATACCGTTCGGGCCGCCGGTGACTTCAGTGTTGTTCAGCAGCAGAATACGAACAATCTCGCCAAAGCCTAAGGTCACAATCGCCAGATAGTCACCGCGCAGGCGCAGTACCGGGAAGCCCAGCAGGAAACCTGCAGCCGCCGACACCAGACCGGCCAACGGCAGGCAGGTCCAGAAGCCCAGGCCGTAATAGTGGTTCAACAGCGCAAAGGTGTAAGCACCAATCGCGTAGAAGCCACCGTAGCCGAGCACCAGTAGGCCCGACAGCCCTACCACCACGTTCAGCCCCAAACCAAGAATGATGTAAATCATGGTCAGGGTGGCGATATCCACCGTGCCGCGCGACACCATAAACGGCCACGCCACGGCAATCACCAGCAGCGCAATCAGGAACAGCTTTTGTTTGACGGTCGAACCGTCAATCGCCGGCAGAATAAACTTCGGCCCGGAGACGCTTTTCAGCCCTTTCTGGAACAGCGGACGCAGCATCTGGAAGAAGAACACCACGGCGGTACCGATAAAGATCCACTGCCAGCGAATGTCCGCCGCGCTGCCGACCACCAGTTTGGTGCCGTCAAGCTGCAGCTGCACGCCCATAAAGACGCCTGCCAGAACAAAAAACATCGCCGCCGACAGCAGCGCCATCGCAAATTGCATCGGTTTCATACTTTCTCTACCTCCGGGCGGCCCAGGATGCCGGTCGGCATCACCAGCAGCACCACGATCAGCAGCGCGAACGACACCACGTCTTTGTATTCAGTACTCAAATACGCCGACGACAGCGCTTCCGCGATACCGAGAATCAGCCCGCCAATCATCGCACCAGGAATGCTGCCAATGCCGCCAAGCACTGCGGCGGTAAAGGCTTTCATCCCGGCCATAAAGCCGATGTACGGGTTGATTACGCCGTAGAACTGACCCAGCAGCACGCCCGCTACCGCCGCCATTGCCGCGCCGATAACGAACGTCAGGGCAATTACGCGGTCGGTATTAATGCCGAGCAGGCTGGCCATTTTCAGGTCTTCCGCGCAGGCGCGGCAGGCGCGGCCCATCCGTGAGTAACGGATAAACAGCGTCAGCGCCAGCATCGCAGCAAAGGTCACAATCCAGATAACCAGCTGCATGGTGGTAATAGAAGCGGAGAAGTTATCGCTGCTGCCGACAATCCACTGGCCGTTGAACAGGCTTGGCAGCGCGATATCGCGTGAGCCTTCGGTCAGGCTGACGTAGTTCTGCAGGAAAATAGACATCCCGATAGCGGAGATCAGCGCAATCAGGCGCTTGGAGTTACGTACCGGGCGATAGGCCACCCGTTCGATGCTCCAGCCGTAGGCGCTGGCAATCACAATCGCCCCGATGAAGCCAGCCGCCACCAGCAGCCAGCTGGTGTCGATGCCCATCATCATCAGCGCGGCGATGATCATAAAGGAGACATAACTACCGATCATGTAGACCTCGCCGTGGGCGAAGTTAATCATGCCGATAATTCCGTACACCATGGTGTAACCGATGGCGATCAGTGCATAGGTGCTTCCCAGCGTAACGCCGTTAAACATCTGCTGCACAAAGTAGAGAACCTGCTCTGACATACATTAGCCTTTTGCTACCCCTGCGGATCTACGCCCGCCAGGGGGGAATGAAGGTTACTTCGCGATCGTGGACGAGCCGTCGGCATGCCACTGGAAGACGCCAAACTCGAATCCTTTCAAATCGCCTTTTTCATCCCAGGAAAGCGGCCCAATCACGGTTTTTGCCCCGTTAGCTTTTAAATCTTTAATCAGCGCCAGCGGATCGTCGCTGCCGGTACGTTCCATGGCGGTTGCCAGAGACTGCACGGCGGCATAGGTGATCCACACGTACGGACCGCTCGGATCTTTCTTCTGCGCTTTCAGAGCATCGACGATAGCGCTGTTTGCCGGATCCTGGTCATAGCGTTTTGGCATGGTCACCAACATCCCTTCACCCGCATCACCGGCAATGTTCGACAGCGAAGCGTTACCGACGCCTTCCGGCCCCATGAACTGAGTTTTCAGGCCCACCGAGCGCGCCTGGCGCAGCATCTGGCCCATTTCCGGGTAGTAGCCGCCGTAGTAAACGAAGTCGATGTTCTCTTTTTGCAGACGGGCGAGCAGCGCGGAGAAGTCTTTTTCACCGGCGGTGATCCCGTCAAAGAAGACTACGTTGGCCTTCGCCGCTTTCAGGCTTTGTTGGACGGAACGCGCCAGACCTTCACCGTATTGCTGCTTGTCATGAATGATGGCGATACGCTGCGGCTTGACTTTTTCCAGGATGTATTTGGCCGCCGTTGGCCCCTGGGAGGAGTCGAGGCCCGCGGTACGCATGATGTATTGATAGCCACGCTGGGTCAGCTCTGGGTTAGTCGCACCCGGAGAGATCATCAGAATGCCTTCGTCTTCATAGATATCAGAAGCAGGCTGCGTGGAAGAAGAGCACAGGTGGCCAATCACGTATTTAATACCGTCATTGACGATCTTGTTGGCAACCGCCACCGCTTGTTTTGGATCGCAGGCGTCGTCGTACTCCACACCCACCAGTTTGTCGCCCTTGATGCCGCCTTTGGCGTTGATGTCTTTGATCGCCTGGCGCGCACCGTTGAACTCCATGTCGCCCCACTGCGCGACCGGGCCGGACATCGCCCCTACCACCGCGACTTTAATATCAGCCGCCAGCGCCGTGTGTGACATAGCCAGTGCGACCATCCCTGCGATTACTGTTTTTGTATTCCTTTTCATGCTTCGGGATCCCCATTCGTGATGTCGTGTTTACACGTCGTGGCGTGTATATATTTTGTAATTGTGCGGTTAAAAAGCATTCTGTACTTTTATTATACAACGCTACTTTTACCATTATCTTTAATGGGTTAGCGCAGCTTTTTAACCAAATACAGACTAAATTCTCTATTTTTCAGTCTATTAAGAAAAGATAATATTCTGATTTTTGTCATAGATAAACAAAAATAAGTCAGATTTCAGCATAAAATAACGACACATATGGCCGAATAAAACGCTGGTTTTCAGGTTAAAATTCTGGTTATTTTTCTATCTATAATGTTTCAAACTGCCTGTGTCGGTATCGAAAAACTAATCCCCTGTTAGACGCCGTAAAAAGAGAAAGCCGCCAGCAGGATAAATTGAGTAAACTGACCGCAATTTTTTCGATTTGAGCAAACCGTCCATGAAACTGACCATCATTCGTTTAACCACGTTTAGCGACCAGGATCGTATCTGTCTCGGTAAGATCTGGCCTGGCGTTACCGCCACCGACCTTCCTCTCGATGACACCCACCGTTTGTACGCCGCGCGTTTCAACGAGCGCCTGCTTGCGGCGGTGCGGGTCACGCTCAACGGCAATCAGGGCATGCTGGACGATCTTTGCGTACGCGAAATCACCCGCCGCCGCGGCGTGGGTCAGTACCTGATTGAAGAGGTCATGCACGACAACCTGCAGGTTAGCCGCTGGGTGCTCAGCCAATCTGGCGTAGAAGAGAGCCAGGAAATAGCGGCGTTTGCCAAAGCATTGGGCTTTACGATGCAGAATGACGGCTGGGTTAGAGGGTAACGCAGACCCCGGCTTAGCGAATGACGCCCGGACTACTCGCATGTAGCCCGGGCGTCTGACGTTCTCACACCGCGCGGTGAATCTTATTTCGCGTCGGTTGCAGTGCCGTTGGCGTGCCAGTTAAAGATGCCGAATTCAAAGCCTTTCAGGTCACCTTTCTCATCCCATGACAGCGGGCCCATCACGGTATCAACGGTGCTGGCTTTCAGGTATTTGGCGATCTCAGCCGGATCGTCGGAGTGGTTCAGGCCAGCCTGCAAAGATTGCAGCGCTGCGTAAGTGGTCCACACGAATGCGCCGCTCGGATCCTGTTTCTTCGCCTTGATCGCATCCACGATTGGTTTGTTCGCCGGAACCTGATCATAGTTCTTCGGCTTAGTCACCAGCAGGCCTTCCGCAGAATCACCCGCGATGTTAGACAGCGACACGTTCGCGACCCCTTCTGGACCCATGAACTGGGTTTTCAGACCCGCCGCGCGCGCCTGGCGCAGGATCTGCCCCATTTCCGGGTGATAGCCACCGAAGTAAACGAAGTCGATATTTTCTTTCTTCAGACGCGCCACCAGCGTGGAGAAGTCTTTCTCACCGGCGGTGATACCGTCGAAGAAGACCACGTTAGCACCGCCCTTCTTCAGGCCATCCTGTACGGAACGTGCCAGGCCTTCACCGTACTGCTGCTTGTCATGCACGATAGCGATGCGCTGCGGCTTCACTTTGTCGATGATGTATTTGGCCGCAGTTGGGCCCTGATCGGAGTCCAGGCCGGTGGTACGCAGAATCAGCTTATAGCCACGCGCGGTCAGCTCTGGAGCGGTCGCCGCTGGGGTGATCATCAGAATGCCTTCATCTTCATAGATATCAGACGCTGGCTGAGTGGAAGAGGAACACAGGTGGCCGATAACGTACTTGATGCCGTCGTTGACCACTTTGTTAGCAACCGCGACCGCTTGTTTCGGGTCACAGGCATCGTCGTACTTCACGATTTCCAGTTTGTTGCCTTTGATACCGCCTTTAGCATTGATATCCGATACCGCTTGTTCTGCACCGCTGAACTCCTGATCGCCATACTGCGCAACCGGACCAGACATAGCACCCACGACAGCAACTTTAATATTTTCTGCTAATGCCATATTGCTGAATGCCAGTGCAATACATCCTGCCAGTAACGCTTTACCCTTCATATTCATCCTGAGGTTCCCCATTGTTATGGTTATTGCATTTGTTGTGATGTTGTTATTTAGCACATTATTCTTATATGCGGCTCACGCTAAGTATAAGATATTAATATTAAGGGATACTGCCTGTGCTTTTGCAGCATACTCTGCTAAAACATACCCCATTTTTATGGAATTGAAACGATAATTTTGACGGATTTGTAACGCAAAAATGACAAAAAAAAGCCACTCATCGGAGTGGCTTAATGGCTGGCAGGGTTCAGCAGAGAACTATGCGGTCAGCGCCCGACGAATGACCTCCAGCGCCTGCTGGAACTGTTTCTCTGGGATGGTGAGCGGATAGAGGAAGCGGATAACGTTGCCGTACACACCGCAACTCAGCAGCAGAACGCCTTCCGCCAGCGCGCGCTCCTGAACTAATTTCGTAAACTCCGGCGACGGCTCGCCGCTTTGCGGGTCGATAAATTCGACCGCTACCATCGATCCTAAGCCGCGCACATCGGCAATCGCCGGGCAGGACTCGCGCGCTTTATTGAGCACTTCAATCAGATGCTGACCAAGATGGTTAGCCCGCGTGCACAATGCCTCTTCTTCAATAACGTCCAGCACGGCATGCGCCGCGGCCACCGCCAGCGGGTTACCGGCGTAGGTGCCGCCTAAACCGCCCGGTGCCGGTGCATCCATCACTTCCGCGCGTCCAACGACGCCGGAAAGCGGGAAGCCGCCGGCCAGGCTTTTGGCCATGGTGATAAGGTCAGGCTTCACGCTGTGGTAATCCATGGCGAACAGTTTGCCGGTGCGGGCAAAACCGGTCTGCACTTCGTCGGCAATCAGCAAAATACCGTGGGTATCGCACAGCGCACGCAGGCCCTGCATAAAGTCGGCTGGCGCGACGTTAAAACCGCCTTCGCCCTGTACCGGCTCGAGGATAATCGCTGCTACCTGATCGGGCGCGATATCGGCTTTAAAGATGTGGGTCAGGCTTTTCAGCGCCATTTCGGTGGTGACACCGTGGGCGGCGTTCGGATAAATACCGTGATAGACCGAGCCCGGGAACGGGCCAAAGCCAATTTTGTACGGAGCGACTTTGCCAGTCAGCGCCATGGTCATAAAGGTACGGCCATGGAATCCGCCGCCGAAGGTGATAAGTCCCGGGCGTTTGGTATAGGCACGGGCAATCTTCACCGCGTTTTCCACCGCCTCGGCCCCGGTACTGAAGAATGCGGTCTTGGCATTCCCGGCAATTGGCGCCGCAGCATTAATACGTTCTGCTAATGATACATAGCTTTCATAGGGTACGATTTGATAGGCGGTATGGGTGAACGCCTTGAGCTGATTCTCCACGGCGGTAATCACCTGCGGGTGGCGATGGCCGGTATTCAGCACCGCAATCCCGGCGGCAAAATCAATATACTCATTGCCCTCAATATCCCACAGCGTGGCGTTCTCCGCGCGCTCTGCGTAGAAACCGCACATCACGCCAACGCCGCGTGGCGTCGCCTGTAAACGCCGATGATTCAGTGACTCGTTACTCACGGTAAACCCCCTGCCGATAAAAGACGGAAAAATACGTAGCGCATATTCAGTCTTTGCCATCGTTTGCATTAACGCCAGCGGCAAAATGGAAATAAACAGAGGAAAGCGTGATGACGGCGGGATAAAAAACAAAACCCCCGGATGGGCATCCAGGGGTTATCGGGGCAACGAGCTAACCGGCGTTATTATGCTTCAATCGCCGCGCGCAGCTTTTTCATCGCATTCTTTTCAAGCTGACGAACACGCTCGGCGGAAACACCATAACGGTCAGCCAGTTCTTGCAGCGTGGACTTGTTGTCTTCGTCCAGCCAGCGGGCGCGAATGATGTCCTGACTACGTTCGTCCAGACCCTGCATCGCGTCGGTCAGCTTGTTGGCTGCCTGCTCTTCCCAGTTATCGTCTTCGATGCCGTCAGCAAAGTTAGACGATTTATCCTGCAGATAGAGCACCGGTGCAACGGAATGGCTTTCAGAATCATCGTCAGAGGACATATCAAACGCCATGTCCTGCGCTGACATACGAGATTCCATCTCGCGCACGTCTTTGCTGGATACGCCCAGCTCACGGGCAACCATTTCCACTTCATCCTGGTTAAACCAGCCCAGACGCTGCTTGTTTTTACGCAGGTTAAAGAACAGCTTACGCTGTGCTTTGGTGGTGGCCACTTTGACGATACGCCAGTTACGCAGCACGTACTCGTGGATTTCCGCTTTGATCCAATGCACGGCAAAGGAGACCAGGCGAACGCCCACTTCCGGGTTAAAACGACGCACCGCTTTCATCAGGCCAATGTTGCCTTCCTGAATCAGGTCCGCCTGCGGCAGGCCATAGCCCGAGTAATTACGAGCAATATGAACAACAAAGCGCAGGTGAGACAGGATCAGCGTTTTAGCTGCTTCCAGATCGCCCTGGTAATGCAGCCGTTCAGCAAGCGCCTTTTCTTCATCAGCCGTCAACATCGGCCATGTGTTCGCAGCCCGGATATAAGATTCCAGGTTACCGACAGGGGCTAACGCTAAATTTTGCATTTCTTTGGTCATTCAAATCCTCTCAATTCACTTCATACTGACGTAGGCTTGCCGCTAGACGCAACAAACATGCCAGGCTCTATGAGCAACGAGAATATCATCCGCTCTTTTATCAGACAGTGAGTTTATCCACAAGTTCAATGCAACAGTGTGAACAAATTACGCACAAAATGTGACACGCGATAGCCGCGAGGGCAGAAAGATGGGGTTTATAACGCATCCCCTGCGGACGTGAGTCGTCGCAGGGGGAGAGTATAACAGAACTTTTTTAATCGGGGGTAAAGTGGCGTAAATGTTGGACCGTGGCAAGCCAGGCTGCCACCCAGCCAATCATCGAGCACAGCAGGAGCAGCAGCAAGCATTCATCAAACGACAGCCCGCTTAGCTCAAACTGAGTGCCAAATACCCGCGCCACTTCCGTCACCGCCGATGACAACCGCATCACCAGAATTTCCGACAGAATCAGCGACAGGAACGCGCCGGAGAAGCCCAGCAGCGCGCCGCCGTAGAGGAACGGGCGCAGAATAAAGCCATCCGTTGCACCAATCAGCTTCTGCACGTTAATGGTGTCACGGCGGGCGAAGATACTCAGACGCACGCTGTTACCGATGACGAGGAAGACCGCCGCCACCATCAGCACGCCGATCATCGCCGATACGCGACCAACGAGTCCGGTAATGGACGCCAGACGGGAGAACCAGCTGTCATCCATACGCACTTCGTTGACGCCCTGAATCTGCGCCACACGGTCACGTAATGTGTTTAAGGCATCGGTGGTCTGGAAATCGATTTTCGGCACAACCACCGCCACGGCAGGCAGCGGGTTTTCTTCCAGCATATCCAGCGCACCGCCAAAGCCCGACCAGTTACGGAACTCACCCAATGCTTCATCGCGGGAAAGATAGTTAACCTTGTCGACACCCTGCTCGGCCTGGAGTTGTCCAACCACTTTCGCCGCCGCATCGTCATCCAGCGTTTTTTCCAGATAGACGGTGATTTGCGGAGAAGGATAGTACTGCGAAGCCGCCGTGTTGACGTTCTTGTAAACCATGTAGCAAACACTTGGCAGCGTCAGGGAAATAGCGATAACCATCACCGTCAGGAAAGTGGCAATAGGCTTACTTTTCAGGTCCTGCACCGCGCCCTGCCAGGCGTAACGCACCTGTTCATTGAACACGTTGGTTTTACGCGAATTAGGCTTTGGTGCCGGTTTGCCGCGCTTCGGTGTATTACGCCCCGCATCGCCAGATGCCGTTACCGACTTGCGAAAACGATCGAGACGACCGCCGAACTGGCGAATTTGATTCATTGCTTCACGCTTATTCACCCGTCAAGCCTCCATGCAAGTGGCCGTCGCTCAGCGTCAGCATGCGGTATGAACGACGAGAAATCAGATTGATGTCGTGCGTCGCCATTAGCACCGTCACCCCCACGCGGTTGAACTCTTCGAACAGGCGCAGAATGCCTTCCGACAGCGCGTCATCGAGGTTACCGGTTGGTTCATCCGCCAGCAGAACTGCCGGTTTGTTGACCACCGCACGGGCGATCCCCACGCGCTGCTGTTCACCGCCGGATAGCTGAATCGGGAGATTTTTCGCTTTATCGAGCAAGCCAACTTTATCCAGTGCCGCAGAGACACGGCGGCGAATATCATCATAGCTCGCCCCCGCGATAATCAGCGGGATAGCCACGTTATCAAACACGGTGCGGTCCATCAGCAGATGGTGATCCTGGAAAATCATGCCGATCTGGCGGCGCAGAAACGGCACCTCACGGTTTTGCAGGCGGCTGATATCGTGGCCGCCGAACAAAATCTTCCCGGCGCTTGGCCGCTCAATCCCGCAGATAAGTTTCAGCAAAGTACTTTTACCTGCGCCGGAATGGCCGGTCAGGAATGCCATCTCGCCTGGCTGCAGGTGAAAAGTCACCCCCTGCAGCGCTTGTCTCCCGCCGAGATAGGCTTTGCTGACGTGTTCAAAGCGAATCATGATTAATCCTCTCGGGCAAAAAGTGCCTCAATAAAATCGCCCGCTTTAAACGGACGTAAGTCCTCAATACGTTCGCCGACGCCGATATAACGAATCGGAATGCCGAACTGATCTGCCACGGAGAATATCACCCCGCCTTTGGCAGTTCCGTCGAGTTTAGTCAGCGTGATGCCGGTCAGCCCCACCGCTTCATGGAACAGTTTGGCCTGGCTAATGGCATTTTGCCCGGTGCTGGCGTCAATCGTCAGCATCACTTCATGCGGTGCTTCAACATCCAGCTTCTTCATCACGCGGACGATTTTTTTCAGTTCTTCCATCAGGTGCGACTTGTTCTGCAAGCGCCCTGCGGTATCGGCAATCAGCACATCAACGTTACGCGCTTTTGCCGCCTGAATCGCATCGAAAATCACCGAGGCGGAATCCGCGCCGGTATGCTGCGCAATCACCGGAATATTGTTGCGCTCGCCCCACACCTGGAGCTGCTCAACCGCTGCCGCACGGAAGGTATCGCCCGCCGCCAGCATCACCGTTTTACCCTGCTGTTCGAACTGACGCGCCAGCTTGCCGATGGTGGTGGTTTTACCCACACCGTTGACGCCGACCATCAGAATAACGAACGGGGTTTTGCCTTCAATATTAAGCGGTTCATCCACTTTTGCGAGGATTTCACCCATTTCATCTTTCAGCAGGCCGTACAGCGCTTCCGCATCTTTAAGCTGCTTACGGCTGGCCGTTTCGGTCAGGCTGGCGATGATTTTACGGGTGGTTTCCACGCCGACGTCGGCAATCAGCAGCTGCTCTTCCAGCTCTTCAAACAGATCATCGTCGATTTTCTTGCCGCGGAACAGACTGATAAATCCGGAACCGAGGTTTTCTTTGGTTTTTAACAGGCTGCGTTTCAGGCGCGCGAAGAAACCTTCTTTGGTCGGTTTTTCCTGTTCCTGCTGCGCGGCGGGCGCTTCATTCACCGCCTCTTCTTCAATATCTTCAACCGCCGTCTCGTCCTGCGGCTCGGCGGCCAGCGCCAGGGCTTCCAACTCTTCGTCGGTCAGCTCAGTCTCTTCAGCGTCGGCTTCTTCGGTCGCGACGGTTTCGGCAACGGCTTCAACTTCAGGCGCAATCACGTCAACGACCGGCAGATCTTCAACGCGTACCGGCGCAGTTTCTTCGACAACCAGCGTTTCTTCCGGGGCCACTGGCGCGTTGTCTTCAACGACCGGCAGCTCTTCAACCAATACCGGGGCAATCTCTTCGACAACCGGAGCCTCTTCTACCGCGGCAGGTGCGTTTTCTTCCGCCACCGGGAAATCTTCTACCCGTACCGGCTCTTCGACGCTCGGCGTTTCGGCCATGACGATTGGCGCGTTGTCCTCAACCACCGGCAGCTCTTCCGCCCGCACCGGTGCGGCCTCTTCGGCGACCAGAGTCTCTTCAACGGCAGGTACAACTTCGTCAGCAACTTCGTGCGATTTTTCGCTTTCCGCAACCTGTTCAGTGACGTCAACCACATCGGCGGCGAAAACTTCACTTTCTTCAACCGTATGCGCTACGGCAGTCTCTTTGGCCACCACATCTTCAACAGCGGGCGTTTCAACAACCGTTTCAGGCTCGACGGCCGACGATTCTACCGCCGGCTGTTCTTCAATTTTTTCTTCTGATTCAACAACCTGATCCTGTTCTTTTTGACCAAAGCCCAGCCAGGAAAAAAACCCGCGTTTTTTCTCTTTTGCCATTTGCAACCACACTCCCCGCAGATAATTGATGGCGCCACTTCGCCACAATCGACGCGAAGGCTGAAATAATGATGAAATTAGTCGCTTAGTCTACCACTTAACTTCCCTGGCTTCACCGCTTTCACCCGGCAGAGCAGATCGCTAGAATAGCAGGCTGAAAGAGCGATCAGAGCGAGCAAATGAAAAAACCAACCTCCGGCGGCAGTGGCCAGATCCGCATTATTGGCGGGCAGTGGCGCGGCCGTAAACTTCCTGTCCCCGACAGCCCAGGTCTCAGACCCACCACCGACCGCGTGCGTGAAACCCTTTTTAACTGGCTGGCACCGTCAATGGTAGACGCCCGCTGTCTGGACTGTTTCGCCGGTAGCGGCGCGTTAGGGCTGGAAGCACTCTCCCGCTATGCCGCCAGCGCGACGCTGCTGGAGATGGAACGTCACGTTGCTCAGCAGCTGCAAAAAAATCTTGCCACGCTAAAAGCCGAACACGGCAAAGTGGTGAACACCAACACCCTGACCTACCTTAACCAAAGCGGCACACCGCATGATGTGGTGTTTATCGATCCGCCGTTCCGTAAAGGGCTACTGGAAGAGACGCTAAATCTGCTGGAAACAAACGGCTGGCTAGCGGATAGCGCGCTCATCTACGTTGAAAGTGAAGTGGAAAACGGTATGCCACCGGTACCCGCCAGCTGGGATCTGCACCGGGAGAAAATTGCCGGTCAGGTCGCTTACCGCCTCTATCATCGTGAAGTTCAGGGAGAAAAGGATGCTGATTAATCTGGGTCGCTTGTTGATGCTATGCGTATGGGCATTTTTGGTGCTGAATGTCATTCAGCCGTTCCCGCGCCCGCTGAATATTTTCGTCAACGTCGCGCTGATTTTTATGGTGTTAATGCACGGTATGCAGATGGCACTGCTGCAATCCACGATGCCAAAAGATGGCCCACAGATGACGTTCGGCGAGAAAGTCCGCATCTTCCTCTTTGGCGTGTTTGAGCTGCTGGTGTGGCAAAAGAAAACGGCTGCCAGCCTGAAAAAGAAGAAATAAACCTGTCGGCCTGGTGACCACACCAGGCCCGCATGACTTAATCCGCCTTAAACTCGACAAAGCGCGAGCCTTTATAGCTCAACGTTCCTTTATCTCCGACCGTCAGTTGGTGATACTGCGCGGCTTCCACGCGGAAACTCACCTCCAGCCCCCCTTGTTCGGGCTTAAAGCTCACGTCATAGCGCATTTCACTGCCTGCGGGCGCCACCGTCTGCTGACGCGAACGGCGATCGTTGAGCACTTTTTCCCGTTTGTTGCTCACCACCACCCGCTTTTGCAGTAGCGGCGCGGCGTCGTTATCCATTTTTTCCCGGCGCTGCTGAACGTAGCGAAACGAAGCGGCAATGACGATAATCGCCACCACAACGACGAAAAACAAAGGCATTTTGCTCATTTCAGGTTCTCATAAGAATTTACGCAAATCAGAGTAAACGGTGCAGTCAGTCATTGTCATCCTGCATTCCCCACTACTACACTGGACATTCAGGACTGGCAACACCGTACCTATTAAGATAACAGATACAGGGACTTAATATGCTTTGGTCGTTTATCGCAGTTTTCTTCTCCGGGTGGCTCTACGTTGACGCCGCCTACCGTGGCCCAACCTGGCAGCGCTGGGCATTCAAACCTATCACCCTCATTTTATTGCTGTTTCTCGCCTGGCAGGCGCCGATGTTTAACGCCATCAGCTATCTGGTGCTGGCGGGTCTGTGTGCCGCGCTGGTCGGTGATGCGCTAACGCTGCTGCCGCGACAGCGCATGCTCTACGCGGTGGGGGCCTTTTTCCTCTCGCACCTGCTTTATACCATCTGGTTTGCCGGCCAGCTGACCTTCACCTTCTTCTGGCCGCTGCCGGTAATATTACTGGTGATTGGCGCGCTGCTGCTAGTCACGATCTGGACAAGGCTGGAAGAGATGCGTCTGCCGGTGCTGGCCTTTGTTGGCATTACCCTGGTGATGGTCTGGGTGGCGGGCGAACTGTGGTTCCTGCGCCCAACCGATACCGCGATGTCCGGATTCTTCGGCGCCGCGCTATTGCTGCTCGGCAATATTATATGGCTGGTGAGTCAGTATCGCTGCCGTTTCCGCGCGGATACCGCCATTTACGCCGCCTGCTACTTTGCTGGACACTTCTTTATCGTTCGCGCACTTTATTTGTAATTTCCTGCTTGACTCTGGAGTCGACTCCAGAGTGTATGCTGCGCTTAATGAAACAACGATCATTAACCGGAGGATACGATGTCGACTCCAGAGACGCATGACAAAAAAGCCCCGCAGTTCTCCTCATTCAAGCTGGCTCCTGCCCCGCAGGCGCAGGACGATTGCTGCTGCGATAGCCAATGCTCCACCGTGGAAACACCGGTAGAAAGCGCACTGGAAGCACGCTACAGCTGGGTGGTTAACGGGATGGACTGCGCCGCCTGCGCCCGCAAAGTGGAAACCGCCGCGCGCCAGGTCCCCGGCGTGAAACAGGCCAAAGTGCTGTTCGCCACGGAAAAACTGCTGGTCGACGCCGACGAAGACGTCCGCGCACAGATTGAAAAAGCGGTCAGCGCCGCGGGCTATACACTGCGCGGCGAGGACGCCTCCACACCAGAAGTTGAAGTCTCCCGCCTGAAGGAAAACCTGCCGCTGATAGCCCTCATCGTGATGATGGCCATCAGTTGGGGGCTGGAGCAGCTCAACCATCCGCTCGGCAATTTAGCCTTTATCGCCACCACCCTGGTCGGGCTGTTCCCGATCGCTCGACAGTCACTGCGCCTGATTAAGAGCGGCAGCTGGTTTGCCATCGAAACGCTGATGAGCGTGGCGGCTATTGGTGCGCTATTTATCGGCGCGACGGCGGAAGCGGCGATGGTACTGCTGCTGTTTTTAATCGGCGAACGGCTCGAAGGCTGGGCCGCCAACCGCGCGCGTCAGGGCGTAAGCGCGCTGATGGCGCTAAAACCCGATACCGCCGTGCGGGTGCGCGACGGTCAGCGTGAAACGGTGGCGCAGAAAGATTTACAGCCCGGTGATGTGATTGAAGTCGCCGCCGGTGGTCGTCTGCCTGCTGACGGTAAGCTCATCACGCCATTCGCCAGCTTCGATGAAAGCGCCCTCACCGGCGAGTCGATCCCGGTTGAACGCAGCGCGGGCGAAAGCGTACCGGCTGGCGCGACCAGCGCCGACCGTCTGGTGCAGCTCTGCGTGATTTCCAAACCCGGCGACAGCGCCATCGACCGCATCCTGCGTCTGATTGAAGAAGCGGAAGAACGCCGCGCGCCAATCGAACGCTTTATCGACCGTTTCAGCCGCATTTACACGCCGGTGATTATGGCGATTGCACTGCTGGTCGCGCTAGTCCCGCCGCTGCTGCTTTCCGCATCATGGGAAGAGTGGATTTACAAAGGACTGACCCTGCTGCTGATTGGCTGTCCATGTGCGCTGGTAATCTCCACGCCGGCGGCGATTACCTCGGGTCTGGCGACCGCCGCACGCCACGGTGCGCTGATTAAAGGCGGCGCGGCGCTGGAACAGTTAGGCCGCATCACCCAGATGGCCTTTGATAAAACCGGCACCCTGACGCTGGGCAAACCGCAGGTGACGGCGGTCATCCCAACGGCGGATGTCGATGAAGCAGCGCTGCTGGCGATGGCGGCCGCCGTCGAGCAGGGTTCAACTCATCCACTGGCCCAGGCGGTGGTGCGTGAAGCACAGCAGCGCAATCTGACCATTCCGCAGGCTCAGGCACAGCGCGCGCTGGTCGGCTCGGGGATTGAGGCGGAAGTTGACGGTCAGCGTATCGTTATCTGCGCAGCGGGCAAGTTCCCCGCCGATACGCAGCAGGCGCAGATTGAACAATTAGAAAACCAGGGTAACACGGTGGTGCTGGTGACTCGCGACAACACGCTACTGGGGATTCTGGCGCTGCGCGATACGGTGCGTCCGGAAGCCCGTCAGGCGGTCGATGGCCTGCGCGAACTAGGGATTCAGGGGATTATCCTGACCGGCGATAACCCGCGGGCAGCGGCAGCGATTGCCGATGAACTTGGTATGGTCTACCGCGCCAACCTGCTGCCAGCCGATAAGGTGACAGAAGTCACCGCGCTTAACGCCCAGGGGCCGCTGGCGATGGTCGGCGACGGTATTAACGACGCTCCGGCAATGAAAGCGGCGGCGATGGGGATTGCGATGGGCAGCGGTACCGATGTGGCGCTGGAAACCGCCGATGCGGCGCTGACCCACAACCGTTTAACCGGGCTGGTACAGATGATTCGTCTGGCACGCGCCACCCATGCCAACGTGCGGCAGAACATCACCATCGCCCTGGGGCTGAAAGGGATTTTCCTTGTCACCACCCTGCTGGGGATGACCGGGCTGTGGCTGGCCGTGCTGGCCGATACCGGCGCTACGGTGCTGGTGACGCTCAACGCACTGCGTCTGCTGCGAGGGAAATTTAGCGCTTAATGGGGAGTGGCGGGCTGGCACGATACTTATCCAGCCCACGTTCCGGGCGGTCAACCCGACCGCCCGGCCTATCAATATCATCCAGGCTGATTTATCGCCTCAAGCACCACCAGCTGGTCACTGACGAATTTCTTCGCTGCCGGAGAACCTGCCGCCGCCAGCTCCGCCTGCAATGCCGCCTTTTTCTGCTGCTTCGCTTGTTGGTCACTGAACAGCAGTTCTTTCACATTGAATGACGCCACGTTGCTGTAGCGCCCATCGTCAGTGGTTGGGACGCTGATTTTGCCTTCATTGAGCAGCGTTTCGACGATTTTACGTTCACGGTCATAGCCTTGCAGGCCAACCAGCTGCCAGCGCTGCTCCGTCACGCCCTGATATTGCCCCTTTTTCACTTCGGTCAGATAACGGATCGTCAGATTGCGAATCGTACCGGCCTCTTCGCCATACTCCGCTTTACTGTCCGAGAGCACCGGGAACTGCATGCCTTCCAGCGCGCCGCCTTTTTGCGTCAGATGGCCCATGCGGTAGCTGTTCATTCCGAGGCGAATCGGCGTGCTGTCCGTCACCGGCGTCCCGTCGGTCATTTTCAGGTCCTGAATACGCTGCCCGGCGGGCTGACGCAGATCGATTTTGTAGGTCACCCCGTCGAAGAAATCGTTGGTAGAATATTTGGACGCCCGGCGCTGCGGATTAAAGCTGTAGGTTACGTCACCGTCATGCAGCTGATTGAAGTAACCCGCAGACCACTCCATGTATTTCTTCAGCTCTTTGCCCGTCAGCTGATAGACGGTGATTTCCCCGCCCGCATACTGATAGTTAAAGGCGATATCTTTCGCTGTGATGGTGCCGACGTTTAATTTCGGACGGTCGTTATCAATCTGCAACGCAATCACCTGTGCCTTCGGCGCGTAGTGGCGGCTGGCCTCCTGATACATCTTGCTAATACCGGTATCCTGGATATGCACCTGCGGAATGCCCTTCACCGCATCCGGCGGCACCAGATCCTGGCCGCTCAACTGAGCAATCGGGCGATTGGCGTTGGCGCGTAAAATCTTGTGATACGGCTGATACACCTCTTCCAGAGTCTTATCAGAAGCCATGCCTTTGATGGTGTAGGTGTAGCTGTCTTTATTGATCAACACATACTTACCGTTGTGCTGCTCAAACTGCAGGTCGATACGCGACAGCGCGCGGCCATATTTGTCCGGCTCGGTGACGATAACGCCGTTAATGACCTCTTTATCGACCTTCACATGCATATGCCCAGCAACAATTGCCGCCAGCTCAGGGTTCGCGCGCGCGATATCACCCACGCCGGTGCCCGGACGCTGGTTTTCGTTATCAATACCCATATGCGCCACCAGCACAATGGCATCTACCTGCCCCTGAAGTTGCTCAATGGTCTTTTTCACCGCGTCGACCGGATCGGTGAAATTCAGCCCTTTCACCCGGTCGGTGCCTTTGGCGAACTCGGCGGTCATCGGCGTATCCATTCCGATAATGCCGATCTTCACGCCCTGACGTTCAATGATTTTAGACGCCGGGAGATACGGTTTACCGCTGTCCCACAGAATATTGCCGGCCAGCGCCGTGCCCTTGAACTGGTTTAGCGAGGTCGACAGCGATTTCAGGCCGAAGTCGAATTCATGATTGCCCATCACCCAGACGTCATAGTCCAGCGCGTTAAATCCGAGGATCATCGGGCTGGTTTTGTCGTTCTTGAAGGTTTCGACAAAGTTGCCCTGAATGGTATCGCCCGCGTCGACCAAAATGACGTTCGGTTGTTCACTGCGAACTTTGCGCACCTGGGTGGCAATCTGACTCAGGCTACCCGCCAGATTTTCGGTATCGGTGGAATAGTCCCATGGCACAAAAGTGCCATGAAGATCGGAGGTGCCGAGGATAGTGATATTGACGGGTTCAGCCATCGCCGCAGAGGTACCTAAGCCAAGTAAAAGCGCAAGAATCGATTTTTTCATTTTTATTTGATGTGCCGGAAGGAAAATGAGGGGAAATTATGCGATTCACATCAATAAATTGGCTAGCGGCTTTACAGGATAGACATTGAAACTGAGAGGCAGCTCAAGATTAGCCCTACGAACCCTCCTTCAGGGGGAAGCAGAGAGGGGCTGCGCCTACCAAACAAATAAAATCAATATGTTATGATAAGCATGCTCATTAATAGAGGCGCAGCCGTCATCCGGCATTAGTGACTTTTACGCAACAGGTATTGATACGGCAGCGACTCGGTCTGCTCAGCAATCAGTTCATGTTCCATAAAACGGCAAAAACCGGGGATATCGCGCGTAGTCGCGGGGTCGTCGGCAATGATCAGCAGCGTTTCGCCCACCGGCATCGTACGCACGGTTTTGCGCACCATCATGACCGGCTCCGGGCAACGGAGTCCCTGCGCGTCTAAAGTGTGGTCGGGGCTGGAGAACAAATCGGTCATTATCATCTCGTCATGTGAAAAAACGGCATTAGTTTACGCCGACCCTCTCGCAACGCAACAAGGTTAACGATTGCGTGAAAAACAACCATTGCAATGAAACGGGAAAGCAGTATCATTCCGCCCCTGCAATTGTTTTGCAGATTATTGGGTTCCCTCACCCCAACCACTAAAAAGGTACAATATGACTCCCTTTACCTCCACGCAGCGCCGTCATGCGCTTGTTTGGCTATCGCTATTTCACCTGTTGGTGATCACCTCCAGTAACTATCTGGTGCAGCTACCGGTGTCCGTTTTCGGATTCCACACCACCTGGGGCGCGTTTAGCTTTCCGTTTATTTTCCTGGCAACCGACCTCACCGTGCGGATCTTTGGCGCACCACTGGCTCGTCGCATCGTCTTCGCGGTGATGATCCCGGCGCTGATGATCTCCTACGTCATTTCCTCTCTGTTTTACATGGGAGAATGGCAGGGCTTCGGCGCGCTGGCGCACTTCAACCTGTTTGTCGCCCGTATCGCCGCCGCGAGCTTTATGGCCTACGCCCTGGGGCAGATTCTCGACGTCCACGTGTTTAACCGTCTGCGTCAAAGCAAACACTGGTGGCTGGCGCCTACGGCTTCCACGCTGTTCGGTAACATCAGCGATACGCTGGCGTTCTTCTTCATCGCCTTCTGGCGCAGCACCGATCCCTTTATGGCGGCCCATTGGGTGGAAATCGCCCTCGTGGACTACACCTTTAAGGTGCTGATCAGCATTGTTTTCTTCCTGCCGATGTATGGCGTATTGTTGAATATGCTGATGAAAAGGCTGGCAGATAAATCCGATTTATCCGCAGCACAGCCCGGCTAAGAGTTCATGACATTGGTTGTGATAAGATAGCGGAATGAGCCGTTAGTGGCTGTTTATCGAAAGGAAGAAGTCAATGCGCAAAATGGTGAAATACGTTGGTATTGGCCTGCTGGTTATGGGTCTTGCTGCCTGTGACAACAGCGATACCAGCACCCCAGCACAGGGTTCGGCTGCCGCAAGTGACGCCGCCGGTCAGGCTATCAGCCTGTTAGACGGTAAACTCAGCTTCACGCTGCCGGCCGGGATGACCGACCAGAGCGGTAAGCTCGGTACCCAAAGCAACAACATGCACGTTTATTCCGATGCCACCGGCCAGAAAGCAATCATCGTTATCGTCGGCGACGGCACCAATGAAGATCTGGCCGTACTGACCAATCGTCTGGAAGAACAACAGCGCAGTCGTGATCCACAGCTGCAGGTTGTCACCAACAAATCTATCGACGTGAAGGGCCATACCCTGCAACAGCTCGATAGCATCATTTCTGCCAAAGGGCAGACCGCTTACTCTTCCGTGGTGCTGGGTAAAGTCGACGACAAACTGCTGACCCTGCAGGTTACGCTGCCAGCGGACAACCAGCAGCAGGCGCAGGCCGATGCGGAAAAAATCATTAATACGCTGGTCATCAACTAATTTCGTTTGATGACCCAACGGCCTCTCGCGTGGTTACGCCAGAGGCCGTTTTTTTAGCTGCCATCCCAGCAGCAGCGCCAGCATGACCAGCCCTGCCGCCGCAATATAGATAGTCGACACGCCCATCCACGCCATCATCAGCCCGGCCAGCGGCCCGATTATCCCCAGCGACAGATCCATAAACACGGTATAGGTGGCCAGCGCCGCGCCCTGATTTTGCTGCGGCACCGCTTTAACGGCAACGACGCCCAGAGCCGGGAAAACCAGCGAAAAGCCCGCGCCTGCCAGGAAGGTGCCCACTTTTGCCATCAGCGGCGTCGCCGCGACGCCCACCAGCAGCAAACCGATCACCTCAACGGCAAAACAGATCATCGCCACGTTCAGACCACCCAGACGATTTATACCGTTGGGGAACAGCAGCCGGGTGCCGACGAAAGCACAGCTAAACAGCGTGAGCGCGAAGGCCGCACCATCCCAACCTTTAGCGTCGTAGAACAGAGTGATAAAGGTGGCGATGACGCCAAACCCGGCCGATGCCAGGGCCAGCGCCATTCCATAGGGCCAGACGCGGCCCAGCACGGCACGAAACGACATCGGTTTGCCTTTGGTGGCTTTCACCTCTGCACGTGGAAGTGCTGCCAGAATAGCCACCGCGGCTACCGCCATGATCGCCAGCGCCAGCCCTTGCAGGCCGATATAGCGATAGCAAAGCACACCCAGCGGCGCGCCCATCGCCATCGCACCGTAGGTGACGATACCATTCCAGGAAATAACCCGCCCAATATGGGGAGCACCGACCACGCCAACGCCCCACAGGGTGGAGCCGGTTCCCGCAAAACTTTGGCCAATACCGAGGATCACGCGGCCAATGCACAGCAGCACAAGGCTCACCAGCGGCCAGCCGCTACCCAGTGACGCCAGCAGATAGCCAACCCCGCTGAGGAAGCAGCCGCATAAACCGAAGACGACGATTTTTTTCGGCCCTAGCTGGTCGGCATAACGCCCGGCGTGAGGGCGACTGAGCAGCGTGGCGAAATACTGTAGGCTAATCACCAGCCCCGCCCAAAAAGCGCTAAATCCCATGACATCATGGACATAGCCTGGCAGCACCGCTAGCGGCAGGCCAATCGTAAGATAGCTGGCGAAGTTAAAGATAACGACGGAGACAATACGCAAGTTGAGGCGCAGACCGCTAAGCTGCACCTCTGCGTCGGCCGCTGGCATAGATAATCCCTTAAAGCGCGACAAAACGGCATTATTGCATATTTTGTCGCCGGGGCGAGACGCGTCAGGAAGTGCGCGCTGATTTATTCGGCCAGAAAATGGTAATCACCCCGCCCACAATCAGCACCACGCCCAGCAGCCCGCGCCATGAGAACGGCTCATGCCAGCCGGGTAGCCAAATGGCGGCCAGCCACACCACCATATAGCTCAGACTCAGTAACGCATACGCCTTCGCCAGCGGCAGGCGCTTCAACGCGAAGAACCAGCAGGCCATCGACGCCACATAGCCCAGCAGCCCCAACAGCAGCGCCAGCGTTCCATCGCCGAAGTGCAGCAGATGCAGCACCAGAACCCACGGTTGTTCCGCTGACGGCAGCGTGGTCATCGCCGTACGCAGCGTCAGCTGCGCAGCGCTCACCAGCGCAACGCTCATTAATGCCCATAACAGACCCATCAGACGCTGCTCCCCAATAGCATGATGCCCATAATAATCAGCACCACGCCCGCCCAGTGGCGACGGCTTACCGGTTCACGCCAAATGATTCGCGCCGCCAGCGTCACCCACACAAAGTTCAGGCTCAGCATCGGATAGGCCACGCTGACCGGGATCTGCTGCAATACCAGTAGCCACAGCAGCATTCCCAGCCCGAGCAGCGCCAGCGCCAGCCCAAGCCAGGTGAGCAGGTGACGACCACGCCGCCCTCGTGGGGCGGGACGCGTCGCCTGTTTTTGGCACAGCTGCCCGGCGCAGCTCAATAGGCTGGCGAGCAGCAAGCAGGCCCAAACAATCATTGCGGGCGATACTGAATAAAGACGGTGCGGTCCATCATGTACACCTCATCTGGTTTTGGCAGCGGCAGATCCGCCAACTTCACGTTGCGCGACAGTAGCAGCACCAATGAGATTGGGCCTTCCTGACGGTGTGCCGCCAGCCACTGCGGGAAATCATCGCTTGAGAGATAGCGGTCTTTGGCGTCAGGATATGAAAGGCCATATTTCAGCTCCCCCTGCTGACCATACAGCATCACATCGCTGCGCTTAAGCTCCCACGCCAGCCCTGCGGCCACCCCGACGCTGTTGCTCAGCACGTAGCGGCTCGGTGCCAGCGACTCGTTCACTATGTCGACCAGGAACTGCGGCTGCTTGCTGTCGGTTACGCGGTCAGGAATCGCAAAACCCACCAGCAGCGCCAGCCCCAACGGACAGAGCGCAGCCAGCGTCCAGCGCTGGGTTCCCGGTTTTATCGACAGCCAGCCCATCAGCGCCCAGACAAAGAACGCCACCGCAGCCAGTACGCATTTATACAACTCGATTTGCATCCACACCGGGTGCTTCATCGGCCCCCACGGCGAGACGACCACCACGGCAATCAGGCCCACAACGCCGAAGACGATGTTGATAATACCGTTCACCCGCAGCGCTTTGGTGCCGGTTTTGGCGGCCTCGACCGCATAGCGTGCCATCAGCATCGCCAGCGGCGCAAAGCACGGCAGAATATAGGTTGGCAGCTTGCCTTTGGCGATACTGAAGAACAGGAACGGCATGACAACCCAGCCCAGCAGGTACAGCGCTCCCCCGTGCCCTTCGCGCTCGCGCCAGCCACGTTTGAGCGCTCCCGGCAGTAACGCCAGCCACGGTAAGCTTCCGGCGATCAGGAACGGGATGTAGTACCAGAATGGCGCTTTGTGTTGGGCATCACTCTGGGCGAAACGCTGAATATGCTCCACCCAGAAGAAATAGCGCCAGAAATCACCTTCGTGTTCGGCAATCGCTAGCCCCCACGGCAAGACGGTCAGCACACAAACCAGCACCGACAGCCAGCCCCACATCAGCACTTCCCGCCAGCGTTTTTGGGCAATCACCCACGGCAGAACGCCAATCACCGGCACCGCCAGCGCGAGGAAACCTTTGGTCATCACCCCCATCCCGCAGGCGATACCCAGCAGCACATAACCCCAGAATCGCTGGCCGGTTGTTTCAGCCGACGCCGCCAGCCAAAAGCTGACCATCGCCATGGTCATCCACAGGGTGATCATCGGGTCGAGAACCGCGTAGGTGCCAATCCCGTAAACCAGGAACGCGGTTAAAAAAATCACGCCGGAGAGCAGCGCTACCTTGCGGTCACGCCAGATTTTCCACGCCAGCCAGACTACCAGCAGTGCGGAAACGGTAATGGAGAACACCACGCCAAAGCGCACGGCAAAGTTGTTGTGGCCAAACAGCCACTGTCCGATACTGTTAATCCAGTAACCGGCAATTGGCTTTTCAAAATAGCGTAACCCCAGGAAATGAGGGACGACCCAGTCGCCGGTCGCCAGCATCTCACGGCTGATCTCCGCATAGCGGGTTTCATCCGGCTGCCACAGCAGCCGGAAGTTGAGTGGAACCAGGTAATACAGCACGAACAATGCAACTAACGAAATTCCGTAGCGAAGGGATTTCATACATCGGGGCTCAAAAGTTGTTGGCAACCAAGCCAGCCTTCACGACCGGCAATCTCTCCACGCACCACTTTCCCAACCGGAAGCTGACCAAAGTCATCCGGCAGAAGCTGGCTCAATGGGCAAAAATGAATTTCCTGCTGGGCGGCCAGAGTCAACAAATGGTCGAATTGCTCGGCACAAACGCCGCCTTCAACTTCCGCGTGAATGGTATAAACCGGCGTTCCGCTATCGAGGCGAATTTTTTCCAGCAGCCAGCGGTTAAAGCCATCGGCGCTGACTACGGTTCCCACCGCTTCATCCCAGGTCGGCAGCGTCACGGGGATTTGCACCGTGGCGAGTTCACCGTTGCTCAACTGCGGGCGAAACGGCTGCGTGCCGCGACAATCGCTGTTGTAGTGAAAATCAAACGACTCTTTGGCCTTCACCACCCGCTGATCGGCGCGCCAACCGGCTACCGCAGAACAGGAAACCGGACGCCCAAGAATGGACTCGAGTTCACGCAGACCGCGACCAATTTCCTCCACCAGCGGCTGCTCTTTCCACACGCCGCTCCATTGCTGCCAGCGGTGGTGATCCCAGGCATGCAGCCCGACTTCATGGACCTGCGCCACATTGCGGATAATCTCAGCGTTAGCCGTGCCAATACGACGGCCAGGCCAGGCGGTACCGGCCAGCAGAATATCCCAGCCATACAGCGATGCCGCGCGCGAGCGCAGCATCTTCCACAAGAACTTCGGTTTTACCAGGCGCCACAGATGGCGCCCCATGTTATCCGGCCCGACGCTGAAGAAAAAACTGGCCTGGACGCGATGCTTTTTTAGCACCGCCATCAGCCGGGGAACCCCTTCACGCGTACCGCGAAAGGTATCCACATCAACGCGCAAACCTACTTTTTTCATGATGGTTTTTCGTCCGTCAGTTCCACCGTACGCAGGAAGAAGTCCAGCGTCTCTTCAACCGTCTGCTGCATCTCAACGGTTGGCTGCCAGTCGAGACAGCGTTTCGCGTTGCGGATGCTCGGCTTACGGTGCTCAACGTCCTGATAACCCTTACCATAATAGTCGCTGCTTTCCACTTCGCGGAAACCGGCAAACGGAGGGAAACGGTCGCGCAGAGGGTGGCGCTCGAAGCAATCCAGCAGCATTTCCGCCAGCTCTTTGATGCTCGCTTCGTTGTCCGGATTACCGATGTTGATAATCTGCCCGTCGCAACGGCCATCTTTGTTTTCGATAACGCGGAACAGCGCTTCGATACCGTCGCTGATGTCGGTGAAGCAACGCTTCTGTTTACCGCCTTCAATCAGCTTAATCGGTGAGCCTTCAACCAGGTTCAGAATCAACTGGGTGATGGCGCGTGAACTACCGATACGCGCGGCGTTCAGGTTATCAAGACGTGGCCCCATCCAGTTAAACGGACGGAACAGCGTAAACTTGAGGCCGGTTTTGTCACCGTAGGCCCAAATTACGCGGTCAAGCAGCTGCTTGGACACTGAGTAGATCCAGCGCTGCTTGTTGATAGGCCCCACCACCAGGTTCGAGGTATCTTCATCGAAATTGGCGTCGGTACACATACCGTACACTTCCGAAGTCGACGGGAAGATGATGCGTTTGTTGTACTTCACGCAGTCGCGAATAATCTTCAGGTTCTCTTCGAAATCCAGCTCGAACACGCGCAGCGGGTTGCGGGTGTATTCAATTGGCGTGGCGATCGCCACCAGCGGCAGTACCACGTCGCATTTCTTAATGTGATATTCGATCCACTCGGAGTGAATGCTGATATCCCCTTCAACAAAGTGGAAGCGCGGGCAGTCGAGGAAACGGCTGATGGCATCGGAGCCAATATCCAGACCGTAGATTTCGTAGTTATCATCCTGCAACAGGCGTTCGGTCAGGTGATTACCGATAAAGCCGTTAACCCCCAGAATCAGCACGCGGGTACGGCGTTTTACGGCAGTAAACGGACGGCTGGAGAGCAGCGCGCCGGCGACCAGGCCCAGCGCCGGTGCCAGCTGTGCGCCCTGCATGTAGACGCCGTTGGCGCTCTGGCCGGTGACGATTTCCAGCGCGCCTTCACCACAAGCGACAACCAGCGGCGCAACGGAAAGTACGGTGCCCGGTTTCACTGCCGGCAGATCGGTACGTACGCGGGATTTCCAGACGATAAATTTGCTGGTCCCCACAAAGCCAAACGCGCCCGGCCACGGATCGCTCACCGCGCGAACCATGTTGTGCAGCGTCTGCGCCGGTTTTTCCCACTCCAGACGGCCATCTTCCGGAGTACGGCGGCCCACATAGGTGGCCTGAGAATCATCCTGCGCACGCTCCTGTGCCTGACCGCTGCGGATTTTCGGCAGCGCATCGCCCAGTAGCATCTGGGAGGCAGAACAGAGTTTACGGTGGAGCGACAGCGCCACATCAGAGTCAGCAATCGCCACGGACTGCTGGGCAACGATATCGCCCGCGTCGGCGCGAGAAGTCATGCGATGCAAAGTCACACCGGTTTCATTCTCGCCGTTAACCAGCACCCAGTTCAGCGGCGCACGGCCACGGTATTTCGGCAGCAGCGAACCGTGCAGGTTGAATGCGCCTTTCGGGGCCAGCTTGAGGATCTCATCGCTCAGCAGATTGCGGTAATAGAAAGAGAAAATGACTTCTGGAGACATCGCACGAATGCGGTCAACCCACAGCGGGTGGTTAACATCTTCAGGGGCATAGACAGTAATGCCCTGTTCAGCCGCCAGACGGGCAACGGAGCCGAAGAAATTATTCTCACCGGCGTTATCCGGGTGCGTGAAGATAGCCTCAATGTCGTATCCGGCGTCCAGCAGTGCCTGAATACCAGTGCAACCCATGTCGTGATAGGCAAATACAACAGCTTTCATTACTGATTTTCCTCTTCAGACACCAGGCTTTCCTGGCGTACAACTCGTTGAATAAAGTAGCGGGGACGGGCGCGCACATCGTTGTAGATACGGCCGATATATTCCCCAAGCAGCCCCATACCGATGAACTGGGCGCCGATGAACATGAACAAAATGGCAAAGAGCATGAACACGCCGTCGCCCGCCCATTCCGCACCGAGCACCAGACGCAGTACCACCAGCAGAATCGAGAAGGCAAAACCGAGGGCGGCGATAATGCTGCCGACCACGCTCAACAGACGCAGCGGTGTGGTGGTCAAACAGGTCACCAGGTCGTACATCAGGTTAATCAGGCGCATAAAGCTGTATTTCGAGTCGCCGAACTCGCGCTCGGCGTGGTGCACCGGGATCTCCACGGCGCGGCGGGCAAAGGTATTTGCCAGAATCGGAATAAAGGTGCTGCGTTCATGGCAGTTGAGCATCGCGTCAATAATGTGGCGACGATAAGCGCGCAGCATGCAGCCGTAATCGCCCATCGCTTTACCGGTGGTCCGCTGGATCAGGCGGTTAATCATCTTCGATGCGGTCTTACGGAATACGCTGTCCTGGCGGTTTTGTCGTACGGTGCCGACCACGTCATAGCCTTCGTTCGCCTTCTCAACCAGGCGCGGAATTTCTTCCGGCGGGTTTTGCAGGTCGGCATCAAGGGTGATAATCAAATCACCGGTCACGTGGCTGAACCCGGCCATAATCGCCGAATGCTGACCATAGTTACGGTTGAGCAGCACCGCGACCACATGGCTGTCCGGGGCTTCGGCGGCGGCAACCAGCATCTGCGCCGAGTCATCAACGCTGCCGTCGTCAACCAGCAGAATTTCATATTCGCAATCCAACAGGGCACAGGCTTCGTCGGTACGACGAATCAACTCCGGCAGGCTCTCCTGCTCGTTGTACACCGGGATCACCACGGAAACTTTTTTAACTTTCGGGTATTCAAACATTTCAACGTCCTGCGAGCTGATGGAGCGCCGTAATCACGCGGGTGGCATCGTCATCGGTCATATCCGGGAACAAGGGGATCGAGCAGATACGCGCGCTGTTCCATTCGGTATTCGGCAGCGACAGGTCAGGAAAACGCTCGCGGTAATATTTTTGTGTATGCGCTGCGCGGAAATGCAGCCCGGTGCCGATGCCTTTCGCCTTCAGCTGTTCCATCAATGCATCGCGGCTGATACCACAGCGTTGCTCGTCTACGCGGATAATGAACAGATGCCAGGCGTGTAGATGCGACCAGGCCGGAACGGCCAGCGGCTGGAAAGGCGTGTCGGCCAACTCTTTGGTATAGCGCGTTGCTATCTCGCTACGGCGCTGATTGGCCAGCCCGAGTTTCCCCAGTTGCACCAACGCCAGCGCGGCATTGATATCCGCCAGGTTGTACTTAAAGCCCGGGCTGATAACTTCCGCCTGCGGAGCGCGGCCAAGAGTCTGACGGTCATAGGCATCCACGCCCAGGCCGTGGAACTTCAGGCTACGAATACGGTTCGCCAGTTGCTCATCGTCGGTAACAATCAACCCGCCTTCAGCACAGGTCATGTTCTTGATAGCGTGGAAGGAGAAAATCGCCGTCCCTTGCCAGCCAACGTGACGATTTTTGTAGTAGGTGCCAGCGGCGTGCGCGGCATCTTCAATCAACGGAATACCGTGGCGGTCGGCGACGACGCGAATGCCATCGATATCAGCAGGTGCGCCGGCATAGTGCACCGGGATAATCGCTTTAGTCCGCGGCGTAATGGCGGCTTCAACGGCCTCCGGGGTGATCATCAGATTGTCGGGATCGACGTCGATCATCACCGGCGTAGCCCCCAGCAGAACGATCATATTGAGGGTGGAGACCCAGGTTTGGGACGGGGTAATCACTTCATCGCCGGGGCCAATGCCCATCGCCATCAGCGTTACGTGCATCCCACCGGTAGCGGAGCTGACAGCGATAGAAAAACGGTTCCCCGTTAAGGCGCAGAACGCCTCTTCCAGCGCCTGATTTTTTGGCCCGGTGGTGATCCAACCGGATTGCAGCACCTCTTTGAGCGCCGCGAACTCCGCCTCGCCCATGGAGGGGCGGGAAAACGGCAGAAAATCACTCATGAATGTTCCTTACCCTATTACCTAAAATGAGCACGCCTGAACAGTGAATAAAACCCAACGACAGTTGTTTTGTTAAAATCAGGAATGAATAGACATGATATTTAAACCGGCAACATTCGATTGCGGTAAAAGTAACAGTGTTATCTTAGGATAAGATTAAGAAAGGTGGGCGGGTTGAGACAATAAATGAGAAATAAACGAAATTAATTGTTTATCAATTAATTACGTCAGCTTAATAATGAAAATAAAGCGCCCAGCTTACATGCTAACTGAGCGCGAAATCACATTATTCAACGCCATCTAAACAAGAATTTTATTTAGTGACTAAATTAACCTTCGTTGCATATTAGTGTAATAAATAATGCATATAGATGAACTTAACAATTAACGTAAATTAGCAGAAAAATCTTTTGGTAATTCACTCGCCGGGCAGTTAATTACGCTATCGTTATTGGCACCACAGTCGCGAACAAAGGTGATTGTGGCAAATTCATCAATCACTTCCGTTGGATAAGCGGGCCCCGCATCACGATAAGCGTTCATCAGCGGGATGTGGTCATTCTGGAAGCACACCGTTTTTTCTGGATTATTCATCACCCAGCGCGGGAAGAAGATCGTGCCGTGGAACAGTTTATCGCCCAGATTCACAATCAGGCTTACGTCGGTACCGGTCGGCTCAGTCCAGGAAATTTTGTAGATGCTTTCGCCAACGCGCACAATGTACGCCTGCTGATCTTTCACCCACCGATTCGCCACAATGCCGCTGTGAATACGGTAATCCAGAGTACTGCCGTTTTTAACGTAAATTTCGTAGTTCCAGCCATTATCGTAGGTATAGACCAAATGTTTGCCAACGAAACCGCTCAAATCATGTTTATCAAAGTTGCTCATAATGAAATCTCCTTGTGTCGATGCAGAGATCTTATTGCTTTAAAAAGCGAATGAATAACGCTATGTTTTAATGAAATTCATCTAATTATTAAATCAATTATGCATAGAACGACGCTGGAACAATGGGCTTTACTGGAGAACGTGGTCGAGCTAGGTAGCTTTGCCAAAGCCGCAGAGCAGACCAACCGTAGCCAGTCGTCGGTGAGCTATAACCTGGCGCTGTTACAAGAACGGCTGGGAGTGGCGCTGCTGGTCGCAGAAGGTCGGCGGGCGGTATTAACACCAGCGGGCGAACTGCTGCTGGGCCAAGTAAAACCGCTGCTGAAAGCCTTTACCCGGGTTGAAAGCCGCGCCGCCACGCTGCGCGAGGGGATGCGTACCCGGCTGGATCTGGTGGTCGACAGTATTTTCCCTCGCCAACGGCTGTTCGCCATACTGCGTCAGTTTCAGCAGCGCTACCCGCAAACCCAGGTGCGGCTGACCGAAGTGCTGGAAAACGCCAGTGGCAATGATGTTGCGCAGAGCGAGGCGGATGTGATGGTGTTGACGCGTCGTCAGGACATCACCGGACGCGGCGAATGGTTGATGAATATCGATTTTGTTGCCGTGGCCCATCGCGCTCACCCTTTATTCAATCAGCCAGAACCCCTCAACGATGAGCTGCTGCGCCCGTGGCCGCTGATTCGTATCGCCGACAGCGACCGGCAGGCGGGCCGCGATGCATGGACCTTCTCCACCATTGATGCCGCTATCGATGCGGTGATGTATCAGGTCGGTTACGGCTGGCTGCCGGAGGAGAGAATTGCGGAGGAGCTAGCCCAAGGGACGTTAAAACTTTTGCCGCTGAGTCACGGGATCAGGCGCGCCACGCCGCTGCATCTGATCGTCAAACAGGATTTGGCCCCGCTCGACGAACAGGTGGAAATGCTGCTGGCGCTGTTTAGCCAGCAGGAGAGATAAGGCGGTTATTCAGCCAGCGCCTGCGCGCAGGCCCAGGCGCTCGACCACGCCCACTGGAAGTTGTAGCCACCCAGCCAGCCGGTCACGTCCATCACTTCGCCAATAAAATACAGGCCCGGTGCTTTCTTCGCTTCCATCGTGCGCGAGGAAAGCTCGTTGGTATCAACGCCGCCGAGGGTCACTTCCGCCGTACGGTAGCCTTCGGTGCCGTTTGGCTGAACGCGCCAATTTGTCAGCGTCTCTACCAGCGTTTGCTGCTCACGCACGTTGAGCTGCTTTAGCGTCACGTCGGGGATCTGCCCAAGCTGTTGCAAGCATTCCACCAAACGTTTTGGCAGCTGCATCGCCAGGGTATTCTTCAGACTCTGATTAGGGTGTTCGGCCCGCTGCACATCGAGGAAGTCGGCGAGATCAACATCTGGCAGCAGGTTAATGCTGACAAACTCGCCCGCCTGCCAATAGCTGGAGATTTGCAGGACTGCCGGACCAGAAAGCCCGCGGTGGGTGAAAAGCAGACTTTCGCGGAATAGCGTGCCGTCCTGAGCGGTAATCGTCGATGGAACGGAGACGCCAGAAAGTACCTGGAATTGTTCCAGCATCGGTTTGTGCAGCGTAAATGGCACCAGCCCTGCGCGAGTTGGCAGCACCTTCAGACCAAACTGCTCTGCAATTTTATAACCGAATGGTGAAGCACCCAGACCCGGCATCGACAGGCCGCCGCTGGCAATAACCAGTTTATCCGCCGCCACCGCGTCGCCGTTAAGCTGCAGGGTATAGCCCGTTTCATCCTGAGTGACGCTAAGAATTTCGCTGCGCAGGCGGGTGGTCACGTTGCCTTTTTCACACTCGGCGACCAGCATTGCGACAATCTGCTCGGCAGAGTCATCGCAGAACAATTGCCCCAGCGTCTTTTCATGCCAGGCAATGCCGTGCTTACCAACCATGTCGATAAAGTCCCACTGGGTGTAACGCGCGAGCGCAGATTTGCAAAAATGCGGGTTTTGGCTGAGATAGGCCGCGGGTTCGACATAAAGGTTAGTGAAATTGCAACGACCACCGCCGGACATAAGGATTTTACGCCCCGGTTTTTTACCGTTATCCAGCAGCAAAACGCGACGCCCCGCCTGCCCGACCATGGCTGCACAAAACATTCCTGCCGCTCCGGCACCCACTACAATGGCATCAAACCTTTCCACGCACTATCCTCAACATAGGTATTGTCGGGAAGTGTAAATTTTTCATGGATGTCATACCAGTGAAATATCCACAAACCCGACTTATCTGATTGATACAATAGAAATAATTATTTGCATTCACTGACAAGGCGCAGATAATTATCAAAAAAAATAGAGATTTCACTTTGCCCGCGCTGCCAAAGTCCCTGATAATGCCGCGCGTTCATGTCCTCAAAATGGCGTAACGTCCTATGTTACATTT
This sequence comes from Kluyvera intermedia, assembly GCF_021440345.1. Lineage (GTDB taxonomy): Bacteria > Pseudomonadota > Gammaproteobacteria > Enterobacterales > Enterobacteriaceae > Kluyvera > Kluyvera intermedia_A. The sequence continues at coordinate 67,220 of NZ_JAKCNS010000029.1, forward strand.
GTTCGCTGGCCTGGATTTACATACCGGGCTGTTGTTAGTTTTGGCACTTGTGTTTGTTCTTTTCTATGAAGCCATTAACGGCTTCCATGATACGGCTAACGCGGTTGCCACCGTGATTTATACTCGTGCCATGCGCTCGCAGCTTGCGGTTGCAATGGCAGCAATCTTTAACTTCCTCGGCGTTCTATTGGGCGGTCTGAGTGTAGCCTATGCGATTGTGCATATGTTGCCGACGGATCTTCTGCTCAATATGGGCTCCGCGCACGGCCTCGCCATGGTCTTTTCCATGCTGCTGGCTGCTATCATCTGGAACCTCGGCACCTGGTACTTCGGTCTGCCTGCGTCCAGTTCCCACACGCTGATCGGCGCTATCATCGGTATTGGTTTAACCAATGCGCTGATGACCGGCACGTCAGTGGTTGATGCCCTCAACATCCCGAAAGTGATTAACATTTTCGCGTCGTTGATCATCTCGCCAATCGTGGGTCTGGTTGTCGCTGGCGGCCTGATTTTCCTGCTGCGTCGTTACTGGAGCGGTACCAAAAAACGCGCCCGTATCCACCTGACTCCTGCTGAACGTGAAAAGAAAGACGGTAAGAAAAAACCGCCATTCTGGACCCGTATTGCTCTGATTCTCTCGGCGATTGGCGTGGCATTCTCCCACGGCGCTAACGACGGTCAGAAAGGCATTGGTCTGGTTATGCTAGTGCTGATTGGCGTTGCCCCGGCTGGTTTCGTGGTCAATATGAATGCTTCCGGTTACGAAATTACCCGTACCCGTGATGCAATCAACAACGTTGAAACCTTCTTCCAGCAGCGCCCTGAGCTGCTGCAGAAAGTGGCCAACAACGCTGAGCAATTGACCCCAGAAGCGGCGGCGGCGGTGGAATTCCACTGTCACCCGGCGAATACCATCAACGCGCTCGACCGCACGAAAGCAATGCTGGCCAACATCGAAAGCTACGATAAGCTCTCCGTTGAACAGCGTGGCCAGCTGCGCCGCATTATGCTTTGTATCTCCGATACCACCGATAAAGTGGCGAAGATGCCGGAAGTGAATGCCGACGATCAGCGTCTGCTGAAAAAGCTGAAAACCGACATGCTGAGCACCATTGAGTACGCTCCAATCTGGATTATCATGGCCGTCGCTCTGGCGTTGGGCGTGGGTACGATGATCGGCTGGCGTCGCGTGGCAACCACTATCGGTGAGAAAATCGGTAAGAAAGGCATGACCTACGCACAGGGTATGGCGGCGCAGATGACCTCTGCTGTCTCCATCGGTCTGGCGAGCTATACCGGGATGCCGGTATCAACAACCCACGTACTGTCGTCCTCCGTGGCGGGTACCATGGTGGTTGACGGCGGTGGTCTGCAAAGAAAAACCGTGACCAACATCCTGATGGCCTGGATCTTCACCTTACCGGCATCAATTTTGCTGTCTGGTGTGCTGTACTGGCTGTCTCTGAAGCTTATCTAAGCGTCAGAAACAAAGAGAAACGGGTCAGGAAACTGGCCCGTTTTTTTTGCTTAGTGCCAAATCATCAGGCCAATCAAGCTAATCACCACCAGCCCACACAGGGAACTGGTCAAAATGAACTGCCGACGCACCCGCTCGCAGCGACGGATAAACTCGTCGTCGTGATGATCGCGGTAGCGCTGTCCGTAAATGTACCAGACCAGGCGCACCTGCTTGCCAGGCTGGCCGTGGGAGGTAAAGAAACCACCGCCATCAACGTACTGATAGAGCAAGGGATCGCAACCACGTAGTACAACCAATAACGCACGCAATGATGAAAAGTAACGTGCCATATTTACAACACAAACGATACACAGGGCCCAAAACAGCGCAATCGTGCTGATCATAACGCCTCCCCGGCGACCAGTTCCCAAAGACATCTCCAGGAACATACCGCTTCCCCATATCCAACCATCGGCTCAGTATAAGAGTGAGATACCGATCACGTTTAAATATTCGATCGGCTCATTTAATAGTGTAGGAGATCCGTTAAATTTTTTACCACAAGGTTAATCGTTATCAATACGTAGAACAGAAAAATTTGTTTAACTAATTGGTGAACCGGATGCATTGACGGCGCCTGAAGGCCAAGATAAGGTAGAAATATCTACTACAATTAGGTCTTTAATGGCTACCCCGCGCATGTTGCACGCAGGACGCGGGCAAGGGACAGCGTATGGGCTGTCTGGTCCAACAGTCATCGACAACTTTATGGAAGGAGTAACACCATGGCTTACAAACACATTCTCATTGCCGTCGACCTTTCACCAGAAAGCAAAGTGCTGGTCGAGAAAGCGGTATCTATGGCTCGCCCTTACAATGCCAAAGTCTCTCTGATTCACGTTGATGTGAACTATTCAGACCTGTACACCGGTCTTATCGACGTTAATCTGGGCGATATGCAAAAACGTATCTCTGAAGAAACCCACCACGCATTGAGCGAGCTGTCCACTGGCGCTGGCTATCCAATCACCGAAACCCTGAGCGGCAGCGGCGACCTGGGTCAGGTCTTGGTTGATGCCATTAAGAAATACGATATGGATCTGGTTGTTTGCGGTCATCACCAGGATTTCTGGAGCAAACTGATGTCGTCTGCACGTCAGCTGATCAACACCGTCCACGTCGATATGCTGATTGTTCCGCTGCGCGACGACGAAGAAGAATAAGTCCCGTCGAGCATCGAGAAACGCCTGCTGATGCAGGCGTTTTTATTTCTCACCCTTGCTTACGTCCGGCAATCCATTCCTGCACTTCCACCACAAAGGTGTCCGGTGCTTTGCGGTACATTTTGCGCGCCAGATCGAGAATCGTATGTTGGCCCAGCGCCTCTTCCATTCGCTGCTGCGCCATATCCATCACCGAACGCACGCCGCAAATCCCTTCGCAGGCCCACTCCGGCGGCTGCTCATCAAAAACCGCTAAACGCTGACGAATCTCACGACATTCAAAAATACGCTTATCGCCATCAATCGCATTCGCCACGTCCAGCACCGTAATGTGCTCGGCAGGTTTCGCCAGCTGGAATCCGCCGCCCTTGCCTTCGATACTGCGCACCAGCCCGGCCTTAGAGAGACGGGTGAAAATCTTGGCCAGATAGTCGTAGGGCACGCTTTGCAGCTCGGCGATTTCACGCACGCTCATATCGCGGGCATCACCTTTGCTGTCTACCATACACATCAGGCTATGAATGCCGTACTCAACCCCAGAACTGTAGAATGCCATGCTCTTATCTCAGCCAAAATTAATCTGAGTTAATTGTATCTTTTTCAGCTTAAAGATTCCAGATGGTCAACATCACGCCCGGAAAGATAAAAATATAATTAGTTAAATATCAATAAAATAACCACATAATGCCCGGCTAATTTGTTATTAAATGTGGATCCGCATTGCAATTCTTAACTACGACCAATAAAATCCGAGTAAATAAATCGTAGTCACCAGTGAGAAAAACCCAATGCGTAAACAAATTCTGATCGTCGGCGCTGGCTTTGCCGGTATGTGGGCAGCCCTGAGCGCCGCTCGTCTGGCGGAGCTAAATAAGCAATCCATTGATATTACGGTGATTGCGCCACAGCCCGAGCTGCGCGTGCGTCCACGTTTCTATGAAAGCGCCGTTCAGACGCTGGTTGCTCCGCTGCAGCCGCTGTTCGACGTGACCGGCGTTAACTTCCTGCGCGGCACCGTTGAGCAAATTCTTCCCGCCTCCAAAGAGGTGAGCTGGAAAGATGACAACGGTGAAATCCGCCTGCGTCGCTATGACCGTCTGGTTCTGGCCAGCGGCAGCCACGTCAACCGCGGTATGGTCGCGGGAGCCGCAGAACACGCCTTCGATCTTGACCAGTTGGAAAGCGCCAGCGTACTGGAGCAACACCTGCAAGGTCTGGCCCAGCAGCCGGAAAGCGATGCGCGTAATACCGTCGTCGTCTGCGGCGGTGGCTTCACCGGCATTGAAATGGCGCTGGAGCTGCCGGGCCGTCTGCGCGAAATTCTGGGTCACGATGCTAAGACCAGAGTGGTCGTAGTTGAACGCGGTGCCCAGCCGGGTGGTCGCTGGAGCAAAGAACTGCGCGACGTGATTATCGAAGCGTCTGCCGAGCTGGGCGTTGAGTGGCTGGTGAATACCGAAGTTGAAAGCGTTGATGCCTCCGGCGTAACGCTCAAAGACGGTCAGGTTATCACCTCACAGACGGTTATCTGGACGGTTGGCGTTCAGGCGAGCAGCCTGACATCGCAGATTGACGCACCGCGCGACCGCCAGGGGCGTCTGCACGTGGACAGCAATCTTCAGGTGCTGGGCCATGACGATATCTTTGCCACCGGCGACGTGGCCTACGCGGCCACCGATGACAAAGGCAACCATGCGCTGATGACCTGTCAGCATGCGATTTTGCTGGGTAAATTTGCCGGTAACAATGCGGCGGCGAGCCTGCTGGAGGTCGAGCCTCTGCCGTATCGTCAGGAGATGTACGTCACCTGTCTGGATCTGGGCGCATGGGGTGCGGTGTACTCTGAAGGCTGGGATCAGCAGGTTAAACTGACCCGCGAAGAAGCGAAAAAGCTGAAGGTGTCGATTGTCAGCGAGCTGATTTACCCGCCGAAAGCGGAAAGAAAGGCTGCGTTTGACATGGCGGATCCGTACGCACCGTTTGTTTAAGTGATAAGAGGCAATAGCTCTTGCTGTTGCCCTCACCCCAGCCCTCTCCCACAGGGAGAGGGCGCATAACGAACCCAGCCCACAGCCAGTTCTGAACGATCCCCTCTCCCCTGTGGGGAGAGGGTTAGGGTGAGGGGAAACTACTCTGCCGTCCCGGCATAAATATCAAAGCGATGTCCTTTGGTCACCACCGCATTCGGCGTGGCCACGTCTGCCAGCGGCGGGGCGTAATCCGGGCGTTTCACCACCACCCGTTTGGTCGCCAACAATCGCGCTGGCTCCAATAACCCATCGGCATCTAAATCCGGCCCCACCAGCGACTGAAACACGCGCATCTCTTTCTTCACCAGCGCGCTTTTCTGCTTATGCGGGAACATCGGGTCGAGATACACCACCTGCGGGCGCGGCGTGATATCGGTTAACGCCGTCAGGCTGGACGCGTGGATAAGCTGTAAGCGCTCCTGCAACCAGCCGCCGATTTCCGGGTCGGCATAACCGCGCGCCAGACCATCGTCGAGCAGCGCCGCCACAACCGGGTTACGTTCCAGCATCCGTACGCGGCAACCCACCGAGGCCAGAACGAACGCATCGCGCCCCAGTCCTGCCGTCGCATCCACCACATCCGGCAGATAGTCACCTTTGACGCCTACGGCTTTCGCCACCGCTTCGCCGCGACCGCCGCCAAATTTACGCCGGTGCGCCATCGCTCCGCCGACAAAATCGACAAAGATTCCGCCAAGCTTCGGCTCATCGCGTTTACGTAGTTCCAGATGTTCTGGCGTCATCACCAGCGCCATCAGGTTGTCATCGTCGTGCTCCAGCCCCCAGCGGGCGGCAAGAACAGATAAGGCGCCGTCTCCGGCGCCCGTTTCATCCATTAAGCAGATTTTCACGCGAATAATCAGCCTTTAATCCCGTAATGCGCCAGCATCGCGTCGAGCTGAGGTTCACGGCCACGGAAGCGTTTGAACAGCGCCATTGGCTCTTCAGAACCGCCGCGGGTCAGGATGTTATCGAGGAACGACTGGCCGGTTTCGCGGTTGAAGATGCCTTCCTCTTCAAAGCGGGAGAAGGCGTCAGCTGCCAGCACGTCGGCCCACAGATAGCTGTAGTAACCCGCCGCGTAGCCACCGGCAAAGATGTGGCTGAAGGCGTGCGGGAAGCGGCCCCAGCTTGGGCCTGGCACCACGGCAACCTGCTTTTTAATCTCGGCCAGCGTCTCGAGAATTTTCGCCCCTTGCTGCGGGCTAAATTCAGCGTGCAGGCGGAAATCGAACAGGCCAAACTCCAGCTGACGCAGAATGAACAGCGCGGCCTGGTAGTTCTTCGCCGCCAGCATTTTATCCAGCAGTTCTTTTGGCAGCGGCTCGCCGGTTTCATAGTGGCCGGAGATAAACGCCAGCGCTTCCGGCTCCCAGCACCAGTTTTCCATAAACTGGCTCGGCAGCTCGACGGCATCCCACGGTACCCCGCTAATGCCGGACACGCCTGCGGTTTCAATACGGGTCAGCATATGGTGCAGACCGTGACCAAATTCGTGGAACAGGGTGATCACTTCGTCGTGGGTGAACAGCGCGGGTTTGCCGCTGACCGGACGGTTGAAGTTACAGGTCAGGTAGGCAACCGGTTTTTGCAGCGTGCCATCCAGCTTGCGCATCTGCCCCACGCAGTCATCCATCCACGCCCCGCCGCGTTTGTGTTCGCGCGCGTACAGGTCAAGGTAGAAGCTGCCACGCAGTTCGTTGTGGTCATCGTACAGCTCGAAGAAGCGCACTTCCGGGTTCCAGACGTCCACGTCGGTACGCTCTTTGGCGGTGATACCGTAAATGCGTTTTACCACCTCAAACAGGCCGTTAACGGCTTTGTTTTCCGGGAAGTATGGGCGCAGCTGCTCATCGCTGATGCTGTACAGATGCTGTTTCTGTTTTTCGCTGTAGTAGGCGATATCCCACGGCTGCAGGTCATCGACGCCAAATTCAGCTTTAGCAAAGGCACGCAACTGGGCCAGCTCTTTTTCACCCTGCGGACGGGCGCGTTTTGCTAAGTCAGTCAGGAAGTCGAGCACCTGCTGCGGGTTCTCGGCCATTTTGGTGGCCAGCGATTTAAAGGCGTAGCTTTCAAAGCCCAGCAGCTGTGCCAGCTCGTGGCGCAGCGCGAGGATCTCTGCCATCACCGGGCTATTGTCCCATTTACCGGCGTTCGGCCCCTGATCGGAAGCACGAGTCGAATAAGCGCGATACAGCTCTTCACGCAGCGCCTGATTGTCGCAGTAGGTCATCACCGGCAGGTAGCTTGGGATATCCAGCGTCAGCAGGAAACCTTCCTGCTCTTTGGCTTCGGCCTGGGCTTTCGCCGCGGCCAGCGCGCTTTCCGGAATGCCAGCCAGCTCGGACTCATCGGTCACCAGCTTGGTCCAGCCCATGGTCGCGTCGAGCACGTTGTTGCTGTAGAGGTTGCCAAGTTCAGACAGGCGGGTAGCGATTTCGCCATAGCGCTGCTGTTTCTCTTTCGGCAGACCAATACCGGACAGTTCAAAATCACGCAGTGCGTTATCCACCGCTTTCTTCTGCGCCACGCTCAGCGTCGCGTAGTTATCGCCATCGCGCAGGTCGCGGTAGGCTTTGTACAGCCCTTCATGCTGCCCAACCCAGGTGCTGTACTCAGACAGCAGCGGCAGCGTCTGCTCATAGGCTTCACGCAGCTCCGGGCTGTTTTTAACCGAGTTCAGGTGGCTAATCGGCGAGAAAATACGCCCCAGCACATCGTCCACTTCCGCCAGCGGCTGGCAGAGGTTTTCCCAGCTATACGGCGCCCCTTGCGCGACGACACGTTCCACATTTTCACGGCAGTCGTTCAGCGCCTTGGTGACGGCAGGAACAACGTGCTCTGGCTGAATCTGGGAAAACGGCGGCAGCTCGAAGGGGGTCAGTAATGGATTGGTCATATGCGCAGTCCTGGTCTAAGAAAGAAATGAAGCGCTCAACGGCGCTTTAGCGATAGATCTAGAATGGGGGATAGTTAGGGGAATTTCAATGATAGTGGCGACTCATTTCACCCACGTTGTAGAACAGACCGACCGCCGCGATAGCCAGCAAAATCAGCGATGAAAGCCGTTCAAGACGACGGTGATGCCGTCCGGGCAGCCACTGCGTCACTGCCAGAATGTACAGCGACAGCACCAGCACATCAAAAACCGTCCACACCAGCGATAGCGTCACCATGCTGAGGGCAAAATTATCGGTGACGGCGATAAACTGGGGGAAGAAGGCGACGAAAAACAGAATATCTTTCGGGTTGGCAATCCCGGTCAGAAAACCTTTGATGACGCCGCCACGATGGTTCACCGTCTCACAAGACTGGGCCTGACTCACCAGCCCGCTCAGCGCGCTCCAGCCAATGTATAGCGACCCAGCAATGCCCAGTAGGGAAAGGTAAACCGGGGCGATCGCAACCACGCCCAGCAGCATCAACATCGCCAGCAGCATCAGCACCAGCGAGGCAGAGTTGGTGCCCACCAGCGTGGCGAATGCGCGGCGTCGGCCATCGCGCGCAGCGGTGGCGGTGATCAACGCCACCACCGGGCCAGGGGTAGCCAGCAGCAGTAAAACGGCCAGTATATAGGCCGTCAGCAGGGGAAAATTCATCCAGAAAATCCTTAAACCAGAGTGAGCAATGCCCGTCATTATTGAGTGGACGCCGCGCGTTGAAAAACGTAAAAAACTGCGCTTCAATGTGAGTCAAACTCAACATAGACAATCCTCATGCCCTTACCGCCGCTGTATGCCCTGCGCGCCTTTGAAGCCGCCGCCCGCTTAGGCTCATTCAGTAAAGCCGCCGAATTACTCAACGTCACGCCCGGTGCCGTGAGCCGTCATATCCGCACGCTGGAGCAGTGGTTTGATTGCGAGCTTTTCAGCCGCCGCGGGCCGCGGGTGGAGATTTCCGCCACCGGCCGCGTTCTCGCCGCCCAGCTTGGCGAAGGTTTTCACAGCCTGGAGCTGGCCTGCGAGGCGTTTGCCCGCCGTCGCCGGGAGCTGCGCCTAAAAGCCCCCTCCACGCTCACCCTACGCTGGCTATTGGCGGCGTTAAAGAACCACCCGACGCCGCCGGTTGAACTGGCGAGCGTCTGGATGGATACCGATAGCGTGGACTTTAAGCGTGAACCTTACGATTGTGCGATTTTGCTCGGCAACGGGCATTTTGGCCCGGACACCGAGAGCCGCCTGCTGTTTGAGGAGTGGCTGGTGCCAATCTGTGCGCCAACGCTCGTCGCTAAAGCGCGGAACGATATCGCGGGCTGTGAACTGATTCATCCCTCCTCCGACCGACGGGACTGGCGGCGCTGGCTCAAGCGAACGCAGCAGCACGACGCCCTCAATACCGCGCACGGAAAAGTGTTCGATACCCTTGAGCATGGCTATCTGGCGGCCATCGGCGGCCACGGCGTGTCGGTTGGGGATTTATTGCTAAGCCTGGAAGCCATTGAGAGTGGGCTGCTGGCGCTGCCGTTTCACGAGGCGGTGGCGACAGGCGACGGCTACTGGCTGGTGTGGCCGAAAGGGACACCCCATGCACCGGCCATCGATGCGCTGTATCAGGGGTTAAAACAGGCGATACCGCAGCCGGTACCGCCCTCGCTCAACTATCTACGCTAGATTAATGCGCTTTTTTCGCCATCTGATAAGCGGCTGGCAGGTTCACACGCTGCCAGAACTGCTGATCGACCGTCGCCCCGGAGAGCGGATAGCCCGCCGGGAGCGCGGTTTTCACCATCAACGCGCGGCGCTGGGCGGCAGACAGGTTTGGTAGTGCGGCTTCGAGCAGCACTTCCGCCCCATCCGGTACATTCAGGACCTGCTTTTCACCTTTTTGCTGCGGCAAATCGTAGGTCATGGTGAAGCGATAGAAATCCCGCATCGCCGGGTCGCGATACGGGTCATCTTTGCCCGCCGTTTTCGCACATTCGGCAAGCGTTGTACCGCACTCTTTTTCCAGCGCCGTGCGCAGCTGATCGCGCGCTTCATTAAACAGCGCGCGGTATTTTGCATCGTTCAGGTAGTGGGCTACATTGCGCTCTGCCACCATGCGAGAGCCCATCACATCCAGCGGATAGTGCACGCCAAGCACAATACGCGAATAACCGTAGCGTGCACCGCGGGTGACCAGCGCATCGAATCGCTCGGGGATCATCTGCGCCATCAGCAGCGCGTCGGTATAGCCGGTATTGGTGTGGCCGCTAGGGAACGAGCCCGCATCCGCGCTGTAAGGGTGGTTATCTTTCACCACCACGTCATCCGGCACCAGGTGAATGGTATTCCCCTGGATAAGGAACGGACGCGGGTTGTTGAAGTGTTTTTTCGCCGCCCCGGTGCTGATCTCTGAAGCTTTAATCAGCGCCGCCGCTTTGCTCAATTCGCCTTTGTCGTAGGCGGCGATAAACGCTTTGCCCAGACGCGGCCCCATCGCATCGCTGAGGAAATAGAGATAGTTAATGCCTTCGGCATCGGCCAGCGCCTGATGACGCGTGCTCTGGCTGGCATCGCGGTTAATGTCGGTGACCGTCGCCAGGTTCTGCTTCACCACCGCTTCCGGCAGCGTGCTGAAAGAAGAGAGCAATTCGATTCCGGCCTGCTGATTGGCTTTAGCCTGGAAATCATAGCCGCTGGCTTTCAGCCAGGCTTTGTCGGCCTGCGTTTTATTCTGTTTAGCCTTCTCCAGCTGGTCGCGCGTGAGGCTGGCAGCAGTGCCTTTTAGCGCCGCACGCAGCGCGGTGAGCGACTGGGCTTCCAGCGCATCAAATGCCGGGCGCTCCGCCGTCGGCGTGACGCTGTTGGCGATTGCCGCCGCCTGAGACACCGAAACGTCTTTTGCCAGTACCGGCAGCGCCAGCACCAGCGCCGATGCCAATAACGTGATTTGCAGTTTCATTATTTTTCCTTTTATTCAAACAATTACCTTGCCTGCCGTTGACGCTAATCCTGCTGCTTGACGTTTTTATGACACCGTCATGTTTTGCAACATAAATGCCACAATGGAAACGTCGTCGCGGTACAGCGGTAATCTGTACGGATCTGCGGTAAACTGTCGGTTATCTTGTTTAATTCCCGGAATCTCTGCATCCATGCTCAGTTATCGCCACAGCTTTCACGCTGGCAACCACGCCGACGTCCTAAAACATACCGTTCAGAGTCTGATAATTGAATCACTCAAAGAGAAAGAAAAACCATTTCTTTATCTGGACACCCACGCCGGTGCAGGCCGCTATCAGCTGAGCGGTGAGCACGCCGAGCGCACCGGGGAATACCTCGAAGGCATCTCGCGTATCTGGCAGCAAGACGATCTGCCGGAAGAGCTCAAGCCGTATATCTCCGTGCTGGAGCACTTCAACCGTAGCGGCCAGCTGCGCTACTACCCAGGCTCACCGCTGATTGCCCGCCAGCTGCTGCGCGAGCAGGACAGCCTGCAGATGACCGAACTGCACCCAAGCGATTTCCCGCTGCTGCGCTCGGAGTTCCAGAAAGACAATCGCGCACGCGTGGAAAAAGCCGATGGCTACCAGCAGCTTAAATCCAAACTGCCACCGGCTTCTCGTCGCGGCCTGATCCTTATCGATCCGCCGTACGAAATTAAAAGCGACTATCAGGCGGTAGTTGCCGGTATTCACGAAGGCTACAAACGTTTTGCCACCGGCACCTACGCGCTGTGGTATCCCGTGGTACTGCGCGCGCAGATCAAGCGCATGATTAAAGATCTTGAAGCCACCGGCATTCGTAAAATTCTACAGATCGAACTGGCGGTTCGTCCCGACAGCGATCAGCGCGGCATGACCGCTTCCGGGATGATTGTTATCAACCCGCCGTGGAAGCTGGAAGCCCAGATGAACAACGTTCTGCCGTGGCTGCACAGCAAGCTGGTACCGACCGGCATCGGCCATACGCTGGTCAACTGGATTGTGCCGGAGTAATCACAGACATCGGTGGAACCTATTAATTTCAGGTATACAATCGTGAGTATTTTGACGGTGGGCACGACGCCCACCCGTCCGACATTGAACGTTTGAGGAGCGGCCATGACCAAACATTACGACTACATCGCCATCGGCGGCGGCAGCGGCGGTATCGCCTCGATTAACCGTGCAGCCATGTACGGCCAGAAGTGTGCGTTGATTGAAGCCAAAGACCTGGGCGGCACCTGCGTCAACGTCGGTTGCGTACCGAAGAAAGTGATGTGGCATGCCGCGCAAATTCGCGAAGCCATCCACCTGTATGGCCCGGATTACGGTTTTGACGCCACCATCAATAACTTCGATTGGGACCGTCTTATCGCCAGCCGTACCGCCTACATCGACCGTATTCATACCTCCTACGACAACGTACTGGGTAAGAACAAGGTCGACGTAATTAAAGGTTTTGCCCGCTTCGTCGATGCGAAAACCATTGAAGTGAACGGTGAAACGATCACTGCCGATCACATTCTGATCGCCACCGGCGGCCGCCCTAGTCACCCGAACATTCCGGGCGTCGAGTTCGGTATCGACTCCAACGGTTTCTTCGAACTGCCCGCGCTGCCAAAACGCGTTGCGGTGGTCGGCGCAGGCTACATTGCCGTTGAGCTGGCCGGCGTGATTAATGGCCTGGGCGCAGAGACTCACCTGTTCGTGCGTAAACACGCGCCGCTGCGTACCTTTGATCCGCTGATCGTCGAGACGCTGGTCGAAGTGATGAACGCTGAAGGCCCGCAGCTGCACACCAACGCCATTCCAAAAGCCGTGGTGAAGAATGCCGATGGCAGCCTGACCCTGGAGCTGGAAGATGGCCGCAGCCAGACCGTCGATTGCCTGATCTGGGCGATTGGTCGTGAACCGGCGACCGATGATTTCAATCTGTCGGTAACGGGCGTGAAAACCAACGATAAAGGCTATATCGTGGTGGATAAGTTCCAGAACACTAACGTGTCCGGAATTTATGCGGTGGGCGATAACACCGGTGCCGTTGAACTGACGCCGGTCGCGGTGGCCGCAGGCCGTCGCCTGTCCGAACGTCTGTTTAACAACAAACCGGACGAGCATCTGGACTACAGCAATATTCCGACCGTGGTCTTCAGCCACCCGCCAATCGGTACCGTCGGTTTAACCGAGCCGCAGGCGCGTGAGCAGTACGGCGACGACGCCGTGAAGGTGTATAAATCCTCCTTCACCGCCATGTATACCGCCGTGACCTCGCACCGTCAGCCGTGCCGTATGAAGCTGGTTTGCGTCGGCCCGGAAGAGAAAATTGTTGGCATTCACGGTATCGGCTTCGGGATGGATGAAATGCTGCAGGGCTTCGCCGTGGCGCTGAAAATGGGCGCGACTAAGAAAGACTTCGACAACACCGTCGCCATTCACCCAACGGCGTCAGAAGAATTCGTCACCATGCGTTAATTCAGCGCGACGCGGTGAGACAAAAAAGCCAGACCTGAGTCTGGCTTTTTTATATCGGCTATCTGCCGGCGAGGGTTATCAGAAGCGCCAACTCAAGCCGGTTAACAGAGTAAAGCTATCGTCTCTATCGACCATCGGACTGTTTTTGACCTCGTCCGGCAACACGCTGTAGGACGCGTTCGCCAGCAGCACCAGGTTTCGGGTGAGCGGATATTTCAGCGTTAATCCTGCGTACGGCATCCAGCTGCTGCCCGGCGACCAGTGTGCCAAACCGCTGCGCTGGGACTCCGCGCCCGACACGCCGTAGTAGTAACGGTTAAAGCTCGCGTCGTAGTAATAAACCCCCAGCGCAGGCGTAATCGACAGCTTGCCAACGGGCAGCACGCGGAAATAGGAAAACTCACCGACCCAACCGTTGCTGTTATCCAGAACATCCGCCGCCGCCGACAGCTTCAGGCTGCCCCATTTTTCATGGTGATACCACGCGGCGCCGGCCATCGCCGTGCTCTCACGCTTATCCAGCATCTTCATATCGCGGTCATCGTTTTCCGATGGGTCAAACGTCAGCGGCATCCACGAAGCCGTCAGGCTCAGTTCATCGCGTTTATCTTTAAATAAAGCAGGTAATGACTCCAACTTAT
>NZ_JAKCNS010000179.1 GCF_021440345.1 Kluyvera intermedia
CTTGTTCGCACCTTCCTTAGAGTAACGGAACCTTCCAGTAATAAATAACAGCTACGAACATTACCGATTTTATAGTCGAGAATTTCGCCGGTGGGAACTTGCTGTACGGAGCTATAAGGAGAAACACAATCAATTATTTGTTGAATATGTTTTATTGGTTTAATGTACATTGCTAATTTTCCATTAAAAATTGGCACAAAGCAATAAGCAAGTTTTAGGAGGGAAATTATTTCGTCATATTATTAGCAGATATCATTGATAAAAACACAAAAACAGAATCTCACATTAGACTTAGATGATAACATTTTGTTTTCATTACACAGGTGAATTCATCA
>NZ_JAKCNS010000180.1 GCF_021440345.1 Kluyvera intermedia
ATCGCCTAGATCGCCTAGATTGCTCAGTGCTTCAGAACTGGCTGACTCACGAAATGAACAAGTTGTTAATAGTATTTGTAAAAAACCTAGAATAATATTCTATGGAGCATTTAGTATATTCAGGTTTACACGTCTTTTAATTTTGTCTTATCTGTCAAGAAAGTACAAGATAAAATCCTTAATATACTTGAGATTGTTCTTCCTTAAGCGTAACTTTAAATTTTTTAGTATCTATATTGGTGGGGGGCGGCGTGCAGCGCCTTTTTCTAATATAAGAGTGGACATACCTCAAAAAAAACAAAGTGGTGGTTCAGCAAGAACCTCAGGACTTAATACCATAATGTTTTCTTATTCTTATAATACACCAAGATGGCGTTTTTTGGATATTGGGACATTATGTAAGACATATAGATCATTTTCATTTTTGTTTGGTCTTTTAGATAGTGGTAATCATTTGACATTGTTGGTTGAGGAGCAGAATAATGCATGGCTTGCTTTTAAGGTTGCGCTGGATAAAACGATCCAATAATAAAGCCTTGCTTTTTAGAATCATACTTAGGGTCACTCCATTATTTGCGGTTGAACCACTATTGTCACTATTTCTAAAAATTAATTTTCTTAACAAAGAAATATTGATGTATGAACGTGTTGGTAAAATATCCGAAAGAAACAGGAAGAATGGAATTGCTGCTATAATAAGAGCATACCCCCAAAACAATCCTTTGTTGATGGCTGTTAGATCAATTATTGAGCATGTAGATCAAGTTGTTATAGTTTTTAATGGTGAAAAAAATGTTGATTTTGACAAGCTTTTAGCTGACCAATTGGCCTTTCAACCTCAACTAGCTGATAAAATTAAAATTGATGTTTATTTGAATCGTATACAAAAAACGGGTGATGATTATTATCAGAGTGTTTATGAGGATCCGGATTTATCAATAGCTAGGTTTTATAATTTCGCATTTTCGTTGTCTGATTTTGAAACGGTTGTAAAATGGGATGATGATATGATCCCTTGTAATCATAAAAAGGCATTCCGTACACCATGTCGGTTAGTTAAAGCTATTAGCTATGATGGTTATGATGCTACAGGACGAAAAACCACGTCGATGGAGCCTAGGGTTTTTAAACTAAGAAAAAATGTTAAATATTTTGACTCTGATTTTTGTGAACGCATAAATTTAGGGTTAGGTATTAAATGGAAATATTTTAAAAAAGTATATGTCCATCTAAAACTTCTTCGGTCAGGATTAGT
>NZ_JAKCNS010000003.1 GCF_021440345.1 Kluyvera intermedia
CTTAAAAAGTAATGAGGATCTTCTTCTATAATAATATTTCTGATGTCAGTGTACTGTCGGCCATTAATAAATGATGAGTAAATACGCTCAAGCTTTTCATTATATTTTTTAAAACTATTCATTAAATCCCTACTCATCATTGATATCACATAAATACTTCATGGATTCTATCAATTATCAAACAAAGCAACAAGCAAAATAAATCAATAAAAAACCTTTTATTTCAATAAGTTATAGCAACATGGCTTATGCAGATCATTCTGCGCGTATGCATACCTAATAGCTAAAAATATTAAAGCCAGCCTTATTAATACAAACTTCTTTTAATCGATATCAACGAACCTTGTATGCTAGTTTATATTACCTTGCCGCTTTGCTTAGACAATGTCTTCTTAAAATTGCCACCTTCCATAGCTCATTTGAAGTGCTAGTCATCCCCATGATCGAGGTGTAAGCCGTCGCAGCTCTCCGCCAGAGCCCTTTGCTCTCCAGCGCTTTGGCCTTTGCCATTGCCTCCTGAACTTCCTGCAGGTTTTCTGGTGCAGAGCGCGGCGCCATATCCGGCAATTCAACATCGGGGATATCAACACCTGCACGCACCCGGTAAACGTACTGAGTGCCGTTGTTAATTCGTCCCAGCTTTCCTGCGTAGTACAGCTGGCGCAGATGATTTCCCGCACTGCTTGACGGAAGATCCAGCGCTTCACAAATATCCTGCAGGACGCAATCAGGCGTTCTGTCCACAATGGCGAGCACCAGCTGCGCCTGTGTTACTCGGTCTTTGGTCTTTTTGGTCATTGGTCAAAACTCGCTTTGTTACTTAACAACCCGTAAATGGGTCACGTTTTTGCGGTAACTTCCCCAGGTAAAATTCACCCAGATACCGCCGTCCATCGTCAGGCGATCCATTACTCGCTCGCCTAAGATATTCGTCAGTTCGTCATGGTTGAGGTTGGTCAATACCCCGACCGGTTTCATTGCCGCCAGGCGGCGATCGATAATCTGATTAAGTACCACCTGCTCGCCGCGTGTTTCTCGCTGTACCCCTACTTCGTCCAGCACCAGCAAATCGACGCGACACAGGCTATCCAGCAACGACGCTTCTGACTGGCCGCCGTCGTAGCACTCCCGAACTTTCAGCATCAGGTCCATGACGGTGATAACCAGCACGCTGTGATCTCGTTTGATCAGACTGTTGCCGATGGCCGCCGCCAGATGGTTTTTCCCAGTTCCGCAGCCGCCACTGAAAATGAAGCTGGCAAACCCGGTACCAAAATGATCGGCATAGCTCTTTGCCATGCTCAACGCATGCCGCTGGCCATCGCTGTTTACCTGGTAGCTGGCGAACGTGCAGCCGCGGTGAAGTTCGCAGATGCCAGACCGCCCGATGATCTTTTCGGTGCGAACTTTGCGGTTTTCTTTCTCGACTTCAGCAGCTCGTTTTTGCCCCTCCGTCCGCTGCCACTCCATCAGCTCCTGCGCATTCTGGAAGCGAGGCTGAACACCCGGCGGCATCATTTTTTGTAAACGGCTAAACAGGTCGCTCGTTGATTTCATGGTTATCCCCTGAATCCCGGTGGGATCGTTGTGTCAGGTTGAGAAATCTTTATCCCGGTCGTTTTTTTTGAACCGCCAAAGCTACGTGGCTGTGATCGGGAGTTTCTGAGGCTTTGTGCAAACGCCTGCTCCCACTGCTGGTGGTGTTTAACCTTGCCCTCTGGTTCCCAGAAGTCGCGGAACTGTTGCAACTCTTCGGGGGAGTAGCCCGGTTCAGTACCAAGCTGGATGCCCCACAACGCTGCTTGTTTCACAAAGTCGGGTCCCGGATGCCATTCAGGGGTGATCGAGAATTTCCCGAAAGGCGCGAGATATTCCTGGCCGGGACTTTTCCCGTTCTGTTCAACGCCAGGCTCGCACGCTTCTCTCTCTCTGGTTTTATTTATTAGATCTGTATCTGGATCTTTATTAGTTTGGTTTCCGTTGTCGTTCTGTTCCAACGGTGGATTAACACCCGTTGAACGCCCGTTCCCATTCCGTTGGTCATTCGTTGATTTTTTAGCCTTTCTAGCCTCTGCCGAGGCTTTTCCCGCTGCTGACTTCTGACTAATTGACGTTTTGACGGCTTCAAGATCTCTCTCGATTCTTTCCTGCGACCACTCGGTGCCGTTATCGTTGAAAAACTCTTTCAACGAACTTTCAACGGCAATCCAACGGTCGTTACTCAGCCGTGCAATTTTCGCTAGTCGGTTTTTGGGGATCGGCCTGCCTGTCTGCCAGTAATTGAACATCAGCAGCAGGTATGCTCCATGCTCTTCCGTAGACAAATGCATGGTGTCTGCCAGATAGTCAGCAATGTAGAGTTGCATGTAAGGCAGTGCTGCCATGGTTACTCCTACCCTCAACTTGCAGAGGATTTATGGTCATTGGTAAAAACTCGATTAAAAACACTGTGGCGCTACGGCGGCTACGCTCGCCAGTAGTGGTCCCGCCAGATCTGCTGGAAGCAGGTTAAACAATGCGATTGCAGCCTCTCTTATCTCGCGTTCAAGCTTCTGAACCGGAGCTCCTAACAACTTCGCCTGGTGAGCATCGCTGCACTCTTTGATCGCGCTGGCCACCAGCTCTGTTTCCGTTAATCCCTGCTTTAATCCATATTTACGGGCTACTTCAATCGGCATCGCATCAGCAATTGCCGTGGAAAGCTGGATGACATAGCCTGTGTATTTCTCAGAGCCGTTTTCGTTCTTCAGATAGCGATACAGGTTTTGCTTGTTAACACTGATGCCGCGCCCGTTTTGTTTTTCCCACTGCTCGGCCACCAGCTGCGCCACTATTTCCTGTGCTTTGCCTGGAATCGCGGATTCCCATTCCAAGACTGCCGCATAGATTTTTTGGCACTGCATGCCGTCCCGGCGACGCGGTAAATACTGATTTTTCATTTTCAGTGTTACCGACTTCTGTTGGTTATGATTTGTATAGGTCACTGATTGCATTTTTCAGAGCTCCTTCTGGGGCAGACCATCTGATTTATTTGGATAAAGATCCGGGCGTAATTCATGCGGTGTAACTTTCCAGTCAAGAGCCCTGCAGGCATTAAGTACCTCAGTGCTTGCTACCTGCGTTCTAAACCAGACAGAGACTGTCTGAGAGTTTTTGCCCAAACGACGCGCTAGCTCCGACTGACTCCCGCATAACGAAATGATTTTCTGTTGTGTTGCTTCGTTCATGTCACCTCCAAATTTATGAATCATATAATTGATAAATAATTTGTCAGTGTCAAGAAACTTAATCAGTCACAATTGAAAAGAAAGTTTGTATGCTTGTTTGATGGTTTGATTTGGATGCAACTATGAACTTCGAAGAAAGACTGTTAAGAGCTCTTGAGGAAGCTGGCATATCTCAATCTGAGTTAGGCCGTAGAGTTGGGGTGAACTCCCAGACAGTCAGCAACTGGTGTAATACAGGAAACTTTCCTCGCAAAGAAAAGCTTGAACTGTTCCCGCAAGCACTGGGTAAGCCTTTGTATTGGTTCTTTATGACTGATGAGGAAGAGGCTAAACTTGAAGCGACTACTGCTAGCAAGACCGTCCTGACCGAAAAGCAAAGCGAGCTGCTGGAAATCTTTGATCAGCTTCCTGAAATTGAACAGGATAGGTTCGTGCTCCTGGCTAGCCAGAGACTCGAAGAGCTTGATAAGTTTATGGCTGAGTTTCTGAGCAAACGTAAATTAGACCCCCATTCCCAGAAAGATTGAATCCCTTCAAAAAAATGCCGCGTATATGCGGCTTTTTTTTCGCCTATCCCTCACCCACAACAGACATACAAAACATCACTGCAATAATTTATATCAATTATGCGTTGACGGCTGACATATTTATTTGTAGTCTGATTTTGAAATATCAGCAGCTGGTTGCTAACCAGACAGCACTGTTTTGAACATTCAGCAGTACAAACGAAACACACAGTAAGCGCAGCAGGCATTACGTTCCGTCAGCCAGACGTAAAAGGCACACAGGAGAAATCATGATTGATTTTGCACGCAGACCAGCACGCCAGCAGGCCGTGAAGCTGAGTTGCTTTGCAGCCCGACCAGCTCGGCAACAAGCCGTGAAATTGAATTTAATCGAAGTGTGGATCCGCCGACTCTGCTACTTCCTAGCCCAGAAAGGCGACCCGGCTGCCGACCAACAGCCAGTAAAAAGTTTCTAATCGAGTTTTGACCAATGGCCGTCGCGGCCGGAGATGTGAATATGGAATTTGGAATGAAACGCGTTCTGGCATCCGTCCAGGCCGTCGCTACCCTGAACAAAATGTACGATGGTTCGCCGGTGTCCCTGACGGCTATCAGCAAAGAATCAAAGCTGTCCACTTCATACCTCGAGCAGATATTCAAAAAGCTGCGCAACGGTAACCTGGTTATCTCGCAGCGCGGACCCGGTGGCGGTTATAGCCCTCGAGGTGAAGACATCACCGTTACAGACGTAATCACTGCGGTATCTAAACTGCCAGCCCATAAAACCTTTGAGCCTATCCTGCGAGCGCTTGACGGCGTTCACGTGTCGCAGCTGCTGCGGGGCGATTCTCCAGCCCCATAAAGCACAAAACCCGCGCAAGGCGGGTTAAGCACCCGGAAAGCCGACCAAAGCGTTCCGGTTTCGAGTTTTGACCAATGACCACCACCAAGGCGGCTGCCATCAGCTGCCGGGTATCTTACAACCTGAAGGAGCCCGAACGCAATGAACAACTATGCGTACCTGATTAAAGCAAAAGCGAAAGCCACTGAGGCTAAAAGCATTTTTTGCTGGTTTTCTGCAAAATCTGATTCGCGAGCAGACCGCGAGATACTGAACATCCTTGAGGACGAAGGGATCACCGTCGGACGTGCTGCCGACCACCAGCTCCCTATCCGCACAAACTTTCCTGTTCTGGACGATCTGCCAGTAGAAAGCGTACTGGATGACACCTGGTGCGACCGTTACCAGCTAGATGACAACAACTGCTGGCAAAAAATCGTTGTGGAAGCCACGCCACCAGCTGTTTCCGAAAAGACTAAAACAGAGAGTAACGACTACATTTCTGTTCGCGAGCTCTCCCCTGCTCAACAGGTGGCCTGTCACTGGCTCTACGGCAAGCAGCACCCATCACAGGAAGAAGTCAGCACCATCAATGAATATCTCAAGAATAATGACGGTACTCACAATGCGCTGTGTGTCGCAGCTGCTGCGCTAACATCTCCGGACGTTTTAGAACTGACAGATAAACTCGCGGCAAAACTTATTGAGTCAGGCTGCGCCTGTGCGGCGCGTAGTTTGCTGGTTAAGCTGTTAGCAGAAATCTGGCATGAAAAAACTGATGAAATGACCGGGCAGGACATAGCCCTGTTTGTCCAGGACTATGAAACATGCGACACCGAAGATGAACGCGTTGCAGTGGTAGAAGCCTGGACACGGAAGCAAGAGCCACAAACCGAGCCAGAAAACCTGCAGGTAGCTGTTGCCAGCATGTCATTCCGCCGTCGTTTGCTGGCTCAATACTTAACTCATGAGCTGGTGACCATCGCCGACACAGACCTGATTAAACAAATCGCTGACGCCGAAACAGACACCGATAACAGCTACGTTCAGAATCTGCTTCTGGCCGCCGAGAACGCCGGTGAGTTTAAGGATAAGGCGAACGACGCAAACCTTAGTTTCCTGTGTGAAGCGATCAAATCAATCTGGCCGTCTGAAAATAAAAAACCAGAGCTCAACCAGTTAATCTCTTTCATCCGTGACTGGTGGATTACCCCGCATATCAACCGCGGCGTATTCGTGAAAGCATGGCGTACAGGCAAACCATGTGGTCCGATCCCAATGAAAACCACAGACACAGGGACAAACGCTGGCGGCGTTGGCAAAACAGACCGCGGAGATTTGTTAGAGCATTCCCTTGATACGCTGGACATCGATATCGCGGCCGCATTACTACCGATGGATTTTGATATTTACGCATTCCCTCGAGGGATCCTGCAACGTAGTAAGGACATCGTAAAAAACAAGCAAACAATGCCAGCGTTTAGCGCCTGGTCTGAATTGCTGCGGAAATCCGCTGGCATCCTGGACTATTCCCGCGCCGCAATATTTGCCCTGATTCGCCAGGCACGCCCGGAGATCCATTTATTCCCGAGCGAGCACCTTGCTTATATCAGCAAAAATCTGACGGAAACGGACCACGCTAACCCTAGCGCTGAATTACTCGCTGCGGCCCGGCATTTACCTTCCCCAGAAGATGAAAGCACTGATGTATCAACTGAGGATTCTCTGCGTGACGATATGAGCAAAAGACTCGCCGCCGGCCGCGGTGAATTTGTCGAGGGAATTAGCGACCCGAATGATCCTGAATGGGTTCATGAAGATCTCACCAAACCCAGAACAACTGAAGTCTGCAATGTCGGTAACGGGATATTTTCCATCGACAACTTAATTACAACCGTAGCGACACCTGATACAGCAATAGATCTGGAGACTACCAGCAATGTGCAGATGGAAGAAACTCGCAGTAATGAAGCCACGATTGCTCCTGAAGTGCCAATCAGCAAAACAGCAACTGACACAACTGCAGGCAATGTTGAAGATGGTGATCAAACAGATCCCATGATTAATGATACCGGTCATCACAATGATGATTATCGGCACCTCATGGTTGACCTCGAAACCATGGGAAATAAATCAAACGCTCCTATTGTTTCGATCGGCGCAGTTTTCTTTAACCCGAACACCGGCAATACAGGGGCAGAGTTTTATACAGCGGTTTCCCTTGAATCCTCCATGCTCCTTGGTGGTGTCCCTGACGCCGGGACAATTATCTGGTGGTTAAAACAATCCCCTGAAGCCCGTTCTGCTATTGCTATAGCCGACACCATAACTCTGATTGATGCGCTGGAGCTATTTTCTGATTTCATCAGCGAAAATTCAGACGCCGGTTCTGATGTGCAGGTTTGGGGGAATGGCGCGTCGTTCGACAACGTGATCCTGCGTTCATCCTATGACCGCGCCGATATCGAATGCCCGTGGAAGTTTTGGAATGATCGCGACGTGCGGACCATGACAGAACTGGGCAAAGCTATCGGTATTAATCCGCGCTACGACATCCCATTTGATGGGGACATGCACAATGCCCTCTCTGATGCCCGTCATCAGGTCAAATATGTTTCCGCCATCTGGCAGAAGTTAACGAATAACTGATTTTTTCTTTTCAGAAAACAGCCCACCAGCCGGTTACTTTTAACTGGCTGGCTATCTGAGGTGATAGCTATGCAAAACCTAACACTGTCACCGGCGGAAATAGAAGAAATAACAGGTTACAGACGCTACACAGAACAGCAGCGACAGCTCAGATGTCACGGAATCCCTTTCACCATCGATGGTAGAAACAGGCCGATTGTTCTGCGTAAAAATCTGGAGCCAGATATTACTGAATTACCAAAGGTTGATGAGTATGTTGCAACGGAACCAAATTTCGACGCCATTTATGGGACGACCACGAAAAAACCCCGCGGATGCGCAGCTGCCGCCCAGGGTTACCAAAAATAAGTACAGCTATGTGTGGAAGCCCAAGGGAACGAAATTAAGCATAACCCTTGGGAAGATCAGAGAAACCAGCATGTCAGCGCTTTGGCGGAGATATGAGGAGGAAAAAGCCAAATGTCACGACGTAATGACATTTTCCAAACTGTGGGGAATGTTTCTGGCGAGCCCAACGTTTACAGAACTAGCGGCCAGAACCCAGAAGGATTACCACCAGCATGAAAAGAAACTGTTAGCTGTATTCGGTAAGGTCAAAGCCGACGATATTAAAATTGAGCAAGTCCGAATTTATATGGATAAGAGAGGGATCAGCAGTAAGAACCAGGCAAATCAGGAAGTATCAAGTATGTCGCGGGTATTTGGCTGGGGATTTGAACGAGGTTATGTCCGTAATAATCCGTGCAAAGGGATTAGGAAATTTACTCTGGTTGATCGTGATGTCTATATTCCCGACGAGGACTACCTGGCAATTTATGAACATGCTCGCGTAGAGGTTCAGGTAGCAATGGAAATATCGTATTTGTGCGCAGCACGCGAGGGAGACGTGTTTGATTTGATGGTGCAGGATCTTATGACGGATGGGATCTTTATTGAGCAAAACAAAACAGGGAAAAAACAGATTAAGGAATGGACGCCACGACTACGCGCAGCGATAGATAAAGCGCTGGCGCAATTAGTTGGAAGATCTGCCGCTGGTTTTGTAGTCCCTAGCCCATCAGGGGGGAGACTGAACCGTAAAACGTTCAATACCTGGTGGAATGATGCCAAGAAAGCAGCAGGACTGAAATTAGGGAAAAAGATCCCTGGAACATTCCATGATATCAAAGCTAAGGCGATTTCAGATTTTGAAGGTAGCAGCAAAGACAAGCAGCTGTTCAGCGGACACAAAACTGAGATTCAGGTTACGACCTACGATAGAAAGGTCAAAATATCACCGACGTTGAACGTGCCGCCACTGGCCAAAAAGGAATAAATGAGGAGGGTTAAAACGAGAAATATACCAAGTGAATATACCAACACTATACCAAGAGCCCAAAACAACAAGGGGCTACCTTTCGGTAACCCCTTGTTTAATTTGGCGGAAGCGTAGAGATTCGAACTCTAGAACCCTTTCGGGTCGCCGGTTTTCAAGACCGGTGCCTTCAACCGCTCGGCCACGCTTCCAATGAGGCGCACTATAAACATCCCGAACGGACCTGTAAAGCACCAATACGTTCGTTTGCCTGAAAAACAGCCAAAAAGTTGTTGTTCGTCTGAAAAAACAACAAAACGGCTAGTTTTACAGCGCTTTAGCCGCCTTTTTCGCTTAGTGCTTTTTGATGTACATATCTTTGGTGTAGTAATAACCCAGTCTGTCTGGGGTAAATCCACCGACCCACGGTTTCACCAGGTGCGTGCGCACGTAGTGGTACACCGGAATCGCCGGAACATCACGCCCCAACATATCTTCTGCTTTCTGATAGTCGCGTGCGCGCTGGGCCGGGTCCTGCGCTTTTGCGGCATCGCGCAGCGCAGCGTCATAATCCGGGTTGCTGTATTTCGCCGTGTTCTCGCTATCACCGGTACGGAAGGTATTCAGGAAAGTCGACGCATCGTCGTAATCGGCAATCCAGGCGTAGCGCACCACATCAAAGTTGCCGGTGTGCATGGTATCCAGCATGGTTTTCCATTCCTGGTT
The DNA here is from genome assembly GCF_021440345.1 of Kluyvera intermedia. Classification (GTDB taxonomy): domain Bacteria; phylum Pseudomonadota; class Gammaproteobacteria; order Enterobacterales; family Enterobacteriaceae; genus Kluyvera; species Kluyvera intermedia_A. The sequence goes on from NZ_JAKCNS010000003.1 coordinate 9,244, forward strand.
TTGCAGCTTCGCTTCCACTCCGAGGTTTTTCTTCCACATCGATGCCGCCGCAATCGCTATGCGCTGATGTGATTCCGAAGTGTTATAAAGCAGATTAAACGACAGCGGATGCGAATCATTAAATCCTGCTTCCGCCAGCAGCTTCTTCGCTTCCGCGATTCGTTTATCGCGCGGCCAGGAAGCGTAGTCCGGTCCATTGAGCTTCACGCCGCCGATTTCAGGTTGGCTGATAACCCACGCCGGGCGCTGCCCCTGCCCCAACACTTTTTCAGCAATGATGTCTTTATCCAGCGCCATATTCAGCGCTCGACGCACGCGCACATCGTTGAAGGGGGCGCGGGTCGTATTGAATTCATAGTAATAGGTTGCAAGTTGCGGCGAGACATCAACCTCATCACCCAGCGTTTTTTGCAGCTGGCTGAACTGGTTAATCGGCAGCGTATAAACGATATCCACTTCCCCCGCTTTATAGCGGTTAACATCCGCCGCCTCAGAACGAATCGGCAGATAGGTCACTTTATTAACAACCGTATGTTTGTCATCCCAATAGCGCGGATTACGGACGGCGACAATGCGCTCATTCACCACCCAATCAGTCAGGCTGTAGGCACCGCTGCCAACAAAATGCTCTGGCTTAACCCATTTATCGCCGTAGCGAGTAATCAATACTTTATCAAGCGGCACCAGCGAGGGATGGGCCAGCATGGCGAGGAAAGATGAGGTGGGCTGTGACAGCGTGACTTCCAAAGTGGTGTCGTTCAGGGCCTTCACGCCAAGCGTGTCAGGATCTTTTTTACCCAGCGCGATATCAGCGGCGTTAACAATGTGCATGTTGCCCGGATAGCTGGCATACGGTGAACCGGTGGCTGGCGTCACCAGGCGCTGCCAGCTCCAGACAATATCCTGCGCGGTAATGGCGGAGCCATCTGCCCACGTAATACCGGGACGTAAGTGGAAGGTCCAGACGGTATTGTCTTTATTCTCCCAGGATTCGGCCAGACGTGGTTCGATACTGCCATCGCCCTTCACTGCCACCAGCCCATCGAACAGATCGCTGATAATGTTGAACTCGACGTCGCTTTCCACTTTATGTGGATCCAACGATGCCGGTTCATTACCGTTGCTGCGCACTAATGTCTGTTGTTCGGCAAGCGCGGTACCTTCCGGCACGTTTGCGGCCTGTGCGGCTCCTGCCATACCCATGGCCAGTATTACCATTGTGATGTAGTTATGTTTTTGTATTTTCATTTCCATTGCCTTGTTGTTTTAACCCTTTTCACTCTTGGCACGGATATGAAATAACGCAACTTCTTTCAACGACCTATAAGATATTGATCTCGCTCTTTGCTGCTTTCGCGAGGATTCTGTGAGCTGGCAGTAATCCCCTGATTAAGCAGAGTAAAGATGGGTAAAAACATTTGGGTATAAAGGAAACTTTTCTTATGCTGAGCCACTAATAACATCTGTCATAAGAGAGTGACTCATGGATCGCATAATTACATCATCGCGTGACCGCTCATCGCTTTTGAGCACGCACAAAGTCCTGCGTAATACCTATTTTCTGCTGAGCCTGACGCTGGCATTTTCTGCCATCACCGCCACTGCCAGCACCCTGCTGATGCTGCCATCTCCGGGATTAATCCTGACGTTGGTCGGCATGTACGGCTTGATGTTCCTGACCCATAAAACGGCAGACAAGCCGGTGGGCATTCTGTCGGCATTCGCGTTCACCGGTTTTCTGGGCTATATCCTGGGGCCAATCCTGAATGCTTACCTGTCTGCAGGTATGGGCGACGTTATCGGCATGGCATTAGGCGGTACGGCGCTGGTGTTCTTCAGCTGCTCGGCCTACGTGCTGACCACCCGTAAAGACATGTCCTTCCTCGGCGGTATGCTGATGGCGGGTATCGTAGTGGTGCTGATTGGTATGGTGGCGAACATCTTCCTGCAGCTGCCGGCGTTACACCTGGCCATTAGCGCGGTGTTCATTCTGATCTCCTCAGGCGCAATCCTGTTTGAGACCAGCAACATCATCCGCGGTGGTGAAACCAACTACATCCGTGCGACGGTGAGCCTGTACGTTTCCCTGTACAATATCTTCGTCAGCCTGCTGAGCATTCTGGGCTTCGCAAGCCGCGACTAACCCCAAGCCGCTTCAGTATCAAGGCCTCGCTTATGCGGGGCCTTTTTATTTGCTACACTTCCCGCCATCTGTTTGTTGTGTGAAAAATTATGCTTATCTACGAAAACACCGAAATTGAGACCGATAGCGAAGGCTATCTCAAAGACACGACGCTCTGGAGCGAAGGGCTGGCGGCGGCAATAGCGGCTAATGAAGGGATTGAACTGAGCCCTGAGCACTGGGAAGTCGTCCGTTTTGTGCGTAATTTCTACCTCGAGTTCAACACCTCGCCGGCTATTCGTATGCTGGTGAAGGCGATGGCCAACACCTTCGGTGAAGAAAAAGGCAACAGCCGTTATCTGTATCGTCTGTTCCCGAAAGGCCCGGCCAAACAGGCAACAAAAATCGCTGGCCTCCCTAAACCGGTGAAGTGCATTTAATAGCGAATACTAAAGTTGCTCCACGCTTGTTCGGGTTGATGAGGCTCTGCCAGAACTTTATCAACCCGGGCGCTGCGAGGACCACCGGCTTTTAACCACGCCAGCAGTTTCTCCACCTGCTCATCATTACCGCAGGCCACCACTTCGACGCTGCCGTCATCCAGGTTCTTCGCATAGCCGCAGAGGCCAAGTCGCAACGCCTCCTGCTGGGTAAAATAGCGAAAACCCACGCCCTGAACCTGACCGTAAACCCAACAAATCACACATTTATCCACGCGGATTTCCTCCCGTACATTTTTACTTTATCCAGACACTGTAGCGTCAATCGCCTGCACATTCTTCCGCCGTTCGTTGCATTTGTGCGGGGAAGTCGGGAAAATGCAGCCTGATTCCTTCAAAAAGCCAGATATAAAAACTATGAGTGTACGTTTAGTGTTAGCCAAAGGGCGCGAAAAATCATTGCTGCGCCGTCATCCCTGGGTCTTTTCCGGCGCAGTCGCCCGCATGGAAGGCAAAGCCAGCCTCGGCGAGACCATTGATATTGTTGACCATCAGGGTAAATGGTTAGCCCGTGGCGCGTATTCTCCTGCGTCGCAGATCCGTGCCCGCGTCTGGACATTTGACGCTAACGAAACTATCGATATCGACTTCTTCGTCCGCCGCCTGCAGCAAGCACAAAGCTGGCGCACCTGGCTGGCGCAAAAAGACGGTCTGGACAGCTACCGTCTGATCGCCGGTGAGTCTGACGGCCTGCCGGGCGTCACTATCGACCGCTTTGGCTCGTTCCTGGTGTTGCAGCTCCTGAGCGCCGGGGCTGAGTACCAGCGCGCGGCGCTTATTAGCGCCCTGCAAACGCTCTATCCGGAATGTGCTATTTACGACCGTAGCGATGTCGCGGTACGTAAAAAAGAAGGGATGGAACTGACACAAGGGCCGGTCACCGGCGAACTGCCGCCTGCCCTGCTGCCGATTGAAGAACACGGCATGAAGCTGCTGGTGGATATTCAAGGTGGGCATAAGACCGGTTATTACCTCGATCAGCGCGACAGCCGTCTGGCGACCCGTCGCTACGTCGAGAATAAGCGCGTGCTGAACTGCTTCTCCTACACCGGTGGTTTTGCCGTTTCTGCACTGATGGGCGGATGCAGCCAGGTCACTAGCGTCGATACCTCTCAGGAAGCTCTGGACGTTGCCCGCCAGAACGTTGAACTGAACAAACTCGACCTCAGCAAAGCAGAGTTCGTGCGCGATGACGTGTTCAAACTGCTGCGCAAATACCGCGACCAGGGTGAGAAATTCGATGTAATCATCATGGATCCACCGAAATTCGTTGAGAACAAAAACCAGCTGATGGGCGCTTGCCGCGGCTATAAAGACATCAACATGCTGGCTATCCAGTTGCTGAATCCCGGTGGCGTACTGCTGACCTTCTCTTGCTCTGGTCTGATGACCACGGATTTATTCCAGAAAATCATCGCCGATGCCGCTGTAGATGCCGGTCGTGATGTACAATTTATAGAGCAGTTCCGTCAGGCAGCCGATCACCCGGTGATTGCGACGTACCCGGAAGGACTCTATTTGAAAGGGTTTGCCTGCCGCGTCATGTAACTTGAAAAGCGAAATGGTGTCTATATATAGATAGTAGGCGCTGTTTCCCGGGAGGTGTATATGATGATTACCAGCAAATTCGGTATTGGCCAACAGGTGCGTCACTCCCTGCTCGGCTACCTGGGTGTGGTGGTGGATATCGACCCGGTTTACTCACTTGACGATCCCGAGCCCGACGAGCTAGCGGCTAACGATGAGCTTCGTGCGTTGCCCTGGTATCACGTGGTGATGGAAGACGACGACGGTCAGCCAATGCACACCTATCTGGCCGAAGCGCAGTTAAGCAGTGAGCCTCGTGAGGATCATCCGGAGCAACCTACGATGGATGAACTGGCCCGCACCATTCGCCGACAGCTACAGGCACCGCGGCTACGCAACTAGCCGCCCGCTATAATGAAGAAACCCCGCTACGCGGGGTTTTTTATTACTTCGCCAGACCAAGCCGGGGAATCTCGATCGCCGGACAACGATCCATCACCACGTTCAGCCCGGCATTGCGCGCCAGCACCGCCGCCTGCTCGTTAATCACCCCAAGCTGCAGCCACAGCGTTTTTGCGCCAATCGCAATCGCGTCTTGCGCCACACCCCATGCGGCTTCCGAGTTGCGGAATACGTCAACCATATCCACCTTTTCCGGTACGTCAGCCAAAGTGGCATAGCCTTTTTGCCCAAGCAGCGTACTTCCCGCTACCTTAGGTGAAACCGGGATCACGTGATACCCCTGATCCAACAGGTATTTCATCACCCGGTAGCTCGGGCGATCGGGTTTATCGCTGGCTCCCACCAGTGCGATGGTGCGCGTTGTGGTCAAAATACTGGCAATATCATTTTCAGTCATCATTATCCTCCTGGCCAATCACTTAAGTGTAAGCGAGTCCGCTAACGTCGCGCGTCAAATTTTTGCCAATCAGAGCTTGCAGCCTGATTCGCTTGCAGTAATCTGTCTGGATTACACACTTAGGGATAGTTTTATGGAACTCACTACTCGTACCCTGGCGGCGCGTAAACACATTGCGCTGGTCGCGCACGATCACTGCAAAGATATGCTGATGAAATGGGTGCAGCGTCATCGTGAATGTCTGGCGCAACATACGCTATCAGCCACCGGCACCACCGGTAATCTGGTACAACGTGCAACCGGCCTGGAAGTGCAGGCGCTGCTGAGCGGCCCAATGGGCGGCGATCAGCAGGTAGGCGCTCTAATTTCGGAAGGTAAAATTGATGTCCTGATCTTTTTCTGGGACCCGCTTAATGCCGTTCCGCACGACCCGGACGTAAAAGCCCTGCTGCGACTGGCTACCGTATGGAACATTCCGGTGGCCACAAACGCTTCAACTGCTGATTTTATCATCCAGTCGCCAAACTTCGGCGAGCCGGTTGATATTTTGATCCCTGATTATCAACGCTACCTCAGCGAACGACTGAAATAAGTCGCTGATAACACCGGCACCGCTCCTGCGGCGCCGGTAAAGATTACGGCTTACGCGCGACCGGTACCGACAGCTGCTTTAACACTTCAACAAACGGCGACGGCTGAGCCTTATTAAACAACAGCCAGACTCTCTGCTTAGCGCGGGTGATGGCCACATACAGTAACCGTCGTTCTTCGGCATCCGGGAAATCCTCCGGCATTGGCAGCAACGCCTGCTCCATAATCGACTCTCTGGCGGGAGCCGGGAAACCATCGAACCCTTCCTGAAGCCCCAGCACAATTACGTATTCAGCCTGTTGGCCTTTGCTGGCGTGTACGGTTATAAAATCGATATTCAGATTCGGCCAGCGGGTCGCCGCCTTCGCCAGCGCGGCAGGCTTGAGATGGTGGTAACGGGCAAGGACGAGGATCCGTTGCTCGGGTGTGGCGTAACCACTAAGCTTATCAAACAGATCGTCGAGCTTATCGTCTTCCAACAGCGTGACGGCGTTTTTATCCCCTGCGCTCAAGCTGTTAAGCGGTTTACTCAATTGATGCGGGTTTTGCTGAATGAAGCGGTTGGCTATCTCACCGATACGGCTATTAAAACGGTAGGTGGTATCCAGCGCGCAGTTATCCCCTTCACCAAAGTAGTGATTGAACGCGGTGGTCAGCGACAGCTGCGCGCCGCTGAAACGATAGATGGCCTGCCAATCATCGCCCACGGCATACAGCGATGTTTGTGAGTTCTGTTTCCGTAGTGCGGCCAGTAGCGCCGCGCGCTGCGGAGAGATATCCTGGAATTCATCAACCAGAATATGCTTCCACGGGCTGACAAACTTACCTTTTTCCAGAATGATAATGGCCTGATGGATAAGGCCCGAGAAATCCACCGCGCCTTCATTTTTCAAGGCTGTTTTCCAGGCTTTAAGCAGCGGTGCCATCAGCTTGATACGTTTACCGAAAAGATCGCGCACCTCTTCCGGCGCAGCGGCGATCATTTCAGCCTGTGAGCCACCGTGCATTCGCATCAGGCTTACCCAGCGGTCTAGTCGGCTGCCCATCCGTTTCAGGATCTTTTCATTCTCCCAGAAACTTTCATCCGCTACGTCCCAGCCCAGCTCTTCCTGCAACCAAAGCCGCCAGCCTTTCGCCTGGGCTTTTTTCTCACGACACTGCGCCTGCCAGCACTCGGTAAATAGGGTATGACGCGCGGCGGTATCATTCTCCAGTTTACTAACCACCGGCACTTTTTTACTGCCCTGCTGGATGATAAACAATGCCAGCGCGTGGAAGGTTCTCGCGGTGATCGCATCGGTATGCAATCGGGTTTGCAGGCGCTCGTCCATCTCTTGCGCCGCTTTACGACCAAACGCCAACAGCAATATCTGCTCAGCCGAGGCTTCACCGCGCGCCAGCAGCCAACCAGCACGCGCTACCAGCACGGAAGTTTTACCGCTTCCCGCACCAGCAAGCACCAGCAATGACCGCTCGCCGTTAACCACCGCCTGTGCCTGGGAAGCGTTGAGCGGGGAAGATTCAATCTGGGCAAAAAAGTCGCTGTACTGGCTGAGCATAGCCTCGGTATAGCGCTGGTTGTGCTTCGCCCTGCCACTTTCTTTATCAGCAAGCCAGGCCTGACACTGCAGCCAGGCTTCGCGACAGTTATCAAACTCGGCAAGACGGCTTGTCGGCAGCGGTAGACCTTCGAGCGCGGTAATAATTCGCTGACGAATCGCCTGCGCCTGTTGGCGGCTTAGCCATTGGCTTTCTAGGCTGCTGCCAGCGATAATCGCCAGCTGTGACTGGAGAAGCCCGGCGGCAATTTCACTCATTTCCGCACTCCACTCCTGCCATAGCCCCAGCAGATGACGGTGAAAACGCTGGGTATCGCTCCACTCCGTTCCGTGCAGGCGCACAACTTTGTCCTCTGGCAGAACGAATTCCAGCTCCCCCCACACCAGCCCGCGCTTGCAGTTGATGTTCAATAACTGATTGAAAGGAATAAGATATTCATGCTGAGGGCCGGATGCCCTGACGCCCGCATTGAGGATCTCAACCCGGTCGTAAGGATGCTGCGCCATGCGCTTGCCCAGCGTCGTTGCTTTTAATTCCATGTCATGCCGAGTCCTGACTTTTTTCGATATCTCACAGTGTAACCGCCAGAGAATAGGTGCTCCAGCGTAAAAAAACGTTACAATCATCAGGTCTTATTTTTCACAGCGCTGCACAGAGGTTTTATGCGTACTGTTCTGAATATTTTGAATTTTGTATTAGGTGGTTTTCTGACAACGCTGGGCTGGCTGATAGCAACGCTGTTCAGCATCGTACTGATTATCACACTGCCGCTCACGCGTTCATGCTGGGAAATCACCAAGCTGTCGCTGCTGCCGTACGGTAATGAAGCCGTGCATGTTGACGAACTGGAGCCTGGCGCAAAAAGCAGCGTCATGAATGCTGGCGGCACACTGCTGAACATTATCTGGCTGGTGCTGTTTGGCTGGTGGCTGTGCCTGACGCACATCATGGCGGGTATTGCTCAATGCATCACGATTATTGGTATCCCGGTAGGTATTGCGAACTTTAAAATTGCCGCTATCGCCCTGTGGCCGGTAGGCCGTCGCGTGGTACCTGTCGAAGTGGCGCGTGCTGCACGTGAAGCTAACGCCCGCCGTCGTTTTCAGTAAATCAGGATCCATCACAGAAGATGCTAAGCCCCTTGCTTCGCCGCTATACATGGAACAGCGCCTGGCTCTATAACGCCAGAATTTTTATCGCGTTAGTTGGAACCTGCGCTCTGCCCTGGTGGCTGGGCGACGTAAAGCTGACCATCCCGCTCACGCTGGGCGTGGTTGCCGCCGCGCTGACCGATTTAGACGACCGTCTGAGCGGGCGGCTGCGTAATCTGGTCATCACGCTTGTCTGTTTTTTTATTGCGTCCACTTCGGTAGAACTGCTTTTCCCGTGGCCGTGGCTGTTTGCGCTGGGGCTGACCGTTTCAACCATCGGCTTTATTTTGCTTGGCGGCCTGGGCCAGCGTTATGCCACTATTGCCTTTGGCGCATTGTTGATCGCAATTTACACCATGCTTGGCGTATCACTTTACAGCCAATGGTATATGCAACCGCTGCTGCTGATTGCCGGCGCGGTCTGGTATAACCTGCTGACGCTGACTGGACACCTGATTTTTCCTATTCGCCCGCTGCAGGATAACCTCGCCCGCAGCTATGAGCAGCTTGCTCACTACCTTGAGCTAAAGTCACGGTTGTTTGACCCTGACCTTGACGATGAAGATCAGGCACCGCTTTACGAGCTTGCGCTGGCTAATGGGCAGTTGATGGCCACGCTAAACCAGACTAAAGCTTCTTTATTAACCCGCCTGCGCGGAGACCGAGGCCAACGCAGCACACGTAGAACGCTGCACTACTATTTTGTGGCGCAGGATATTCACGAGCGCGCCAGCTCGTCGCACATTCAGTATCAGGCACTGCGGGATAACTTCCGCTATAGCGACGTAATGTTCCGTTTCCAGCGCCTGCTTTCTATGCAGTCGATGGCCTGCCAGGCGCTGGCAAAAGCCATTTTGCTGCGTACGCCTTATCAGCACGATGCGCGGTTCGAACGCGCATTTACCCACCTGGATGCTGCACTCGACCGTGTCCGCGCCAGCGGAGCTGCGCCGGAACAGATAAAAGCGCTGGGTTTTCTGCTTAACAACCTGCGAGCTATTGATGCGCAGCTTACAACAATCGAATCAGAGCAGCTGCAGTCGCAGATGAAAAGCGAAACGGAAACGCTGTTGGCAGATGATAGCTTGCACGGCTTTGATGATATTCGCTCACGTCTTAGCCGCAATATGTCGCCTGAATCCGCGCTCTTTCGCCACGCGGTGCGCATGTCGCTCGTCCTGTGCGCAGGCTATGCTTTTATTCAGTTTACCGGCCTACAGCACGGTTACTGGATCTTGCTCACTAGCCTATTCGTCTGTCAGCCAAACTATAATGCCACCCGTCACCGGTTGGCGCTGCGTATTATTGGTACGCTAGTGGGAGTGGCACTCGGCTTGCCGATTCTCTTGCTGGTGCCGTCTCTTGAAGGACAACTGGTGCTGATTGTGATAACCGGCGTCCTGTTCTTCGCCTTTCGCAACGTACAGTATGCCCATGCGACTATGTTCATTACATTACTGGTACTACTGTGCTTCAACCTGCTCGGCGAGGGGTTTGAAGTGGCACTGCCTCGCGTCATCGATACTCTGATCGGCTGTGGTATTGCGTGGATAGCGGTGAGTTTTATCTGGCCAGATTGGAAATTCCGTAATTTACCTCGAGTTCTTGAGCGCGCCGTCGATGCTAACTGCCGCTATCTCGACGCCATTCTTGAGCAATATCATCAGGGACGTGATAACCGTCTGGCCTATCGGATTGCGCGACGTGATGCTCATAATCGCGATGCTGAACTGGCGTCCGTCGTGTCAAACATGTCGACCGAGCCGAAAGTTACCGCTGAAATGCGTGAAACGGCGTTTCGTCTGCTGTGCCTGAACCACACTCTAACCAGTTATATCTCTGCGCTGGGCGCCCACCGCGAGAAATTAACTACACCTGAAATCCTGGCTCTTCTGGACGATGCCGTTTGCTATGTCGACGATGCTTTACATCATCAGCCTTCGGATGAAGACAGGGTTCAATTGGCCTTAGCTGGATTAGCCGCACGGATTAACCATCTCGATACTCGTCCTGACAGCAAAGAGCCATTAGTACTGCAACAAATCGGTTTGATGATTTCACTGTTACCGGAAATCTGTCGGCTACAAAAGCAAGTTCTGGCCTGATGCTAAACGTCTTATTTTTTTTGCATACAGGTTTGCGCCCAACTCTGCAACTCCTGACGCCTTTGCGTCAGAAGTGCGGCAGCATGGACACCAGTAATAGCCCCCTCGAGTGCATAAAGCACATTAATACTGATCTGTTTACGAATCTGGCGAAGACGGAGCCATGCGGTTTTCGCCCCCATTTGCCGTAGCGTCCGTGCATCCATAATGCCGGCTTCATTCAGCAATAATTCCATATGAAAAGAGAGATTAGGTAAATCCTTTAAGCGCGGTGGCATCATCTGTAGAGATTTCTCGCGTCGCGCATCCTCCAGCGAGGATAGGCCAAGCTGCAATAACACAGATTGATTCGACCACAGTGCAGCGTCAACGCGGAAGTATTTTAACTGCAACGGCATCCCTCGCTTACGCAACGTTAATAATGGCGGTGAGTGTTGAGCCTGATAAGTGGCATTTTGTTCACACATCCGCAGATACAACTCTCCCTCTGCAACCATAGCAAAGACCGTGCTGTCGACAGCCAGACTGTAGCCGCCGAACAGCGCCCGTGACCTGATTTTCCCTAATGTTGAGAAACATTCCTGGGATTGATAAATCCGTTTATATGATATTTCCTTCATGATTAATCCTTAATAATCATGGATGTGGGTGTATCTAATTCACTAATAGAACATTTAATAAGCAACATAAGGAAGTTCACCCTGGACGGCAAGATGAATTTGTTGTCCTGAGCGATTTGTATCCAATTTTGCGAGTTACTTTCAGAAATTGAGGTTGATCTTTAATGATATGGGTAGTACTGTATATTCATACAGTAACCCACAAGGTTGGATTAGCTATGTATACTTCTGGTGTTGTTAATCATTCTTCTGCAGCTGTTACAGCAACGGCTTCCCATGCTTTCACTTCGGCGAAAAGTACTTCTGCTGCCTTAATTAGTGAAGTGCTCTATCGCGAAGATCAGCCAATGATGGCGCAGCTGTTATTGTTACCTTTGCTCCAACAGTTGGGGCAGCAGTCGCGCTGGCAGCTTTGGCTTACCCCACAACAGAAACTGAGCCGTCAGTGGGTACAAGAGTCTGGACTGCCGCTAACAAAAGTAATGCAATTGCGTCAAATGTCGTCATGCGACATGCTCGACTCTATGGTTAGGGCATTACGTACCGGAAATTATAGTGTGGTTATCTGTTGGTTAACGGATGAATTATCAACAAATGAGCATGCCCAATTACTGGCGGCAGCTGAGGAAGGTAACGCGATGGTGTTCATAATGCGCCCAGTTCAAACTTCATCACACCCCACTGGACAATTTAATGGGCTAAAAATTCACTCGAATTTGTTCCATTAAGCTAAATTAGGATTATTCCTGGTATTTTTTTTGCAGATTTTTTATCTCTTAGATTTCCTGATAGATTTTTCTCAAAAGGCTTGTCTGGTGCGGTTTCTGGTAGTTTGAGCTGTTTGGTTTTCGACCAAATTTGTTAAATATTGCGTATACAACTCTTTTTTTTTCATAAGCCTGACGGAGTTCACACTTGTAAGTTTCGAACGACGTTGTAGACTTTACATCGCCAGGGGTGCTCAGCTTACACCGCAGATATCTGCTAAGTAATTCACTAAGCCCCACCCCGGTGGAAGGATTTAACCGTGAGTCTATTTAGAGCTTCATGGCAAATTTTGGATGATAACGAGGCGCAAAAAATGAAAAAGACAGCTATCGCGATTGCAGTGGCACTGGCAGGCTTCGCTTCTGTGGCGCAGGCCGCTCCGCAAGACAACACCTGGTATGCTGGTGGTAAACTGGGTTGGTCCCAGTTCCATGACACCGGCTGGTACCAGGCTGACAAAAACAACAACGGCTCTACCCACAACAGCCAGCTGGGCGCAGGCGCGTTCGGTGGCTACCAGGTTAACCCGTACGTTGGTTTCGAAATGGGTTACGACTGGTTGGGCCGTATGGAATACACCGGTAGCCAGACTAACGGCGCACTGAAAGCTCAAGGCGTTCAGCTGACCGCTAAACTGGGTTACCCAGTAACTGACGATCTGGACATCTACACCCGTCTGGGCGGTATGGTATGGCGTGCAGATTCCAGCAACAACAAAGCTGGCGATCACCACGACACCGGCGTTTCCCCAGTATTCGCTGGCGGCGTTGAGTGGGCTGTGACTCGCGACATCGCTACCCGTCTGGAATACCAGTGGGTTAACAACATCGGCGACGCAAACACCGTTGGTGTACGTCCTGACAACGGCATGCTGAGCGTAGGCGTTTCCTACCGCTTCGGCCAGCAGGATGCAGCGGCTCCAGTAATCGCGCCAGCTCCAGCTCCAGCTCCAGAAGTACAGACCAAGCACTTCACTCTGAAGTCTGACGTTCTGTTCAACTTCAACAAAGCAACTCTGAAACCAGAAGGTAAGCAAGCTCTGGATCAGATGTACAGCCAGCTGAGCAACCTGGATCCGAAAGACGGTTCCGTAGTGGTTCTGGGCTTCACTGACCGTATCGGTTCTGACGCTTACAACCAGGGTCTGTCCGAGAAACGTGCACAGTCCGTTGTTGATTACCTGGTATCTAAAGGTATCCCAGCAGACAAAATCTCTGCACGTGGCATGGGTAAATCTAACCCAGTTAGCGGCAACACCTGTGACAGCGTGAAAGCGAAAGCTGCGCTGATCGACTGCCTGGCACCAGATCGTCGCGTAGAGATCGAAGTTAAAGGTAGCAAAGACGTTGTAACTCAGCCACAGGCTTAAGTTATCGTCTAATAAAAAACCCCGCGCTGCGGGGTTTTTTTTTGCCTGTCGGTTTGTCGGTTTTTAACTACGCCAAACAACCTCAAACCAAGTCTACTTATCCTTACCCAACATCGCTTCAAGATCCTGCTTAAGGCTGGACATCTTCGTCGCGTACTTCTCTTTGTTTTCAGCATCTTCAATCAGCTGGACAACGGTTTCCGATAACGTTTTCCCGCGACGTTGCGCCAAACCGGCCAGTCTCTGCCAGACGGCAAACTCCAGATCGATAGACTTCTTGCGCGTATGCTGATGTTCAGCATTAAAATGGCGCTTGCGGCGTGCACGAATCGTCTGCTTCATTCGGTTAACCAGTTGCGGGTTAATATGCTGAGCGATCCAGTCATTAACCTGAACGGGTTCATGTTCCAGTTTCAGCAAAACATCGACAGCCTCTTGTGCGGCGCTGGCTTCAATGTAGCGGGTGACGGATTCGCCTTCCCGGTGCTTTTTAACCAGGTATTTCCACTTCCAGCCGCTTTCAAGATTTTCCAGTTGTTGATATTTCATTGCGATCTCAGTGTGACCGTGTAACTCTTTTCAGAATAACAGTTTTTTCTCAATGTGCTGAGAAGAAATCTGCAACTGTGATATCGATTAAGCCAACAACAGAAGATACTTCCGTATTCTCCGTGAGCTTCCCGTTGGCATCAGGTATAATCACGCACTTTACATCTGACTAAAAATAGCGACATTGACTATAAATACTCTTTCCCGGCGCTTTCTCGCCCCCGCGACTGAAGCATTTCAGGCGCTATTTGCCCAGCCTGATCTGGCCTCAGAAAACGAATCCTTATTCAGTGAACTGCAGGCGCGTTTACATTACGCCCTGGAGCAGTTTCTGCATCCTCAAGGTGTCTCCCCCCTCTTGCTGGTCAAAGCACCAGAAGAAAAAGATTACCTGCAGCTGCTCACGCAGACAACGCTGTCGCTGCGTAATAACGATGAGTCGGCCCTGACAGGCGTCGATTATCAAGTTAACGGCAGCAAAATCACGGTCACGCCAGCGCGCAGTACCGATGATAATTTTGCCAGCACCGGGCCAGTTATCTATGCCGACTGGATCGAAGCCGAGCAGCTTTTTGGTTGTGTTCGCCAATTCAATGGTGAAATCACTCTACAGCCGGGCCTCGTTCACCAGGCCAATGGTGGCATTCTGATTTTGTCACTGCGTACGCTTATGGCGCAGCCGCTGCTGTGGATGCGCTTGAAAAATGTGATTTCACACCAGCGATTTGACTGGCTCACTTTCGACGATGCGCGCCCTCTGCCGGTCAGCATTCCCTCCATGCCTCTGACACTCAAGCTCGTCCTGGTGGGCGATCGTGATTCGCTTGCCGACTTCGAGGAAATGGAACCAGAGCTGGCTGAAACTTCACTGTACAGCGAATTTGAAGACAACCTGCAAATCAGTGATGAAGAAACGCTTAAGCAGTGGTGCCAGTGGGTCTGGAATGTCGCTCGCGAAAAATCCCTGCCAGGTCTTGCTGCCGATGCATGGCCACTGCTGATGCAGGAAGGTGCCCGCGATACCGGCGACCAGGAGATTATGCCGCTCTGCCCGCTGTGGATTGCGCGCCAACTCAGAGAAGCCGCTCCGTTCACTGACAACGATGTCATCAATGCAGAACAGCTTAAAACCATGCTGGAACAGCGTCTGTGGCGAGAAGGCTTCCTGGCTGAACGTATGCAGGACGAAATTCTGCTTGAGCAGATCCTGATTGAGACTGAAGGTGAATGCATCGGTCAGATCAACGCTCTGTCAGTTATCGATTTTCCTGGCCACCCGCGTCCGTTTGGTGAACCGTCACGTATTACCTGCGTGGTACACGTCGGCGACGGTGAATTCACCGACGTTGAGCGTAAGGCCGAACTCGGCGGTAATATTCATGCCAAAGGGATGATGCTGATGCAGGCCTTCCTGATGGCTGAGCTCGATTTGGAGCAGCAACTGCCCTTCTCGGCGTCGCTGACGTTTGAGCAGTCATACAGTGAAGTTGATGGCGACAGCGCCTCAATGGCAGAGCTGTGCGCTCTTATCAGCGCCCTGGCCAACGTGCCTATCAACCAGAGTATCGCAATCACCGGCTCTGTCGATCAGTTTGGTCGCGCGCAGCCGGTAGGTGGTCTGAATGAAAAAATTGAAGGTTTCTTCGCTATCTGCGCACAGCGTGGCTTAAGCGGCAAGCAGGGGGTCATCATTCCTTCCGCTAACGTTCGCCACCTGAGCCTCTCAAGTGAGATTCAGGAAGCGGTAGAAGCCGGGGCGTTCTCTATTTGGGCTATCGATGATGTCGGTGATGCGCTGCCGCTTCTGACGCAGCTCAACTGGGATGGCGAAGGGCAAACGCTACTGCAAACGATTCAGGAACGCATTGCACAGGCCACTCAGCCGGAGCCTCGCTACCGTTATCCGTGGCCGTTACGCTGGTTAAACCGTTCACATTCCAACTGATCGGACTTGTTCAGCGTACACGTGTTAGCTATCCTGCGTTCCGAACTTAAAATAAGGCTTACTTAAAACATGGTAGATAAACGCGAATCCTATACAAAAGAAGACCTTCTTGCCTCTGGTCGCGGTGAACTGTTTGGCGCAAAAGGCCCGCAGTTACCTGCACCTAGCATGCTGATGATGGATCGTGTCATTAAAATGACCGAAACCGGCGGCAACTTTGACAAGGGTTATGTTGAAGCTGAGCTCGATATCAATCCGGACCTGTGGTTCTTCGGTTGTCACTTTATCGGCGATCCGGTGATGCCTGGCTGTCTGGGTCTGGACGCAATGTGGCAGCTGGTTGGTTTCTACCTGGGCTGGCTGGGCGGCGAAGGCAAAGGCCGCGCGCTCGGCGTGGGTGAAGTGAAATTCACCGGTCAGGTTCTGCCAACGGCGAAAAAAGTGACCTACCGTATTCACTTCAAACGCATCGTTAACCGTCGTCTGATCATGGGCCTGGCGGATGGTGAAGTTCTGGTTGATGGTCGTCTGATCTATACCGCGAACGACCTGAAAGTAGGTCTGTTCCAAGACACTTCTGCATTCTAATGCGACTCATCTTCAGGCTTTACTGGCCTGGCGGTTGATTAGTATTGTGAATCAAAAGGCGAAACCTCCGCAGTGCGGAGGTTTCTTTTTAAAGAGACAGTGTCAGGCAACTACTGCCCTGTCCTCCATGGCTTCTCGCCAGCCTCCCAGCCAGTAAGACCTCTGGTTAATAGTCTGGTAAGGACACATTTCTTTTGACCGTCCGGTAATCCCGGCCTGGTACCCACGCTGATGTGCCCGATCCAGGCGATCTCGTTTTTGTCTCTTCATGCCTCGTTTCCCTCATATCTTGGTCTGGTGGAAAAGAAAACAGTGGTTACAAAGTATGCGACCACATAATACGAATACCGCTAAAAAATGGCCCCGTCAATGCGCAGAATTCATACCAATGTCATATTTGTGAGCTAATCAGAAGTTCATTTGTACAAAAAACGTGATGTGGCATAAGTAACCAGTTGAAGCCAGACGTAAAAAAACCGCCGTCGGTTTTGCACCGACGGCGGTCCTTAGAACAATTAATTCTATTTATGGTTAGCGATTGATGGTCTGCGCAATAGAAGCGGCTTCCTGACTCCAGGCCTGGGCCAGAATTTTCACCATCGCATCATAACCATCCTGCTGCTGCGCCATTTCGATATGGAATGGACGCTTGATCAGCTGGCCCTGATGATTGAGCAACCATTCACCGCTCACCACCACTTTACCATCAAAGCGGCCATGGAAACCGGTCACAGAGACGTTCAGCGTGTCCTGATCGCTGCCTAATGGCTGTGATGACACCACCCAACCCGGCAGCTGATTGCTGAGGTTAAACACCAGCGTCGTACGCAGCTGCTGGTCCAGCGGACTGGCCCAGAGGTTATTGCTGGCAATCACATACTGAACGTCACTGGTCTGATAGACCACACCGCTGCCAGCGAGAAAATCAGGCACGTTAACTTGTTCAACCCACAGCATACGCTGGTGTGCGGTGGCGCTGTTTTGCACAGTGCCTGTTGCCAATGGCAGCTGGTAATAGGTTTTATTATCCCCGCTGCTGCTGCAGGCCGCCAACAGGCAGGCCGCAGCCATTACTAACCACTTCTTCATTATTTCGCCCTCTTAGGCTCTGGATCTTTCTTATCCTTCGCTTCGAATACCAGCGCGTTGCTCTTCTCATTCAATGTTTTCAGCACCGGCTGTAGTTCACGCAGTACCTGATCCAGACGCTGCATATCGGCAACCATTTTGTTGTAAGCCGCCGAACCCGGCTGGAAGCCCTGCATACTACGATTCAACTCGCGAAGCGTTTTCTGCATATCGGCCGGCAACTCCTGCGCTGACTGGCTAGCGGTGATTTTATTCAGGTTATCCAGCGTCGTTTGCAGACGACGCATCGTATTCTGAGTTTCACTGAGCGTATTGGTTGCCTGTTGAACCATCGGCGTGAGAGGCAGATTGTTAAATTTATCCAGCGTCTCCATCACTCGTTGCTGAATTTGCGCCAGGCCACCGCTTACCGAAGGAATAATATTGATACCATCGAATGTTTTCACATTAGAGATAGCCGGTTCTTTCGGGTAGAAGTCGAGATCAATGTACAGCGCGCCCGTGACCAGGTTCCCCGTTTTAAGCGATCCGCGCAGACCACGTTCAATCAATGCTGGCAGATGACCACGAATATCAGGACTCTCGCCAAACTGAGTGGCCAGGCGTTCAGGTTCAATCTGGATTTTCACCGGAATACGGTAGTCGCTGGACAATGCCTGGTGCAGCCTATTGGAGAAGTACGGTACCTGAGCGACAGTCCCTAAACGAATGCCCCGGAACTCGACCGGTGCGCCAACCTGCAGGCCGCGAACCGAATCTTTGAAGAACATCAGATAGTCAATATGCTGGGTATACAGCGAATCCTGAATACTTTTCTGATCGTCATAGAGTTTGAATTCGGTCTTCTCGACGATGGGTTGACCGAGATCGACGCCCTCCGGTACATCAAAGCTGACGCCGCCGCTAAATAATGTCGCCAGCGATCCCATTTCCACCCGCATCCCGGCAGAAGTGAGATCCATAGCCACACCGCTGTCTTTCCAGAAACGCACGTTACTGGTCACCAGACGGTCGTTTGGCGCACTGATAAACAGCTGGTAAGAGATGCTGCGATTTTTTGGGTCAAAAGTACTGGTTTCGACTGACCCTACACGATAGCCGCGGAACAACACCGGATCGCCCGGATTCAGTTGCCCTGCTTTTTTGCTGTCGAGTACCACGCGAATACCTTTAGCATCCGGCGGCGCGAGTGGTGGGGCATCAAGCAACTGATAGTTGCTAGGCTCAGGTCCTTTCGATCCCGGCTGTAGTTCGATATAAGCCCCGGACAATAGCGTCCCGAGCCCACTGATTCCTTCGCGGCCAATTTGCGGCTTCACAACCCAAAACACGGAGTCTTTATGCAGCAGTTTTTCCATGCCGGAATTCAGGCGCGCTTTAATTTCCACGTGCGTCAGATCATCGGTCAGGGTGGTACTCATCACCACGCCCACATCCACGCTGCGGCTTTTAATCGTCGTTTTACCACCCTCAATACCTTCAGCGTTGGTGGTGATTAACGTCACCTCCGGTCCCTGATGACTGTAATGATAAAACAGGATCCATGCGCCAATCAGCGCCGTGACAATCGGGAAGATCCAAACGGGAGACCAGTTTTTCACTTTCTGCACATTTGCCTCCCCACTCTTGGTTTCCATGCTTTTACGATTCCTTATGGCTTGATTCAGGTTCCCGATCCCAGGACAGGCGCGGATCAAAGGTCATTGCTGAGAACATAGTCATGATGACAACCAACGCAAACATCAGCGCACCAATGGCCGGGTAGATATTCATTAACCCCCCAATGCGCACAAGCGCGGAGAGCACTGCAATTACAAACACATCGATCATTGACCAACGCCCGACGAACTCCACTACTTCATAAATCAGGTGCATGCGTTCGCTGTCCCGGTGACGACGTTTAAGCCCGTTCGCATCCAGACACAGCCAGGCAATAGCGATCATCTTCAACGTCGGGACCAAAATACTGGCGATGAAAATCACCATGGCCACCGGATACGAGCCTTCACTCCACAGCAGGATCACCCCGGCAATAATCGTCGACGGCATCTTGTCGCCCAACAGATCGGTAATCATGATTGGCAAGATATTGGCGGGGAGATAAAGCATGATTGATGTTACCAGCAGTGCAACTGTCCACTGAAGGCTGTTTTTACGCCTCACATGGCCTTTGCTGTGGCAACGAGGACACTCATGCAATTCTGCGGGGAGAATCGCCGTGCAGCACGAACAGGAGCGTAACCCCTGCTGCATCCCGGTTATTCCCGGTTTTAGCGGCCGAGAAAGCATTGGCATAGCGCCGATGTCGTCCCACAGCCAGCGGCGGTCGACGCACTGGAAAGTGCGCAGTTGCAGCAGACAGAAGAGACACCATGGCAGGAAGCTGCTGCCCACACCAACGTCGCCATAGGCCATCAGCTTCACAAAGCTCACCAGCACGCCAGCGAGGAAAATTTCCGCCATTCCCCACGTTTTGAGCGTAAACAGAATACGCGCCAGGAATGTTTTAAGCCTGTAGGGCATTTTGACCTGATTGACCAGCAACAGAATGGTTATCAAGCAAAATGCCGGCACCAGCTGCACGAACAGCAGAAAAAAGGTGCCGAGGCTAGCGTAGTCTTCGGAAAACATAACGCTGGGGATTTCCAGCAGTTCAATTTCACTCTTGACGCCTGCCACGTTCATACTGATAAACGGAAACAGGTTCGCCAGCAGCAGCATAAAGAGCGCCACCAGGACGTACGCCGTTGGGCGCCGTCTTGGTTCATCCCACGAAGTGGTTAGCGTTGTACCACAACGTGGGCAATTTGCCTTATGTCGATGCTCAAGGTGCGGCAACGCCACCAGCATGTCACACTGTGAACACAGAATATGCTGCGCAGCATGATGTTGTTCGCACATGAAAAGTCCTCAATCAGGCGCCGTTTTTCAACGCTTCCAGATATTCCCATCGTTCAAACGCTTCTTCCAACGCCTGCTCTGCCTGCGTCATGTCAGCCAGTACCTTTTGAGTATGGTCATGAGGCTGGCTAAAGAACGTCGCATCGGCAACCTGTAACTGTAACGCTTCCAGATCCGCTTCCAGTTTTTCCAACTTTTGCGGCAGCTGCTCCAGTTCGCGCTGCAGGTTATAGCTTAATTTGCTACCCCCACGTTTGACAGTTTCTGCTTTTGGTTGGGCCGCTTCCGGAGTTTTTTTCACTGCCGCCTGTTGATGCGACTGTGATTGTGCCTGCTGCCCACGCGCATCGTGATAACCACCGACATAACGACCAATACGCCCTTCACCTTCGAAGATCCAGCATTCGGTCACGGTATTATCCACAAACTGACGATCGTGGCTCACCAGCAGTACGGTTCCCTGGTAGCCATCGATAAGCTCTTCCAGCAGTTCGAGCGTTTCGACATCCAGGTCATTGGTTGGTTCATCGAGAATCAACAGATTGCTTGGTTTCAGGAACAGGCGCGCCAGCAGCAGACGGTTACGCTCACCGCCGGACAGCGCACGTACCGGCGTCATCGCTCGTTTAGGGTGGAATAAGAAGTCCTGCAGATAGCCTAGTACATGGCGCGGTTTACCGTTGACCATGACCTCTTGCTTACCTTCCGCCAGGTTATCCATTACCGTTTTGTCCGGATCCAACTCTGCACGGTGCTGGTCGAAGTAAGCTACTTCCAGCTTAGTACCCACGTGGATACGCCCGCTATCGGCCTGCAGCTGGCCCAACATCAGTTTAAGCAACGTGGTTTTACCGCAACCGTTAGGCCCAATCATGGCGATTTTGTCGCTACGCTGTACCTGTGCGGAGAAGTTTTTCACCAGCACTTTGCCATCGACCTGGTAATTGACGTCTTCCATTTCGAACACGATCTTACCGGAACGCGAGGCCTCTTCGACCTGCATCTTCGCGCTGCCCATCACTTCACGGCGCGCGCTACGCTCGTTACGCATCGCTTTCAACGCACGGACACGGCCTTCATTACGCGTACGACGTGCTTTAATGCCCTGACGGATCCACACCTCTTCCTGCGCGAGTTTGCGATCGAATTCGGCGTTTTGCAGTTCTTCAACGCGCAGCGCCTCTTCTTTCTCCAGCAGGTACTGATCGTAATTGCCAGGGTAGGTCACCAGATTACCGCGATCGAGATCGACAATACGGGTCGCCATGTTGCGAATGAACGAACGGTCGTGGGAGATGAAAATGATCGTCCCCTTGAAGGACTTCAGGAAGCCTTCCAGCCAGTCGATCGTTTCAATATCCAGGTGGTTGGTCGGTTCATCGAGCAGCAGCACACGCGGTGCGCTAACCAGCGCACGACCCAACGCCGCTTTACGCAGCCAGCCGCCGGAAAGCGAGGCCAGTTCGGTATCCGCCGTCAGACCTAGTTGTTCCAGCACTTCATTAATTCGGCTTTCCAGCTGCCACAGGCCGTGGTTATCCAGCTGCTCCTGGACTTTCGCCAGCTCTTGCAGGTTTTTGTCGCTGGGATCGGTCATCACCAGATGCGAAGTCTCGTGATAACGCTTGAGATATTCAGCCTGTTCCGCAATCCCTTCGGCGACGAAATCATAAACGCTACCCTCTACGTTACGTGGAGGATCCTGCTGCAGACGCGCCACAACCAGATCCTGCTCGTAGATGATTCGCCCATCGTCGAGCCCCAGTTCACGGTTGAGAATTTTCATCAGCGTCGATTTGCCCGCGCCGTTTCGCCCAACCAGGCAGACTCGCTCGTTATCCTCAATATGCAGCTCGGCATTATTGAGAAGCGGCGCATCGCTGAATGACAGCCAGGCGCCATGCATACTAATTAATGACATTCTTTATTCCTTTCAGGCTGTGGTAATCAGCCAGCAGTTGTGGATCTGACGGTTACGGGCAAAATCTGGTGACTGTGTTTTTTGGGTAATATCTTGTGCTTTCAGTCCCAGTTCAGCCAGACCGTCGTGGTCCATACGGAAACCGCGTTTGTTGTTGGAGAACATAATGGTGCCGCCTTTACGCAGCAGACGTTTCAGATCTTTCATCAAACGCAAATGATCGCGCTGAACATCAAACGCATCTTCCATACGTTTGGAGTTTGAGAAGGTTGGCGGATCGATGAAGATAACGTCAAATTGTTCGTCGGTATCGCGCAGCCATGACAGCACGTCGGCCTGCATCAGGCGATGCGGGCGACCGGTCAAGCCGTTCAGGCGCAGGTTGCGTTCGGCCCACTCAAGATAGGTGCGTGACATATCAACGGTAGTGGTAGAACGTGCACCGCCCAGACCCGCATGAACGCTGGCACTGCCGGTATAAGAGAACAGGTTAAGGAAATCCTTACCTTTGCTCATCTGCCCCAGCATGCGGCGGGCAATACGGTGATCGAGGAACAGACCGGTATCCAGATAATCGGTCAGGTTGACCCACAGGCGCGCGTTGTATTCGCTCACCTCCATAAAGTCGCCCTTCTCGTTCATCTTCTGATACTGGTTTTTGCCCTTCTGACGTTCGCGGGTTTTCAGCACCAGTTTATTTGGTGCAATACCCAGTACGGAGATGGTTGCGGCGATGATGTCGAACAGACGCTGGCGCGCTTTGTTAGCATCGACGGTTTTCGGCGGCGCATATTCCTGCACTACAACCCAATCGGCGTAACGGTCAACGGCAACGTTATATTCCGGGAGGTCGGCATCATACAGGCGGTAGCATTCGATACCTTCCTGCTTCGCCCACTTTTCATATTTCTTCAGATTCTTACGCAGACGGTTGGCATAATCTTCGGCCACTGTCGCTTTCGTTTCACCGGTGCTTTCCGCCAGGTGATAGTTTTTCTGCACACAGTCCAGCGGGCCGTTTTTGGCTTTAAACTGGCGTTCGGCGCGCAGAGACACGCAGCTTAACAACTCTGGCGAGGCACTAAACAGCGATAAATTCCAGCCACCAAACTGGCTTTTCATGGTGCGACCCAGCAGGCTATGCAATGCAATCAGCGCCGGTTCACTTTCCAGACGCTCACCGTACGGCGGGTTACTGATAACCGTGCCGTATGGGCCTTTTGGCAATGGATTGCTAAGCTGTGCGACGTCTTTTTCTTCAAAAGTGATGAGCTCGCCAATACCTGCACGGCGGGCGTTGCTACGGGCAATGTCAACCACGCGTCGATCAGTATCGGAACCAAAGAAACGCGATTCATACGCGGCTAAACCAGCGCGGGCACGAGTTTGCGCATCCGCTTTCACTTCTTGCCAGATAACTTCGTCGTGCTGAGCCCAGCCGCTAAAACCCCAGTGGCTACGGTGCAGCCCCGGTGCCCGGTCGGTGGCCCACATCGCCGCTTCAATCAGCAGCGTCCCGGAACCACACATTGGATCGAGTAATGGCGTACCCGGTCTCCAGCCAGAACGCATGACGATAGCTGCCGCCAGATTCTCTTTGATCGGCGCCATACCGGCGCGATCGCGATAGCCACGCAGGTGCAGGCCGTCGCCGCTCAGATCGAGAGAAATGTAGGCGGTTTCTTTGTTCAGACGAACGTTAATGCGTAGATCTGGATTTTCGCGATCGACGTTCGGGCGTGGCAGATTTTTGCGCGTAAAGGCATCAACGATGGCGTCTTTCACCTTCAGCGCACCGTACTGGCTATTACGAATGCTATCGTTCAGACCGCCAAAGCTCACCGCGAAGGTGGCATCCGGGGTAAAGATCGATGTCCAATCGATGGCCTGTACGCCAAGATAAAGATCGAGATCGCTCCAGACGCTACATTCTCCCAGCGGCATCATGATGCGCGACGCCAGGCGACTCCACATCAGGCTTTTGTACAGAAGCTGCGTATCGCCCTGAAAATGGACGCCACCCTGGGTGATCTGGCACTCTTGCGCACCCAGACCTTCCAGTTCAGTTTTTAACAGCTCTTCCAGCCCACGGGCCGTACTGGCAAACAGAGAATTCATATCGTCACTTTTACTCGCAGAAAATTGTTGCGCATTATAGCCAATCTGCGGCCCATGTCATAAAGTTAAAGGCTTAATTTCGACTCAGGGACAGCGTTGTGGCTACATTATCGCGGCTTTTTATTCATCCGGTGAAATCAATGCGGGGTATTGGGCTCACGCATGCATTCGCTGATATTAGCGGAATGGCGTTTGACCGCATTTTTATGATTACCGAACCTGATGGCACCTTTATTACCGCCCGTCAGTTTCCGGCGATGGTGCGCTTTACCCCCGCCGTCTTGCACGATGGTCTCCATCTCACCGCCCCCGACGGCAGCAGTGCGCTGGTGCGGTTTGCTGATTTCACCGGTCAGACGTCGCCGACCGAAGTGTGGGGCAATCATTTTACCTCGCATATCGCCCCAGACGCTATCAATCAGTGGCTTTCGCCCTTCTTTAAGCGTGATGTCCAGCTGCGCTGGCTCGGAAATAACCTGAGCCGTCGCGTCAAGCGCCACGACGCGGTGCCGCTCTCTTTTGCCGATGGTTTCCCTTTTTTACTGACTAACGAAGCCTCGCTGCGCGACCTTCAGCAGCGCTGTAAAGCCAGCGTGAGTATGGAGCAGTTCCGTCCCAATCTGGTGGTGACGGGCGTGGAGGCATGGGCGGAAGACACCTGGAAAACAATTCGCATCGGCGCAGTAGTTTTTGACGTCGTGAAACCCTGCAGTCGATGCATCTTTACCACCATCAGCCCAGAAAAAGGGCAAAAACACCCGAGTGGAGAACCACTGAGTACGTTGCAATCCTTCCGTACCGATCCTGCAAACGGCGACGTTGATTTTGGCCAGAATCTGATTCCTCGCAATAGCGGCGTGATTCGCGTCGGCGATGAGATGGAAATTCTGACCACCGGGCCGGCAAAAATCTATAGCGCCGGGAAAAGCGATGATGTCATAGCGCCACAGGTTCAACAGAATGCGTTGGTTGAAATTGACTGGGAGGGAAAAACGTTCAGCGGCAATAATCAGCAAATTTTGCTTGAGCAGCTTGAACAGCAAGGTATTCGGGTGCCCTACTCCTGCCGCGCCGGGCTATGTGGTAGCTGTCGGGTTACGCTGGTAGGCGGAGAAGTAAATCCGCTGAAGAAAAGCGCGATTCGCAACGATGGCACCATTCTAAGCTGCAGCTGCGTTCCGAAAACGGCGCTGAAGCTGAAGCTTTAAACGGCCTGTTCCAGGCTGTAGCCGTCCAGCCCCGGTTGGGGTTGCAGCCTGTCGTTCATCACTTTAATCGGATCGCCTAACTGCATGGTTCGTCCAGCAAGGACCAACCCAGGCTGGGCAAGCAGGCAGAGCGCAGCATTCTCTCCAGGTTCAACCACCAACAAATTCACCTGACTGTCGTCATCACTTAGCCATACACAGGCGGCATCTCCGGTGGTCGGAGCCCATGCGTCCTGATGGGCGCGAAAATGCCAGCTTTTCGGCATTTGCGGTTTAAGGAAACGAATCGCTACCAGCGCATTTAAGATAAGCTCCGCACGATGTTCTTTTGACAGTACAAGGTCGCGACATTTTTCTTCAAAGGAAAAATAAAGCGCGGCATCATCAACACAAAAACCGGTTGGGTCAAAAGCATCAGGCGTTAACATTCGACGAGCAAAACGCGAGCGAAATAACATGCCATTGGCTAAATCGAGCATCATACGATCGTGCTCTTCATCATAATACCAACGCCAGTTATCATCAGGTTTAATTCGCATTTGTCTCCCCCGTCATTTTTGCCTCCATTGCTGTGCCTGTTCTTCCGTTGCGTGACTTTGTCTTAAATAATAAAAGACCAATATGTTTAAATAAGCAACAATATGGAAATATAAAGCAACCAGGGCTGGAAATAAAGCCCTGGATCACATTACGAGGAAAAAGACTAGATATGCGTGATGATTTCTTTAATCAGCGGTGGGCCTTTAAAAATAAAGCCGGAATAGATCTGCACCAACGAAGCGCCAGCCGCAATCTTCTCGCGAGCTGCAATCACCGAATCGATCCCACCAACACCAATAATAGGCAGTTGGCCTTTTAATTCCGCCGACAGCATACGAATAATCTCGGTGCTTTTTAATTGTAATGGACGGCCACTTAGTCCACCCATTTCATCACAATGTTTCATCCCCTGAACCAGAGAACGATCTAATGTGGTATTGGTCGCAATTACCCCATCAATATTATGGCGAACTAAACTATCGGCCACCTGGATCAACTCTTCATGAGAAAGATCCGGCGCGATCTTTACGGCCACCGGAACATATTTATGGTGTTTTCCCTGGAGTTCAGATTGTTTATTTTTAATACCAGAAAGTAAATCATCCAGCGCTTCGCCATATTGCAACGTACGTAACCCTGGGGTATTTGGTGATGAAATATTGATCGCAATATAACCGGCATAGGCGTAGATTTTTTCCATACAAATCAGATAGTCATCTTTGCCTTGCTCGACAGGGGTATCTTTATTCTTGCCAATATTAATTCCCAGAATACCGTCGAAATGCGCTTTTTTAACGTTCTCTACCAGGTTATCAACACCGTGGTTATTGAAACCCATGCGGTTGATCAAACCTTCAGCATCGACCAGACGGAACAGACGCGGCTTGTCGTTACCCGGTTGCGGGCGCGGCGTCACGGTACCGATCTCGATCGAACCGAAGCCCATGGCCCCTAAGGCATCAATACATTCACCATCTTTATCCAGACCCGCAGCCAGACCCAGTGGATTTTTAAACGTCAATCCCATGCAGGTGACCGGTTTTTCCGGCAACTTCTGGCGCACTAAAGCTTCCAGTGGTGTTCCGGTAATACGGCGTAATTGTTGAAATGTTAATTCATGGGCGCGCTCTGGATTGAGCTGAAAAAGTGCTTTACGAACGAAGGGATAGTACATGAACTCTCCTGGATTCCCGGTGTGCAAACCGGGGGCGTATTATGTGCGATCTTGCTACGAAAGGGAATTGACCTATGGCAAAAAAAGCGCAATCGTTTTCCTTCATATGGCCCACGCAGCGCTACACCATATGCATTTTCTGGTAAACCTACGCCAGAAAAAGTATTTCGCCTCCCCTTCGGCCTCTGACACACTAGCTAAAATGTTATCAATTTTAGTTCAATGTTTGTTTTTAGTTATAAGGAGAGGTTATGCGCGTCATTACTTTAGCAGGCAGCCCCCGCTTTCCTTCTCGCTCAAGCGCCCTGCTGGAGTACGCTCGCGAGAAGCTTTCAGCGGCGGATGTCGAAGTGTTTCACTGGCACCTACAGAACTTTGCGCCGGAGGATCTGTTTTACGCCCGCTTTGACAGCCCGGCGCTACAAACCTTAACCGAACAGCTAGCGCATGCCGACGGACTCATTATTGCGACCCCGGTCTATAAAGCCTCATTCGCTGGGGCGTTAAAAGCGCTGCTTGATCTGCTGCCAGAACGCGCACTGGAAGGAAAAATCGTGTTACCACTGGCGACCGGTGGGACAATCGCACATATGCTGGCGGTGGATTACGCCCTCAAACCGGTGCTGAACGCGCTGAAAGCGCAAGAGATCCTGCAAGGTGTCTTTGCCGATGATAGTCAAGTGACCGACTATCAGCATAAACCGCAGTTTAGTCAGAATCTGCACAATCGCCTCGATAGTGCTCTGGAAACATTCTGGCAAGCCTTGCATCGCCGGGATATACAAGTTCCCAGGCTAGGTGCGGCGCGACAGGCCGAGCATGTTTGATAAAAAAAACGCCGCATGGAAAACCAGCGGCGTTTTTTATGCCCTTTGGCGCTAAGCCCAGCCCGGCAATACGGCTGCGTGATGACCCGGAGTCAGCATAAACACCTCGTCCGGGTAACACATGCGTTACGCTAACGCCTTCGCAATCTTCTCGTACAGATCGCCGGACAGATTTTCCAGCCCTTTCAGCTGTTCCAGCGCCGCACGCATCAGCGCCTGACGTTTTACATCGTAACGTTTCAGGCGGATCAGCGGCTCAATCAAGCGTGAAGCCACCTGCGGGTTACGGCTGTTCAGCTCGGTCAACATTTCTACCAGGAACTGATAACCGCTGCCGTCTTCCGCGTGGAACGCCGCTGGGTTACTGCCAGCAAACGCACCAATTAGCGAGCGGATACGGTTCGGATTGTTCATGCTAAATGAACGGTGATTCAGCAGCTTACGTACCGTTGCCAGCGCATCATCTGCCGGGCTTGTCGCCTGAAGAATCAGCCACTTATCCATCACCAGACCATCCTGATGCCATTTATCGTCATACTCTTGCATCAACGCATCGCGGCATGGCAATTCTGCAGCCACGGCGGCTGACAGCGCCGCCAGTACGTCGGTCATGTTGTCGGCATCGTGGTACTGCTGGCTAACCAGTTTATCCGCCAGCTGCGCGTCGCCAAACGCCAGATAACGCAAGCAGGTATTACGTAATGAACGTTTACCGATATCTGCATGTTCGACGCGATAGCTGTCGAGTTTGTTGGCGTTATAAATCGCCAGACACTCGTCGGCAAGCTCGGTTGCCAGCGTACGGGTTAGCGCCTCGCGTACCGCCGCAATGGCAATAGGATCGATAATATCGAACAGCTCGGCAATTTCGCTGGCTGATGGCAGGGTCAGTATTTCTGCGGCCAGCGCAGGATCGATCTTCTCATCCAGCAGAATCGCGCGGAAAGCATCAGCCACATGCACTGGCAGCGACAGAGGCTGGCCCTGCTGATGGCGATTAACGTTCAGCTTGATATAGGTCGCCAGCAGGCTTTGCGCCGCATCCCAACGAGAGAAATCGTTGCGCGCATGACGCATCAGGAACGTCAGTTGCTGATCGCTCCATTTATATTCCAGTTTCACCGGCGCGGAGAACTCACGCAGCAGTGACGGTACCGGCTGGAAGTAGACGTTATCGAAGACAAACGTCTGCTCGGCCTGAGTCACGTTCAGCACGTGGTGCACCGGATGGCCGTCTTTTTGCAGCGGGATAACCTTGCCTTCGTTATCGTACAGTTCGATATCGAACGGAATATGCAGCGGGAATTTCTCCTCCTGCTCCGCCGTCGCCGGCGTGCGCTGGCGAATGGTCAGCGTGTACTGCTCGGTTTCCGGATTGTAGTCGTCATGAACGCTGACAATCGGCGTACCGGCCTGGCTATACCAGCGGCGGAAATGAGAAAGGTCGACGTTCGACGCATCTTCCATCGCCTGCACGAAATCATCACAGGTCGCCGCACTACCATCGTGACGTTCGAAATAGAGCTGCATCCCTTTCTGGAAGTTCGTTTCGCCCAACAGCGTGTGCAGCATGCGAATGACTTCGGCCCCTTTTTCATACACCGTCAGGGTGTAGAAGTTATTCATTTCAATAACTTTATCCGGGCGGATTGGGTGCGCCATTGGGCTGGCGTCTTCAGCGAACTGCAGGCCGCGCATGGTACGCACGTTGCTGATACGATTGACGGCGCGCGAGCCGAGATCCGAGCTAAACTCCTGATCGCGGAATACCGTTAAGCCTTCTTTCAGGCTCAGCTGGAACCAGTCGCGGCAGGTCACGCGGTTGCCGGTCCAGTTGTGGAAGTATTCATGGCCAATCACGCGTTCGATATCGAGGTAATCTTTATCGGTCGCGGTATCGGTACGCGCCAGCACGTATTTGGAGTTAAAGACGTTCAGCCCTTTATTCTCCATCGCGCCCATATTAAAGAAGTCGACGGCAACGATCATATAGATGTCGAGATCGTATTCGAGGCCAAAGCGCTCTTCATCCCACTTCATCGAATTTTGCAGCGAAGTCATCGCCCACGGTGCTCGGTCAAGGTTGCCGCGATCCACAAACAGTTCCAGCGCAACGTCCCGCCCGGAGCGGGTTTTGTAGGTATCGCGCAGAACATCGAAGTCACCGGCCACCAGCGCAAACAGGTAGCATGGTTTTGGGAACGGATCCTGCCACTGTACCCAGTGACGGCCGTTTTCCAGCTCACCTTCGGCAATGCGGTTGCCGTTGGAGAGCAGGAAAGGATATTTGCTTTTATCGGCGGTGATTTTGGTGGTAAAGCGGGCCAGCACGTCAGGACGGTCAAGGTACCAGGTAATATGGCGGAACCCTTCCGCTTCACACTGGGTACACAGCGCCTCACCGGACTGATACAAACCTTCTAATGCGGTGTTTGCCGAAGGGCTAATTTCGTTGACGATCTTCAGCGTGAAACGCTCTGGCAGACCGGAGATAACCAGCTGGCTTTCTTCTTCTTTATAGTCGGTCCACGGCTCGCCGTTAACATGAACGGAGACCAGCGTTAAATCTTCACCATCCAGACGGAGCGGCACATCAGACGCTGCGTGGCGGGAAACCTGGCTTTCCGCTGTCACGACGGTTTTTGCGGCATCCAGGTCAAAGGCCAGGTCAATATCACTAATCAGGTAGTCCGGCGCACGGTAGTCGTGGCGGTACTTGGCTTGGGGCTGTTGTGTCATAAAAAACCTTTAGCATCTTATGTAAATGTCATCTCCAGTCTATTCCTGTTGTGTTAATCACGCTACGCAGAATCTTCATCTTTTCCAGTCAAATAGGGAAAAATGATACATTTACGCAACATGACGCACAAAACGCATAGGTGCCTGTTCGTGCCTTATGATGTGATCGGGGTTCAATAAATCGATAAACAAGGTATACTCCAGCGATTCTCCCCTGTTGTTTATTGTACTAAACGCTCCTGTGAGAGGATGCTACTGCGCACCATGACACAATTCGCTTCCCCTGTTCTGCACTCGCTGCTGGATACAGATGCCTACAAACTGCATATGCAGCAGGCCGTTTTCCACCACTACGACGATGTCAATGTAGCGGCTGAATTCCGCTGCCGTGGAGACGATCTTCTAGGCATTTATGCTGACGCAATTCGCGAACAAGTCGACGCCATGCGTTCTCTTACGCTGCAAGATGACGAGTATCACTGGCTGTCCGGACTTCCTTTCTTTAAACAAGATTACCTGGACTGGCTGCGCGATTTCCGCTATGACCCGCAGCAAGTCACCGTCACCAACGCCAATGGCAAACTCAATATTCGTCTTGAGGGCCCATGGCGTGAAGTCATCATGTGGGAAGTCCCACTGCTGGCCGTCATTAGCGAACTGGTTCATCGCTACCGTTCGCCAGAGAACGGCGTTCCGGAAGCACTGGCGATGCTGGAACGTAAGCTGGTCGACTTTAATCAGATGACCGCCGACATCGACATGTCCGCCTTTAAGCTGATGGATTTCGGTACCCGCCGCCGCTTCTCGCGCGATGTCCAGGAGGCAATTGTTGGTCGTTTGCAGCAGGAATCGTGGTTTACCGGTACCAGCAACTACGATTTGGCGCGCCGTCTGACGCTGACGCCGATGGGTACTCAGGCACATGAATGGTTCCAGGCGCATCAGCAAATTAGCCCGGACCTGGCCACCAGCCAACGTGCGGCACTGGCGGCCTGGCTTACCGAATACCCGGATCAGCTTGGTATCGCTCTGACCGACTGCATTACCATGGATGCGTTCCTGCGCGATTTTGGCCCGGAATTCGCCACCCGCTATCAAGGTCTGCGCCACGATTCGGGCGACCCGTTTGAATGGGGCGAGAAAGCCATCCGTCACTATCAGAAGCTGGGTATCGACCCACTCACCAAAGTGCTGGTGTTCTCCGATAACCTCGATCTGGCTAAAGCCGTCGAACTGTATCGCCATTTCTCGGCGCGCGTGAACCTGAGCTTCGGTATCGGCACCCGCCTGACCTGCGATATTCCACAGGTCAAACCGCTGAATATCGTCATCAAGCTGGTAGAGTGCAACGGTAAACCGGTGGCAAAACTCTCCGACAGCCCGGGAAAAACTATCTGCCACGATAAAGCGTTTGTGCGCGCTTTACGCAAAGCCTTCTCTCTTCCTCAAGTCAAAAAGGCCAGTTAATCATCAAAGGGAGCCGCCAGGCTCCCTTCTTCTTTATTTATTTCTCAAAACACCCTCTCCCTATGCGAATTCTGCTTGTCTGATGGAAGATGACAGGTAACATAGATATCCCCCCGTAGTGATGGGGAAAACGATTTTTTTATTGGACTACGAATAGAGAGACTATTATGAGCGTTGTGCCTGTAGCCGACGTACTCCAGGGCCGCGTAGCCGTTGACAGCGAAGTCACCGTGCGCGGCTGGGTACGTACCCGCCGAGATTCAAAAGCTGGCTTTTCCTTCCTGGCCGTCTATGACGGTTCCTGCTTTGATCCTGTACAGGCCGTTATTAATAATTCTCTGCCCAATTACAATCAGGAAGTGCTGCGTCTGACCACCGGCTGCTCCGTTATTGTCACCGGTAAGATTGTCGCCTCAAAGGGCGAGGGTCAGAGTTTTGAAATTCAGGCCACCAGCGTCGAAGTCACCGGCTGGGTTGAAGATCCTGATACCTATCCAATGGCGGCAAAACGCCACAGTATCGAGTATCTGCGTGAAGTCGCGCATATGCGTCCGCGTACCAACCTGATTGGTGCAGTCGCTCGCGTTCGTCATACGCTGGCGCAGGCTCTGCATCGTTTCTTCGATGAGCAAGGTTTCTTCTGGGTTTCGACTCCGCTGATTACCGCTTCCGATACCGAAGGCGCAGGCGAAATGTTCCGAGTCTCTACGCTGGATATGGAAAACCTACCGCGTAACGATCAGGGCAAAGTCGACTACGACAAAGATTTCTTTGGTAAAGAAGCGTTCCTGACCGTTTCCGGTCAGTTGAATGGCGAAACCTATGCCTGTGCGCTGTCCAAAATCTACACCTTCGGCCCGACCTTCCGCGCTGAAAACTCCAACACCAGCCGCCACCTGGCAGAGTTCTGGATGCTGGAGCCGGAAGTCGCGTTTGCCGATCTGGCTGACAACGCCGCGCTGGCAGAAGCGATGCTGAAATATGTCTTCAAAGCGGTGCTTACCGAACGTGCAGACGATATGAAGTTCTTCGCTGAACGTGTAGATAAAGATGCTATCGACCGTCTGGAACGTTTCGTAACCGCTGATTTCGCTCAGGTGGACTACACCGACGCGGTTACCATCCTGGAAAACTGCGGTAAGAAATTCGAGAACCCGGTTTACTGGGGCGTGGATCTCTCTTCCGAGCATGAACGTTACCTGGCTGAAGAACACTTCAAAGCGCCGGTTGTGGTGAAAAACTATCCGAAAGAGATTAAAGCCTTCTATATGCGTCTTAACGACGACGGTAAAACCGTTGCCGCAATGGACGTTCTGGCACCGGGTATTGGTGAAATCATCGGTGGTTCCCAGCGTGAAGAACGTCTGGACGTTCTGGACGCACGTATGGCTGAAATGGGTCTGAATAAAGAAGACTACTGGTGGTACCGCGACCTGCGTCGTTACGGTACCGTTCCGCACTCTGGCTTCGGTCTGGGCTTCGAACGTCTGATTGCCTATGTCACCGGGGTGCAGAACGTTCGTGACGTAATTGCGTTCCCAAGAACGCCGCGTAACGCAACCTTCTAATTTATCTCTGTCTGAAAGGCCAGCCATCGTGCTGGCCTTTTTTTAGCCATAAGCCGATCATGTAAAGAAATCTTTATTAAGTTTAACAAACTTAAACTTCAAGACCTCTCCCTTCTCTCTTTGTTACAGCCCATTTCTCGTCATTAATCCGTACAAAAAACAGCCTGAATTTTATTGCACTTAAGATTTCACTAACGCCTTAGCATATTTTTTATCCAAAAACACAGCTATCTGGATGGCTAAAAATTGTCATAGGGAAATTATTACTCATCCGCTCTGTGCGATAAGAAAAAGCGTTATGCGAATAAAAGATAAGAAATTCATATTGATAGATAAGGGGTCGTTCATTTTTCCCGCGTACGTCTCAGAATTTTGAGTTAGTTCACAAAGTTCCTTAAAATACATAAATTCTTACACATTATTTCTTTTGCTTACTCATTCTCGATGTTTGTAGCATTTTCAGGCTAGCGAAAGAGTGTTTTGAATGGAAAGATGCCTCTCAGACACATAAAGACACCAAACTCTCATCAATAGTTCCGTAAATTTTTATTGACGGAAGTAATTGCCGAAAGTCGAGAGTGTCTATAAAAAAAAACCTAATGAGGGTAATAAATAATGATGAAGCGTAATATCCTGGCAGTGGTTATCCCTGCTCTGCTGGTAGCTGGTGCAGCGAATGCTGCAGAAATCTACAACAAAAATGCCAACAAACTGGACTTCTATGGTAAAGCAGTTGGTGAGCACATTTGGACCACCAACGGCGACACCAGCAACGAAGATACCACTTATGCGCGTATCGGCTTTAAAGGCGAAACCCAGATCAACGATCAGCTGGTAGGTTACGGCCAGTGGGAATACAACATGGACGCCTCCAATGCTGAAGGCTCCCAGGGTACCAAAACCCGTCTGGCATTCGCTGGTCTGAAATTTGGTGATGCCGGTTCTATCGACTACGGTCGTAACTACGGTGCCATCTACGACGTAGCGGCTTACACCGATATGCTGGTTGAATGGGGCGGCGATTCCTGGGCTGCTACCGACAACTTCATGAACGGTCGTTCTTCTGGCCTGCTGACCTACCGTAACAGCGATTTCTTCGGTCTGGTTGATGGTCTGAGCTTCGCGCTGCAGTATCAGGGTAAAAACGATCGTAACAGCCCAGTTGTTGCGACTTATAACTCAGACGGTTCTGTGAAGGATGTTAGCTTCGGCGGTAACGGCGCGAAAGCTAACGGCGACGGCTTCAGCACCTCCGCACAGTATGATTTCGGTAACGGTATCGCGCTGGCAGCCGGTTATGAAGTAGCTGACCGCACCAATGCCCAGGTTAACCCAGGCACCTCTCCGACCCGTACTTGGGCGAGCGCTGGCGGTAGCAAAGCTGAAGCATGGTCTACTGCGGCTAAATATGACGCTAACAACGTCTATGCTGCGGTAATGTACGCTGAAACTCTGAACATGACTCGTGAACCAGACAACAACTTCGCGAACAAAACTCAGAACATCGAAGCTGTGGTTCAGTATCAGTTCGACTTCGGTCTGCGTCCGTCCATCGGCTACGTTCAGTCCAAAGGTAAAGACCTGATCGCTCGCGGCGACTTCAAAGGCGGCGACGCGGATCTGGTTAAATACATCGAAGTGGGTACCTGGTACTACTTCAACAAGAACATGAACGTCTACGCGGCGTACAAGTTCAACCTGCTGGACGACACCGCTTACTCTGCTGAATCCGGTCTGGCGACCGACGACCAGGCGGCTGTAGGTATCGTTTACCAGTTCTAATCAGCAGACCCTCGCTGCTATATGCCTAAAAAGCAGGACTTCGGTCCTGCTTTTTTACGTTCCTAAGATGAAGATCGTAACTTTTGAAAAGCATCGCGCTTTTTGTCGCTAACGGTTGGCATTTTGTAAATCTACCGTTAACCTGATAGCGGATTTCCCCCGAACTTATAAATGGAACCTCGTCATGTTTGAGAACATCACAGCCGCCCCTGCCGACCCGATTCTGGGCCTGGCCGATCTGTTTCGCGCCGACGAACGCCCGGGAAAAATCAATCTCGGGATTGGTGTTTATAAAGACGAAACCGGTAAGACACCGGTTCTTACTAGCGTAAAGAAAGCAGAACAGTATCTGCTGGAAAACGAAAACACCAAAAACTATCTCGGTATTGATGGTATTCCTGAATTCGGTCGTTGCACTCAGGAGCTGCTGTTTGGTAAAGGTAGCGCGATTGTCAGCGATAAACGTGCCCGCACAGCACAGACTCCAGGTGGTACTGGCGCA
Organism: Kluyvera intermedia; assembly: GCF_021440345.1. Classification (GTDB taxonomy): domain Bacteria; phylum Pseudomonadota; class Gammaproteobacteria; order Enterobacterales; family Enterobacteriaceae; genus Kluyvera; species Kluyvera intermedia_A. Next base: position 45,334 of record NZ_JAKCNS010000003.1, read on the forward strand.
CTGCGCGTAGCGGCGGATTTCCTCGCGAAAAACACTGACGTGAAACGTATTTGGGTCAGCAACCCAAGCTGGCCGAACCACAAAAGCGTGTTTGGTGCCGCTGGTCTGGAAGTGCGTGAATATAACTACTACAGCGCTGAGAAACACGCGCTGGACTTCGATGCGCTGCTGGCAAGCCTGAACGATGCGCAGGCCGGCGATGTGGTGCTGTTCCACGGCTGCTGCCATAACCCAACCGGGATTGATCCAACGCTTGAGCAATGGCAACAGTTGGCTGCACTGTCGATTGAAAAAGGTTGGTTGCCGCTGTTCGACTTCGCCTACCAGGGCTTTGCCCGCGGTCTGGAAGAAGACGCTGAAGGCCTGCGCGCGTTTGCTGCGCTGCACAAAGAACTGATTGTCGCGAGCTCCTACTCGAAAAACTTCGGCCTCTATAACGAACGCGTAGGTGCATGTACTCTGGTTACTGCCGATTCTGACACGGCCGACCGCGCGTTTAGCCAGATGAAAGCCGTCATCCGCGCCAACTATTCTAACCCACCAGCACACGGTGCATCCGTGGTGGCAACCATCCTCAGCAATGACGCTCTGCGCGCCATCTGGGAACAAGAGCTCACAGATATGCGCCAGCGTATTCAGCGCATGCGCCTGCTGTTTGTGAACACACTGCAGGAGAAAGGTGCAGGCCGCGACTTTAGCTTTATCACCAAACAGAACGGTATGTTCTCCTTTAGCGGCTTGACCAAAGAACAGGTTCTGCGTCTGCGTGAAGAGTTTGGGGTTTACGCTGTGGCATCCGGCCGAATTAACGTCGCCGGTATGACGCCAGACAATATGGCTCCGCTGTGTGAAGCCATCGTCGCCGTCTTGTAATAATCACCCGGCTGAGTTTGACCTCGTCGGGGTTTATCACAGTGACAAAAAAGGCCGCAAATGCGGCCTTTTTATTATCTTACCAGACGGGTAGTTCATCCTGCAGGAACGGGTTGTGCAAACGCTCGTGACCCAGCGTCGACATTGGCCCGTGCCCGGCAATAAACTTCACATCGTCGCCCAACGGCAGCAGCTTGCGCTTGATAGCATCAATCAACTGCGCGTGGTCGCCGCGTGGGAAATCACTGCGCCCTACACCACCTTTAAACAACACGTCGCCAGAGATAAGTAAACGCGCCGCGTCGTCGAAAAAGACCACGTGACCCGGCGTATGTCCAGGACAGTGCAGCACCTGTAGCTTAACGTTACCGACGCTCACCGTATCGCCCTCATTCAGCCAACGGTCTGGCGTCAAAGGCTGACAGTCCTCAAGGCCAAACATCCGGCTTTGTGCAGGCAGCCCCTGCAACCAGAACTCATCTTCTTTTTCCGGCCCAATCACCGGCACACCGTAATGCTGTGCCAGCTCCGCCGCCGCACCCACATGGTCAAGATGACCATGGGTCAGCAAAATTTGCTGCAACGTCACGCCAGCGTCTGCAACCTGTTGTTTAATCTTTTCAGCATCACCACCTGGATCGACCAGCGCCGCCAGTTTGGTTTGTTCACACCAGATCAACGAACAGTTTTGCGCGAATGCAGTAACCGGAATAATGCGATAATTCATGTTGCTCCTGTTTATACTCATCGCCGTTCGGCCTCTTCAATGAAGCTAAACGGTCAGGCGTAGAGTTACCAGTTCCGTAACGGCCCGGTATCAATATGCACAAAGTTGCTACGTGGGTAATATCCTACACCACCTGCGCGCAGAGATAACGCTGCTTTGCGAACATTGCTTAATGAAATGCCTTCAATATGGAAATCCATTGCCTGCCCTTTTGTGTGATAGCTATGTTTAGCTACTCCACGACTGCGCGCTCGCAGTTCATCATTGGTATCAACGGAGCGATATCCAGAAATCAATTGCACAGGTTTATTGGTTCCTAATAACCCCTGAAGGCGATAGAGCTGATCGAACAATGAAGGATCCATACTCTTTATTTTATTCGCGCGATAGTCACGGAAAAAATGGTTAAGCTTTGCTAATTCATCCTGAATATAGCCTCGGCCGTCAAAAAACTCGGCTTTTATCAACTCACCTGTATGCAGGTTATTCAGCGTTAAAATACGCGGACGTGGGGTCGAGAGGGTAGCAAATGCAGGTGTGGGTAAGATGGCCGCTGCGCCCAGCGCAACACCACCTAACGCCAGCAGTTTGCGGCGATTAGCGTCAATTTTATCCATGATAATCAGGTCTACAGTCAGTAAGTGTGGTCGAAAAATATGCACTTCTGGCGCACGTTAAGCACCTTACCGGGCATCAAAGCCAGCGTCAAGGCGGCCTGCAGCGCAGATAGGCCAGCCCCTGGAGTTCAGGGCTGGCTTCTTTGCTTTTCATTCGACAACTACATTACCTGAACTACTTCATTTATCTGATCAATTGTTCCGCTTTTGGCAAAATCTGTGCACCGGATCGCGCAGTGATATCATAATTGTAAATATCTGTTCGATATTGTGTCTGACCATCAGACCCGACAAAGGCGGTCAAATAATAGAGATTAACCGGAATATTTTGCCGGATATTCACATAGCGGGTATTACCTTCTTTCAGCGCATCAGAAATTCGCGCGTCATTCCAGCCCGCATCCTGCAGCAGCATATTCGCCAAATCGGAGGCTTTATTAACCCGGACACATCCGGAGCTTAACGCCCTGGCATCTTTCTGGAACAGATTATGGTTCGGCGTATCATGCAGATAAATAGCGTCCGAGCTTGGCATATTAAATTTATAACGCCCTAACGAGTTACGTTCCCCCGGTGCCTGCTGGAAGCGGAAGGGTAAATTCGATGCGGTGATGGTTGACCAGTCCACGCGCCATGGATCGATAGTCTCTTTGCTATTCCAGCCACGCAGGACGGTGTAGTTGTGCCGCTCCAGATAGCCAGGATCATCGCGCAGCTTCGGTAGAATATCGTTACGCGCCAGCGTCGGCGGTACATTCCACGGTGGATTCACCACCACGTTATTCAACGCGCTGCTCATCATCGGCGTTTTACGATCCGGACGCCCGACAATAACGCGCGAAGCCAACGCTTCGCTGCCGTTCAAATAATAGACTAACGAGTAGGCTGGAATATTCACCATAATACCGGTGGAAACTTTCCCCGGTAATAAACGTAGGCGCTGAATATTAAGTGCCAGTACCCCGGCTCGCTGGGCTGAAGAGAGGTTAAGCCAGTCACGGGTTGATGCGCCGATGACCCCATCTGCGCCTAACCCCTGTGCCGCCTGGAAGCGTTTAACCGCAGCCACCAGCGTCTGATCGTAGCCTGCTGGGCCGCTCTTAGCAGTTTTCTTCGTCTTACCGATATTATCGCCAGGTAGCGCAATATCCGGCCCGGAGTCCAGTACGCCATTGCGCTGCAATATCTCACGCAGCGCCGGAACGTCGCTACTCCATTGTCCTGGGCGTAAAGAGACCGTGGAGGTCAATTTCGGCCACGGACGAGAGTCGCCCGTCAGCGCCAGCAGCGCCTGGTGCATCGCGGCATACTGTGGATGCTGTGGCGCCAGAGCAGCAATAAACTGCGGCAACGTACCATTATCGAGGGCCAGCTGCCACTGATTGATAACCGACAGCGGCGGCGTCGCTAACGTATAAGGCTTATCGCTATATAACCAGCGGTTCCCCTGCACCGGAATGCCGCTAATAAAGTGCAGATAGCCCATCAGCGCGTCGGATAACACCACGTCACGAGTCATGCCGCTGACGTTAGGATCGGTGAGCAGTTCTACCCAACGGGTAAACTGCGGCTGGAAACCGGCGATGGCCACTTCGGCTAACTGTTGTTGGAAGGCACGAACCGCATCACGGTTTTCCCACATCGGCTTCATTGCCCGAGCGGCATACAGCGTCACCAGTGGATTAAGATAGACGGGTTGGTATCCGGCAGGCAGAAGAGACAGGATTTCGGCACGACCTGCCGCCGCTGCCCCTGCGGCCAGAGGCTGACTTCCTGCCAAACTCGCCATCGCCGCCGATTGCGACTCCGGGTGCTGAAGCACTGCCGAAGGCTCTGCCGGCAGCGCGGTACTATCAGATGGAACCAGCTCGGGTTCATCCGCAAAAGCAGTAAACAGCGGAGCAAACGTCATTGCCAGACATAAAGTCACGGCAGACAATCGACGACCATTTTTTTTATTAAGCGACATCCCTTGCCCCCTGTTAAAGATACGAAGACCCATAAAGTGGGCTTACCTTCAGTATATAAAGACAAAAACATTTTTGCCCGGTGAAATGTAAAGAAGTCTAAAGATAATAACGCGATATCGCCGTTATGAGAAAAGCAAAAAGGGCGACATTTCTGTCGCCCTATATTCTGAATTCGGACACGATAACGGCTGCCCCGCCGGCCCAAGCCCATAGCAGGCCGGGTAAGGCCCGATAATTTTCGCTGAATGACCTGATACACTGCGTGTTTATCAGGCCGTTCAGGTGCCGTGCTATGAAGCGTCCGCGGTGCCTGGCAACGTTTCAGGAAGCTGAGCGGCGAAACCTCGCAGCCCAACCACGTGAACGTGCTCGTGGTTATTGACCACTTTACGCACAAGCTTATAGGTGGTCCCTTTCTCCGGACTGATGTTTTCCGGTGCCGCAATAATCAGCTGCATTTCCAGACGTTCACACAGCTCGAACAGCGTAGCAATGGAGCGGGCATCAAGACGAGCCGCTTCATCGAGGAACAGCAGACGGCATGGCGACAGATCTTTGCCGCGCAGACGACGCGCTTCATCTTCCCAGCTCTGCACTACCATCACCAGAATTGACATCCCGGTACCGATAGCCTCACCGGTAGATAGCGCACCGGACTCTGCACGCAGCCAGCCGTCGGAGCCACGGTTAACCTCAACTTCCATTTCCAGATAGCTACGGTAGTCGAGCAGCTCTTCACCAATGGTCTGCGGCGTACGCTGGCCCATATCAATCTGCGGGTTAAGGCGCTGATAGAGCTTCGCCAGCGCTTCCGAGAAGGTCAGGCGGTTGCTGTTAAACAGATCCTGATGCTGTTCATGTTGCTCAGAAAGCACATCGAGCAGCATTGCGTGGGTTTCACGCACGTTGACGTTCAGACGCACGCTGTTCACCTGGCCGAACGACACGTTCTGCAGCCCCTGGTTCAGCTGGCGAATACGGTTCTGTTCGCGCTGAATAGTTTTGCGAATAATATTCGCTACGCTTCGGGAGCTAATCGCCAGTTTCTGTTCGCGGTTGGTCAGCTCTTCGGTCAAACGACTCAGTTCAATTTCCATCTGTTCGATAGCTTCAACCGGGTCATCGGTGCGGATAATATCCTGACGGATACGCTCGCGCAGGTGCTGATAGACGGCAACGAAGAACTGGATTTTACGCTCCGGACGCTTCGGATCTTCCGACATACGCAACACATCACGCAGGTGTTCGTTATCCGCGACCGCCAGACGCAGCGCCCCCAGCGCTTTATCCGACATTGAGCGCAGATCGTCGGCTGAAAGATAGGCCAGTTCGCGACGATGCAGACGACGTTCAACGTTGTTGTCTTTCACCAAACGCATCACCGCACACCATCCGGCCTTCGCGCTCACTACCTGTTCACGCATTTCCAGATAATCACGTTCCAGCTTACGCAGCTTGCGGGTCAGGTTGTCCATCTCCGCTTCACAGAATGTCAGCGCTTTTTCCAGCTGGTTACGACGCGCGCGGTTGTTGCTGAGCTGTGCATGCAGTTCGTCACGACGCGCGCGCGCGCGCTCTTCGGCCCCGGCATCGGCGCGTACGCCGATATCTTTGAGTTCTTTATGCAGATCGTTGAGCAGCTCTTTTTTGGTGTCGTACGAGCTTTTCAGTGACGCCAACACCTGGCTGTACTGACTCACCTGGGCGGCGTGGGTACGCATCGCCTCACGGGCGCGGCTACGTTCGGTTTCGGCCTGCGCCAGACGCTGACGCAGTTTTTCGTTCAAATCGCTATTGCCGGAAAGCATATCGGCCGAGTCGGAATAGCCAAAGTGGGCGCGACGCTGCACCACTTCCGTCAGCGCAAAGGCCTGCTGACGCGCTTCTCGCTGTACCTGCTGCGACCAGGCGTAATCTTCTTTTAACTGCTCAAATTGCTGTGGATCGCTTTGCAATACAGAAGCAATCGGCTCCAGCTTCGCCAGATGATTACCGTGCTGCTGGATAAAGCGCGCGGCTTCCTGGGCTTCATCCAGACGTTCCTGAATCTCATCGACGCGGTCGGCCAGTGTTTCATCGGCTAACAGGCTCAGACGCGGTAGCAAACGGTTCAGCAGAGCCACGCCCTCTTTCGCCTGTTCAAACTGCGCCTGTTGCTGTTGGTTATCGCTTTCGTGGCTGTTGAGCGCACGCTCAAGCTCGTTGCGACGGGTATTCAGTTTACGGATTTCCGCTTCTGGATCGTCATCAAAGGCCACCGACAGATGGCTACCGATGAAGCGGCTGAACGCCTGGTGCAGACGTTGGGTTTTCTGGACGTCAAACGACAGCGTCGCGAAACGTTCGGACAGCACTTCACGCTCAGCGTGCAGGCTTTCAATGCGGCTTTCACGCGCGGCACGACCAAACAGCGGCAGCGACGGGAAGCGAGAGTAACGCCACTGGCGGTCGGCAATTTTAACGACAACCGCTTTTTCCAGTTCATCGACGGCAAACACGCTGTCATCAAACGACTGCGGATCCCCTTCAATCAGATAGAGATCTTCCGGGCAATCTTCCAGGCCTTCCAGATACTCGGCGATCTGTGACAGATCCGGCACCACGATGGCGTGACGCGATGGGCCATACAGCGCGGAGAAGTACGGCGCATCTTCAAGGCTAACGTCGTCATAGATTTCCGACAGCAGTACGCCGCCAAAGCGTTCCGCCAGCGCGTTGAGACGTGGGTCTTCCGAGCCACCCGGCTGGCTTAAGCGTTCAATTTCATCATCGACCGCACGTTTACGCGTCCCGACTTCGTCGCGTTCCACAATGGCTTCACGCTCACGCTCCAGCAGTTGCTGAACATATTCGGTGACGTCCTGGCTTGATTCAAACTGTTCGCCGCTTTGCTCGCACAGCTGGTTCAGGCTATTTTGCGCCGCCAACCATACCGGTGCACGATGCATCAGCGCGGAAATCCGCGATTGCAGCTGCTCCTGCTCCTGGCGCAACGTCATACGCTGTTCACGCGCATCGCTGACGCAGTCACTCAGGGCAGCAATACGCGCTTCCAGTTCATGATGCAGCGTTTCGAGTTCGTCGATATCGTACTGTTTGCCCTGACGTTTACAGAAATCAGCCAGCAGACGTTCAGCATCCTGCTGTTCACGCAGACGCTGTTCCAGTTCGTTCAGACGGCTGCGCAGCGGCTGCGCCTGTTCTGCCAGATGACGCTGGTTGACGCCGTCGCGCAGTAATTCACGCGCGATTTCCCAGGCTTCATCACGCGCCAGCGGGCCGTTAATCGCCTCGACGATTTTAAACGCCTGCTCAAACTGGCTGTGCGCGGTCTGCGAAACGCTCATTTTCTGCTCTAAAGTCAGCAGTTTTTCGGTCGCTTCCTGTTCTTTAGCCTGGAATGTTTCCAGCCATTCATCCGCACTTTCTGGGGTTAAATCCGGCAGGTGGCACAGCTCTTTTGCACGCTGTAACGCCTGCAGCGCCTGGGTGTACTGAATCGCGCGCGTCTGCTGCACGTCCAGCGCCTGCTGGTAGTCCGCCAGTTGGCTTTTCAGTTCATCCACTTCCAGCTCGGCGGCTTCCGCACGGGCTTCGTTGTCTTCCTGCAGCTCGGCAGCTTCCGCCACCACTTCATTTTGTTCTTCCAGACGAATTTGCAGCTCGTCCAGATCCGCTTCATAGCGTTCAATTTTTTCCTGCTGACGCAGGGCGGTTTGCACCAGATTCAGGTGATCGCTGGCAGCCTGATGATCGGCTTCGAGATCCCCTTCCGCTCCGTTATGCTCCTGCAGCTCACGCGCCATATCCACGTGCTTGTACTGCTCCGCCGCGAGCTGTGAGCGGGAGGTAAACAGTTCGCGACGATATTCCAGCGCTTTATCCAGATGCACCCGACGCTCGTTGGCATGGCGCATATAGTCAGCGGCAACGTAGTCGGTGGCTTCAGAAATAAGGTGTTTAAACAGGTCGCGATCGGACTGGGTCACGCGGATCGCTTCCAGCGTCATGCGGTTTTCACGCAGCGCCGCTTCCATATCCTGGAATGCTTTACGTACGCCGCTGTTTTCCGGTAACAGGTAGTCGCGCAGGGAGCGGGTAATAGCGCTGGAGATACCGCCGTACAGCGAGGCTTCAATCAGACGATAGAACTTGCTACGGTCAGACGCCGAACGCAGACGACGCGCCACGATGCCCAGATCGAACATCAGAGAGTGGTAGTCGGTAATCGAGTTGAACTGTTTGAACTGGACGCCTTCGATGGTATCGAGTTTGTCTTTAAGTTCCTGCAACGTCAGCACACGCGCCTGGCGATCGTTTAGCGTTTCGGTCAACAGTTGAGTCGGCTGGAAGGAAGTCGGCAGACCCTGAATCGCGAAGGGTTTGATATCCACTTTACGATCGCGACCGGCAACCTGTTGCAGACGCACACCGACGACCACGCGCTGGTTGCGTGAGTTCATCACGTCCAGCACTGAATAACAGACGCCCGCTTTCAGCTTACCGTGCAGACCTTTATCGCGTGAACCGCTGGTCGCCCCAGCCTCGGTGGTGTTACGGAAGTGCAGCAAGGTTAAGTCAGGGATCAGCGCCGTGACGAATGCCGCCATGGTGGTTGATTTACCCGCACCGTTACCGCCGGACAGCGTCGTAACCAGTTCATCGAGGTCAAAAGTACGAGCAAAGAACCCGTTCCAGTTAATCAGCGTTAGCGAACGAAATTTACCGCGATCGATCATTACTCTTCCTCCCCGCTATCCTGCTGATTGTCGTCGTTCTCGTCATTGAGCTGCAGATGGTTTTCGATAGGCATCGCTTCACCATCGCGGATCATGCGCAGCTGCGCTTCACGCGCGTCGTCACCGGAGCGCACGTCGGCGCCAAAGCGGAAAACGGATTCGGTGATGCGGAACTTGCTGCTGTCATGCCCCATAAACCAAACCATTCCCAGACGGCGCAGGCGGTTAAGTGAGGAACGCACTTTCTCTTGCAGTTTCTGACGGTCGAGGTCGGAACCCGTGGAGCGGTTGTTCACCAGCTTCAGCAGTTTGCTCTCTTCGGCCAGCGCCAGCAGTTCGTCATACAGCTCCTGCTGGGTGAAGATACCTTCGTTGGCCAAACGTTCCGGGCTTAGATAGAGGTAGCAGAGGATCTTGCCGACCATCATATCCAGCTCGGAGAGTACCGAACGCGGAATCAGCGTGGTGGAACGCGGGCGCAGATAGAAAAAACCTTCCGGCGCACGAATCAGTTCCACGTTATAGCGGGCGTAAAACTCTTCCAGATACTCCTGGAAATCCATTAAAAATGCGTGATTGTCCAGTTCGTCAAGACCAATATGACGACCGGCACGCAGCGCGCTGTCCAGCGCAGGAAAAAGAGGGTTGGCCAGGGCCTGTGCCAGTTTAACCGGCATCACTTGTTCAATATTTGTCGATGACATGCGCCTGTACCTTGGCTCCGTAATCATTAATCGACTGCCATTTTGCTGGCAGTCCGGTGAAATCTGCGTGTGCTATACCCAAACGTACCGCCTGGTCGACCACAATTCGCGCTACGTCAAAGTGACGCGCACGCGGGTACTGCACCAGGTACTCTTTGACCACCAGACCGAGATCCAGCGGCAGCTGTTTGGTTTTATAAATCGCCAGTTGCTGTTCAATCAGCGCGGCGAGCTGTTCGCGAATTTCGTTAAATTCTTCGTACTCTAAATCCGGCGGAAGTTCCCCGGTGACTTCTTCGTCACGCAGCGTCATCTCTTCATCACGCATATCCAGCAGGCGGTCGGCATTGGCGTAGGTGAGCGCCCACGGGGCATCGAAATAATTCTGCACCGACTGACGTAGACGCTGGGCGAAGACGCGGTTTTTATCCATATCAATCGCGGTACGGATAAATTTGTGCACGTGGCGGTCATAGCCAATCCACAGGTCAATTGCCTGCTGGCCCCAGCTCACAATGCGGTCGAGCTTGCTTTGCAAATCGAACACCAGCCGATCAACAAACTGCAAATCGTTATGGCTGAGCGTGGCATCCTGAATACGCAGCAGGTTAGCCTGTAGCTTATCGCCTGCGGCGTCCAGCGTATCCTGAAGTTCTCGCAGAGTGCCGGAGGTTTCTGACAGCAGCAGTTCGCAGCTGGAGATCGCCGCGCGCCAGTCTTTGTTCAGCAACTGAGCGATATCATCTTTAACCGACTGCTGTTGCTCATCCATGATGCGTTGCGTCAGATCGATGCTGTCGAAGATTTCCGCCACCGAGTATTTGAGCGGCGCGTAAACGTTGCGGTGCCAGTGGAATTCATCGCCCCCTTCATCCGCGGAATCCGCCGCCCTTTTCAACTCACCGGCAACAATGGACAGCTGCATTGACAGGCGCAGCGTCGAAAATTCGCGCTGACGAATATAGTAGTCGGTAATGCCAATACCCAACGGCGTCAGACGATAGATGGCGTTTCCTTCCGTGATTTCGCTGGTAAAGCGGTTCAGCAGACGTTGGCGAACCAGGTCGTTAATCGCGTTGTTGGCGCGAGTGCCGATGGTTTCACTGGTTTGCTCAAACGCATCACTGACGTAACGAAACGCATCCACCAGCTCGCCTTCCGTCATTTCACCTTCCAGTCGTTCGCCGTTCAGCGTTGCAACGGCCAGCAGAAATGAGAGCCTATCGACGGGTAGCGAGATGGCAAAATCATTTTTCCTGGCCCAGGCAACCAGTTCGGGGACTGTCTGGGAAAATTCACTCATCGTTTATCCTTGTTTCTGTCTGCGGCTTCAGTGCTGTGACATGAATATAGCGCCCCAGGCTAATGTACGGTTCCTGACGGCAATAGCGCGTTTCAAGCTCGAGCAGAATATCAAAACAGTTCTTCTGCATCTGCTTATCGCGCAAATAGTCATGAAACACTCGCACGCCGGTTTTCCCGTTAATGTGCCAGCCAATCTCTTCCAGCCAGCTATAGACCTGCTGCGGATCGCGCGGATAGTTCGGCGACAGCGTCCGCCTTTTCTTTTTCGGCATGCCGGCAACCACGTAATCGAAGTTGCCCACCACCATGTTATGCATCAACAGGCCGTTTGCATTGTAGAACATTAATGATAAAGCGCCGCCCGGACGCAGCACCGACCACAGCGTTTTTAACACGTCCTGCGGATCGGCCACCCACTCCAGCACAGCGTGAAACAATATCAGATCAACAGGGCTTTCCAAATGCTCGTCCACGTCCTGGGCCGCGCAATGTATGAAATGCATGTTGTCGCTCACACCTTTCTCGCAGGCGGCCTTTTGTGCACGGGCGATCATCTCTGCGGAAAGATCGCACAGCGTCACATGATGTCCACGCTCCGCCATTTTGAGAGCCGTCTGGCCTTCACCACCGCCAGCATCGAGAATGCGCAGCGGTTTCGTGCCCATCGTCGCCAGCAGTACGTCCAGATCCTGCCACAGAATAGCCTGACGCAACTTACCTTTGGTGGTGCCATAGATATTGCGCGAAAACTTTTCCGCCATGTCATCAAAATTGCGATCCTGCACCGGGCATCCTTACTGACTTCGCCAGCCACAAAAGGTCTATTTTGTCACACCCACGGCGAGAATGAAGCTACCTGGTGTAATATCACTGCATTCAGACGATCGGATGCTTAAAAAAGGTACTCTACAGAATGCTTTTTATGCTGAAAAAGTATATCGGCGGAATGATGCTACCGCTGCCGCTGCTTCTTTTACTGGTGGGTTTAGGAATCGTCCTGGTTTGGTTCACGCGCTTTCAAAAACTGGGGAAAACCGCCATCACTGCGGGTTGGCTAGCGCTGTTGCTCTTGAGCCTACAGCCGGTTGCCGATGGGCTACTGAAACCGATTGAAGATAAATATCCCACCTGGCGCGGCGAAGAGCCGGTGCAGTACGTGGTGGTGTTAGGCGGCGGTTATACCTGGAATCCGGACTGGGCGCCGAGTTCAAATCTTATCAACAACAGTTTGCCGCGTCTGGCGGAAGGGATTCGCCTGTGGCAAGCCAATCCGGGCGCAAAAATGATCTTTACCGGCGCACGCGCGCTAACCAACCCCGTGAGCACAGCGGAGGCCGGTGCGCGAGTAGCGGAGAGTCTTGGCGTGCCGCGCAGTGAAATCCTCGTGCTTGATACGCCAAAAGATACCGAAGAAGAGGCCAGCGCGGTTAAAGCGGCCATTGGCGACGCTCCGTTCCTGCTGGTAACTTCTGCGTCCCATCTGCCCCGCGCGATGATCTTCTTCCAGCATGCGGGCCTGCACCCGCTGCCTGCTCCCGCCAACCAGTTAGCCATCGTTTCGCCGCTCAATCCGTGGGAGCGCATGATCCCTTCCCCGGTCTGGCTGATGCACAGCGACCGGGTTGGTTACGAAACGCTAGGACGCCTCTGGCAGTGGCTAAAAGGCGATTCAGGAGAGCCAGGGGATCAGTGATTTTGAAGCTAGATCGAAGTGAGCGCGGTTAAATTTACCGGTATTCACTAACTTCTCGACTTCATCCCACAGCAGGTAGAGCCAGCGCCGCCAGAGGAACGCTTCTGCGACCGGGGCGCGCTGAATATAATGCCACAGCAGTTGTTCCGCCTGCGGGCTCTCATGCAGGCGGAATAGCTCGTATTCTCTCGGTGCCCACAAAATCGGTCCCGGTCCTACCGCCGCCAGCAGTTGGTCACTACGAGCATCTTTCAACATGCTGCGTAGCGTTAAATGACCGTGGATCAGTACGCAATTATCGCTGAAACCCTCAAATAGCCTGTCCAGACATTCTCGAGTGCGAAACAGCAGCCGTTTGTCCTGCATCGTCAGACCCGTGCTGTGATAAAGGCCGAGCGTGTCCCATAGCACTTCAATCCGCTGGCGATACCATTGCGGCCAGTTATTTTCCTGAGTGCCGTCAACAAAACCGACGCAGCCCGAACTGTCTATCCGGTGCCATGACAGCATCGCTTCAACGATTTGATCTTTCAGCGCATCCCAACGCTGCGGGCTGCGGGTCGGCGCTTCTACCGGGACACCGCGCAGGCGTTCCAGTAACAGGACGTCAGGGCCAGGATGTTCTTCATGCGTCATCACCCCGTACACCACCGGCATACGGACGGTGCCGCTGCGCGCCAGCATCGATATTTTCCACGCCAGCTGACGAGCCAGCCCCGGTGACGAAAAACTCCGCGCCAATAATGGCATCGGGTTTCCGTTCGCATCGTACAGCGACCACAGCGCGGTATCCGTCTGCTCGTTAATACACTCTACACGGCTGAGTGATTCCCCTAAAAGATGGCTGAGTTCTACGCGTAGCTGTTCCATGTCGGATTACCCCTATAAAAGCCATTGCTTTCATAATGAGCATACGAGATGTAAATTTCACCAGACAAGATCAAAATTGCAACAGAAAATCAGGAAACGGTGGGGCAGGAAATGCCCCCTTATCGCAAGGGGGCGAAAGGATTACTTCATTTCAGCACGAACGCGAGCCAGATCTTCCGGCGTATCGACGCCCGTACCTGGGACTTCTTTGGCCACGGCAACGTGAATTTTTTCACCGTACCAGAGCACGCGCAGCTGTTCGAGCATCTCAATATGCTCAAGCGGGCTTGGTGCCCAGTTGACGTAGCGGCGAATAAACCCGGCGCGATAACCATAGATTCCGATGTGACGTAAGAATGAGTCACCGACCTGTTCGCGACTTTTCGCAAAACGGTCGCGATCCCATGGGATCGCCGCGCGCGAGAAATAGAGCGCGTAGCCGTCTTTGTCCATCACCACTTTCACCGCATTCGGATTAAAAACCTCTTCGGCATCGTGGATAGGCACCGCCAGCGTCGCCATGCCGGACTGACTGGCTGCCAGATTATCTGCCACCTGACGGATAATCACCGCCGGGATCATTGGCTCATCGCCCTGAACGTTAACAATGACGGTATCGTCGCTGAAGCCACACTTCTCAACCACTTCCGCCAGACGTTCAGTACCAGACTGGTGATCGGCACGAGTCATGCAGACTTCGCCACCGGCGGCTTCAACGGCCGCGGCCACTTCCTGGTGATCGGTTGCCACGATAATACGTTCGGCACCGGATTCGCGCGCGCGCTCCAGCACGTGCACAATCATAGGTTTGCCGTTGATATCCTGCAGCGGTTTACCCGGCAGGCGCGTAGAGGCAAAACGCGCGGGAATAATAACGACAAAACTCATGGTCTGTTCTCTTCAGCAGCAAGCGCGCGGGCTTCGGTTTCCAGCAATACGGGGATACCGTCACGCAGGGGAAACGCCAGATTATCAAGTTTGCAAATCAGTTCTTGCTTGTCCTGGCTGTAGTAAAGTTTACCGTTGCAAACCGGGCAGGCAATAATTTCAAGTAGACGGTGATCCATGGTTCCTCCTGATGGGCCGTATCGAAAATCAGTGCAGCATATCATAGAGCGCTAGCGGTCGGCGTCAATCTCCCATCCGCAGCGTTGTTCGCTAAAGAGTTTTTCCGCCACCGAGCCCAATTTGACGCGCGTGGCTCCCTGCCAGCAGGCAAAGTCATCGATCGCCTGTTTCAGCCCACGTTCAAGATGCTGGCTTACCCGCACGCCTTCTTGCAGATACAGCGCGAAAATTTCCAGCACGCCATCGCTACGGTGTATTTTGCTGTCCATCCGGCCAACGATTTCTCCCCGATGCAGCAGCGGCAGAACGAAATAGCCATACTGTCGCTTAGGTGCAGGCGTATAGCATTCGAGGCGGTAGCTGAAATCAAACAGCTGTTCTGCCCGTTTACGATCCCAGACAACCGGATCGAATGGCGACAATACCGCGCTATGAGTGGCATTCAGTTTGCCCTCAGCCGCCCGCTCAAGTTCCGCAAGCAAGCTGTTGTGGACCCACATTTCGCCTAGCGCGTCGACATTGACGGCCACCACCCGCTGCTCAGCCTGCCACTGCGCCATGAGCGCGGTAAGATCGGGTTTACGCAGGCGATAGTAATCTGCCAGCCATTGGGGGCGAAAAATACCCAGGCTACGGGCGCTATTCTCCAGCATTACCGCTTCGGCCTCGGGCTGTGCCAGCGCGTCCGTTGCGTCATCCCAGTGAGGCATGGCGCGTTCGGTGAGATCGTAGACGCGCTGAAAGTTACGCCTTTCCACCACCATCACTTCACCAGCGGTAAACAGCCCTTCAAGATGGCGCTTATGTGGTTTCCACTCCCACCATCCGCTTTCACCTTTACGCGGATGGGAGAAATCGGCAGAGCGCACCGGGCCGTTATCCGCAATATGCGATTTAAGCGCGGCAATTTCCTGCGCATGTTCATCCATCCAGCTCTGATGGTACTTCCAGCCCATCTTATGCGGCGCCAGCATTCGATGACGCACCAGTGGGAAATCGCTACGCGGCAGGAAACAGGCTTCATGCGCCCAGTACTCCATCAGATCGCCTCGGGCAAGCGCCTCATCCAGCCACGCCGCTGAATATGCGCCCAGGCGGCTAAATAACACCAGATAAGGGCTACGAGCCACCACGTTAATGGTATCAATCTGCAGCAGAGACATTTGTTGGATGGTACGAAGAATATCTGTCGCTTTCGGCTGGCGACGAGGACGAGTGAGAAGTCCCTGTGCCGCAAGGTGAAGATGGCGCGCGGCGCGGAGGGTAAGATGCTGTTCGGCCATACCGGTTCCCCCGGGTATCGCCGACGCCGTTTAGCGTCGTGCGAGGGTAATCAAGTCCTGTAGCAGCGTCTGTGCGCGATCGCCCGAAAGAACAGCGTCGACCGGCAGATACCACCAGTTTTCCTGCGCAAAGCGGCGGCATTTTACCGCATCTTTTTCAGTCATAATAAGCTGTTGTCCCGGTTCAACCAGTGCCTGGACATCGACTTCGGTGAGCGCCTTATGGTCTGCCAATGCGATGGTGCGCACCGGTTGCAGACCGCACTCATTTAAGGTCGCGAAAAAACGCGGCGGATGGCCGATACCGGCCATTGCCACCACGTTTTGCAAGTCGGAAACCTGCCGTCTTTCGTGGGTTAGTAAATTAACCGCTTCGCCGGGACGCAGAGTCATCGGGATTTCCCCAGCCTGTGCTTCCCCACCGTTCACAATCCGCGCATCGACAGAGCTTAAGCGTGAGGCACGTTCGCGCATCGGCCCCGCAGGCAACCACCAACCGTTGCCAAAACGCCGCACACCATCGATAACGACAATTTCTTTATCCCGCGCCAGGCGATAGTGCTGTAGCCCATCATCCGTCACGATAAGCTGCAAATCATGGGCTGCCAACAGCGCCTTTACCGCATCAACTCGTACCGGAGAAACCGCCACCGGAGCGCCGGTACGCTGAAAAATAAGCACCGGCTCATCACCGGCTTGCGCGGTGGTGGAGTTCGCATCGAGCAGTAACGGATAGCTTTCCGCCTTACCACCATAGCCACGAGACACCACGCCAACGCGGATCCCCTGACGCTGCAACTGCTCTACCAGCCAGATAACGACCGGCGTTTTACCATTGCCACCCGCAGTCAGGTTACCCACGACCACAACAGGGCAAGGCGCACGCCAGCTTTTCTTCAGACCAAGCTGATAGCACAGGCGGATGATGCCGCTCACCAGGCCATACAGCCAGGAAAGCGGCAGCAGCAGGCGCCAAAGCGGCGATTCGCCCGACCAGATTCTGGCTATCATTCGCCAAACTGCATTTTGTGCAGCTGCGCATAAACACCGCGCTGCTCCAGCAGGTCACTGTGGCTGCCGCGCTC
The DNA here is from genome assembly GCF_021440345.1 of Kluyvera intermedia. Taxonomy (GTDB): domain Bacteria; phylum Pseudomonadota; class Gammaproteobacteria; order Enterobacterales; family Enterobacteriaceae; genus Kluyvera; species Kluyvera intermedia_A. Next base: position 62,268 of record NZ_JAKCNS010000003.1, read on the forward strand.
GACGATCTGACCATCTTCGACAACGATGATTTCATCAGCCTGTTCGATGGTGGAAAGTCGGTGAGCAATCACCAGCGAGGTGCGGTTTTTCTGCAGTTCATCGAGCGCCGACTGAATCGCACGTTCGGATTCGGTGTCCAGCGCAGAGGTGGCTTCGTCAAGGATCAGGATTGGGCTGTTACGCAACAGCGCACGCGCAATGGCAATACGTTGACGTTGACCACCAGAAAGCAGTACGCCGTTCTCGCCGATAACCGTGTCGAGACCATCATCCATTTTGTTGATAAAGTCCATCGCATAGGCCATACGCGCCGCATCTTCAATCTGTTCACGGCTGAACTCTTCCGTACGCGCATAGGCGATGTTGTTGGCAACCGTATCGTTAAACAGATGCACGTTTTGTGATACCAGCGCGACCTGATTACGCAGCGCGGAGAGCTTGTATTCGCGTAGATCGTGACCATCGAGCAGGATTTCACCTTCATCGATATCATAAAAACGGGTCAGCAAGCTGGCGATAGTGGATTTACCCGAGCCTGAACGTCCAACCAGAGCTACCGTTTTCCCGGCAGGGATCGACAGATTAATATGACGCAGTGCCGGAGTCTCACGGCCTGGATAGGTGAAGGTGACATCACGGAACTCAATTGTTCCCTTCGCACGTTCAACTTCCAGCTTACCTTCGTCTTTTTCCTGTTCGCTATCGAGAATAGCAAACAGCGTCTGACAGGCCGCCATCCCACGCTGGAACTGTGCATTCACGTTGGTTAACGATTTCAGCGGACGCATCAGGGCAATCATGGAGGAGAAGACCACGGTAATAGTACCTGCAGTCAGCGTTTCCATGACGCTTGGGAAGCTTGCGGCATACAGGACGAAAGCCAGCGCCAGGGAGGCAATCAGCTGAATGATCGGGTCAGAAATCGATGACGCAGAGACCAGTTTCATCCCTTGCAAACGCATTCTATTGCTGACCTTGTCAAAGCGATTAGACTCTACGCCCTGCCCACCGAACATCAGCACTTCTTTATGCCCTTTCAGCATCTGCTCAGCGCTAGTGGTCACCTGCCCCATGGTGTTTTGCATATTCTTACTGATGCTACGGAAGCGTTTGGAAACCACGCGAATCGCAATCGACACGATAGGTGCCAATACAATCAGGATTACCGACAGCTGCCAGCTGTAGTAAAACATCATGATAAACAGACCGATAATCGACGCACCTTCACGCACGACGGTAATCAGCGCGCTTGAGGAGGAGGAGGCAACCTGTTCGGAGTCATAGGTAATACGCGACAACAGCGTCCCGGTGGACTGTTTATCGAAGAATGAAACCGGCATGCCCATCATATGACTGAACAGCCGACGGCGCATGGTCATCACCACTTTGCCAGAAACCCAGGAAATACAATAACTGGAGACATAGCTAGTGATACCACGCAGGATCATCAAGCCAATAACGACCAGCGGCATCCACAGCAGCACTGAGCGATCTGTTTTACCAAAACCATCATCCAGTAATGGTTTAAGAAGCGATAACATGAAGGTATCGCTGGCCGCGTTAAGGACTAACGCAACGGCCGCCACGATCAACCCTGCTTTAAATGGCGCGATGGTCGGCCAGAGTCGGCGGAAGGTCTGCCACGTGGAGAGATCTTTGTCGTTCTGCATTCAAAAAACCAGCTTATGTTGAAATAGCCGCATATTCTACCCGTTATCGCGAGTCTCGCCAAACCACTGATGATACCAACGTGGTAAAAGTTGATCTCGTAAGCCTTCAATCTTCCAGCCGTTAGCGCTGAAGGTGACGGTTATCTGCCCCTGATGAGGGGTATCAAACCACGCGTACTGATGTTGGAGATAGCGTGCTTTTACCTTTGCGGAAGGCAGTCGCCACGCGTTATAGCGGGATGCGGAAGCCAGCGCTGCCAAGCCGCTAACCCGCTGAATCAACGCCATACCTGACGATGTCGAACTGCCATGATGTGGAACCTGAATAATTGTAGACGCAAATGACTGCCAGAAACGGCTAATCATGGCCATTTCTGCCGGTAATTCAATGTCTCCGGTCAGCAGAATACTGTTTCTTCCATCGTCGACCCTCACCACGCATGACGCATTGTTTCCCTTTTGCTCTTTGCCCGGTAGCGGCCAAAGGGCGCGAAAGGTCAGCCCTTGCCATTGCCAGGACTCACCGCGCATACAGGGTCGGTGCCCTTCCCAACCGAGCGGGCTTCTAATCCAAGCCTGCGGCCAGGCCTGCTGTACCGAGCGAAGACCACCCCGATGATCCAGATGATCGTGGCTCAGGATAATCCCTTGTAGCGTTAGCCCGTGCCAACGCAACCAGGGAATGATCAACTGTTCACCGCTGTCTCCATCAGGCCATGCCAGCCCGGTATCGTAGAGCAGCGCTTTATCCCCCTTAGCAATAACCAACGCCAGTCCCTGCCCTACATCCAGCATGGTGACCTGCCATCGATCCTGAGGCGTTTTTCGCCACAGCGGAAAAGAGAGCAGCACAGCTAAAGACAGCCATAGCGCCGGAAAACGCCACCACCCATGCAGACGCCAAAGTATCAGCACCAGCCAGGGAAGCAACGATACCCCAACCCAGGCAGCGCCAATATTCAGCCATCCGGCGGGGAGCAGGCGTAAATAGCCAAACACCAGCGCCATTACGTGGTCGGCACCACCCCAGACCACCATCTCAACCACGGCAGGAGCCCATAGATGCAGAAACATCGCCAACAGTATTAATGGCACAGCAATAAAAGTGACTACCGGTACCGCCACCGCGTTTGCCAGTAACGAGGTTATACTCACACCGTGAAATAGCATTATCTGTAACGGCGTCAACAACAGTAACAGCCCCAGCTGCAGATGGATGAGGCTCGCCAGCGGCCGGAGAAAACGGGGTAAAGATACAGCGGGTAATGGCAGCCATTGATACCAAAAAATCAGCACACCAACCGCATACGCCGACAGCCACAGGCTATCAGAGAGCACTGCCAATGGATCAATAAATACGATTGCAGCCAGACAGCAAAGCCACACTTCCCATCCCGTCCACTGGCGCCCCCTCAGGCGTAATGCATACCAGATAGCCGCTGCCACTACAGTACGTAGCGCAGGCGGCTGCATCCCCGTCAGCATGGCATAGGCAAGCCCAGTCAAAAGCGCCGCGATTAATGGCAATCGCCAGTTGATAAGCCAGCAGGGTAGGAAAAATTGAATGCTTCGAATAAGCAGCCAGCCCAGCGAAGCGCCAAGCGCAATATGCAAACCCGAAATAGCCATCAGATGGGAGGTACCGGTTTGTTGCATCAAGGTTTTAATCTCTGGTGCAACCGAAAGGCGCTCTCCCATCCCCAGTGCCAGCATCACATCACGCCAGGGATAGTCGGCAAGGGTTGTTTTTAAGGAGGCCAGAAAGCGTGCGCGGAGGCTACAACCGGTATCCAGTGGTTGGGCATCAACAATGCGCCCGGTCAGCGGACGATTTTGTGAGAGCGCATAACGCTGAGAGTCAAAACCACCATCATTGAGCTGTCCGTGGACGGCCCGCATGCTGACCGTCATGCGCCAACGCTGTCCGACACAGGGCGGTAGAGGTAAATAGCCACCGTACAAAACAATCCCGATTCGCGGAAATGCGAGTTTCCCCTCCAGGTGCGTTATCTCGCCCTGGTGGGTGGTTTGCCCATCCGTTTGCGTCAGCACTATTTCAATGTGACGATTTTTCCCAGGCAGCGTTTCAGCAGGCAGCACCACCTGCCATGCCGCAAACAGCCCCCAACAAAACAGCAGCCCGGTTAGACACACCGCGCGCCCTGCTCGCCCACAGAACATCAGGGCAATCAGCGCAGGCAGGGCACATTTTATAACACCTACCGGAGGGAGTCCCGGCAGTATGAGCAGCGGAAGGATCCCTAGCAGTGTGCAGCAGGCCAATTGTGGCAAACGCATTAACACCTCCTTGTTACCGGAAGTGTCGCGCTGGGTGGAACATTTGTCGTGAGGAGAAAATCAGGTTTTCGCGGACCATTCCAAAGAAACATTCAGGGTTGGTAAGCGTTACGAACAATATGCGAGGTGGATTCCAGAGATGCAGGAGGTTGATGAGTCTGGCGAATTCGAAACAGCAGAAACGAAAAAAGCACCCGTAGGTGCTTTTCTCTCAATCAAGTTCATCGCACACAGGCGATCTGAACTCAATCGTAAATATTGGCGCGATCGCGCAGTTCTTTACCCGGCTTGAAGTGCGGCACGTATTTGCCTTCCAGTTCCACTTTATCGCCAGTTTTCGGGTTACGCCCGGTACGTGGTGCTCTGTAGTGCAGAGAGAAGCTGCCGAAACCGCGGATTTCAATGCGCTCACCCTCAGCAAGAGTTGAGGCCATATGCTCCAGCATCTCTTTCACCGCATCTTCCACTGCTTTAGCAGGGATATGGGATTGCTGGCTGGCAAGTCTTTCAATCAATTCTGACTTGGTCATGATTCCTCCGGTTTCCTTTAAAGGAAAATTAGCTAACAGCTTATTAAACAAGGGCGGCCGTAGCCGCCCTTTGTGCTAGATTACAGGCCGAAACCTGCAATCTGTCAAGTAAACTCATCACAATTCAGGTTGTTAAACCCGAATCGGCAAGATTACTCGCCTTTAGCTGCTTTGAATGCTTCAGCCATAGCGTTGGAGAAGTTGCCGTCTTCCTGTTTGTTGTTAACAGTAGCGATTGCATCTTTCTCGTCAGCTTCGTCTTTAGCACGAACAGACAGGCTAATTGCGCGGTTTTTACGATCAACGCCGGTGAACTTAGCTTCAACGTCATCGCCAACGCTCAGAACCAGAGTTGCATCTTCAACGCGGTCACGGGATGCTTCAGAAGCACGCAGGTAACCTTCAACGCCGTCGGCCAGTTCTACGGTTGCGCCTTTAGCGTCAACTGCAGTTACTTTACCGTTAACGATAGCGCCTTTCTTGTTCAGAGCAACCCAGTTGTTGAACGGATCTTCTGCGAGCTGTTTAACGCCCAGGGAGATACGTTCACGCTCTGCGTCAACCTGCAGAACAACTGCTGCGATTTCGTCGCCTTTTTTGTATTCACGAACTGCTTCTTCGCCTGTAGCGTTCCAGGAGATGTCAGACAGGTGAACCAGGCCGTCGATGCCGCCGTCCAGGCCGATGAAGATACCGAAGTCAGTGATAGACTTGATTTTACCTTCAACGCGGTCGCCCTTGTTGTGGGTTTCTGCGAACTGCTGCCATGGGTTGTTTTTGCACTGCTTCAGACCCAGGGAGATACGACGACGTTCTTCGTCGATATCCAGAACCATAACTTCCACTACATCACCAACGTTAACAACTTTGGATGGGTGGATGTTTTTGTTGGTCCAATCCATTTCGGATACGTGAACCAGGCCTTCAACGCCTTCTTCGATTTCAACGAAGCAGCCGTAGTCGGTCAGGTTGGTCACGCGGCCAGTCAGTTTGGTACCTTCTGGATAACGCTTAGCGATAGCTACCCATGGATCTTCGCCCAGCTGTTTCAGGCCCAGAGATACACGAGTACGTTCGCGGTCGAACTTCAGCACTTTAACAGTGATTTCGTCGCCAACGTTTACGATTTCGCTTGGATGCTTAACGCGTTTCCATGCCATATCAGTGATGTGCAGCAGGCCGTCAACGCCGCCCAGATCAACGAATGCACCGTAGTCAGTGAGGTTCTTAACGATACCTTTAACTTCCATGCCTTCCTGCAGGTTTTCCAGCAGCTGATCGCGCTCTGCGCTGTTTTCGGATTCGATCACGGCACGACGAGAAACAACAACGTTGTTACGTTTCTGGTCCAGCTTGATTACTTTGAATTCAAGCTCTTTGCCTTCCAGGTGCAGCGTATCGCGCACTGGACGAACGTCTACCAGGGAACCTGGCAGGAACGCACGAATACCGTTCAGCTCAACAGTGAAGCCACCTTTAACTTTGCCGTTGATAACACCAACAACAGTTTCAGCGTCTTCGTATGCTTTTTCCAGCGTGATCCAAGCTTCGTGACGCTTAGCTTTTTCACGGGACAGCAGGGTTTCGCCGAAGCCGTCTTCTACTGCGTCCAGCGCAACGTCAACTTCGTCACCGACCTGGATTTCCAGCTCGCCGGCTGCGTTTTTGAACTGCTCTGCAGGGATTGCAGATTCAGATTTCAGGCCCGCATCAACCAGAACGATGTCTTTGTCGATAGCAACAACAACACCACGAACGATGGAACCCGGACGGGTTTCGATTGTTTTTAAAGATTCTTCAAATAGTTGAGCAAAAGATTCAGTCATGTTTAATCTTCGAAGTTAGATTTAACGTCCACCTGACACCTTGTCGGATGGGGTTGTTTCACATACCCGCTGTCAATCCATTGCAACGGGGGTACTACAAATTCTGTCGCGTTTTACGCGAGTGCCAATTTCTGGCGCGCATAGTCTAACGCTTTTTCAATTACTTGCTCAATGCTTAAGGTGGTGGAATCCAACACTAAAGCATCAGCGGCAGGGACCAGTGGCGCAACAGCACGATTACGATCGCGGTCGTCACGCTCCTTTATCTCTGCCAAAAGGCGCTCAAAGTTAACACTAAAGCCCTTTTCCTGCAACTGTAGCATGCGGCGGTTAGCACGTTCTTCCGATGAAGCATCAAGGAAGATTTTTACCGGCGCATCCGGGAAGACCACTGTGCCCATATCGCGACCATCGGCAATCAGGCCCGGTTCGTCGCGGAATCCACGCTGGCGGCGCAGCAGCGCTTCGCGAACGCGTGGGAATGCGGCAACCTGCGAAGCCGCGTTAGCAACTTCCTGGGTGCGAATTTCACCGCTGACGTCTTCACCCTCAAGGATAACTTCCAGTTTCCCGTCGGTCGAAACAAAGCGAACGTCCAGATGAACCGCCAGTGGAACCAGCGCATCTTCCGACGTCACGTCGACATGATGATGCAACGCAGCTAAAGCCAGCACGCGATAAATCGCGCCTGAGTCCAGTAAGTGCCATTGCAATGCTTCTGCCATGGCTTTGCACAGAGTGCCTTTACCCGCGCCACTTGGGCCATCAATGGTAATTACCGGGGCAATTGCCGTCATCTCTATCTCCTTAATAAAAGGCATATTCAACGTAAACGCCGCGCATTATACGCATCTCTGCGCTCGACGGTTACTTTTGTCTGCGAATTCCAGAATTAGCCTCAGGAAGTACAAGAGAATAGATAAGTATAGTGGGCTGGCAAGATACCAGCCCGGAAAGTGTGCTTTTTACGGGTAGAGCAACGATCAAGCCAGGGTACTAATGCGCGCCAACTGTTCGAAATAGTCCGGGAAGGTTTTCGCCGTACATTTCGGGTCGAGAATAGTCACGGGCGTGTCGGACAGCGCCACCAGCGAGAAACACATCGCCATACGGTGATCGTTATAGGTGCCGATTTCAGCAAAATTCAGCGACGCTGGTGGCGTAACGCGAATGTAGTCTTCGCCCTCTTCCACTTCAGCACCCACTTTGCGCAGTTCGGTTGCCATGGCAAACAGACGGTCAGTCTCTTTAACGCGCCAGTTGTAAATATTGCGCAGCGTGGTGGTGCCTTTGGCAAACAGTGCCGCGGTGGCAATGGTCATGGCCGCATCAGGGATATGGTTCATGTCCATGTCGATAGCGTTGAGCTCACCGTGAGTACAGGCAATAAAATCATCACCCCAGGTCACGGTAGCACCCATTTTTTCCAGCACATCGGCAAAACGGATATCGCCCTGAACGCTGTGACGACCGATACCGGTCACTTTCACGGTGCCGCCTTTAATCGCGCCCGCAGCAAGGAAATAGGAGGCAGAAGACGCATCCCCTTCCACCAGGTATTGACCTGGAGAGACATACTGCTGATTGCCACGCACAATAAAGCGCTGGTAGTTCTGGTTATCCACTTCTACACCGAAGGTTTTCATCAGGTGCAGAGTGATATCGATATAGGGTTTAGATACCAGATCGCCTTTAATGCTTATCGTGGTGTCTTGTGGAGCTAGCGGCGCGGTCATCAGCAGCGCGGTGAGGAATTGGCTTGATACGCTGCCGTCAACCTCAACATTACCGCCGGTGAAACCACCTTTCAGGCGCAGCGGCGGGTAGTTTTCCTGCTCCAGATAATCAATCTGAGCCCCGCCCTGACGCAGCGCATCAACCAGATGACCAATTGGGCGCTCTTTCATACGCGGCTCGCCGGTCAGTACGATGTTATTCGTGCCCAAACATAAAGCGGCGGCCAGCGGACGCATCGCCGTACCCGCATTGCCAAGGAACAGCTCCAGCTCGTTTGAGGACTGCAGCATGCCCGCATTGCCGGTCACTTCACAGCGGGTGCGGTCAGCTGACAGGGTATAGTGAATTCCCAAAGCCTTAAGCGCGTTCAGCATATGGCGAACATCATCACTGTCCAGCAGATTGGTCAGCACGGTCGTGCCATGCGCCAATGCCGCCAGCAGCAGTGCGCGGTTCGACACGCTTTTAGAACCGGGCAGATTAATGGTGCCGTCGACACGCGCAATAGGTTGTAACGTCAGGGATTCCATGAAACTCAACTCTCTAAAACAGAAGTAAAAACCCCACGGCATAGCCGTGGGGATGAATAGATAAAACCAAATTAACCGTGGCGGCGTTCGAAATCTTGCATGAAGTTCGTCAGCGCCTGTACGCCCGCCAGCGGCATTGCGTTGTAGATAGAGGCACGCATTCCACCTACCACACGGTGGCCTTTCAGCGAATGCAGACCGGCCGCAAATGACTCTTCGAGGAACAGTTTATCCAGCGCGCTATCGGCCAGCTGGAATGGAACGTTCATACGGGAGCGGTTAGCGTTAGCTACATCGTTGCGGTAGAAATCGCTGCCATCAATGGTGCTATACAGAAGATCGGCCTTCTGCTGATTGATGCGATCCATTGCCTCAACGCCGCCCTGCTCTTTGAGCCATTTGAACACCAGCCCTGAAAGATACCAGGCAAAGGTCGGCGGCGTGTTGAACATGGAATCGTTGTCATTCAGCACGGTGTAGTCGAGGATTGACGGGCAGGCAACGTGGGCTTTACCCAGCAGATCTTCACGAACAATCACCAGCGTTAAACCGGCAGGACCGATATTTTTCTGTGCACCAGCGTAGATAACGCCGTAGCGGCTCACGTCAATCGAGCGGGACAGGATAGTGGAGGAGAAATCGGCGGCAACAACCACGTCTTTGCCAAAGTCCGGCGTCTCTTCAATGGCGATGCCATCGATAGTTTCGTTCGGACAGAAGTGCAGATAGGCCGCGTTATCGCTGAGCTGCCAGTCACGCATCGGTTTCACCGCGCGCTTGCCGTCTACGGTGACTTTCGCATCGATAACGTTCGGAGTGCAGTATTTTTTCGCTTCTTTGACCGCGCTGGCAGCCCAATAGCCGGCATCAACGTAGTCTGCGGTCGTTTTATCGCCCAGGATATTCAGTGGAACGCCAGCAAACTGACCGCGGCCGCCGCCATGGCAGAACAGGACTTTGTAGTTGGAAGGGATGTTGAGCAGGTCGCGGAAATCTTTTTCTGCTTCCTCTGCCACCTGGATAAACTCTTTACCACGGTGGCTGACTTCCATTACCGACGTACCTAACCCGTTCCAGTCGCAAAGTTCTTGCTGCGCCAGTTTAAGAACATCTGCCGGTAACATTGCCGGACCTGAACTAAAATTAAAAACCTGAGCCATTTTCCCTCACCACGCTAAAAGCCATAAGTAATAACTGTGGATATCGGTTTTATCATTCAGTGACACGCGCCGCAATGTCTAAAACTTTCCACCGGCGAATTGTGGCCCTGGTCACACAAAAGATTCTGCCGCTCGATTGCGTCAAAACCGACAAAATGGCTGTCAGGCGACGCGTTTAGCCCGGCTAACCTTCGTCCATGCCGGATTCGCACAGCGAGGACATAATTGACGGCAACCCACCTTGAGGCTGGCGATATGACTACATCTCGCACAAGCGAACTCTCCCGACTCTGGCATCACCTTGAACCGCGGCGCAAAGCGCTCCGGCAAAATACACATCCCCGGTTTGACGTCATCATCGCGGTAATAAAACACGCTGATCTGCCCGTTGGTCTCCATAATAGCCAGCCGCACCTGCCCCAGCTGTTCGACGCTGTTCAAACGCAGTTCCATCAGAAACTCCAGCTCGGTCATATTCGCTTTACGGATGTTTTCCCATGCGAGCTGCCCCTCTTCCACAACGACAATGGCCTTGCCTTCCAGCAAATCCTCCAGCTTTTCGCTTTTGGACATCAGCCACATCACCAGACGGTAAAGTAAAGCAAGGGAGACGAACACCACAAAAATCGGCACCAACGGCACATCATCATAAAAAGCGACGTCCCCAGCCGCCGATCCTAGCGTCAGAATGATCAGTACTTCAAAAAGTGACATCTGCCGGACGCCACGACGCCCGGTAATTTTGAGAAATATAAAGACCAGTAAAAAAGTAAAGAGGGTCCTTAACGCCACTTCGCCTAAAAATTCAGGCGGGAATTTATCAAACGCCATCCGCTGAAGATCAAACGCTTTCATCTTTTCTATGCCTTAACAATAGGTTATTACCTATAAGCATAGTCCTACCTTTTATTTTCGCCGGAGATAGCACCTGTCACGCAAAACCCGTATCATTGCGCGCTTTCCGTACGACAAAAGAGATTGCTATGACGCAGACCTATATTCCCGGCAAAGATGCCGCGCTGGAAGATTCCATCGCTCGCTTCCAGCAAAAGCTGCTCGACCTGGGCTTCGATATCGAAGAAGCCTCCTGGTTGAACCCTGTTCCTAACGTCTGGTCGGTGCATATTCGTGATAAGGCATGCTCTTTATGCTTTACCAACGGCAAAGGCGCCACTAAAAAAGCAGCGCTGGCGTCAGCGCTGGGTGAGTACTTTGAACGCCTCTCTACCAACTATTTCTTTGCCGACTTCTGGCTGGGCGAAGAGATCGCCAATGGCCCGTTCGTGCACTATCCGAACGAAAAATGGTTCCCGCTGACCGAAAATGACGACGTGCCGGAAGGCCTGCTCGATGCACGCCTGCGCGCATTCTACGATCCTGACGATCAGTTGACCGCCAGCATGCTGGTCGATCTGCAGTCCGGGAACGACGATCGCGGCGTCTGCGGTCTGCCGTTTACCCGTCAGTCCGACGGTGAAACTATCTATATCCCGATGAACATCGTTGCCAACCTGTACGTATCCAACGGCATGTCTGCGGGCAACACCCGTAACGAAGCCCGCGTACAGGGGCTGTCAGAAGTGTTTGAACGCTACGTGAAAAACCGCATCATTGCGGAAAGCATCAGCCTGCCGGAGATCCCGTCAGAGGTTCTGGCACGTTACCCTGGCGTCGTCGAGTCCATCGCTAAGCTGGAAGCCGAAGGTTTCCCAATCTTCGCTTACGATGGTTCACTGGGCGGTAAATACCCGGTTATTTGCGTTGTACTGTTCAACCCAGCGAACGGCACCTGCTTCGCTTCTTTCGGCGCGCACCCGGACTTCGGTGTCGCACTGGAGCGTACCGTTACCGAACTGCTTCAGGGCCGTGGTCTGAAAGATCTCGACGTGTTCACCCCGCCAACCTTCGATGATGAAGAAGTGGCCGAACACACCAACCTGGAAACCCACTTTATTGATTCCAGCGGTTCTATCTCCTGGGATCTGTTCAAGCAGGATGCCGACTATCCGTTCGCCGATTGGAGCTTCTCCGGTACCACCGAAGAAGAATTCGCGACACTGATGGCTATCTTCAACGAAGAAGATAAAGAAGTGTATATCGCCGACTATGAGCACCTGAGCGTCTACGCTTGCCGCATCATCGTACCGGGTATGTCCGATATCTATCCGGCAGAAGATCTGTGGCTGGCCAATAACAATATGGGTAGCCACCTGCGCGAAACCATTCTCTCCCTGCCTGGCAGCGAGTGGGAAAAAGAAGAGTACCTGAACCTTATTGAGCAAATCGACGACGAAGGGCTGGATGACTTCACTCGCGTGCGCGAACTGCTGGGTCTGGCAACCGGTTCTGATAACGGTTGGTACACCCTGCGTGTGGGTGAACTGAAAGCGATGCTCGCACTGGCGGGTGGCGATCTGGAACAAGCGCTGATCTGGACCGAATGGACCATGGAGTTCAACGCTTCGGTCTTTAGCGCTGAGCGTGCGAATTACTACCGTTGCCTGCAGACGCTGCTGCTGCTGTCTCAGGAAGAAGAACGCGAACCGTTGCAATACCTCAACGCATTCGTGCGTATGTACGGCGCAGACGCTGTAGAAGCAGCCAGTGCCGCGCTCAGCGGCGAAGAGGCATTCTATGGCCTGCAGCCGGTCGACGGTTCGTTAAAAGCCTTCCCGGCGCATCAGTCACTGTTACAGGCTTACGAAAAACTGCAGCGTGCGAAAGCCGCGTTCTGGGCGAAGTAACACGATCCCGCAGAAAAAGTAGGTTTAACATACACTCTACGTTATATTACGGGGCCACTTGTTGGCCCCTTTTTTTATTTCCGCGCTTCGCCCCACCAGAGTGTGAAAATAAAGTTAAAGATAAGTAAACTCAATTATTAGTAGCTTACTTTTATTGTTAATTTACTTGATCATTACTCCATTTTAATTAACTAGCAAAATGAAGGGTAAAGAAATAATTCAACTGAATTTGTAAATCTTAAAATTTATTTTTATCATTGCATTCAATAATTTACCCTGCTTTCGTTGAAAAACCATCCAACTTGCAGGCCTATAAGCCAGGCGAGATATGATCTATATCAAATTCTCATCTATAATGCTTTGTTAGTATCTCGTCGCCGATTAAATAAAAAGAGAGAGTTAGTGTGAAAGCTGACAACCCTTTTGATCTACTTCTCCCTGCTGCAATGGCCAAAGTTGCCGAAGAAGCAGGTGTCTATAAAGCAACCAAGCATCCGCTGAAAACCTTTTATCTGGCGATTACTGCGGGCGTCTTCATCTCGATTGCTTTTGTATTTTATATTACAGCAACCACGGGTACAGCTGGCATGCCGTTCGGCATTGCGAAACTGATTGGTGGTATCTGCTTCTCACTAGGCCTCATTCTTTGCGTTATTTGTGGCGCCGACCTCTTCACGTCGACCGTGCTTATCGTGGTAGCGAAAGCCAGCGGCCGAATCACCTGGGGTCAACTGGCAAAAAACTGGCTCAATGTCTATGTTGGTAACCTGGTGGGTTGCCTGCTCTTCGTACTGCTCATGTGGCTGTCCGGCGAATATATGACAGCCAATGGCGGCTGGGGGCTAAACGTCCTGCAAACCGCTGACCACAAACTGCATCACACATTTATCGAAGCCGTCGCTCTCGGCATCCTGGCGAACCTGATGGTCTGCCTGGCAGTCTGGATGAGCTACTCTGGTCGCAGCCTGATGGATAAAGCCATGATTATGGTCTTACCGGTTGCCATGTTCGTTGCCAGCGGTTTTGAGCACAGTATCGCAAACATGTTTATGATCCCTATGGGTATCGTAATACGCGATTTTGCTAGCCCGGAATTCTGGACCGCTGTCGGTTCATCTCCGGAAAATTTCTCTCACCTGACCGTGATGCATTTCATCACCGATAACCTGATTCCTGTCACTATTGGGAACATTATCGGCGGCGGTTTGCTGGTTGGGTTGACATACTGGGTCATTTACCTGCGTGGCGGTGACCGTCATTAATTGATGGTTGCTCCAGGCAGTAAATAAAAAGTCCACTTAAGAAGGTAGGTGTTACATGTCCGAACTTAATGAAAAGTTAGCCACAGCCTGGGAAGGTTTTACCAAAGGTGACTGGCAGAATGAAGTAAACTTACGTGACTTCATCCAGAAAAACTACACTCCGTATGAGGGTGACGAGTCCTTCCTGGCTGGCGCAACTGACGCGACCACCAAGCTGTGGGACAACGTTATGGAAGGCGTTAAACTGGAAAACCGCACTCACGCGCCAGTTGACTTTGACACCTCCGTTGCATCTACCATCACTTCCCACGACGCTGGCTACATCAACAAAGCGCTGGAAAAAATCGTTGGTCTGCAAACTGAAGCTCCACTGAAACGTGCGATTATCCCGTTCGGTGGTATCAAAATGGTTGAAGGTTCCTGCAAAGCGTACAATCGCGAACTGGACCCGATGCTGAAAAAAATCTTCACCGAATACCGCAAAACCCACAACCAGGGCGTATTCGATGTTTACACCAAAGACATTCTGAACTGCCGTAAATCTGGCGTTCTGACTGGTCTGCCAGATGCGTACGGCCGTGGTCGTATCATCGGTGACTACCGTCGCATCGCGGTGTACGGTATCGACTTCCTGATGAAAGACAAATACGCACAGTTCCTGTCCCTGCAGTCTGACATGGAAAACGGCGTAAACCTGGAAGCGACTATCCGTCTGCGTGAAGAAATCTCTGAACAGCACCGTGCGCTGGGTCAGATCAAAGAGATGGCAGCTAAATACGGCTACGACATCTCTGGTCCGGCTACCAATGCTCAGGAAGCTATCCAGTGGACTTACTTCGGCTACCTGGCCGCAGTTAAATCTCAGAACGGCGCTGCAATGTCCTTCGGTCGTACTTCCAGCTTCCTGGATATCTACATCGAACGTGACCTGAAAGCAGGCAAAATCACTGAGCAAGACGCTCAGGAAATGATTGACCACCTGGTCATGAAACTGCGTATGGTTCGCTTCCTGCGTACCCCTGAGTATGATGAACTGTTCTCCGGTGACCCAATTTGGGCAACTGAATCTATCGCAGGTATGGGCGTTGATGGCCGTACTCTGGTTACCAAAAACAGCTTCCGCTTCCTGAACACCCTGTACACCATGGGTCCTTCTCCAGAGCCGAACATCACCGTTCTGTGGTCTGAAAAACTGCCACTGGCGTTCAAAAAATACGCAGCAAAAGTATCCATCGATACTTCTTCCCTGCAGTATGAGAACGATGACCTGATGCGTCCTGACTTTAACAACGATGACTACGCTATCGCTTGCTGCGTAAGCCCAATGATCGTTGGTAAACAAATGCAGTTCTTCGGTGCTCGTGCAAACCTGGCGAAAACCATGCTGTACGCAATCAACGGCGGCGTTGATGAAAAACTGAAAATGCAGGTTGGTCCTAAAACTGATCCTATCAAAGGCGACGTTCTGAACTTCGACGAAGTCATGGACCGCATGGATCACTTCATGGATTGGCTGGCTAAACAGTACGTCACCGCACTGAACGTCATCCACTACATGCACGACAAGTACAGCTACGAAGCCTCTCTGATGGCGCTGCATGACCGTGACGTTATCCGCACCATGGCGTGTGGTATCGCAGGTCTGTCCGTTGCTGCTGACTCCCTGTCTGCAATCAAATATGCGAAAGTTAAACCAATTCGTGACGAAGATGGTCTGGCTATCGACTTCGCAATCGAAGGCGAATACCCGCAGTTTGGTAACAACGATTCTCGCGTAGATGACATGGCTGTTGACCTGGTAGAACGTTTCATGAAGAAAATTCAGAAACTGACTACTTACCGTAACGCTATCCCGACTCAGTCTGTTCTGACCATCACCTCTAACGTGGTTTATGGTAAGAAAACTGGTAACACCCCAGACGGTCGTCGTGCTGGCGCGCCATTCGGCCCAGGTGCTAACCCAATGCACGGTCGTGACCAGAAAGGTGCAGTTGCCTCTCTGACTTCCGTTGCAAAACTGCCGTTTGCTTACGCTAAAGATGGTATCTCTTACACCTTCTCTATCGTTCCTAACGCACTGGGTAAAGACGACGACGTTCGTAAAACTAACCTGGCAGGCCTGATGGATGGTTACTTCCACCACGAAGCGTCTATCGAAGGCGGTCAGCACCTGAACGTTAACGTTATGAACCGCGAAATGCTGCTCGACGCGATGGAAAATCCTGAGAAATATCCTCAGCTGACCATCCGCGTATCTGGCTACGCAGTACGTTTTAACTCCCTGACTAAAGAACAGCAGCAGGACGTTATCACCCGTACCTTCACTCAATCTATCTAATAGATTTGACTGAAATCGCGATTAAAAACGCGTAACATAAAGGCTCCACTTCGGTGGGGCCTTTCTTATAACCTACTCACGCTGAGTGGATTTTGCCTGCTGACTTCTATACTTGAGGTTAATACGCAAAATAAACTCGACGCGGCTTTATAACCGTGCTCGCAAACCTGGCTGTAAAGCCGGGAAGAACTGGAGATAACACCGCAATGTCTGTAATTGGTCGTATTCACTCCTTTGAGTCCTGTGGCACCGTCGATGGCCCAGGCATCCGTTTTATTACCTTCTTCCAGGGCTGCCTGATGCGCTGCCTTTATTGCCATAACCGCGATACGTGGGATACCCATGGTGGTAAAGAGATAACCGTTGAAGAGTTGATGAAAGAGGTGGTGACCTATCGCCACTTTATGAACGCATCCGGCGGCGGCGTAACTGCATCCGGCGGCGAAGCGATTCTTCAGGCCGAGTTCGTCCGCGACTGGTTCCGTGCCTGCCATAAAGAAGGGATCCACACCTGTCTCGACACCAACGGTTTCGTTCGTCGTTACGATCCGGTGATTGATGAACTGCTGGAAGTCACCGACCTGGTGATGCTCGATCTCAAACAGATGAATGATGATATTCACCAGAATCTGGTCGGCGTATCCAACCATCGTACGCTGGAGTTTGCCCAGTATCTGTCGAAGAAAGACGTGAAAGTGTGGATCCGCTACGTTGTAGTGCCAGGCTGGTCAGACGATGATGACTCCGCGCACCGCCTGGGTGAATTTACCCGCGATATGGGTAACGTCGAAAAAATCGAACTGCTGCCATACCATGAGTTGGGCAAACACAAGTGGGTAGCGATGGGCGAAGAGTACAAACTCGACGGCGTTCACCCACCGAAGAAAGAAACCATGGAGCGCGTGAAAGGCATTCTTGAGCAGTATGGTCATAAAGTGATGTACTAAGCACAGCCCTCACTCCGGTGAGGCGACCGCACTTGCTTAATAACCCGGCATCACGCCGGGTTATCTGTTTTTAACGCTTACGCGCCAACATCGGGAAGATTAGACCCAAACCTATCAGCACAAACGGCATCGCGATGTTCAGCGATAGCTGGAAGATCCACTCAGGCGTAAAGGCCGTCATTTTCGGGAAAATCCCGGTAACACAGGCAAAAGCGGTGAACAAGAAGCACCACACGCCAACGGTCATTGCCAGAGTCCGATTACGAATAAAGACATACTCAGAGCGGTATTTCTGCCCAAGGCGAATCACCGCGATAAAGGCCACGAATACCCACAGATAGCGCAGCGGCATCACCACCGAGTTGAGGTTCAGCAGCCATTTGTACAGGTTATTCATATCGCCAATACCTAACGTTGGCAGCATAATCAGCAACGCTACCAGCACCAGCGTCAACAAATAGCCATTAACTGGCGTACCCGACGCGTTGGTCCGGCAGAGCTTTTCGGGGATATAGCGGCTATCGGCATCGCTCAGCAGCACCTTCAACGGCGCGTCGATAGAGAACACCAGCGCCGCAATCTGCCCCAGAGTATTAGCAATGGCGTAGATAACCATCAGCGTATTACCCATGCTGTAGTACTCACCCAGCTTCTGGAATGCGTAATACTGGCCGTTAGCCATCAGATCGTCAGGAATGTTGTTGGAATCAAACATCATCCCCATCGCCAGCGACCCCAGAATGGCACACACCGCCACCATCACCGCCAGGAAGATCATCCCACGCGGAAACTCTTTCCCTGGATTACGGGTGTTATTAACGTAAGGGGAGATTTTTTCCGCACCGCCCACGGCAAACACCAGCATCGAAATGGTGGTGATGTAGGTGAAATCGATATGGGGAATAAAAGTACGCCAGGTGATATTGGTCGTCGCGATTTTGACCTCGGTAATCGCAGGTGCCGTCACCGCCATCACGACGTACAGCAGCGACATCACGAACATGGCAATCCCGGCAATGGAGCCAACCAGTTTCAGCGACTTCATGCCTCGGGATGCCACCCACATAAAGAAGATAAACAGTGCCAGCGTGAAGCCCTGCAACGCGACAACACCGTATTCAGTGATCAGTGAGCCGTTACCCTTCAATGCCCAGCCCAGCGCAATCAGAATGGCCTGTGGCTTCTGCGCCAGATACGGAATATGTACCACCCAGTAGGTCCAGGCCGCCAGATATGCCAACCCCGGCCCCATGGTATTTTTAATCCATGTACTCACCCCACCCTTGCCATCCTTGAAGGTCGACCCAAGCTGACCGACGATCAGCGCATACGGCGTAAAGTAGAGCGCAAAGATAAAAAGCCATGAGAAGACAACCACCAACCCCTGATTAGCGTAGTTGTTGACGACGTTACCAAAACCCCAAACCGTAATGAACGACATCAGCGCGATGTTGTACCACCGCAACTGCTTTTCTTGACCGCTTGCCATAAATCCCGTTCCTTGAATGTTATTCTTTGCGAATGCATTTTTTAGCCGGATGATTATGCGAGCGTGATGGGAAAAAGGATAACGTCGTAGTACAAAACTCCAACATCACGCACATTTAATAGGGTTATTGCGGATAAGTTCAGAAGGATATAGATTCGCCAAGGCCTGCGTATGATTACGCACAGCGTGAGCCAGGTATCGTGGTGATAAGAGAAAGGCGCGTTATCAGGCTGACAACGCGCCTATTGAATCAGGCGTGGGCCACAGGAGTAGGATGATGCCCGGCCTTGCGCAGCAGCATCATCAGGTAGACAAACGATACGCCGGCGATCATGATAAACAGCAGGTTATCCGAGTAGTTTTGCATCAGCATGGCAGTAAACGTTGGGCCAATCAGGCTACCGATGGTATAGCTCAGCAGCAATGCCTGGTTCATGGCAACCAGTTGATGATGCTCCACTTTCTCACAGGCCCAGGCCATCGCCACCGGATAGAGCGTGAAGCCCGCGGCACCAAGAATAAACAGCGCTGGGGCCATCATCGCCTGATTCAGCATGGCTATGCAGCCAAGGATCACCACAAATACCTGCACACGCAGCACCAGCAGGCGACCGTAACGGTCCGCCAGACGGCCAATCGGCCACTGCCCCAGAATACCTGCGCTAACCATCACCGCCATCCAGAAACCAATCCCCGAATCGCTCACCCCGCGATGATTCAGATACAACGGCATCAGGCCGTACAGTGAACCCAACACGATACCGGAAATGATGCAGCCATTAACGCCCAAACGCGCCTGGCGCAGCTTAAACATCGGCCAGACACGCGTACTGCCATCCTGCGGCTCGCTGTGCTGATTCAGGATGCGGGTAAACAGCAGCGGCAGAATACCGGACAAAATGACCCCGGTCATCAGCGGCAGAATAGTCGCGATATCGGTCGGCAGTTTGCTGACAATAAGCTGGCCCAGCACGGTACCGATATAATACATCATCATATAAGCCGCCAGCAGGCGGCCACGGTTGCGTGAGGTACCGCTGCACATCAGCGCGCTCTCCACCACGACCCAGATCATGGCGCAGCCCACGCCGGCAATAAAACGCCAGAACATCCAGCTCCAGAAACCCACCATAAAGCCCAGCCCAACGCAGCCCGCGGCAAAAATCAGCGAAGCAATGTAATAGCTGAAGTTGAATCCCAGACGCTTAATCAGACGCCCGGTGAGCATGGTACCGACCAGGTTGCCGGTAAAATAGGACGATCCGACCATCCCCACCTGCCAGGTAGGCAGATTTTCATGGGCGAGCCAAAGCGGGACGAGCGTGTTTAATACCGCGATCGCCAGCGTCAATAAGAGTAAGCCACAGAGCAATAACAGCACTGGGCGAGTATAGGTGGACATGGGCTACAAACCGTGAGGATAGACAGATTTCGAGCGCATCATGCCACCGCCAAAAACATTGTCAATCCACCTGTTTTCCGCCGGTCCGTGCTTTCTGAGGCAACGATTGATGTTTCTTATTCAGCGCGACGATATAAATTAATCGAATGAATATATTTAATTGTTTTTATTAGATAATAGAGAAAAGACTCAGGCAGGGTTCAGTTGAAAAAATTCATGAACAAAAAGTGCCA
Source organism: Kluyvera intermedia (assembly GCF_021440345.1). Classification (GTDB taxonomy): domain Bacteria; phylum Pseudomonadota; class Gammaproteobacteria; order Enterobacterales; family Enterobacteriaceae; genus Kluyvera; species Kluyvera intermedia_A. Next base: position 82,435 of record NZ_JAKCNS010000003.1, read on the forward strand.
GGGCAAGAGCGCCCCGGCAGCTTTATTTGCTTAGCTGGCAATCGCCATACCAACGGTCATATGTAGCCCGTAGAACACACCTCGACCAATTAGCTCCCCGACCAGCACCAGCACAAAGGCC
>NZ_JAKCNS010000030.1 GCF_021440345.1 Kluyvera intermedia
CGTCCGTTCCGCCACTTATTAAGAGCCCTGAGCATTTGCTCAGGGCTTTTTTGTATGTGTTATTTAATTGTTGCTGATTTAGCAAAAATCCTCTGCATTTAACGATCTTTTTCCCAATCCTCGCCTTCGTCATAATGGTTTTTAGTTAACCTATACTGATAAATAAAGAGGAAAATCATGACAATCCCTGCATTTGGCCTTGGTACTTTTCGCCTGAAAGATGATGTTGTTATCGCTTCTGTCAAAACGGCGCTGGAACTGGGCTATCGCACCATCGATACCGCACAAATTTATGATAATGAAGCGGCTGTTGGTCAAGCTGTTGCTGAAAGCGGCATCGCACGTGATGAACTGTTTATCACGACGAAAATCTGGATTGAAAACCTGAGCAAAGACAAGCTGATCCCAAGCCTAAAAGAAAGTCTGCAGAAGTTGCGTACCGACTATGTTGACCTGACGCTGGTTCACTGGCCATCACCTAATGATGCTGTTGCAGTAGAAGAGTTTATGTCCGCGTTGCTGGAAGCGAAAAAACAGGGGCTGACCCGCCAGATTGGGATTTCGAACTTTACGATCCCGCTGATGGAGCGCGCTATCGCCGCGGTTGGCGCAGAGAATATTGCAACTAACCAAATTGAGCTGTCGCCTTACCTGCAGAATCGTAAGGTTGTTGATTGGGCAACAGAGCACGGTATTCACATCACATCGTATATGACTTTAGCTTATGGCAAGGCATTGAAAGATGAAGTGATTGGCCGTATTGCCGCGAAGCATAATGCGACGGCAGCACAGGTGATTCTGTCCTGGGCGATAGGGGAAGGTTATGCCGTGATCCCGTCATCCACCAAGCGCGAAAACCTGGCAAGCAATCTGCTGGCGCTGGATCTGCATCTGGATGCGGAAGATAAAAAAGCCATCGCCGCGCTGGATTGCAACGACCGCCTGGTGAGCCCGGAAAGCCTGGCACCAGAGTGGGATTAATCGATCTCTGATTCTGATTGTACAAACCAGACTGAAGGAGGCATGGTGCCTCCTTCATGCATTCTCCGCTAGTGATTTTCCTTCACGTATTCGCTAAGAAAATCGATAAATGCCCTAATTCGAGTACTCACCGCCCGATCGCTGTAATAGACCGCGCTAAACGGCATTTCTACGGGCATCCGTTTATCCGCCAACAGCTCGACAAACTCCCCTCTGGCAATCTCTTTATCTACCATGTAATCCGACAGACAGGCGATTCCGTTGCCGCTTAGACAAAGCTGTTTCAGCGTTTCACCACTGTTTGAGGAGATACTACTGCTGATTTCCATGAACTGCCCATCGCAGCAGTATACGGGCCAGGTATTCAGTGACGACGGCTCGGTAAATCCCAGACACTGATGATCTTTAAGATCGGTCGCATTTTCCGGCATTCCGTAGCGGGCGATATAGTCCGGTGAGGCAATGATCTTGCGATAGCTGGTAAATAGCGGACGTGCCCGCAGGCTTGAATCCGTTAGTGTCCCTGCACGTATTGCGACATCAACTTTACGCTCGATCAGATTGATAAACGTCTCTGACGATACCAAAGAAAGCGTCATTTCAGGGTAACGTTCGCGAAATGGCTTAACCAGCGGCATCAGAAAATGCAGCATAACCGGCGTTGCCGCATCCACCCGCAGCAGGCCACGCGGAGTATTACGGGTGTCCAGGAGCTCATTTTCCGCGGCGGCCATCTCTTGCAACACCACCTGCATGCGACGGAAATAGCGCTCGCCTTCTTCGGTGAGGCTCAGCTGACGGGTTGTACGGTTAAGCAAGCTGACGCCCAGCTTTGACTCCAGCTTCTTTACCGCCCGGCTCACCGCCGAGTTGGCGAGTTCAAGCTGTTCCGCTGCCCGGCTAAAACTGCCGCTTTCAACGACCGCGACAAAAATGGCGATTTCTTCTGAAGTAGCTCTCATTATTGCACCTGAAGCAAAATTATATTGAGATTTTGAATATTTTTGTTATTTAAACACCCGGGCATACTACGTGTCATCTTAATACTGATGATGTGGAGTAAATTATGCCGCTGGCGCTACTTGCCTTAACGATCAGTGCCTTTGCCATTGGCACAACCGAGTTTGTTATTGTTGGTCTGGTACCGACAATTGCTGAACAGTTATCTATCTCTCTGCCCTCTGCGGGGCTGTTAGTCTCTATCTACGCGCTTGGCGTGGCTATCGGTGCGCCGGTCTTAACCGCGCTGACGGGTAAGCTACCGCGTAAACAACTGCTGCTGGCGCTGATGGTGCTGTTTACCATCGGCAATTTGCTGGCCTGGCAGGCGCCGGGTTATATCACCTTAGTGATTGCTCGTTTACTGACAGGTCTGGCTCACGGGGTTTTCTTCTCTATCGGATCGACGATTGCGACCAGTCTGGTACCGAAAGAAAAAGCCGCTTCGGCAATTGCCATCATGTTTGGCGGCCTGACCGTGGCATTGGTTACTGGCGTACCGCTGGGAACGTTTATCGGTCAGCACTTCGGCTGGCGTGAAACCTTCCTTGCGGTCTCTATGCTGGGTGCGATTGCACTGATTGCCAGCGCGATACTGATACCACGTAATATCCCTGGCCGTGCGCCAGCGAGTTTATCGGACCAGCTAAAAGTGCTGACTCACCCGCGCCTGCTGATGATCTACGCTATCACGGCCCTTGGCTACGGTGGTGTATTTACTGCTTTCACCTTCCTGGCACCCATGATGCAAAATTTAGCTGGTTTTACGCCAAATGCGGTCAGCTGGATCCTGTTGGGATATGGTGTCGCGGTGGCCATCGGTAATATCTGGGGAGGGAAACTGGCTGACAAACACGGCGCAGTGCCTGCACTGAAGTTTATCTTCGCCGCACTTGCCGCCTTGTTGCTGGTATTCCAGTTCACCGCGTCGATTCAGTATGCCGCACTGGCTACGATTCTGGTGATGGGTATCTTCGCCTTTGGTAATGTGCCAGGTTTGCAGGTTTACGTTGTGCAGAAGGCCGAACAATATACGCCAGCGGCCGTAGACGTTGCTTCGGGGCTGAATATCGCTGCTTTTAACGTCGGTATCGCGCTAGGTTCGGTCATCGGTGGCCAAACGGTTGAACACTATGGGTTGGCACAAACCCCGTGGATTGGTGCGCTGATTGTCGTTGGTGCTCTGTTGCTGACTGGTCTGAGTGGACGTCTGGATAAGACCGCTCACGTCGCGATGAGCTAAGGCGGGAAAGGTAAGCACTGACTTATAAAAGTTCGGCCGGCTTTATCGCAAATAGCGTTGAAACCGTGGGCAAAAGCCCCTATAACTGAAGGACCTTCCTGGAAGCAGGAGGGTTCTTTCGTTATTGAGGTTATAAAAGAAAGTGCGAAAAAATACCTATGCTATGCGCTATATTGCCGGACAACCTGCGGAGCGGATTCTGCCGCCACCAGGCGAATATACCAGCATTAGCCAGGCGCTATCGATGGGTAGGCCGTTAAGCACGGAAGAGAATATTCGAATCCTGGTGTGGAATATCTTTAAGCAGAAGCGTGCTGAATGGCTTTCAGTGCTGAATAAGTTTGGTAAAGATGCTCACCTGGTGCTGCTTCAGGAAGCGCAGACAACACCCGAATTAGTTAAGTTTGCGACCACTAACTATCTGGCCGCCGATCAGGTGCCGGCCTTTGCCTTACCACACCATCCATCCGGCGTTATGACCTTGTCCGCCGCGCAGCCCGTATACTGCTGCCCACTGCGTGAACGTGAACCTATTCTCAGACTCGCGAAATCCGCGTTAGTGACCGTTTACCCACTTCCAGACGCACGGCTGCTGATGGTGGTGAACATCCATGCGGTTAATTTTAGCCTGGGTGTCGACGTTTACAGCAAACAGCTTATTCCGATCGGTGAGCAGATGGCACTGCATAACGGCCCGGTCATTATGGCCGGCGATTTCAACGCCTGGAGCCGACCACGAATGAATGCGCTTTACCGTTTCGCGCGTGAGATGTCACTGCGGCCGGTTTCTTTTGACGACGATCAGCGCCGTCGCGCATTTGGCCGACCGCTAGATTTTGTTTTCTATCGTGGACTTAATGTCAGCCAGGCATCGGTGCTGGTGACTCGCGCGTCGGATCATAATCCGTTGATTGTGGAGTTTAGTCCGGGGAAATAAACCGAAATGAGCGCAATAAAAAAAGGCACCGGGGGAATCGGTGCCTTTTTTTATGGGTTGCCTGTCAGGAATCAGGACGATCGCTATTTTTCACAAACAGCGTGAGCTGATCGCCCGGCTGCAGGTTGCCGGTACCGCCATTCCAGCGCATCACATCTTTGATGTTAACGCCGTGACGCTTAGCAATGCTCGACAGTGAGTCGCCCTTACGTACCCGGTACGTAATGCTGCTGTTATCGGCAAGACGTGCAGCGCTGCTGCCCGCACCTACCGTTAAGCTCTGACCCACTTTCAGATTGTTACCGCGCAGGCTATTCCACTGCTGCAGGTCTTTCGCCTTCACGCCTAAACGTGATGCGATACCGGACAGCGTATCACCCGAGCGGACCGTATAGCTGCGGCTGGTCAACGGCGTGTTGTCGGCAACCAGCGTTGGCTGGAGGTCGGCAATCTCTCCGGAGGCCAGGGACTCACGCAGCTGATCTGCATGCTTCTTTGGCACCATCACGTACTTCGGGCCTGTGGCACCGAGCGTTGAGCCTTTGACGCCAGCATTGAAGGTCTTCAGCTTGTTGACCGGCATTCCTGCCATATCTGCCAACTGAGAGATCTCCACCGGGCTGTCGAGGCGAACGCGCGCCAGAGCTCGGCTTTCATCCGCACTTGGCAGACGAACGCCATAGCGTTTGCTGTTTTTGAGAATATCACTCAATGCCAGCATTTTAGGCACGTACAGCTTGGTTTCCTGAGGCAACGGCAGTGACCAGAAGTCGGTGGGCTTGCCACGGGCTTTGTTCACTTTCATCGCTTTCATTACACGGCCTTCGCCGCTGTTATACGCTGCTACCGTCAACAACCAGTCGCCATCGAACATTTTGTTCAGGCGCTGCATCATATCCAGTGCCGCCGTTGTGGAAGCAACAAGGTCACGGCGTGCATCATAACTGCGGGTCTGTTTCAGACCGTAATTTCGCCCGGTGCTCGGAATGATCTGCCAAATGCCTGCGGCATTGGCGCCAGACGTTGCATGCGGGTCAAAAGCGCTCTCCACTATGGGTAGTAATACCAGTTCCATCGGCATGTTACGTTTCTTAACTTGCCCGGCTATCCAGTACATATACGGCTCTGCCCGTAAAGTTACATCGTGGAGATAGCTCTTATTTTTCAAATACTTCTGTTTTTGTTCGCGAACCCGGTCATTATCCGGGATTCCCATCTTTAGCTCGTCGCCAATATAAGCCCACAAGTCCTGATTCTGCGTGTCGAATGTCCCATTGTCCATCCAACTCGCCTGACTTGCGAACTTACTTGCTTCCCCTTGACTAGCCGCAGAAAGGCTCTGTGCGTGCTGTTGGACGTTGCCATGCTGTGATGCCTGGCACCCCACGAGCAGGACAGAGGCGAGTAATATCGCTTTTGCCTTCATGTGTGTGTCAATAGTTGCTTAAAAGACGAGCGATCATAACGGCGAACTTTCGAAAACGCAACCCGGAAGTATCAGAAGTTATCTTTCTTTGACCGTAACCAAGCAAAACGCTGCTCAGATTGTAGCATCTTTGTTTCTTTCTCTATTTCATTAATTAAATCAATGTCATCCGTTCTTAAAAAGAGATTAATCCGGCGCTCATTTTTCAGAGTTGTGGGGAGTGTTATTTGTTTTTTTGCTCGTAACTCCTTAACTTCACGATAGTATTCGTTAATGAACAAATCATGCGGTAAAACGCTCAGCGCAAACTTCATATTGGAGAGAGTATATTCATGTGCGCAACAAATAAGTGTCTCTTCCGGGAGAGTGTTAATTCTCTGTAACGAGCTGTACATCTGGCCCGCAGTGCCTTCGAATAACCGTCCGCAGCCCCCGGAAAATAGGGTGTCGCCGCAGAAAAGATACGGCGCGCTATAGAAACAGATATGTCCTAAAGTGTGCCCAGGGGTCGCGAATACGTAAAATTCCTGACCGAGAATGTGAATTTTATCGCCGTCGGCAACTATTTTTGTTGCCCCTTTGTTAATTGTCTCTTCTGGGCCATAAACCACAAGATTCGGAAATTGCTCACACAGATCTGCGACGCCACCGACATGATCGTTATGGTGGTGAGTCAACAAAATGGCTTCGGGCTGCCAGCGATTATCTGCGATCGCTTTGAGGACTGGTGCGGCTTCGCCGGGATCGACGATCAGACAACGACCCGTTTCATCATTAAGAACCCAGATGTAGTTGTCCTGAAATGCAGGAATACTGTTAAGATTCATTCGTTACCTCTTACGCGTAGGGAAGGTTGTGATGAAACCGGCAAGGATACCTCAAACAGTCTCAGCGCCTGTCTCGTGGGCGCAAATGCCCTGGGGTGAATATTATCGTGAGGCCATCGATCGTCAACTTAAACCGTGGCTGGGGAAACTGTACGGCTTCCACCTGCTCAAGGTGGGGAACCTGAGCGCAGAGATCAACACTGAAGCTTGCGCTATATCCCATCAGGTGAACATTTCTCTGGAGGGCAGCCCCATTCAGGTGATGGCCGACCCGCTGCATCTGCCGTTTGCCGAAAAGTCGGTTGATGCCTGTCTACTCTCCCATACCCTTCCCTGGTGTAGCGATCCTCACCGCCTATTGCGTGAGGCGGATCGTGTCTTAATCGATGACGGCTGGCTGATTATCAGCAGCTTCAACCCGGTGAGCTTGATGGGATTACGCAAGATGGTGCCGGTGCTGCGTAAATCGGTGCCGTACAACAGCCGGATGTTTACTCTGACGCGCCAGCTTGACTGGCTGGCGCTGTTGAATTTCGAAGTGCTGCACCAAAGTCGCTTTCAGGTGTTGCCGTGGGCGAAACAGGGCGGGGCGCTGCTGGGCACGCATTTGCCCGCGTTGGGCTGCTTACAGCTGATTGTCGCGCGTAAGCGAACCATTCCTCTTACGCTGAATCCGATGCGGCAGAATAAAGCCAAAAGCCGTATTCAGCAGGCCGTTGGGGCGACGCGGCAGTACCGCAAGCCGGACGCTTAAGCGTCCGGTTGGTATCCGGTATCATCATGGGTCGGTGAATTGGCAGCGGTCCGCGCCAGTTCGTCGCAGCGTTCGTTTTCCGGATGGCCGGCGTGGCCTTTGACCCACTCCCAGCGAATCTCATGTTTGCCGAGGGCGGCATCCAGTCGCTTCCACAGATCGACGTTTTTGACCGGTTTTTTATCCGCCGTTTTCCAACCGCGCTTTTTCCAGTTGTGGATCCATTGGGTGATCCCCTGGCGAACGTACTGGCTGTCGGTACTCAGCACCACGGTACACGGTTCTTTAAGTGCTTCGAGCGCGACGATTGCCGCCATCATTTCCATCCGGTTGTTGGTGGTCAGACGATAGCCTTCGCTGAAGGTTTTTTCCCGCTGCTGATAGCGTAAAATAGCACCATAACCACCCGGGCCGGGATTGCCGAGGCAAGAGCCATCGGTGAAAATTTCTACCTGTTTAAGCATCTCTGGTAGACTTCCTGTATCTGCAATTGAAAGTAAAACGGCAAGTCTGACATAAATGACTGATATGAGCACTGCAATTACACGACAGATCGTTCTGGATACCGAAACCACCGGTATGAACCAGATCGGTGCCCACTATGAAGGCCACAAGATCATCGAAATCGGTGCCGTCGAGGTGATAAACCGTCGTTTGACCGGTAATAACTTCCATGTGTATCTCAAGCCTGACCGGCTGGTGGACCCTGAAGCCTTCGGCGTTCACGGTATTGCCGATGAGTTTTTGCTGGATAAACCGACCTTTGCCGACGTAGCCGACGAGTTTATGGACTACATCCGCGGGGCGGAGCTGGTCATCCATAACGCATCGTTCGATATCGGCTTCATGGACTATGAGTTTAGTAAGCTCAACCGCGGTATTCCAAAAACCGATACCTTCTGTAAGGTTACCGATAGCCTGGCGCTGGCGCGGCGGATGTTCCCCGGCAAGCGTAACAGCCTCGATGCGTTATGCTCGCGTTATGAAATAGACAACACTAAGCGTACGCTTCACGGCGCACTGCTCGATGCCCAGATACTGGCAGACGTCTACCTGACGATGACCGGCGGGCAAACGTCGATTAAATTTGCGATGGAAGGTGAGGGGCAGCAGCTGGCAGGGAATACCGGTATTCAGCGTATTGCGCGGGCTGAGAGTAAATTACGTGTGGTTTACGCCACCGATGAGGAACTGGTGAGCCATGAATCGCGCCTCGACCTGGTGCAGAAAAAGGGCGGTAGCTGCCTCTGGCGGGGATAAATCGTCTATTTTCGCCGTGAAAATGAGCGCATGGGCGATTTTTGCAGCAAACGATTCAAAAGTAGAGAAAAAGCGTTGACGGTTTTCCAGGGAAACCGTAATATTCGCCTCGTTCCGAAGGGAACGTTGTGGAGCGGTAGTTCAGTCGGTTAGAATACCTGCCTGTCACGCAGGGGGTCGCGGGTTCGAGTCCCGTCCGTTCCGCCACATTCAGAAAGCCTGAATCAGAAATGATTCAGGCTTTCGTCGTTTTACGGCTTATCTCATCTACGGTCTTAACTGCTTCCGAATGTGATGCTGCAATACTGCCAGCATGCAGGCGCCGGACAGACCAATCATCAGCGCACCGTTTACCGCCTCCAGCGGGCCAAGTAGCTTCCATTGCGGGCTCATCACAATATCGCCATAACCAAGCGTGGCAAAGTTCACCCCCGAGTGATAGACCGCTTCCAGCAGCGTGGTGAATTCACCCAGCCACAAAAACAACGCGCCCCACAGTAAAATTTGCAGCAGATTGCCGAGCAAAACGATGGTAATGATGCCAAACAGTGCCATGACGCCGGCTAAGGCGCCTTCTTTGTCATGAAAGCGTTTGATATAAAAGCGAATACACCAGACGGAAACCAGCGATTGCAGCAACATATTGCACAGAATCACCGGCATCCCCATGAGTAAAGGCAGTAGCATTGTTTTATTCTCCGGAAAGAGTTGGCTGACTGCCCGTGCGCCAGCGCTCAAGCAGCGCCACGCAGGCCCAGGCGTAAAGGGCAATAGCGATGTATAACGCGCAGCGCATGGCGGATGCCATCCATACATCCTTACCTGACGCGCTATCCTGAATGGCGGGGCCGAAGAGGATCAGGCAAGTTATCCAGGCGTTGCTCCAGAATGAGGGCGTAAAGCGGCTGGTGGCGAGTCGGATCATCCGTCGGGCTACCCATAGACTCAGTAGCCCCAGCCAGAGCACCAGCATGAGCAGTGAAGGCCAGACGCTTAAGCCAAACCACATTCCCGCAGCCAGCAGAGCACCGATCAACGTTGAGAAAACCAGTTCGCGCCCAGATGCTTTCGCCGTCAGGGTATTGGCCTGCTGCGCCAGCATGACGGTTTTCATCACCGCAGGGATATAAAACGCTGGATGGCTTAGCGCCAGCAGCCAAACCGGCAGCACAATTGCAACGGCCCGCAGCGCCAGCGTATGGGATGTATGAGACGGTAGTGTTGTACTAAGAGATGCCGGGGAGGCGGGAAAAAGCGCCAGCATCAGCCGATTCACCAGCGTGCCGAGAATAATGCCGAGCCCCATCATTTGTGCAATGCCGATAGCCAGCGACTGCTCAATCAGACCGGCGACGGGGATAATCGTGAGGGCGGCAATCAGAAGCGTAGCCTGAGGGCCTTTCCCCGCAAGCCCTATCAGCATTAGCCGGTACAGCAGCAGTGCGGTGAGCAGCATAGCCGCTAACGGATAATGCGTCAGCAGCGGCACCATCAGTACTCCACCTGTCATCATCACCGTCAGCATCAAGCCAACGATCGCCCCTTTTTGGATAGGCAGTGGTTTACCCTGACACAACACTATCCACGCCATAATGCAGCCAAGATGCGGCATCGGTAGCGCAATGCCGTAGCAGACCAGCGAGGCTAGCACGATCCCAAACCCTATCCTCAGCACGGCACGGTCGGCGTTATGCATAATGAACCTCAATAAAGATACGAGAAGAGGCTCATCAGGCGGATATACAGGCTGCCGAAGACATTCAGCAGGCTGCTGCCGCTGGCGTAAACCAGCACATCGGCCTGGCCACCGACCCGCAGGCTATTCGGCGGCGGCGGACTGTCTTTGCTGAAAGCAATCTTGACCGGAAAGCGCTGCGCCTGACGCAGCCAATCGCGGTTGTTATCGATGCTGGGCAGTGTGCCTGCCGGTTGTGCCGGGATTGCATTGATACCGTAGCCGACGCTGCGAACCTCGCCTCTGAAGATATGCCCTGGCATGCTGTCGAGTAAAATGGCCACTTCATCGCCGGGCTGCACATGACCGAGGTTGTTTTCCGTCATATCGGCGCTGATCCAGACATCGTTTATCGCAACCAGCGTCATTACGGGTGAACCCGCAGCAACAAATTTTCCACTTTCGGCCCGCAGATCGGTAATCAGGCCACGGTTGCTGGCGACAACATGGGCATTCTTTCTGTCCAGTTCGGCTTTGTTGATAGCGGCGCGGGCGCTGAGCAGCTGCGAGTTGTTATTGCCGATCTCTCCGGCTGCTTCGGTCGCCCGTCGAACATCTGCGGCCGCCGCCGCCATTTGGCTACGCGCTGTCTCGCGACCGGCCTGGGCAATTTCAAGACGACGAACGGAGATAGTGCCGGGATCTTCCCGATACAGCCTCTCCTGGCGCTCGGCGTCTTTCGCCGCATTTTCATAAGCGGTCACTGAGGCCTGATAACCCGCTTTGGCGGCGGCGATGGTTTCACCGTTGGCTTTGACTGAACTTAATACCGTCAGGTAATCAGCGCGAGCCCGCGCCAGCGCTAGATCGTAAGGTTCTGGATCGAGATCGAAAAGCGGATCGCCAATAGCCACGCGCTGATTATCCCGGACGTGAACCTGCTGGATCTGCCCGCTGATCTCGGCGGCGATGGGCACAATAAACGCCTGTACCCTGGCCTGTGAGGTGTAAGGGGTAAAACGGTCGGCGAATAAATACCCGACGAGCAGAATCAGGATCAGTACTGCCATAACCGCAGTTCCACGACGGCTGGCTTGTCCGGGCGAAGGTGAGGATGTCGTCATGGCGCGTGACCTTTCTGGGTTTCGGTAGCAGAGGGGAGAGGGGTATCCAGCAGCGGAACCCAATCGTCGCGTTGACGCAGATGTGCATCGGTTTCGCGGTCAACCAGCGGACGCTGACGACCCGGCTCCCAGCCGCCGCCCAGCGCTTTGTACAGGGTAATGAGGTCGCGCATCATCGCACCTTGAGTGTTAACCAGCCGTTCCTGTTGGTTAAACAGCGCACGCTGCGAATCCAGAACACGCTGAAAATCAGCCATGCCTTCGCGATATTGCGTATTGGCTATCTCCAGTGAGCGGCTCGCCGCTTTTCCGGTGTCGATAAGCAGGGTAATTTCTTCTTTGTCATTAGCGTAAGCGATGGCGGAATCATCAACTTCGCGTGCGGCCTGGAATACGGTGTCTCGATAGCGCTCATGCAACTGGAGAAAACGTGCGTCCTGTACCAGGACCTGGTTGCCAAGCCGTCCCTGATCCAGCAGGTTCCAGCTAAATGTCGGCCCCGCGACCCACGAAACCGTACTACCACTGTTACCGGTCTGAGCACCGATCCCGACGCTGCCTATCAGCGAAATGGACGGGTAAAGCTCGCTTTGTGCAACGCCAATTAGCGCTGACTGCGCGGCTAGCTGTCGTTCGGCGGTTCTGACATCAGGGCGACGGCGAAGCAGGTCTGCCGGTAGTTCAGTCACTAACGATAAATCTCCGCGTGGGATCACCCCGGTGTCTCCAGACATTTCCGGCAATGCCCCCGGTTTTCTGGCTAGCAAAACGCTTAAGGCGTTCTGGCTTTGACGCAGGCTGGTTTCTAACTGCGGCAGCGTAGAGAGTGTTGAAAGGTATTGGGTTTTCGCCTGCTGTACATCAAGCTCGGCGCTATTGCCGCTCTGGAATAAGCGCTCGGTAATTTGCAGACTGCGTTTCTGAATGGCGGCGTTATTGCGGGTGATTGCCAACCGGGCTTCCAGCGTGCGGATATTGACGTACAGCAGTGCGACCTGAGCGGCCATCAATACCTGGATGTCGTCATACTGCGCCAGCACGGCGAAATAGCTGGCATCTGCGGATTCGATGCCGCGCTGAAATTTACCCCAGAAATCAATTTCCCAGCCAAGATTAAAACCCGCGCTGTAGCGGGTGGCCGAGCTGCTACGGCCGTCATGCACCTGGCCTGAACGTACGACCTCACCGCTGCCAATAGTCGCCTGCGGCCCAAGCAGACTCTCCGCAATCCCAAGCTGGGCACGAGATTCCAGCAGGCGTAGCCCGGCTATTTTTACATCCGGATTTTTCCGCAGCGCCTCATTAACCAACATGGTTAGAGTGGGGTCGTGAAGCTGAGTCCACCATTGCGCGTAGGATGGTTGGGCCGAGTGAGATACGGCCTTCTGCGTAGCCGGTTGCCATTGCGCAAGTTCGGGCGTTTTTGGCGGAATATAGTTCGGACCCAGCGTTGTACAGGCAGTCAGTACCAGGCTAGCGCCTCCCGCGATCAGGAGACGCCACAGACTGCCGTCATTGAACATCGCTATCGCTCGGCGCTTTAGCCAGGCCATCATTCACCCAGGCCATAAAGATGCGATAGCCGATGGAGAGCAGCGTCGCGCCGATAAACATGCCCAGAATACCGTTGGCCGCCATTCCGCCCAGTGCGCCCAATAAAACCACCGGCATAGGGGCATCGACGCCACGACCCAGCATTAACGGTTTAAGGACGTTATCGGCCATCCCGGCAATCAGCAACAGCACGGTAAAGAGAATATTCAGCCCCATTCCGTGTAAGTCCATGCCCCACATAAGAGCGATCGCCGGTGCGGTAACCAAAATCACCGGGATCTGCGCGATCCCCAGAATCAGCGCCAGAATAAAGAAGACGCCTACCGCTGGGATGCCGGCCACTACCATGATCACCCCTGCCAGCAGCGCCTGGATCAACGCCACACCAATTACGCCTAGCGCCACGGCGCGAATCGTACTGGTGCACAGTTTTGCCAGGGCAACGCCTTTGTGCTCATCGGTAATGCGCATCGCAATACGCCTGGCGCTGTTGGCACCAGCCGCGCCCCAGGCCATGATGATGCCGGCCACGATGAATGAAAAAACAAAACCCAATAACCCGCCGCCCATGCTGGCGAGAAACCCGAGTATTTGTTTAGCAATATCACCCAACTGAGTGCGATAAGCGCTGATAAATCCGGGGAGATCTACCGAGATTTTGAGCCATAGTGCATACAGTTTTTCCCCGACGAGCGGGAGGGTGGCGATATTATCGGGAGGAGGAGGGATGACCAGATTGTCATGACCAAATTTGCTGAGCAGGCCGCTGATGCTGTCACCCAACGAGCTCACCATCATGACCGTCGGGGCGACGATAAGCAGAATTCCCAGCAATACCAACAGAGTAGACGCTAAGCCCTGCTTGCCGCCAAAACGAGCCGCGAAGCGTTGATGGAGAGGATAGAGCGTAACCGCCAGAATTATCGCCCACAGCATCATGTTCAGAAAGGGAGAGAAAACGGTAAAACAAAAAGAGGCTAATGCCAGAATAAGTCCAAACTTGATGAACATATCCATAAATCGGGCAACCAGCCTTTTTTCAACAACAATGAGATTATTATTTTCCATGAGCATTGTTCCAGTTGATATTGCAGACACAACCATCCCGACCTGATGTTAAAAGCAAGCCAATAGAAAAAAGTCATCGTTGGATCTTATTAACTGCAACCGCTTATTGGTATTGAATTTTATCCACTTTATGAGTGTAGAACAGAAAGCAGGCGTAATAAGTAAATATTAAAAGGTGGCAACACTCATTTAATAAGAAAAATGATTAGCCTGAAAATAAATATCGAATCTCATTGAAATATAATGAGTAATAAAGATGGGGTTTATGGCCTGACGGAACATCAGGCCAGAAGATGCGCAAATTAACCGAGTGCGAAAGGGTCGGCATCCTGCCAGGCGGGGAATTTCTCACGATACTCGCGTAGCGCGGTGAGCGACAGCTCGCCGTCAATACGCGTCGCCTGGTGCGCTTCGGCGGTTGCCAGGATCTCGCCCTGCGGAGAAATAATCCGGCTGTCCCCACGATAGTGATGACCATTGCCGTCAGTGCCAACGCGATTGCATCCGACAACGTAGGCCTGGTTTTCAATGGCACGAGCGGTCAGCAGCGCCTGCCAGTGCAGCGAGCGCGGAGCCGGCCAGTTGGCAACGTACAGCGCCAGATCGTAGTCGTTGCGATTGCGAGACCACACCGGGAAGCGCAGGTCATAGCAAACCAGCGGCAGAATACGCCAGCCGCGCCAGGTCAGCACGATACGTTTATCGCCTGCGAGATAATGGTGGTGTTCGTCGGCCATACGGAATAGATGGCGCTTATCATAGGCATGCACGTGGCCTTCCGGCTCGACCAGCAGGAAGCGGTTTACCGCCCCGCGTCCGGTTTGTAACGCCGCGCTACCGGCAATGAGGGCATTAGTCCGTAGCGCCTGCGTGCGCATCCAGGCAATCACGTCCTCTTCCGCCATCGACTGCTCGGCGGCTTCCATGGCAAAACCGGTGGTAAACATTTCCGGCAGGACAATCACATCGCGCCCGACAATTTCTTCCATCAAACGATCAAAATGGCGCAGGTTGGCAGGGCCATCCATCCACACCAGCGGTTGCTGCAAAAGGGTAATTTTCAAACCAGGCACAGTGATTCGCTCCTTATGGCAGGGCATTAATCTAACTGTAACACCTTATCAGGAGGTGATAGCGCTGAGGACTGTTTGGATAAAAAAAAGCGGAGCCAGGCTCCGCTTCGAGGATAACGAGAAGGTAACGTTACGCGGCTTCAACCTTGCGTACGTTGTCCGGCAGCTTTACCGGCTTGGTCGCCAGTTCGTCTGGGGCAAAGTCGTCAACGTTAATGCTGCGCAGACGGCTCTCTTCAGCCTTGATCAGAATAGCGGCTTCAGCCTGGTCAATCAGCCCTTTTGCCAGCGCGTTATGCGCCAGTTCATCCAGGCGAGTGAATGGCAGGTTTTTGCCAATCTCTTTACAGATACGCTGGTGGATTGGGTCTGCGGCCATTACGTCAACCAGCGCTTCTTCCAGCAGACCCACCGGGTTGTACTGGCTCGGTGTCAGGTATTGGCCGCGACCAATACGGGAACGAGTCTCGCTTGGGGTTTGCAGGATTTTCGCTACGGCGTGATCCAGTTTATCGGACGGCGCAGAGTAATGACGACCGGTCGGGAAGATAACCACGTGCATCGCACCTGCCACAAAGCGGTTCGGGAAGTTTTGCAGCAGATCGTCAATCGCCTGTTCTGCCTGATACAGCGCGTCCTGCACGCCCCAGTGAACCAGCGGTAAATCAGCTTCATTACGACCTTCGTCGTCATAGCGTTTCAACACCGAAGACGCAAGATACAGCTGGCTCAGCACATCGCCCAGACGCGCGGAGATACGTTCACGGCGTTTCAGGCTACCGCCCAGCACCGCCATCGATACGTCTGACAGCAGAGCCAGGTTAGCGCTCAGGCGGTTCAGATGCTGATAGTAACGCTTGGTAGCGTCACGGGTTGGCGTCGGGCTGGTTAAGCCACGGGTGAGCCCTAACCAGAAGCTGCGAACTTTGTTACTACCGACGTGGCCGATGTGTTTGAACAGCAGCTTATCGAAAGCATTCACGTCTTTATTCTGCGCTGCGGCCATCTCTTCCAGCACGTATGGATGGCAGCGAATTGCCCCCTGGCCGAAGATCATCATGCTACGGGTCAGGATGTTGGCCCCTTCCACGGTGATGGCAATCGGCGCGCCCTGGTAAGCACGTGCCAGGAAGTTACCTTCACCGAGCATAATGCCTTTGCCGCCGGCGATATCCATGGCGTCAACGATGGACTGCTGGCCGCGGTGGGTACAGTGGTACTTCACGATAGCCGACAGCACGGCCGGTTTTTCACCCAGCATAATGCCGTAGGTAATCAGCGTAGCCGCTGCATCCATCACATAGGCGTTACCGGCGATACGCGCCAACGGCTCTTCAATACCTTCCATCTTACCGATGGAGACTTTGAACTGACGGCGAATGTGTGCGTAGGCACCGGTCGCCAGCGCCACGGATTTCACGCCGCCGGTGGAGTTAGATGGCAGGGTAATACCGCGACCGACGGACAGACATTCAACCAGCATACGCCAGCCCTGGCCGGCCATTTTTGGTCCACCGATGATGTAATCAATCGGCACAAAGATATCCTGACCACGGGTCGGACCGTTCTGGAACGGTACGTTCAGCGGGAAGTGGCGACGGCCAATTTCCACGCCCGGGGTGTTGGTTGGGATCAGCGCACAGGTGATACCTAACTCTTCCGCGCCGCCCAGCAGTTTGTCCGGGTCGGACAGTTTAAAGGCCAGACCGAGTACGGTGGCGATAGGCGCAAGCGTAATGTAACGCTTGTTCCAGGTCAGACGCATACCCAGAACCTGCTCACCCTGCCATTCGCCCATGCAAACGACGCCGGTATCCGGAATCGCGCCAGCATCAGAACCCGCTTCCGGGCTGGTCAGGGCGAAGCATGGAATTTCCAGACCACGTGCCAGACGCGGCAGATAATGATCTTTTTGTTCTTCAGTACCGTAATGCTGCAGCAGTTCGCCCGGGCCTAAAGAGTTTGGTACACCGACGGTAATCGCCAGAATGCCAGAAACGCCGGAGAGTTTTTGCAGGACGCGAGCCTGGGCATAAGCCGAGAACTCCAGGCCGCCGTACTCTTTCTTAATGATCATCGCAAAGAAGCGGTGTTCTTTCAGATAGGCCCACAGTTCTGGCGGCAGATCGGCCATTTCGTGGGTGATCGCAAAGTCATTGGCCATGCGGCAGGCTTCTTCAACCGGGCCGTCAATAAAGGCCTGCTCTTCCGCCGTCAGCTGAGGACGCGGATAGTTGTGCAGTTTTTTCCAGTCCGGGTTGCCGCGGAACAGATCGCCTTCCCACCAGGTGGTACCGGCATCAATCGCTTCTTTTTCAGTGCGTGACATCGGCGGCATCACTTTACTGAACATGCGGAAGACCGGCGCGGAGATCAGCGACTTACGCATCGGCGTAAAGTTGAACGGCACCAGAATGATGGCCAGCGGCACCAGCAGCCACAGATTCCATAGGCCGGATGCGCCAAGCGCGGCGGTCCAGGCCAGCAGAATCACGCTGCTGAGCGTTAAACTGACGCGGTGATAGAAGAGTACACCGAGTAAAGCAATGGTTAATACAACACTCAAAATCATCATAGAGAAATGCCCCTGTCTTGTAGGAGGTCTGACCACTTGTGATGATATGGTTGTAGTTGATGTGATTTTAATTAGCAATGTGTTTACAAAATAATTACAACCTCGCTCACATTGTTGCTGCTTTTTAGCGCACCAAAAATCCAAACATCCGCTGAATAGAACGGCGCTCGCTTCTCTGCGCTAGCGCTATCCGTTACACTAGCGATGACAATTTTATTAATGCTGAAGGATTATCCTCATGTACCAGGATCTTATTCGTAACGAACTGAATGAAGCGGCCGATACGCTGGCAAACTTCCTTAAAGACGAAGCCAATATCCACGCCATTCAGCGCGCAGCAGTCCTGCTGGCGGACAGCTTTAAAGCGGGCGGTAAAGTACTCTCCTGCGGTAACGGTGGTTCACACTGTGATGCGATGCACTTCGCAGAAGAGCTGACTGGCCGCTATCGTGAAAACCGTCCGGGCTACCCGGCGATTGCTATCTCCGACGTCAGCCATCTCTCCTGCGTGAGTAATGATTTCGGTTATGAATATGTTTTCTCTCGCTACGTTGAATCTGTAGGCCGTGCAGGTGATGTTCTGCTGGGTATCTCCACTTCCGGTAACTCTGCAAACGTCATCAAAGCGATTGAAGCGGCGCGTGCGCAGGGCATGAAAGTCATTACCCTGACCGGTAAAGACGGCGGCAAAATGGCGGGTTCTGCGGATATCGAAATCCGTGTACCGCACTTTGGCTATGCTGACCGCGTGCAGGAAATTCACATTAAAGTTATCCATATCCTGATCATGCTTATCGAAAAAGAGATGGTTAAGGCATAAGTTTCACGGGGCTTCGGCCCCGATTGCTGTGGGGGTGTGATATGTGCGAATTGCTCGGGATGAGCGCCAATGTGCCAACCGATATTTGCTTCAGTTTTACCGGGTTGGTTCAGCGCGGTGGGGGCACTGGGCCGCATAAAGACGGCTGGGGAATTACCTTTTACGAAGGTAAAGGCTGTCGCACCTTTAAAGATCCGCAGCCCAGCTATCAATCACCCATCGCCAAACTGGTGCAGGACTATCCGATAAAATCCTGCTCGGTGATCGCCCATATCCGTCAGGCCAACCGAGGCATGGTGGCGCTGGAGAACACCCATCCGTTTACCCGCGAACTGTGGGGACGCAACTGGACCTATGCGCATAATGGCCAGCTCACCGGCTACAAATCGCTGGAGACGGGGCAGTTTCGTCCTGTCGGTGAAACGGACAGCGAGAAAGCGTTCTGCTGGCTGCTGCATAAACTGACGCAGCGCTACCCGCGCACGCCGGGTAATATGCAGGCGGTATTCAAGTATATTGCGTCACTGGCCGATGAGTTACGTGAGAAGGGCGTATTCAATATGCTGTTGTCAGACGGTCGTTACGTGATGGCGTTCTGTTCTACAAACCTGTATTGGATAACCCGTCGCGCGCCGTTTGGTGTGGCAACGCTTCTGGATCAGGATGTCGAAATTGATTTTCAGAAGGAAACGACCGCCAACGATGTGGTGACGGTTATTGCCACCCAACCGCTGACGGGGAATGAAACCTGGCACAAGATTATGCCAGGCGAATGGCGTTTATTTTGCCTCGGTGAGCGTATAGTTTGACGCCAGCTGCGGCTGAACCACTTCGTGGCTGAGCGGTTTGCTCACCACATAACGACCATCGACGACCGAAACCATCGGCGGTCGGTGGGTCTGCTGGAAGTAGTCGTAGCCCGGTTTTAATTGCTGCCAGAAATCATGGTAGTAAGAGTATTTGTGGCGCTGCATGTTGGCATCCGTCATACGGAACGGATAGATGCTGACCTGCACGCCAGACTGTCCGAAGACCAGCGCGGCGGTCACAAACTGGAAAATCTCATCAATGCCAGAATCGGTCATGGCATAACAGCCAACCGATACGCAGGCACCGTGAATCATCAGATATTTCCCTTCATAGCCGTGTGCGCGGTCGTAGGCGTTCGGGAAACCGATATTAATCGCTTTATAGAAACGGCTGTCAGGCTTCAGCTGACTACGCTGTACCGAATAAAACCCTTCCGGGCTTTTGAAATCGCCCTGGCGCTGTTTTGGCCCCAGACCACCGGAGTAGTTGCAGATTTTGTAGCTATCAAGGAGCTGGTAGGTTTCACCCATTTTGACGAAAAGATCGAGCGTTCGCTCTTCTTTGAAGATCTGGATATAAACCGGAGAGCCCATCATTTGCTGCTTATATTCTTTGCTAACGGGCGTCGTCGGACTATTGCTGCTCATTAGCCCAGCAAACGAAACGCACGGCATTAAAAGCATCGCAATAAATAATGCGATTTTGCGCATACTACATGTTCCTTGATAAAAAATAACAACACGCCAGGAGAGGCCATAGAGAGAAAAAGCAGATAAATCTGTTTTTGTGCGCTCACCTTAGCACCACCGCATTTTTTCGCAAGAGGAGCGGTTGGCGTTTACAATTTCCTATTGCATTCCCGCTAGAACCCGGTGCGTTGTGCTGCGGGCGAGCGCATTTGCTCTCGTCACAAAGTGTGTAGGATAAGTTGATGATTCACCAGCTATCCCGGTCTGAATCAACAGAACTTTGCGTATTAGCTCGCAATTTAATGGGCCGAAAAGCAGAACTGCTGCATCGCGGGAGGAGAAAATGGTAAACTTTAGTTACGTAATCATTCAGCCAGATAATGGAATGTTTGGATGATTCACGGAGTAACTCTCAATACAGTGTAAGAAAGGATGCTTCAGTCCCTCGTTTTACCCAATCCTGGGATGCCATTGGGTTTCCGGTGTAATTCCTTTCTTTTGTCTCGTTAACCAAAACGCTGGCCTCAACGCTTTGTTGACGTCGTCGTTAACGGATACCTGCGAACAGTATGATTAAAATAACGAAAGGCCTTGATTTGCCTATTGCCGGCCTGCCCGATCAACAACGTATTGATAATGCCATGGTGAGCCGAGTGGCGGTCATGGGTGAAGAATATGTGGGGCTACGTCCTTCCATGGCGGTAAAAGAGGGCGACCTGGTCATTAAAGGGCAACTGCTTTTTGAAGATAAAAAAATTCCCGGCGTGCGTTTTACCTCCCCGGCCTGTGGCACGGTGAGCGCGATACATCGCGGTGAGCGCCGGGTTCTGCAATCGGTGGTGATTGATATTGACGGCGATGAAGCCGTGGCGTTCACCCGCTATGCCGCCGATGAACTGGCGACCCTGCCGCGTGACACGGTGGCCTCGCAGCTGATTGAGTCTGGCCTGTGGACGGCGATGCGTACTCGTCCTTTCAGCAAAACACCGACACCGGGTACGGAGCCTGCGGCGATTTTCGTCACCGCAATGGACACTAATCCACTGGCAGCCGATCCGCAGCCTATTATCCTTGCCCAACGCGAAGCTTTTAATGCCGGTTTAACTCTCCTGACACGCCTGACCGACGGCAAAGTCCACGTTTGCCAGAGCAGTGGTGGCAAGCTGGGCGGTCACCCGCAGGGACAGGTGACGTTTAACCAATTCACCGGCCCGCACCCGGCGGGATTAGTCGGCACGCATATTCACTTTCTGGAACCGGTCAGTCTGAATAAACAGGTCTGGCACCTTAACTACCAGGATGTTATCGCCATCGGCAAACTGTTCCTCGAGGGTATTTTATGGACCGAACGGGTGATAGCACTGGGTGGGCCACAGGCCAAACATCCGCGCCTGGTGCGAACCTGTCTGGGGGCGGATCTTAACGCGCTGCTGGTGGACGAACTGCATGAGGGTGAAAATCGTGTGCTCTCCGGCTCCGTTCTGAACGGCACTCACGCCATCGGGCCACATGCGTTCCTTGGCCGCTTCCATCTGCAGGTCAGCGTGCTGAAAGAAGGGCGCGAAAAAGAGCTGCTCGGTTGGGTTGCTCCGGGCCGGGATAAGTTCTCTATTACGCGCACCACGCTGGGCCATTTCCTGAAGATAAAACTCTTCAACTTCTCGACGGATACCCACGGCGGCGAACGTGCGATGGTGCCGATTGGCAGCTACGAGCGGGTGATGCCGCTGGATATTCTGCCTACCGTGCTGCTGCGCGACCTGCTGGCCGGCGACACCGACAGCGCTCAGGCGTTGGGCTGCCTGGAGCTGGATGAAGAAGATTTGGCGCTGTGCACCTACGTCTGTCCGGGAAAATATGAATACGGTCCGGTGTTGCGCCGCGTATTAACGCAAATTGAGCAGGAAGGCTAAGTGATGGGCTTAAAACAGCTACTGGAAAAAGTTGAGCCGCACTTTACGCAGGGCGGCAAGCTGGAAAAATACTACCCGCTGTTTGAAGCGACGGCGACGTTGCTCTATACGCCGGGCCATGTCACGAAAGGTGCAGCACACGTCCGTGACGCTATCGATCTTAAACGCATGATGATCCTCGTCTGGTTCGCCGTGTTCCCGGCGATGTTCTGGGGCATGTACAACGTGGGGCTGCAAACCATTCCCGCGCTGCACAAGCTGTACGGTGCGGAACAGCTCCAGCAGGTGATTGCAGGCAACTGGCACTATAGTCTGGCGCAGGCGCTGGGTGTGAGTTTTGCCCCTGACGCCGGTTGGATCAGCATGATGATGCTGGGCGCAGTGTTCTTCGTACCTATCTACGCGACCGTATTCCTGGTCGGTGGTTTCTGGGAAGTCCTGTTTTCCATCGTACGCAAACACGAGATAAACGAAGGCTTCTTCGTCACTTCGATTCTTTTCGCGCTGATTGTCCCTCCGACGATGCCGCTGTGGCAGGCGGCGCTGGGTATCTCTTTCGGCGTGGTGATTGCCAAAGAGATTTTCGGCGGCACCGGGCGCAACTTCCTCAACCCAGCGTTGGCGGGGCGTGCGTTCCTGTTCTTCGCCTATCCGGCGCAAATCTCCGGTGATCTGGTATGGACCGCGGCCGATGGTTTCTCCGGTGCCACGCCGCTTTCTCAGTGGGCGAGCCACGGCGGTGAGTCGCTGGTGAACGTGGTAACTGGTCAACCGGTAAGCTGGATGGATGCCTTTATCGGCAATATTCCCGGTTCGATTGGTGAAGTCTCAACCCTGATGATTCTGCTCGGTGGTGCGCTGATTATCTTTGGCCGCGTCGCCTCCTGGCGCATTGTGGCCGGAGTGATGCTCGGCATGATTGTCTGCGCCACTCTGTTCAATTTGGTGGGGTCGGAGACTAACCCAATGTTCGCTATGCCGTGGTATTGGCATCTGGTGCTGGGCGGGTTTGCTTTCGGCATGATGTTTATGGCGACTGACCCGGTTTCAGCCTCGTTTACCGATAAAGGAAAGTGGTGCTACGGCGCGTTGATTGGCGTGATGTGCGTGCTGATTCGCGTGGTAAACCCGGCCTATCCAGAAGGGATGATGCTGGCGATTCTGTTCGCCAACCTCTTTGCGCCGCTGTTCGATTACTTGGTGGTGCAGGCCAATATTAAGCGGAGGAAGTCGCGTGGCTGAAATCAAAAGTAACGATAGCATCGGCAAAACGCTGCTGGTGGTGCTGGTGCTTTGCCTGGTCTGCTCCATCGTGGTGGCCGGTTCTGCCGTGGGGCTCAAACCCCTCCAGCAAGAACAGCGCGCGCTGGATAAACAGCGCAACATTCTCGCCGTTGCCGGTTTGATGCACGACAACATGTCTGCCGAAGAGGTTGCGGAAATCTATGCCGCCCGCGTGACGCCGCGTCTGGTGGATTTAAAAAGCGGCGCGATGCTGGACAGCGACCCGGCGAAGTTTAATCAGAGCATGGCGTTAAAAGATCCTCAACAGAGTGTGGCGCTTGAAGCTAATCAGGATCCTGCGGGTATCAAACGCCGCAGCAACGTGGTGGAAATCTATCTGATCAAAGACGAGCAGCAGAAAACTCAGGAAATCGTTCTGCCGGTATACGGCAACGGCCTGTGGTCGATGATGTATGCCTTTGTGGCGCTGGATACAGACGGCCGTACCATCAAAGGCATTACTTATTACGACCAGGGGGAAACCCCAGGGCTGGGCGGCGAAATTGAAAACCCGAACTGGCGCGCGCAGTTTATCGGCAAACGCGTGGTGGATGACAACGGCCAGCCGGCGCTGAGAGTGATGAAAGGCGCGGCACCACAGGGCGATCTGTATGCGGTTGATGGCTTATCCGGCGCGACGCTGACCGCCAACGGCGTGCAGCACAGTTTCAATTTCTGGATGGGTGAAATGGGCTTTGGCCCGTTCCTGAAGCAGGTGCGTGAAGGAGGGCTGAATCATGGCTGAGCAAGGCGATATGAAAGAGGTGAAGCGCGTGCTGGTTGGCCCGCTCATCGCCAATAACCCGATTGCGCTGCAGGTGCTCGGCGTCTGTTCGGCGCTGGCGGTCACCACTAAGCTGGAAACGGCGTTTGTGATGACCATTGCGGTCACGCTGGTGACGGCATTCTCCAGCATGTTTATCTCGATGATCCGCCACCACATTCCGAACAGCGTGCGTATTATCGTGCAAATGGCGATTATCGCTTCGCTGGTTATCGTGGTCGATCAGTTGCTGCGCGCATTCGCGTATGAAACCTCCAAGCAGCTGTCGGTGTTCGTTGGGCTTATCATCACCAACTGTATTGTGATGGGGCGTGCGGAAGCCTACGCCATGAAGTCACCGCCGCTGGCGAGCTTTATGGACGGCATCGGTAATGGCCTGGGCTACGGTGCGATTTTGTTGATCGTCGGCTTCCTGCGTGAACTTATCGGCAGCGGAAAACTGT
Organism: Kluyvera intermedia; assembly: GCF_021440345.1. Taxonomy (GTDB): domain Bacteria; phylum Pseudomonadota; class Gammaproteobacteria; order Enterobacterales; family Enterobacteriaceae; genus Kluyvera; species Kluyvera intermedia_A. The sequence goes on from NZ_JAKCNS010000030.1 coordinate 24,240, forward strand.
TCGGTATCACGGTGCTGGAAACCGTTAAGAACGGCGGCTGGTATCAGCCAAATGGTCTATTCCTGCTCGCGCCAAGCGCATTTTTCATTATCGGTTTGCTGATCTGGGCGCTGCGAAGCTGGAAGCCAGAACAGCAGGAAAAGGAGTAACCGATTATGGCTCATTACATTAGCCTGTTTGTCCGCGCGGTGTTTGTTGAAAATATGGCGCTGGCGTTCTTCCTGGGGATGTGTACTTTCCTCGCGGTATCGAAGAAAGTCTCGACCGCTTTTGGTCTTGGCGTGGCGGTAACCGTCGTGCTGGGTCTGGCCGTGCCGATCAACAACCTGGTCTATAACCTGGTGCTGCGCGATGGCGCGCTGGCGGAAGGGGTCGATCTCAGCTTCCTCAACTTCATCACCTTTATCGGGGTGATTGCGGCGCTGGTGCAAATTCTCGAGATGATCCTCGATAAGTACTTCCCGTCGCTGTATACCGCGCTGGGTATCTTCCTGCCGTTGATTGCCGTGAACTGCGCCATCTTCGGCGGCGTCTCGTTCATGGTGCAGCGCGACTACAACTTCAGTGAATCTATCGTTTACGGCTTTGGTTCCGGCATCGGCTGGATGCTGGCAATTGTCGCCATGGCCGGGATCCGCGAAAAAATGAAGTACTCAAATGTGCCCGTGGGACTGCGTGGCTTAGGGATCACCTTTATCACCACGGGATTGATGGCATTAGGTTTTATGTCATTTTCCGGTGTGCAGCTATAAGGGCCGCGAATGATGGAAATTTTACTGGGCGTAGTCATGTTTACGCTGATCGTACTGGTGCTGTCGCTGCTGATTTTGTTCGCCAAATCAAAGCTGGTGAACGCCGGCGATGTGGTTATCGAAATCAACAATGAAGCGGACAAGCAGATCAAAACCCCGGCGGGCGACAAGCTGCTGAATACGCTGTCCAGCAACGGTATTTTTATCTCCTCCGCCTGTGGTGGCGGTGGTTCCTGCGGTCAATGCCGGGTGACGGTGAAAGAGGGCGGCGGCGATATTCTGCCGACCGAGCTTTCACATATCACCAAGCGCGAGGCGAAAGAGGGCTGTCGCCTGGCCTGTCAGGTTGCCGTGCGCCAGGATATGAAAATCGAACTGCCGGACGAAGTCTTTGGCGTTAAGAAATGGGAATGTGAAGTTATCTCCAACGATAACAAAGCCACCTTCATTAAAGAGCTGAAGCTGGCGATCCCTGCCGGTGAAAATGTGCCGTTCCGCGCCGGTGGCTATATTCAGATTGAATGCCCGCCGCATAAAGTCGCCTACGCCGACTTCGACGTGCCGGATGAGTATCGTGGCGACTGGGATAAATTTAATCTCTTCCGCTACGTCTCCGACGTCAAAGAGCCGACGCTACGCGCCTACTCGATGGCGAACTACCCGGAAGAAAAGGGCATCATCATGCTCAACGTGCGTATCGCCACGCCGCCGCCGTCCGCACCTGAGGCGCCTCCGGGGATTATGTCGTCCTATATTTGGTCGCTGAAAGCGGGAGATAAGGTGACGATCTCGGGGCCATTTGGGGAGTTCTTTGCCAAAGAGACCGAGGCGGAAATGGTCTTTATCGGCGGCGGGGCCGGGATGGCACCGATGCGTTCGCATATTTTCGACCAGCTTAAGCGCCTGCACAGTACGCGTAAAATCAGCTTCTGGTACGGCGCGCGCTCGTTGCGTGAAATGTTCTATGCCGAAGAATTTGAGCAACTCGCGCGGGAAAATCCGAACTTTAGCTTCAATATCGCGCTCTCCGATGCGCTGCCGGAAGATAACTGGACGGGCTACACCGGATTTATTCATAACGTTCTGTACGAGAACTATCTGCGTGATCACCCAGCGCCGGAAGACTGCGAGTTCTACATGTGCGGGCCGCCGATGATGAACGCTGCGGTGATTAAAATGCTCAAAGACCTGGGCGTAGAGGATGAAAACATCATGCTCGACGACTTTGGAGGCTGATGATGCTAACGGTGTTTCTGGCGACATTCGCTATTTTTATCCTGGTGGTGTTTGGAATGTCGCTCGGCTATCTGGTGAAGCGAAAAACGCTGCAGGGTAGCTGCGGTGGTATCTCGTCGCTGGGGATGGAAAAAGTCTGCGACTGCCCTGAACCCTGCGATGCGCGTAAGAAACGTATGGCACGTGAGGCGCAGCGGCAACAAAACCGCATCCTGTAGTTTTCTCTATCGCCCGGTACTGCCGGGCGATTTTGCACTCTTCTCATTTGCCAAAGTTATGCTGTATACTTATCCAGTGGTAAGTGAGGGCTAACGATGCGCAAAATAATCCATATTGATATGGACTGCTTCTTCGCGGCGGTTGAAATGCGTGACAACCCGGCGCTGCGCGATATTCCTATCGCCATCGGCGGCAGTCGGGTACAGCGCGGGGTGATCAGCACGGCGAACTATCCGGCGCGCAAATTTGGCGTGCGTAGCGCCATGCCTACCGGAATGGCGCTGAAGCTCTGCCCGCATCTCACGTTACTGCCGGGACGCTTTGAAGCCTATCGTGAAGCCTCTCACCACATCCGTGAAATTTTCTCCCGCTACACTTCGCTGATTGAACCGCTGTCGCTGGATGAAGCCTATCTTGACGTGAGCGATAGCCCGCACTGCCACGGTTCGGCGACGTTAATGGCCCAGGAAATCCGTCAGACCATATTTAAAGAGCTGGCCCTCACCGCTTCGGCGGGCGTGGCGCCGGTGAAGTTTCTCGCCAAAATTGCCTCCGATCTCAATAAACCCGACGGCCAGTTTGTCCTGACTCCGGCTGAAGTCCCGGCATTTCTCAAAACCCTGCCGCTGAGCAAAATCCCCGGCGTGGGCAAGGTGTCGGCGGCCAAGCTTGAAAGCATGGGGCTGCGTACCTGTGAAGATGTGCAGAATAGCGATTTAGCGATGCTGTTAAAGCGTTTTGGCAAGTTTGGCCGGATCCTCTGGGAGCGCAGTCAGGGGATCGATGAGCGTGAAATCCACAACGACAGGCAGCGTAAATCGATTGGCGTAGAACGGACGCTGGAAGAAGACATTCATGAGTGGTCCGATTGCGAGGCGATTATCGAACGGCTCTACCCTGAACTGGAACGTCGGCTGGCAAAGGTCAAACCGGATCTGCTGATCGCGCGTCAGGGCGTTAAACTTAAATTTAATGACTTCCAGCTCACCACCCAGGAACATGTCTGGCCGAAGCTAAACAAAGACGATCTCATCGCCACGGCGCAAAAATCCTGGCATGAACGGCGGGCAGGGCGCGGCGTGCGGCTTGTTGGCCTGCACGTTACGCTGCTCGACCCACAGCTGGAACGACAGCTACTTTTAGGGATTTAGTTATGCTTATTCGCCCATATCGTGAAGATGATTTTTCTGCACTGTGCCAGATATTCCAGCGCGCGGTGCGGGAAACTGCCAGCCAACACTATTCTGCCTCGCAGATTGAGTCCTGGGCGCAGGTTGATGAAACGCGCTGGCGGCAGAAAATGGCCGATTCTCTGGTGCTGGTGGCGACGGTAAACCAGCGCCCAGTCGGTTTCGTTACTGCTGCAGGCACCTATATCGATCTGCTTTTTGTTGATCCTGCATATTCGCGGCAGGGCATTGCCAGCGCTTTGTTGCAGGAACTGTTTACCCAGGCTCCAGCCGGGACGCTTACGGTAGAAGCAAGCTTGACGGCGAAAGTGTGTTTTGAGCGGCTGGGTTTTCAGGTAATAGCTGAGCAAGAGGTTGAAGCGCGCGGGGAACGGTTTGTGAATTACCGGATGGAAAAAGTCAGGTAGTGGGCAGAGATTCCCGGCGAGCCTAAACCCGCCGGGAGGGCAAAACTTACTTCGCCGGAATCGCTTTCAGCAGTTCCGTCAGCAGCTGCCAGTACTGGCCAACGCTTTCGATATGAACCTGCTCATCCGGAGAGTGTGGGCCGGTAATGGTTGGCCCAATAGAGACCATGTCCATGTTTGGATAAGGTTTCTTGAACAGGCCACATTCCAGACCCGCGTGGATAATCTGAATGTTCGGCACCTTGTTGAACAGGCGCTGATAGGTTTCACGTACCAGCTGCATGACCGGGGAGCTTGCATCCGGCTGCCAGCCTGGGTATCCGCCTTTTGGCTGGGTTTTAGCACCCGCCAGCGCGCCCAGTGATTCCAGCATGCTGACAACGTAATCTTTACCGCTGTCGAGCAGGGAACGAATCAGGCAGTGAATGGTTGCGGTGTCTTCAGTAAAGGAGACGACGCCCACGTTCAGAGAGGTCTCTACCACGCCTTTGGCCACGTCAGAGTTGCGGATAACGCCGTTTGGCGTTGCGTTTAGCAACTGAATAAAGGCATCGCGGGAAGCGTTGGTCAGCGCCTTACCTTCAACGGTCTGAGCTTCCAGCACCAGGTTCAGGTTTTTCTCTTTCGCTGACAGTTCGTTTTGCAGAATGTGCAGATAGGTTTCTACCAGATCTTTCAGGCCGCTAACTTTATCTGCTGGAATCGCCAGAGTGGCAAACGCTTCACGTGGGATTGCGTTACGCAGAGTACCGCCGGTGAAGTCTACCAGACGCAGATCCAGTTCCGCCGCATGGGCGACCAGGAAACGGGCCAGCAGCTTGTTGGCATTACCCAGACCGAGGTGAATATCACCGCCAGAGTGACCGCCTTTCAGCCCTTTCAGCGTCAGCTTGAAGGTCTGGAAGCCAGCCGGAATTGCTTCACGGGTCAGCGGCAGGTTGCTGGTAAAGTCGATACCACCCGCACAGCCCATGTAGATTTCACCCTCTTCTTCAGAGTCGGTGTTGATCAGGATTTCGCCCTGCAGCCAGTTAGGCTGCAGACCAAATGCGCCGTCCATCCCGGTCTCTTCGGTCATGGTCAGCAGCACTTCCAGCGGGCCATGTTCAACGGAATCGTCGGACAGTACTGCCAGCGCGGACGCCATGCCAATACCGTTATCAGCACCCAGAGTTGTGCCACGTGCTTTTACCCACTCACCGTCGATGTACGGCTGAATAGGGTCTTTGGCGAAGTCGTGCACGGTGTCATTGTTTTTCTGCGGCACCATATCAAGGTGAGCCTGCAGAACAACCGCTTTGCGGTTTTCCATGCCCGGCGTCGCGGCTTTACGAATCAGAATGTTGCCGACCTGGTCGCGTTCTGCGTGCAGACCTTTTTCTTTCGCCCAGCCCACGATATGGGCAGCGAGCTGCTCTTCATGATGAGAAGGGTGCGGAATAGAACAGATTTTGGCAAAAATATCCCACAGCGGCTGCGGGGATAATTGAGACAGTTCAGACACGATGAGTCTCCTTACGGCGTTCTGCAAAAGTCGCTTGCAGGTAAAGGGTTAGCACATACATATACCACAAGACTGGCTTGCGCGATGCGGTTGAGAATACCACTTTCTCTCCCTCCCGGTAGAAGAAACCACGTAAAAAGAGCCTGCAATTCCGCTAAACACTGGTTTTTAGTGCGTCAGATCTCTATAATCTCGCGCAACCCATTTCCCCCTTGAACACTTTTTAAGCCGTATAACACAGGCTGGGACACTTCACATGAGCGAAAAATACGTCGTCACCTGGGACATGTTGCAGATTCATGCGCGCAAACTGGCTGCACGCCTGATGCCTTCAGAACAATGGAAAGGCATTATTGCCGTTAGCCGTGGCGGTCTGGTACCAGCCGCACTGCTGGCACGTGAACTGGGCATTCGTCATGTCGACACCGTATGCATCTCCAGCTATGACCACGACAACCAGCGTGAACTGAAAGTTCTCAAACGCGCTGAAGGCGATGGCGAAGGCTTTATCGTTATTGACGATCTGGTCGATACCGGCGGCACCGCGGTAGCTATTCGTGAAATGTACCCGAAAGCGCATTTCGTCACCATCTTCGCTAAACCAGCGGGTCGCCCACTGGTTAACGATTATGTTGTTGATATCCCGCAGGATACCTGGATTGAACAGCCTTGGGACATGGGCGTGGTATTCGTACCGCCTATTTCTGGCCGTTAATTCATCAATAAATGCGCTTCCAACGCCCGGTTATGCCGGGCGTTGTTTTTTTTAACGTTCCACGCGTTACAATAGACCCAAGATCGTACCTATGGAGGTTTTGTGATGCCAGAAGCCAATCTCAGCGAAACGCTATTCAAACCACGCTTTAAACACCCTGAAACATCAACGCTGGTACGCCGCTTCTCCAACGGTAAGACCGACAGTATGCAGTCGGCGCTGAGCGGAAGTAATATCCCGCACTGGTACCGCATGATTAACCGTTTAATGTGGATTTGGCGTGGCGTAACGCCGCAGGAAATTCTCGACGTCCAGTCGCGTATCGTGATGAGCAAGGCCGAGCGTACCGACGATGACCTGTTTGACACCGTCGTCGGCTACCGTGGCGGTAACTGGATTTATGAGTGGTCATCACAGGCCATGCTTTGGCAGCAGAAAGCCACTCAGGAGCCTGATGAAACCCTCAGCGGTCGCCACTGGCTGCACGCCTCTAACCTCTATAGCATTGCCGCCTATCCCCATCTGAAGGGGGACGACCTCGCCGAGCAGGCGCAGGCGCTGGCTAACCGTGCTTATGAAGAAGCGGCGAAGCGTTTACCCGGCGAGATGCGCGAGCTCGAGTTTGCCATTCCTGGTGGGGCGCCGATTACCGGTTTCCTGCATATGCCGAAAGGCGAGGGCCCGTTCCCGACGGTGCTAATGTGCGGCGGCCTTGATGGTCTGCAAACCGATTATTACAGCCTATACGAGTACTATTTTGCGCCGCTGGGTATTGCGATGCTGACGGTAGATATGCCTTCTATCGGCTTCTCCTCAAAATGGAAGCTGACTCAGGACTCCAGCATGCTGCATCAGCATGTGATCCGCGCGCTGCCCAATATTCCGTGGGTTGACCATACCCGCGTTGCCGCTTTTGGTTTCCGCTTTGGTGCCAACATTGCGGTACGCCTGGCGTATCTGGAAGCGCAGAATCTGAAAGCTGTCGCCTGTCTGGGGCCGGTGGTGCATTGTCTTTTGAATGATCCACTGCAACAGGGACGCGTACCGGAGATGTATCTCGATGTGCTGGCCTCGCGACTGGGCATGCACGATGCGTCTGACGAAGCGCTGCGCGTTGAACTTAATCGCTACTCCCTGAAAACTCAGGGGCTGCTGGGACGCCGCTGCCCAACGCCAATGCTTTCAGGATTCTGGAATAACGATCCATTTAGCCCGGAAGAAGAGTCGCGTTTAATTGTTTCGTCATCTGCGCAGGGGAAACTGATGTCGATCCCGTTTAACCCGGTGTATCGCAACTTTGACAAGGCGCTGAAAGAAATTGCCGGGTGGATCAACAATAGATTTTGTTAATAGATTGATAAATTCTATTGATTTGGTAAAACAGGTGCATCACTAAAGGAGATCGCAATGACGTTACCGAGTGGACACCCGAAGAGTAGATTGATTAAGAAATTCGCTGCGCTTGGCCCCTATATTCGCGAAGAACAGTGCGAAGACAACCGCTTTTTTTTCGACTGTCTGGCCGTTTGCGTTAACGTAAAGCCTGCGCCTGAGAAGCGTGAGTTCTGGGGCTGGTGGATGGAAATGGAAGCACAAGAAAATCGCTTCACTTACAGCTATCAGTTCGGCCTGTTTGATAAAGATGGGGTATGGCAGGCGGTGGCGATCAAAGATCCCGAGGTGGTTGAACGTCTGCAGTTAACGTTGCGTGGTTTCCATGACCGGGCAAAAGAGTTGCTTAAGACGCTGGATCTGACGCTGGAGCCGGCAGAAGGTTTTGCCAACGAAGCGGTTAAGCGTACGGCATAAATAAAATAAAGAGACCAGCCTGTGCGCTGGTCTTTTTATTTGGTCATAAAAAAAGCCTTCCAGATGGAAGGCTTTTTTATAAATCACTTAGAACTGGTAGGTCATACCAACCGCAACAACGTCGTCGGTCATAATAGCCAGACGTTTGGTCACGGCATCTTCATCAATCAGGTTGATTTTATAATCAACAAACGCTGACATATTTTTGTTGAAATAGTAGGTCGCGCCGACATCCACATATTTCATCAGATCCTGATCGCCAATTCCGTTATCCAGATCTTTGCCTTTCATCTGCACGTAACCCAGGGATGGACGCAGGCCGAAATCAAACTGATATTGGGCAACGGCTTCGAAGTTCTGTGCTTTATTAGCAAAACCTTGATCCGCAGAGACCAGACCTTTAATTGGGGTCATATTGCGGGTTTCGGTATAAATCATCGCCAGGTAAACATTGTTGGCGTCATATTTCACACCGGTACCCCAGGACTCGGCATTTTTGCCGCCATTAGCCAGGGATTTAGCCTGCTGAACGTTGGTACGGTCAGAGTTGGTGTACGCCGCGCTAATCGCGAAATCGCTGCCACCGAAATCATAGGACAGCGCAGAACCGAAGCCGTCGCCGTTAGCGGTAGCGTAAGTGCTACGGTCATTTTTACCCTGATATTGCAGGGTTAAATCCAAACCATCGACAACGCCGAAGAAGTCAGAGTTACGGTAGGTTGCCAGGCCGCTTGAGCGCTTGGTCATGAAGTTATCGGTTTTACCGGTGGAGTCGCCGCCGAATTCCGGGAACATATCGGTCCAGGCTTCAACATCGTACAGCGCGCCGAGGTTACGACCGTAATCAAAAGAACCGAACTGTTTTACTTTCAGACCGGCAAAAGCCAAACGCGTTTTTTGCGTAGAGGTGCTTTCATCGTTATTACCGGAGAACTCAGACTCCCAGCGACCATAGCCGGTCAGCTGGTCGTTAATTTGGGTTTCACCTTTGAAACCAAAACGAACGTATGTTTTATCGCCATCGGAGCTTGAATCGTCGCTCATGTAATGCATGGCTTTGACTTTGCCGTAAACGTCCAGTTTATTACCGTCTTTGTTATATACTTCAGCAGCCATCGCTGAAGAGGACGCAATAATACCCATCATCGTTAATGCCAGCGTAGTTTTTTGCATTTCTTAATCCCGGTTTTTTATGTTCTAAAATTGCTGTGAAAGACCACTGTGAAAAAACAGGAACGTTTTTATCCCCCGCGTGTTAAAAATTTATGACAATGTCCGATTAAATATAAAAAAGTATGATTAATTTTTTCTGTCATAAAAATGTCAACAATCGCCTCTAGGCTGCCTGATCCCGCGCAACAAAACCCTCGCTTTCAATGCTGGCAGTTGGCAAGCGGCCAGACTCCTGCTACAACGTGAGTTTGGTATCATTTTTTCCTATTTAACGGCAGAGAATCATGAGTGATAGTCAGACGCTGGTCGTCAAACTGGGCACCAGTGTTTTAACGGGCGGATCGCGCCGCCTGAACCGCGCGCACATTGTGGAACTGGTTCGCCAGTGTGCTCAGCTCCATGCGGCTGGGCATCGTATTGTTATCGTCACCTCAGGCGCCATCGCCGCCGGGCGAGAGCATCTGGGCTACCCCGAACTGCCCGCGACTATCGCTTCTAAACAGCTGTTGGCCGCCGTTGGTCAAAGCCGCTTAATTCAGCTCTGGGAACAGCTGTTCTCCATTTACGGTATTCACGTTGGCCAAATGCTGCTGACCCGTGCCGATATGGAAGATCGCGAGCGTTTCCTCAACGCCCGCGACACCATGCGTGCGCTGCTTGATAACAACATTGTTCCGGTGATTAATGAGAACGATGCGGTGGCGACGGCTGAAATCAAAGTGGGCGACAACGACAACCTCTCCGCGCTGGCAGCCATTCTGGCCGGTGCCGATAAGCTGCTGCTGCTCACCGACCAGCAGGGCCTGTTTACCGCCGATCCGCGCAGCAACCCGGACGCGGAACTGATTAAAGATGTCTACGGTATCGATGACAAACTGCGCGCCGTCGCCGGCGACAGCGTCTCCGGCCTTGGCACCGGCGGTATGGGCACCAAACTGCAGGCCGCCGACGTGGCCTGTCGGGCAGGTATTGACACCATCATTGCCGCGGGCAGCTTGCCTGGTGTGATTGGTGATGTCATGGCGAATATCTCCGTCGGGACTCGCTTCCACGCTCAGGACACGCCGCTTGAGAACCGTAAACGCTGGATTTTCGGCGCACCTCCAGCAGGTGAGCTGATTGTCGATGCCGGTGCGACTGGCGCGATTCTGGAACGCGGGAGTTCATTACTTCCAAAAGGCATTAAAAACGTGACAGGTAACTTCTCCCGTGGTGAAGTGATCCGTATTCGTAACCTTGAAGGTCGGGACATCGCGCATGGCGTCAGCCGCTATAACAGCGACGCGCTGCGGCTGATTGCCGGGCACCACTCGCAAGAGATTGATGCCATCCTCGGCTATGAGTACGGCCCAGTTGCCGTTCATCGCGACGACATGATCACCCGTTAAGGAGTACAACATGCTGGAACAAATGGGCATTGCAGCGAAGCAAGCCTCTTACAAACTGGCGCTATTATCCAGCCGTGAAAAAAACCGGGTTCTGGAAACGATTGCTGATTATCTGGAATCTCACAGCGATGAGATCCTGCGCGCTAACACCGACGATCTGACTCAGGCGCGCGAAGGCGGCCTGAGCGAAGCGATGCTTGACCGCCTGGCGCTGACTCCGGCGCGTCTGACGGCGATTGCCAACGACGTCCGCCAGGTCTGCACGCTGGCCGATCCGGTAGGGCAGGTGATTGACGGCGGATTACTGGACAGCGGGCTGCGCATCGAACGTCGTCGCGTGCCGTTGGGCGTTATTGGCGTGATTTACGAAGCGCGCCCGAACGTCACCGTTGATGTGGCCGCGTTGTGCCTGAAAACCGGCAACGCTGCGATCCTGCGCGGTGGTAAAGAGACCTATCGTACCAATGCCGCCACGGTTGGCGTTATTCAACGGGCGTTAAAAGAGTGCGGCCTGCCGGAAGCGACGGTGCAGGCGATTGAAAATCCGGATCGTGCGCTGGTCAGCGAAATGCTGCGCATGGATAAATACATCGACATGCTGATCCCTCGCGGCGGCGCGGGCTTGCACAAACTGTGCCGCGAGCAGTCGACGATCCCGGTGATCACCGGCGGTATCGGCGTTTGCCATATCTATGTGGATGATACGGCCGAGATTGAGCCGGCGCTGAAGATCATTGTGAATGCTAAAACCCAGCGTCCAAGCACCTGTAACACCGTCGAAACGCTGCTGGTGAATCAATCCATTGCAGAACGTTTCCTGCCGGCATTAAGCCAGCAGATGGCGACAAGCGGCGTGACGCTGCACGGTGACGAAACGGTAATGCGCGAGCTGAATGGACCGGCGAAACTGGTGTCCCTGAAGCCTGAAGAGCTGGATAACGAGTTCCTGTCACTGGATCTCAACGTGGTTATCGTGGCCGATATGGATGATGCTATTGCTCATATCCGCGCTCACGGCACTCAGCACTCTGATGCTATCCTGACTCGCACCCTGAGCAACGCCAATCGTTTCATCAACGAAGTGGACTCCTCAGCGGTGTACGTCAACGCCTCGACCCGCTTCACCGATGGCGGTCAGTTCGGCCTCGGCGCGGAAGTGGCGGTCAGCACGCAGAAACTGCACGCGCGCGGCCCGATGGGGCTGGAAGCGCTGACCACCTACAAGTGGATTGGCTTCGGCGAAGATACCATTCGTGCGTAATTGATAGCGGGCGATGCAAAAACAGGCAGTTGATTCAACTGACTATTGACGCATCGCCCCGTTAGTCTTAACCTTTTGTCCCGTGATTAACGTCCGTGGATACATCTTGCAGGGCCGATATAGCTCAGTTGGTAGAGCAGCGCATTCGTAATGCGAAGGTCGTAGGTTCGACTCCTATTATCGGCACCATTCAAACATCTTCTAACGTCTACTAAAGTTCACTCAAACCCCTTATACTCTGCATTGTGTCGCTCCTGATAGTATTTTTACGTCTACTGACATACCCCAAAATCTACATGCTTCTGGGGGTACATTCGGGGGTATGTGCTGTTAGGTCTTGTGGAGATACCCCCAATGAAGCTCAACGCCCGCCAGGTTGATACCGCTAAACCAAAAGATAAACCCTATAAACTTGCTGATGGTGGTGGGCTTTATCTTCTGGTTAACCCAAATGGTGCACGATACTGGCGGCTTAAGTATCGTGTAGCAGGCAAAGAAAAGCTGCTGGCTCTGGGGGTATATCCAGACGTTACCCTCGCAGATGCGCGGGCTAAACGTGATGAGGCAAAAAGGGGGATCGCCGGGGGCATCGACCCTAGCGAAGCAAAGCGGGAAGAAAAGATATCCCGAGAGTTAAATGTCAGGAATACATTTCAGGAAATAGCCTGCGAATGGCATTCCAGCAAGCTCTATAAATGGTCTGAGGGGTACGCCTCGGACATTATGGAAGCATTCAATAAGGATGTTTTTCCGTACATTGGTAAAAAACCGATCTCGGAAATCAAACCGCTAGAATTGCTTAATGTGCTTCGCCGAATGGAGGGGAGAGGGGCAACGGAGAAGGCTAAGAAGGTTAGGCAGCGCTGCGGTGAAGTTTTTCGCTATGCCATTGTTACTGGCCGGGCTGAATACAATCCAGCGCCAGATCTCACCAGCGCTATGCAGGGGCATGAATCCAGCCACTATCCTTTCCTGAATGCGCCTGAGCTTCCCGCATTTTTTGAGGCGCTATCACGTTACTCAGGTAGTGAGCTGGTGGTATTGGCCGCGCGTTTGCTGATCATCACTGGTTTAAGAACAGGTGAACTCCGAGGAGCTACATGGCAGGAAATCGACGTTGATGCTGCTGTTTGGGAGATTCCGGCGGAACGAATGAAGATGCGCCGCCCACACATAGTGCCATTGTCATTACAGGCGCAAGCCATAATCATGCGTATCCGGGAAATGACAGGCCGCTATCCCTATATATTCCCTGGGCGTAATGATCCGCGTAAAACCATGAGTGAAGCCAGCATTAACCAGGTTTTTAAACGCATCGGGTATGCCGGGAGAGTAACAGGCCACGGTTTCCGCCACACCATGAGTACCATTCTCCACGAACAGGGCTATAACACCGCATGGATTGAAACGCAGCTCGCCCACGTCGATAAAAACTCTATTCGAGGCACATACAACCACGCTCAATATCTCGATGGCCGCCGGGAAATGCTTCAATGGTATGCCGACTATATGGATGCGCTGGAACACCATGAAAACGTGGTTCATGGGCGTTTTGGTAAATCCTCATGACTGGATGAATAGACAGTGATAGCTGATGCGGGTAGACTTCAGTAGACGAACAAAGAATAGGCTATGTCTAGGCTGATCCCCGAAAACCCGTACACCTCTGCGGGCTGACATAGCCCCCAAAATCAGAGGGCGCGAGGTGGCGTTATGTTAGATATCGCTGAAGTGCTCAAAGCACGAGAAAATGAGTTTATCAGTTTAAGAGAATTGATTACTCGTATCAGACTACAGCAACCACATGTCAGTGAATCCGATATCGCAAGTTTTCTTTACATTGAAAATAGTGATAGAGCGCTCCCTGAGTGGGTGAAGCAAGGTATTGCAAGCACGATTGAAGGAACCGATGGTGGATACCAGGATTCAGAATTGGTAACTCTCCTGAAAGTTATTCATGAGGAAGGGCATATGCCTGAGGTGACTCCGCCATCTGAGCCTCCTATGGACTTCGATGATGATATTCCATTCTAGATCTGGAGGTTAATGTTATGGCGGGATGGGGACAGCCGGTGAAAGACCATTGGTCAGCACCAGCATTTGATACTTATGGCTTTAGGCGCTCCGAGTTGAAGCAGTTAGCGGATAAGCTTGGAATTGACCTTTCAACTCCTCTTGAGGAGGTTAAGCCCACACCACTGAATGGTGTTGAGCAAAAACCACTTAGTGAAGCTGATGTTGAGATCCTGAAAATGGAAATTGACACACTTAAAAAGCAGGTTAGAAAGCTCGAAAATGAACGCCCTATTTTAATTAACAGGTATCGGGAAGATGACCCTCTATACCTTGCGATTAAAATTCGGAACCAAGAATGGGCAAAGTACGATCCTGAGAATGATAGGCAAACAAGAGGCAACCAAACAGCGATTGTGAAAGACCTGGAGGATAAGGGTTTTTCGAATGTCCAGGCCAAAGCAATCGAAATGGTCGCCTGCCCAATTAAACGTTAAGCAATTAACACCCTCAGGGATTATGCTGCATGATGCTTACCCTCAGGGTGAAAATGAAATTTTATCCGTACCCTCATGGCAGCACCTGGCTTACCCTGAGGGTACGATTACAAATAGATTCGCCGATTACCCTTAGCCCTTAGGGTTTATAACTAAGAAAAATCCCTCATGCCTGAGGGTATGATTTTTTTAGCTTTTTTCATGCCATCATTAATCTCGTAAACCGCAATGGACGTTACGAGGTAAATATGTCTCAGTCATTAATTAGATTTGCCGAGGTACAAAAGCGTACTGGCTATAGTAAGGCGTGGTTATACCGTCTTATGAGCGAGAAACGCTTTCCCGCAGCAATTAAAATTGGTTCCCGCTCTATCGCTTTTATTGAAAGTGAAATTGACGAGTGGATTAATCAGCGCATCGCTGAGTCGCGTGGCGAGGTGGCGTAATGGAAAAGAAAAACCGCCCCGTACAGCAGGCGGCTAACTCAGATATTCGCACGTCTGATATTACGCCGACCACCAGCCCGGTACAAGTACCTAAGCGTACCCCAAAGAAACACCGCGCCCGCGTCTATATGCTGCGCACTGGCGTAGAGGGATGGACAGAAAATGATATTCTGCGCTACTGCCGTCTTTCATCCGGGCGTAATTATGCGTCTGAACTGGAGCGCCAGCTTGATATTCAACTAGAGCGTATCGACGAGAAAAACCCGGATGGTATCGGCGCACACCTGCGCTACCGCTTTTCCTGCCGTGGCGACGTTCTCAAGGTGATCCAACTTGTGAACCATAACGCCGCCATTAATGAACATCACGGGTTATCTCAGCAGGATATTGCCGACATTCTGAACCTCTACCCGGACGCATTTAACGCCGCATAACGGAGCCGAAAACATGACTATCGAAAAAAGCCGATTCAATTCGGAGGCCGCCCCACACCTCAACAACAGCCAGACCGATATTTTAATCATACGCAACCATGAGCCACGCATTGATTCCCGGCTGTTTGCTGATCACGTGGGGATAAAGCACAAAAACCTTTATGCGCTTATTAAGTCCCACAAAACAGAGTTACGCGAGCTGGGCACGCTTCCGTTTCAAACGGAGACGTGCGCACATGATACCGGGGCGACAGTCGCAAGGTTCGCGCTGATAAATGCCGACCAGTTTGATTATATGTGCCGCATTGTTCGTGGGCGCGATCCTGAGCGCATGAAGCGTTTTAAGCTGGACGTGACAAAGGCATTTGCTAAACGCCGCGCCGTCGACCCTGTACGCCGTGAATATCTGCCGGGCTATCACGAGAGCCGGGAGGGACTGAAAGCGCTGGGAGCCGAAAAGCACCATTACATCAATCTGGCGCGTGCTGAAAACCGTGTCACTGGCCTGATGGGTGGCGAGCGCCGCAGCGCCACAGAGCAACAGTTGGGCGCGCTGATTGTAATGCAGAAGATTGAGCAAGCCGCCTTTGATGAAGCTATCCAAAACGGATTGTCACCAACAGACGCAGTGCGCGAGGTATCCCGCCGCATGGAGACATTCGCCGCCCTGATGAGCGTAGCGCCGATGCTGGGGGCTAATCATGCGTAACTCTACCCCATTACCCGGACACGTCTACAAAGACAGCCACGGCGCTACCGTGACCGTTGAGCGCGTCGAGTTTAATCGCGTGACGTTCTACCGAAGCGGTTATCAATTCCCGTGCGCCCAGCCTGTAGAACGATTCATCAAAGAGTTTTCGGAGGTGAAGCAATGACAACAGCAATGACCGCCGTCCAGAGTAAGGGTTTTCCCGTGGCTGGCAGCAAAGAGCCGGACGTGAACGGGCTACCGTTGTCGATGGTTCACCAGTGGCAGGAGTACCCGACGAAACGCACCTTTGCCGTTTCTGTATCTACCGAGCTACGCCGCCAGTATTACCTGAATGACGCAGTTTTCAGTAAGGCAATGCGTAACGCGGGTTATGTTCCGGTGCGTACCCGCAGACTGACCGGAAAGCTGGCGAGTGTCTGGCTGTATCGAGTAACAGGCAATGACAAGGGGGTATGCACAGCAGAACCCGCGCCCCGCAAGGCTTCCGCGCCCGTTGTCCAGACCATGACAAAGCCGCATCCGTGGTTTAAACGCGTGGCGCTCGATGGTAAATGGCAGCACGTCTACGCCGACCATATCCGCTTTCTGGCGAAGAAGCGTCACCGTGTAGATGGTGTACGTGTGCAGGGTTATACCGCTGGCGGGCTTACCGTAGAGGTGATCGCGTGATGTATGCAAATGTTAACGCTAACGACTCAGCAAAACCCAAACGTTATAAGCCAGAAACGGGGGGGATTCTTCCCCAAATGGCTGATGTTGTGGAATGGATTGCTACCGCTGACAACCGCGCCACATGGACTTTCGAGACCAGTACGCGCACGGGACTTTTTGCACCAGTACGCGCACGCAAGGAAGGTTTTTCTGACATCACTACGCGAGGGGGAAATCATTCTACTGGCGGGAGTTTTCGGAGAAGTACGCGCGTGCGCGAAGGTGAGTTTTGCGAGTCCATAAAAAAGGGCTTGCTGATTATCGCCAACCCGGTTTATGGTTATAGCGCACTAGCAAAATCTGGTGTCGGGATTGGCGTCCCGGTAATTATCAGAGCGCACAACACGCGCCATGCGTGTTTTTTTGTGCCGCGCAGTTACACCTGTTCAATGGTGGACTGTATGGGGGCGGAGCAATCCGCGCCGGTTTCTCTGATTCCCGGTTACGCCAACCCTGTACAGTTCACCACCAGCGAAATTGGCGTTTCCGGTGGTGGTTCTCAAAACCATGAATCAGAGGCTGCCGCTATGCTGGCTACTACCCATACCCAAAATCCGCAATTCATCTGGTTAATCGCTGCCGTTCGCCGCGACATGCCGACAATTACCGCCAAAATTCACCATATCGCCGCAGAGACTGAGCAGGAAGCCCGCCGTTCACTGGCGCGGGATCACGTCTGTTTCTTTGCCGGTCGTATCCGTCTGGAGGTGGCAGCATGAGCCAGTTACCTGACCAGATTGAGGAAGCAACAGCAGTAAGTAACCGCATTCGTGCCGCGCTGGGTTGCGGTGAAATCACCGAACCACACACCCCAGAGAATGTTTCACGCGCCCGCCTTTTGCGTGTACGTGCAGGCCTTTGCCATGTGCTGACGGAGATTATGCCCGGAATAACAGCGAGCGCGGAACGTGACGAGTTGTATGCATGGTTGTTTGAGATTCACTCCGTGACAAGAGCTGAAGAGTGTCAGGCGAGACTGGAGGCGGACAAATGAAACAGTTCCGAACTTTCGCTACCTGTCTTGATGGTGCGGGAGCGTCGATCCCGGTCACATGGTACGGCGAGGCCGAGACGCCCGATATTGCCGTTCAGTGTATGAGAGACGAAGCACACGGCAACGGCTGGAGCGTTGGGGCAATTATTTGTGTACAGCAGCGAAAAATCAGCAAGGGCGTAGAGGTGGCGGAATGAGCAACGTATTGACCTTAAAGACGGATAATCCCGACCTGTTCCACGCAGAAGCCACACCGCACGGCGTAAACATCATGACCCGCAATGATGCCGGGATGTATGAGCATGTAGCCATTATCACCTATGAGAGCGCTGTAAGCCGTCTGGATGCGGGAGAGTACGACGATACGCCAGATATCGGCTACGCCATTCATTTTGCCGTTGCTGATGGCGGGGCGCGTGGCTGGTTCGACTTTACCGCGCAGCATAACGTCACTATGTGGCGCTGGCTGATTGCTGCGAAGTTCGTTTCTGAAATGAAGCGCGAAAACGGCACAACCTCCGTCACGGAGGCTGACGGCACAACATCGCAGGTGGCGATTTACTCCAATGGTAATGCGGGCATGGTGATTTACCCGTTTGCTGAACGGCTGGCGATGGCGAACAACATCGAGGGCGCAATGATTGAGCGATACGGCGTCGAACAGGGTACGGAAAACGCCATTGTGTTCTACCGCGCCATGCTGGATGCGGAGCGCGGAGAGTTAACCCCGTTCGGGCGTGAAACGCTGGCAGAGCTACACGATCACTTCATTGCTGATCTGAATGAAAACGGCTGGCCTGAAATGCCAGCGGCGCACTGAGGGAGCGACACAATGCGTAATATCGACCTTATCCGCGAAGTGACCACCGCCGCCGCTGGTAACTGGCCTTATGTGCTGGCTGGCCTGTCAATCGACGTGCCTGATTCATCACGCCGCCATGCCCCCTGCCCTGCATGTGGCGGTACGGATCGCTTCCGGTTCGACGACAACGGGCGCGGCAGCTTTATCTGCAACCAGTGCGGCGCGGGCGACGGGCTGGATTTAATCAAGCGGGTTAACAACTGCGACACCACGGAGGCGGCGCACCTTGCCGCTGATGTGCTGGGTATTGATTACCGGGCAGCGGAAACCGACCCGACAGCAGCCAGCCAGAGGCGGGAGCAAATGGAGTCTGAGCGCCAGAAACAGGCAGCAGAGGACGCAGAGCAGCGAAGGGCTACGTTTGCCCGTCTGTATGCCGGAATGCGCCAGAGCGTCACACGGGGCGAATCTGAGTACCTGCAATCAAAAGGGCTGACCGGGTTTAACTATCCGGTTATGCCGGATGGTTCGTTATTGCTGGAGCTGGTGGACGAATCCGGCGCAGTGGCAGCAGCGCAGACCATTACACCGCAGGGAGAGAAGCGACTTCTGACAGGTTCAGCGAAGCGCGGGGCATATCACGCCGTAAACGCACCAGAACAGCCGCAGAGCGTATTAATTGCCGAGGGGCTGGCTACCGCTCTGTCTGTTCACCTGATGCGCCCGGAGGCGCTCACAGTGGCGGCAATTGACGCCGGGAACCTGATCCACGTTGCCGGAGTAATGCGCCGGAAATACCCGCAGTCGCAAATTATTATCGCCGCAGATAACGACCACCTTACAGCAGCCTCCGAAACCGGAGCCACCAACATCGGGAAGGAGGCCGCAGAGAAAGCAGCTTTATCCGTGGCTGGCTGGGTGGCGCTGCCGCCGACAGACCATAAAGCCGACTGGGACGACTACCGCCAGCAAAACGGGCTGGAAGCCGCTACAGCCGCTTTTAACGATTCGATGTACCAGATTCAGGGGGATGCCGTGAAACCACAACTACAGGCCATTGAGGGCGGTAAATCCCGCCGTAAAGCCGATGCCGGAGATATTGCACAAATGGCAGCCAGCCAGAAAGCGCGGTTGCTTTCATCTCGCTGGGATATGTTGGCGGTTAACCCTGATAGTGGCGCTGTTTACTGCTACGAATCTGGCGTATGGGTGAAGCTACCAGACAGCGAATTAGAAAGGGTTATGGTGGCAATTTTCGACGAGCACGAAGCCCACTACACCGAAAAGGGGATTAAATCGGTTGTCGCAACCATGAAACTGCAAATCCCGGTAATTGGTGAGCGGAGCGGGGATCTGATTGGTTTTGATAACGGCGTTTATGACCTCGCCGCACAGACGTTTTCCGCCCATTCGCCTGGTAACTGGCTGATGAACCACAATGGGATCACCTACACCCCGCCAGCGCCGGGGGAGAATATTTCCACCAGCGCCCCCGATTTTACCCGTTGGCTGAATCATGCAACGGCTGGCGACCATCATAAGGCCGAGCGTATCAAAGCAGCCTTGTTTATGGTGCTGGCGAAGCGTCACGACTGGCAGCTATTCATTGAGGTAACTGGCGAGGGCGGCAGTGGGAAATCCGTATTCAGCAGCATAGCAACCACGCTGGCAGGTGAACACAACACCGCCAGCGGTAGCATGATGACGTTGGACACCGCTCGAGGAAGGGCGCAGTTCGTGGGCAAAAGTCTCATTATCATGCCTGACCAGACCCGCTATGTTGGAGAGGGTGCGGGGATTAAGGCCATTACGGGCGGCGATCCGGTAGAGATTGATGGGAAATATGAAAAGCAGTTCACAACCGTGCTAAATGCCGTTGTTATGGCAACCAATAACGAGCCGATGACATTCACGGAGCGAAACGGGGGCATTGCCCGCCGCCGCGTGATATTCCCGTTTAATAACCCGGTATCAGACGCAGACAAAGACCCGGATTTAACCGCAAAAATCAGGCGAGAAATCCCGGTGATTATCCGCCACCTGCTAACCACCTTTGCCGACCAGAACAAAGCAAAAGCACTATTACTTGAGCAGCGCGATTCTCAGGAGGCGCTAGACGTTAAACGCGGCACAGATCCGGTTATCGATATGTGTGCGGCACTTTTTTTCATGAACGAACCCAAAGGCATGATGATGGGCGGAGGTACATGGGCAGGCCAGCCAGAGCCGAGGGCGTATCTTTATCATCTTTACCTGGCGTTTATGGAGTATCACGGGCTGGGTAAACCGCTTTCCGTCAATAAGTTTTCACGCGCCATAAAATCAGCAGCAAAAGAGTACCGAGCCAGCTACCTGACGCGAAGCATTAACGGCAGAGCGCAAACCAACGTGGGCTATAACGAGATGGCTGAGGAGTTCATCCCCCGTGCTTACGGTGTGGAGAGCGGGCAGAGTGATGATTGAAACTTTTACGGCAGCACTTATCCCTACTGCCCTACTAAAAACGAGACGAGGCCAGACGTAGCAAGGATTTAAACTAGGTAGGGATATATATTTTTATCCCTACTTATCCCTACTTATCCCTACCAAATAAAACAGGCAGTAAAATGCCGTTGAAGTGATTTAGTAGGGATAAGTAGGGTTATGTAGGGCAACAAAATTGAATGCCTACCAGTCTGAAAGCCTTGCCATTCGTGGCCTGAGCCAGTTAGTAGGGATTGGTAGGGATATTACACCCCCAAAAAGATTCTATGGGGGGGGTAGCTTAAAACGAAGGTGTCCAACAATAAGACGGAGCCGGGTAATCTTCATTAGAAAAACTAATAATTCGAGGTATTCGCAAAATGACAGCACAGATATCAGCCTACGGGCGTTTAGTCGCAGACCCGCAGACCCGCACCACAGCAAACGGTACAAGCATGGCAATGGGGCGTTTAGCGGTGGCACTGCCATGCCATGCAGCAGAGGGCGGAGAGGTTACTTTCTGGCTGGGCGTGGTGGCATTCGGCAAACAGGCCGACGCACTGGCAGGACACGTTAAAGGCGATTTAGTCAGTGTTGCCGGAGCGATGCAGATCAATCAGTGGACGGGCAAGGATGGCGGTACACAGCAAGGTTATCAGGTAGTAGCCGACAGTGTGATCAGCGCCAGAACGGTACGCCCCGGCGGGAAGCGGGCCGAATCAGTCAAAGCAAGCGGAGCCAGCAGAGGCCACGCAACACAATCCGCGCCGGGATGGGAGTTATATAACACCCCTGATGATTTTGACCAGCGCCCGCCGTTTGATGATGAAGATCCATTCTGAGGGGGATACACATGGTAAACGACAGTAAAGCCGAGGATCTGGAAGCAAAAGGGCTGTACCGACGCGCCGCCGCGCGATGGATGGAAGTCATGCTGTTATGCACCGAGGACGATGATCGGGAATGGATAAAGCGCCGCCGTGAAACGTGTCTGGAGAACGTGAAGCGCCCGCCCGTGAAGGTTGAGGACTTTGGCGATCTGCATAAAGCTGTTACCGAAACGCAACACCGCATGGGGATAGCGCAACCGAACGGTAACGCCTTCCGGTTAAATGGCGGCAAGAAGCAACGACAGGCCACCATCGGGGGCGACTGTTCGCAGTAATGTTCGCACTAAAACGGCTGTAAATTCTGGACTGTCCTGGACGGATTTTAAACCCTCGTAGCGCTAAACCCGCGCCAGTCGCGGGCTGGAAGCCATATTCGATTTAGGCAGTCCAAAATATTCAGGTTCGCGCCACTGGTTCGCAGTACGCAGTCAGGTACGCGGCAAAACTGCGCATTCAGCGTGCGTACCGCCGGATGAATATTGCGAATTGCGCAGTTTCCAAAGTAACCACGGAAAACGAAACGGATACCAATGCGCAAACAATCCTGAAACCCGCTCCATTACTGGATTTATAGATATACAGTGCGCAAAGTAGTGCACAATTCGCAGTCAAATACGCATATTATTTCGTATTCAATTTGCGCACCGTTCGCAGTTAATGCGCAGTAATTCGCAGTTAATGCGCAGTAATTCGCAGGAGGCCAGCCAGTGAGAGACAGAACGCGCAGCTATACCACCGACCTGCCCCGTATAGGGTTGCCATTCCTTGCGAACATGCGTAGCAGGCTGGCGGACGCCGAACCGGGGACGCAGCTTTATACCCAGACCGAAAGCGGAACGTTGTATGCCTTCCGGCAAGCCGACAGCTACGCCATGACAATCAACGGCGTGACGCGGGCGATTCGCACTACAACCACGCAGGCCGGGTATGGCGTGCGGGAATGGTACGTTTGTCCCCACTGTATGAAGCGGGCTGCAAAGCTGTATATCGGCAAGAAAGACATTGGCTGCCGGGCGTGTTGGAAACTTCACTATAAAAGCCAGAGTGCCGACAGACTGGACAGGATGTGCATGAAGATACGCCAGCAGCGACACGCGATATGGGGCAACAATGACCTTACCAATAATCTGTTTAATGACATTCGCATGTTCCCGAAGCCAAAGGGGATGCGCTGGGCTACGTTTGACAGGAAGCGGGCAGAGTTGTCAGCAATGGAGATGGCTTACTGGCAGGCATTCAGTCCGGTAGTAGATAGAATCACGGGCGTGATTGAGCGTAAGACGGGGAAAGCAGCGAGAGGCATTGGCCTGACTTTGTAAAAGCAAAACGCCCGCACGGGGCGTCAAGGAACGGGATAGACTTCTGCGACAATTTGCATTCGCCGCCAATATAGCAAGCCGTCCACATCAAGCAATAAACTATCACCGGGAGGGGGAGGCCAAATCTCTGCAACCCTGAGCCTTAAGGACTGCCCGCCCCATCGTTTTTTTATACCCGCGAAAAATGAAATTTAATCCGGGCGTGTTTCATCCTTCCAGAGGGTATGACGTATGACACCACGCGAAATAGCTTTATTGACCATCGCCAAACTTGAGCACGGAGGCCACCAGCTTACACAGGCAGATCAACGGGAGATAGAACGCTCAGTTAATGCCGATATAGCCCGGCGCGACAGGTTCCGCGAAATGATGCGAGCACCTGCCTACCAGTGGAAGAAGCCAGCGCCGCGCAGGTAGATATGGGATTATTCCACATGTAACTTATGCGTATTAAGCAAATTTCCTTTATTCACCTTTACAGAATTGTGAGTACGTCAGTATCGTTATCCTTCCGATTCGCATTTATTCAGGATTTGCATGTACCAGCTAAAGATAACCATCCGAGACAGCAAGCCACCTATATGGCGGCGTGTGCTGGTTCCAGAGCAAATCCCCTTTAGTGAACTTCACGCGGTGATCCAGTTGGCTTTTGGCTGGAATGACGAACACCTGTATATGTTCGAGAAAGGCCGTAAAGGTGATCTAGGTAGCGAGTATCGCGTATGGGGTGAGGGTGAAAGCATGGATAATGCGGCAATCACGCCACTATGGGCGGCGATCCAGAATGAGGGTGACAAGCTGGTTTACACGTATGACTTTGGCGACTGGTGGGATTGCCTTATTGTGCTGGAGAAGCAAACACATGATACCAGCATCCAGCCTGTTAGCTGTTTGCGTGGGAGGGGGACTACCCCGGCGGAAAATTCGGGGGGATTGCATGGTTACAATGAATTGCTCTTACAGGCCAGAGAATCTGATAATCCTGAACAGGCCGAGATACGCAATTTCCTTATGCTGGATATTGAACGCCGGGTTTACGACCTGAGCCGCATCAACGACAGATTGCAGGCTCTTAACTGACCCGCATGTATTCGCCTGATATTGCGTTATCAGCGCCGCCACTATCTCGCACAACGGCACACTGTCCCGGTAAACCGTAGCGCACGACCGTAGCGCTGGTTTCACCGCCACGCTTTGCCTGACGCGATTCATACACAATCACACGTTCCAGCAGTCCACCAGCAACCATGCTTTCTAGTGTGCGTCGGGTTGATTCGAGCTGGTGGCGCTTATCGAACGACACCATGCCATGAAGCAGGTAGGTCACGCCCGACACATCGAACGGCGGCGTACCAATTTCACCTGTCACCCATTCGAGGTTATCCGGTTCAAAATAGCTGAGTATCTCTTTTTTGCGGCTGGTCATTCTCATGGCTGGCTGATTCCTTATTGTGGGATAGCACTATCATACAATAAGCGGGTTGAAGGGAGAGCGTTACTGCCTGATGTGCTGTATGAATAATAACCAAATTTCAGGGGCGGAAAAAGATATGGGGGTACTTTTGGGGGTATCTATAAAAACTGAACAATAAAAAATCCAACAAAAACAATGGTCATAACCTTTGTGTACTGTTCCTATTATCGCACCATTAAAATCAAATTGTTACGTAAGATCTTATCATTCTCCCACCAAAAAATTATCTTAATGTAACAGCTGGTGTAAGTAAATTCTATCAACGAAGATCAATCTTATCTACTGACCAAAAAGGCCTGATAGGGCTTCGCTCACTATACATCCTTGGCTGCAGGTTTAGTTGTACACCACTCCTAAATTTAATGTGTTGGCAATGTGTTCAATAAAGCTCGAACAAATTAGCTCATTATGATCGGTTAATACTTCAACTTCTGGTTGCATGATTGTTTGTCCGTAAAAAGATAACGCGCCTGCCGGGTAGTAGCAGGCGCATTACGCAATAGGTAAACAAGGGAGGAAGTTCAGAAATGTAAATCGGGAAGGTTGTACGCAATGTTCATCGTACTACGTTGTTACGGCTTTGCCGCAACAAGCCAGTTGCCTGCCGCGCTCGCAGAATGTCTGCAGCCCGGAGATAAGGAGATTGTTCCTGCCAGCTAAATCCCTTCCTGTCGATACGAACCAGCTCGTATTTTTCTACCAGAAAATTCACGGCATCGGCTAGGGTGATACTGGCATCGATGTGTTCCTTAATCACAGCCTCATTGCAGAATGGCGTGTCGTTTATTGTCAGACCATAGTGCTGTTCCAGCAGACGTGTCAGTAACATTTGCCAGACAGCCACGGGTGACAGGCAGGGCTTCACCGCCCGCTGAGTTGTTGCAGGTAAAGTTTTCATGTTTGCTCTCGTGTAGGTAATTAACGCTGAGTGGGGTAAATGGCGATGTATACGTAGCCGCAACTGCCAAGGGTGTCGGCTTCGCAGGTTAAATCGTTGTGGTACAGGGTAACGCAGTGGGCATGGTGGGGGCTGAGTTCACCGGTGGTCAGCATCGATTCCATCTGGCGGATAAAGTGCGGGAATGTTTCATCCAGCTTCCGGCATTCGATGTCACTGAACTTGCCGGTGATGCTGGCCCGGTCAGCCAGATAATGCAGTCGGTTGCCTTCCTGCACCAGACGGGCTCCCAGGCGCAGTGTAATCTCCCGCTGCAGGCCCCTGGTAGGGTTGCTCATTACAGTTCTCCACTATTGTCAGTTCAGGGTGATGCTCATCAGGCAGGTATAGGGCCCATTGCGGTCCTGGCGGCGTTCGGCGTATACCGCGAGGACTCCGGCGATATCCGGAACGTCCCTGCCGGTGTAATGACAGACGCTACCGTGCCACTGGTATTTGCCGGTGCAGTAGCGAAAGATTCGGGACTCAGGATGCTGGCGGTATATCGTCATTGCCCTGCGTTTACTGATAATTTTCATGTAATACCTCAAAGCAGACCGTGTTCTGCGAACGAATAGATTTGCCTGCCACCGACAATCAGATGGTCAGGGACACGGATATCCACCAGCTGAAGCACCTGAACCAGTCGCTGCGTGAGGGTTTTGTCGGCCTGGCTAGGTGTCGTCTCGCCGGAAGGATGGTTATGCGCGAGTATCACCGCCGCCGCGTTGAAGTGCAGAGCACGTTTGACCACCTCCCGGGGATGCACCTCGGTGCGGTTAATCGTGCCGGTGAAGAGCGTTTCATGGGCAATCAACTGATTCTGGTTGTCCAGATACAACACCCGGAACTCTTCCCGCTCAAGCGCGGCCATATGCAGTCGCAGCCATTCACGTACGGCGTGGGTAGAGGTGAAGGCTACGCCGGGCTCATGCAGGTGGCGGTCCAGAGCCCTGAGCGCCCGCTGAATGAGACGCCGGTCCTGTGGCGTCATCTCGCCGGGTAAAAAGGAAAGCTGTTTCATCTGTTGCTCCTTCGGTCAGTCGATAATACGCAGAATGGCGTGAGCCTCTGGATGTTGCATGGCATACTCCCGCAGGCGGTAATAGTGTGCGGTCATCGCGTCACATTCTGTACGGCAGGCATGGTGGCTATACGCAATCAGGCAGACAGCAATACCTGCTGCTTCTGCACTCATTTGGGCATCGTTACCGTTCAGGCAGTTAAACAGACGCCATGTCTCATCGTTGTCAGGATCGGGGGACATAAATGCGCCGCCATTGCTGAGGGTGTAGAACGACCAGATACCACCGCTGTAGCCCTCACAGAAGCGGTCCATCCAGGCGAAGATATGCGGCTCCAGGAGTAGCCACTGCGGGATAGCGCCAAAGTACTGTGGCCAGAAATCGATACGCTGTTCATCGGGGACCGGCGTGACGGTCAGTTCAAATTCGGGTTGGTTAGCGGGTGCGAGGTCGTGCTGCGTCTGTGTTGTCATGGGTATGTCTCCGTCAATAAAAACGCCAGCGGCGATGGCTGGCGTATGGGGATATAAAGTGTGTTCGGGGAGGTGAATGCGGGTAAATGCTTCGCGATCAGCGGGTGGCCGTGTCTGTACGGATGCCTGAGGTGCGGATATAGCGGTTAAGACCTTCACCGGCATCCGGCTCAAAGTTCCATGCCCGCCAGACCATCCGGCCTTCAGTATCACGAACCACCAGACGGAAGTGACTGCCCTGGTCGTCTTCGAGTGTGATATTGCTGTACGTGGTAGTGACCGCTTGCGCTTGTCTCCGGGTGAAAGGCCCCGGTGGCAGCAACACGGATTGGGACATTTTCGGGCTCCTGATAAAAGAAAACCCCGGCAGCCTGCTAGCTGTCGGGGTGGATTTGCTGGGGAAGATACTACTATCAGTCGTTGCTGCAGTCTCCGAGAGTGGACAGAACTTTCTCAGCGTTCTTCCGGTCCGCAGTGAAGGTCCCTGCTTTGTGGTCATTGACGTAGACGTCGAACTGCCCGGCCTCAGAGATATTGCTGATGAAGTCAAACCAGGCGTTATCGCCGTTACGCCAGCCCAGGCTGGACGGAATAATGTACTGCTGGTGATCCATCACTACGGTGATAGTAGTGTCGTCATCGTGCGAACTGACCATCTTGTCATCGGCAAGGGTAAGAAAGACTGAATGCTGATAGAAACCATTCTGGTCCGGGTTCCCTGTGCAGTTGATGGTAAACGTCTTCCCGCTGGCTTCGGTCACGCTGTATTCCGTATTGCCCTGACCGTAACCCTGCTGCCAGAACCCCGGGATAGCAGAGGCATTAAAGCTCGCGAGCAGTACACCCGCCAGCATAAACCGACTTAGTGAAAGTATTGTCATTCTTGTCTCCTTTGTCGTTGTTTTATTACTGGTTCTCAGGGTTTGAGGGTATCAGCAGTCGCCCCATCAGTTTGCCGTCATGGGCGTACTCAAAGTATTTTTCTTTGGTATACGGGTCCGTCACCTCCTGGTATTCCAGTTTGATGTTATCGGCAATACACAGCGCATTCATCAGTGGCTGGACGGTTTTTTCCTGCATATCCACGAGGTAGTAGTAACTGCCACCCTCGCAGCCATCGGGCGACTGGCGGGTACGTAAAACCTGCGAGGTGGGACCGGATAAGTAGTCAACCTGTGACCATTCTTCGCTGACATCATCCTGGTGGCTGACCACATCACTGAAACGCGGTGGGGTGAGGTCCTTAAATTTACTGATGGCCTTCAGGTCATCACTTCTGTCATCGCATGCGCTGAGAAACAGAGTGGTGGCAACCAGCGCCAGCAGAGGCAGTGTTTTACGTTTCATTATTTTTTTCCTGAAATCAGACGAACCACTTTGGCAAAGACATAAATGCCCACGAAAATACCCACCGGCACGCCGACGAACGGTGTCAGCGCGACACTGGCGGCACCTGCTGCCCCTCCGCCCGTCAGCAGTGCGGCAACAGTGGCAAGGGTCAGGGCCGTGAGGCTCTCGGACACCCCGGTTTTGTTCAGAATGATGACGATGACAACAATGGCGATAATGGCAATAACGGGCATAGGGCTCCTCCCTGTTGCCGGGTTGATAACAACGCTTACGCTATTCTGGTGGGCTGTCGGCCGGAACAAACGTAAGCAGTGACTGCTGGATAAAGCGAAAATGGGGTAAGGACTGAATAAAGCCCGGGTCTTCAACAAGACGACACAGACTGTCGTTACGCCGGAAAGTCTCCTGCAGGGGCTGAACCAGATGGATTTCATCCAGGGAGAATACGGCGATATGTCCGTCGTGCTCTGCCGCCAGATACCAGGCCTGCTGGTGGATAAGTAACCGGCAGGGAGCCAGCCGCTCACAGCGCTGCCCCTCGGCAATCAGAGTCACCCGCCTGCGCCCGGTAATGGCCTGAATCAGTCGCCAGAAAGACAATGCGCCTGATGGCGAAGGAGCCGGACTGGCGGGTGCGATTACGCAGGGAGACTCATCGCACATCAGCAGTGCGTTTACCAGACGACGGTCAAAGCCAGGGAAAAGACCGGCCATCCCGCTGCGGTGGGCAAAGATAAGCACGTCGGGCACCATCTGCGTCTCACTGCCCGCAGTGCGTAAGCGGCAATATCCGGACTGATACTCCAGGTCCAGATACATCAGCCGCTCACGAAAATCACGCCGCAGCGTGCGCACCGACACACCAAACTCAGCGGCAAGCTTACGCACACTCAGCGTTTCCCCTGCCACCAGACGGCTGATTATCAGTGACAGCCTGACAGCCAGCCGGTCATGGCGGCGTTCTGCCTGTGTCATGAGACGTTCTCCGTGAAAGTTAACTGACTGAAAATGATGTGATTACTTTAAAGAGGGGGTCGGACAGGGTATGGACACCACAGAAACTATTTTTCATTTCTGCAAAAGCCAGAGGCAGCGGGGGTTACAGGCCTTCCCTCGGTGAGTGAGGACCGTCAGCACGGTGCGATGCGGACAGGTGGTGTCCGATATTAACAAAGCAGCAACATTAAACGGTCACTGCAGTTGCGTGAGCAGGGCTTCCGCCATCACCCACAGTGCCCGGTTAAGTTTCACGTCCCCGTCGATACCGCGAACGGCACGGGTATGTGACCGTCCTCCTTTGGCATTACGGCCACTGAGCCCGCCCTTAATCAGGTTCTCCTGAATACGCTGGTACGTGGTCCACAGGTCATTGCTCTCATCCTGCCAGCGGCGAGGGGAGAGGAGCTGCGATTCAGTCACCGGCTGGTGGTCTTCACCAAAGCGGTATGTGAGGGCGGCTTTTGCCAGTGCCTGCTGTGCCGGGGGTGGCAACAGCAACGACTGCATGGCATCCCGTTTCTCCTCCACCCGGTCAAAAATCCCCAGCACCTCATACGCGCCTTCAATCACCTGACTCACCACGTCCCCCTTGTGTGGCACCCGCACCTCGCCAAACGACTCACCGCAGACGAGCCCGTTCTGACAAACCGCACGAAATAGTCCCGGCAACATCTGATACGAACTGGTTCCATCGTGAGAGTTGAGTAGAATAATTTCCGGCACCTGTATACCGGTGATCTGCCCTTCCCGCCGCAGACGCAGCATATGCTTTGTATGTTCACGACGACCCGGGTCACGCACGCGGGTCTGACAGGCAAAGAATGGCTGGAAGCCTTCTCGCTGTAGGCTGTCGAGCAGGGAGATGGTGGGTATATAGGTATAACGCTCACTACGGGACTCGTGTTTGTCCTCACTGAATACACTGGGCACTACGCGAAACAGCTCTTCACGGGTTAACGGACGGTCGCGACGGATAAGGTTTGCTGCGCCAAAGCGCGAAGCCAGACGGGTCATAAGCAGACTCCTCATAACGGGAAAACAAATAAAAGGGATCCCCGTCGCATCGGCGACAGGGGCAGGGAAGTAACAGGGATGGGTTAAATACTCAGAAGAAGAAATCCCAGACGGCGCGGGCCACTGACACCACCGTGGTGCGCACGGCCTGAATGACGGCCCGCACCGGGGCGGGTATCAGGGGAAAGGCACTGATGCTATCGAGTACGGCCCCGACGGTTTCACCAAAATCGCTACGAGCCTGTTCCTGGACTACCGTCGTGCGAAAGGAAGGATGGAGTTGCGACACCACCGGGCTGGTGGCCTCACGTGGCAGGCACTTAATCATCCGCTCGGCCATCACCTTAAGCCCCCATTGTAGACGGACCGACACAGCACACACCGGATGGACGGGCTGGAACAGCTCATGCAGCAGGCAGATTTTGCGGCTGATATTCTGCTTCTGCGCCGTGGACAACTGTCCCCCACCGCTGGTAGGTTCGGCCTTATCCGACTGGCTGATAACAAACAGCACCTTATGCCGGTATACCTCTCCAATCACCTGATGATAAAAATGTTCATCCACCGTCAGCGCCCGGTCATCGGCCTTAATCAGCCACAGTACCAGGTCGAGGCGAGGAAGCTGTTCGCGGTACAGCGCAGCATACTCGGTATCGCGAGCGCCACTTTCGCCCACGCCGGGCAGATCCATCAGCGTTATATAGCGGTCGCCGACTTGCAGGCGAAAGCGCAGTGGCTCACGTGTACAGGCCGCCACATCGCTGACCGGTGATATATCTCCGGCAAACAGGGCATTGCACAGACTGCTCTTCCCAACACCGGTTTTACCCATAATGCCGATCACTGGCTCGTAGTTAGTTAACTGGTTAATTTGCTGCAGAAGCCGCTCTGATACCCATTGCGGCAGATCAGCAAGCGATTGCTGAAACGACTTCAAACCTTCAGAATTATTCATCACTACTCCTCTGAAAAATAATAAAAAACGGTAGAATCGTGAGATTCCGCCGTTAATTGCGTATGTTCAGAGTGATGATATATATCTGAAGATTTTTTCAATCCTCTGCGCTTGAGGCAGCTGCGCGACTGCTGGCTCAGGCAATGAATGAGTTATAATAGCAGCATTTACTAACAGGGATTTATTGAGAGTATGAGCCGCCGTGATACACCTTAAAATCTCAACCCAGCAAAGTTTCGGAGCCGCGAGCAAAAGTGAGAGCCTTCACAAAATAATGCTTAGTAATAAAGTTACTTTGAATTCAGAGCCCCGATTAATGTGAACATGATCAACGAATTTTACCCAGATTGAGTTCATTCAGTAGCCAGGTTTTGAACACATCAAGCGCAGAATGCATGTGCTGGTGCTGGGGAAGGTGCGAACAAGTTC
>NZ_JAKCNS010000181.1 GCF_021440345.1 Kluyvera intermedia
ACTCACCTTCGAAATCTGGAGATACCATTAATACTTTCATAACTCCTCATTAAATCTCAAATATATATAATAAATCATAAAAACCTAATCACCACTAATACTTACCTCTTAATATTGAATATATACGCATGAGAAAAAACGTTGGTAATAGTCGAGGTAATGCCCGGATCAAGAAAATGTAAAATGCGTGAATAACACCATCAATTGCTAGTTCATATTTTAATTTTGATATCAAAAACTCGCTTTTTATGTATGACCACCCTTTTCGTCTAGAGATCATACCATTACCTATCCGAGTAAAAACTAACACCTCAGACAAATTATATGTTTGATAACCGCCAGACAATAACCTGAGCCATAAATTATAATCTTCCATATATAAGTGGTGTTTATATCCCCCAATACTCTCAATAACATCCTTTTTAAAAATAACAGTCATATGATTAAATGGATTGCGGAACTTAGCATATTTAAAAATTTCATCGTGTTTATTCTTAGAAAATCTAATTATATTTAAATCATGAACCTGACATTTGAACTCTTCAATGGCACCACCTATTAACGCCACATTTTCATGCGACTTCAAATACTCGATCTGTAGTTGAAATCTATTAACATCACAAATGTCATCAGTATCCATCCTGGCAATGTAATTACTGTCACAATACTTCAACCCAATATTAAGTGCATTACCTAAACCTACACATTCAGAAAGAGGTACAATCTTCAACGGTAAAGACTTAAGCCATCGATTCAATATTAAATGAAGAGGTTCTGATATAGGCCCATCAAGAACCATTACTATTTCTGTTGCTTGTAAAGACTGTTTAGATAAGCTATCTAAGCATAAATCAAGATGCTCTGGTGATTCTTGATTGTATAATGACATTAAAACAGAGAAATTCATTAAATCTCCATAATAAAAGCAGAAAGACTAACAAATATGGGATGACACTAGAGTGCTATGATTTTTCTTTAAAGAAAAAAGTCTTCAACTCTGCGATACACTTATTCACACGCTCAAGGCTTAACTCGTGTTCCTTTATAATATGTTGTTCCACTTTATCTTTTGTGTTCATTGCCCATTCTTGCTGCTCGATATCAAATCCGTATGCAATTCCATACCGGTCTTGAATATTTGGATACCAATCATGTAGTGATACACCTTTTCCTGGGACCACATAAGACTCGCAACCACTTAATACAGCAAAAAGAGAATAAGCTGTATAGTCATCATAGCAGATAAATTTTTTCGCACTTTTGAATATATCAGCTGTCTGTTTATGACTTAATGATCTTGACCCTCCATCT
>NZ_JAKCNS010000031.1 GCF_021440345.1 Kluyvera intermedia
TAAAAAGTACAACCCTTATTTTTTTATTTTTTTGTATTAAAAAATAAATCAAATTATTGCATCAATATTAGCCAGGTAGCATATATTAATAGCATAATAACTAAATTATAATTCTTTATCATCCGACAGAGAGCAGAGGTTAGAATGAGATTAATTGTTATGTTGTTAAGCTTTGTGGTCTCCGCGCATGTCTGGGCAGGTGAACTAGCCAAACCTACCGGAAAAGTCATTCTAACCATGTCCGGGAATATAGAAAATACCAACGAAAGTGGGAAAGCCGTTCTGGATATCGCCAGCCTTGAGAAACTGGGTACGGTGAGTTTTCAGACGACCTCTCCCTGGTATAATGGCCGCACGACTTTTACGGGTATCTCACTACAAAAGCTGATGGATTATGTCGGCGCAAAAGGGACTGTCGTTAAGATCACCGCGCTCAACGACTACACCACCGTCATTCCGCTAAGCGACTTCAAAAAATACAATGTCATCCTTGCTTTAAAAGTCAACGGAGAATATATGCGTATCCGTGATAAAGGCCCGCTGTTCGTCGTGTATCCCTATGACAGCCTCCCTGAGTTGAATACTCAGATCTACTACTCAAGATCGGCATGGCAAATCAGCAAAATGGATATTGAGTAGGAGTTCAGAAGCGTATTATGAACAGGATACTGGCTGGCATCATTTTTTCCCTTTTTATATCTACGGGATATATCTCTTTTCTTGTGCACGAAAGACAGCAAGAGTTACAGAAACTGACTCACTACACCGATTCCTGGTCTGCTGCACAGCTGGTATCTGAATAGTATCTTCCGTGCAGAACATCGCAGCGGCTAAACCGGGTACAGTGACTGCCGTTGCTAACATTGATGCAAGTAAAATCTCAACTTCGACCAACAGCACAATCAATGTATCAGTTACCAGCATGCAAGCTTCCCAACCAGTAACCGCTACTGTTAACGGTGTATCCATAACAACAACCGCAGGGGAACTGGCGAAGGTTCAGCCTCTGAGCCAGGTTTCTGTTCCAATGTCCAGTGTGTTTGTCGGTGTAGTGCGCAATGGCAATAACCATGACCGTAACTCTTCTCATGGTGAACACGGCACTGGTAACGGCGCAAACAACGCTGCTAACTCCAACTCAGCGCATGGATTAGGTGGCGGCAACCATATTGGCGGCGGGTCTGCCCAGTCTGGTTCACGCAATGTAGGTCACTGGTAAGTTTGCTTTCATCGTTGCCCGTAAGATTGACTAAACCATCTGCGGCAATGAAAAAATGTTCAGGTTCTCCTTCATACGAATCAGGACCTGAACATTTTTCTCGGCGAATGAAAAGCATGTTGAAAAGTGCCTCCCTGAACTACCGAGTATGTCGTATGGATATGACTAATGAAGATGAATTATTTATCCGGTAATGGAATAAAAATTCAGGCAGCATGAATACTATCAGCAACATAGGAAAGGGCGTTACCCGTCACAATTTTTTCATCTAAGGTGAACCTCGTCACCATATCAACGTTTAGTCTCAGTCCTATTTAATGACTTAGTTAAGTGATTAATGATAGGCTTTAGACACACAACACGATGAGGTCCCCATAATGACCCACTTCTTTTTCGAACATTCACAGCTTGATCCTGGCGTTAAAGACGTAAACGATCTTAACCACGTACTCCGTAAACCCGACGAAAATAATGCTTTTGTCATTTCTTCTCAGGTAGCTACATTTGTCACAAATGCGATGATTTTTGATGGACCGAAGCTCGCCTTTGCGGATTGCTGCTTTGCCCTGAATGGTGCAGCAGAGTTTGTGGAGTTCGATGCTGACGGAAATGCTATCCGCTATAGTGAACCGGTACCAGACTGGTATCAAACCCCTGCTGAATTCGTTTCAGGTGAGTGGCTCAAAACGCATGGTTTAGATGACACGACAGCCGCTGAATTCATTAAAGAAATCAAAGAAGGTTTCCCAGACCTTGAGCAACGCCGACAACACGTGGGGTTGATGTTTGATCTTCAGCTTGAAACGTTAAACCCCGTTTATGCCGATAGAAATCCAGTAACAAAACCAGGCAATACAAACCGTATTTCTACCGCGCCGAAAGTCTCAGACATTGGTTCTTTTGAAATTTTTGCGCAAATGGTCGCAAGATTACGTGAGGTGGTCACCGATTCGACAAGACTGCCAACTATGCTGGATCTTTGCGGGACTGATGATATTACTCGGACAGATGTCAGGTTAAAGGCCAGTGTGCGTACATGGTTCAAGGGAATTACTGGAGAACTTCCGCCCAACAATACAAGACAGGCTGCTATTGATAAATTAATCGAGGCCGGTAGTCCTGAAAAAGCGGCTCAGAAAGTGCAGCTCTTCTGTGCGCCGATACGTGACCGGCTTCAGGAGATTGACTCATTTGGTCTTGAAACCTGGTACAAAGCGCTCTCTGAGGCTATTACTGAAGCCGGGGATCGAAATGTCTCAGATTTCAGTTTCAAACTCTAAAAACCCTCGAGTATCAAACCAACTCAAAGACCATAATTTATAGTTTTACTCTTGATGGTACGCATACAGTTAATGCCCACTATTGCTGTTAAATCCTTCATTTTGATCTGACAGTTTTACGGGCTTTAATATTGATTTATTTATGTCTTGCTCATGTCAATCTTCAATGATGCCGCTAAAGATTTCGTGGCAAAAGCGCGCATCGCTAAGTTTACGATTTATGCAGATTTGAGGACAGTTCATTACGCCTATCACCTGCTCACAACAGACTTAGCAAAACATAGCTCAGTGCTCACTTTATTCGCCTGAATTACCGGACCTCAGCCAACCTGCCTATCACCTTTTACGGAGCCAGGCAGGTTGTCGTCAAACAATATATTACTAACCAATCAGTAGCGCACGCACACCGACTTGGTTTCGCACCAGTCATTCAGCCAGTCTGGGCCAAAATCACGCCCGGTGCCGGATTGCTTCATGCCGCCAAACGGCAGGTTCGCATCAATCAGCGTATGGCTATTGACCCACACGGTGCCCGCCTGCAGGCGATCGGTGTAGTTCAGCGCCTGGGTCAGATCGCGGGTCCAGACGCTGGCGGTCAGGCCAAAATCGCTGTTGTTGGCCAGGCGCAGCGCCTCTTCACCATCCGCCACGCGCACCAGATTAACCACCGGGCCAAACACCTCTTCGCGGGTCAGACGCAGATTGGCGTCCGGGTTAATCACCAGCGTTGGAGGAATGTAATATCCCTGCGCATCCGGGCCAACGTTACCACTAATCAGTTCCGCTTTTTGCAGGCGTGCCTCGTCAAGATAGGCCGCGACCTTGGCACAGTGAGCTTTGGATACCACCGGGTTGATCTGGGTGGTTTCCAGCATTCCCGGACCGACCGACATCGATTTCACCGCCTGCTCAAAGCCGCTGACCAGGGTGTCAAAGATCGGCGCTTCAATATAGATTCGCGAGCTGGCGGCGCACACCTGCCCCTGGTTGAGGAAGCTGCCGGTCATCAGACCTTCGATAACCCACTGCGGGTCCGCGTCTTTCAGCACGATAGCCGGGTTTTTACCGCCCAGCTCCAGCGTGACGCGGGTCAGACGATCGGCGGCCGTGCGGGCAATCTGTTTGCCGGTGGCAGTAGAGCCGGTAAAGCTGACTTTAGCAACCTGCGGATGAGAGGTTAACGCCGCACCGCACTCGGCGCCGCTGCCGGTGACGACGTTAAAGATCCCGTCCGGGATCCCCGCTTCGGTTGCCAGTTCGGCTACGCGTAGCAGGGTCAACGGCGTCGTTTCAGATGGTTTAATTACAATAGAACACCCCGCCGCCAGCGCCGGCATGACTTTCCACATGCCGATCATCAGCGGGAAGTTCCACGGCACAATCCCGGCGACCACGCCCACAGGCTCTTTTTTAGTCCACGCCTGATAGCGCGCGCCCTGCGGGAACGGAATCGACACATCCAGCGTGCGGCCGCTGATTTTAGTGGTCAGCCCGGCGGTGTAGCGCATCCAGTTCAGGGTGCAGCCCACTTCAAAGGCGCGGGAGATATTGATTGATTTACCCTGCTCCAGCGTCTCCAGCTGTGCCAGCTCTTCGCCGTGTTGCTCAACTAAATCAGCAAAACGCAGCAGCACGCGTTCACGATCGGCCGGTGTACGCCCGGCCCAGCTGCGGGAAACAAAAGCGCGCCAGGCCGACATCACGGCCCGGTCAACATCCTGCGCGCTGGCATCCGCCGTGCTGGCAATCGCCTGCCCGGTGGCCGGGTTCCAGACGGTGAGACGTTTTTCGCTTGCGGCGGCCTGCTGCGCGCCATCAATGTAGAGCCCATGCTGGCGGTCCAGAAATTGCTGCACGCTGGCAAGCAGCGTGACCTGTTGTGCGGACATATCGTCTCCTTATTCTTCGCGGGTAGTCATTTCAGTCTACGGCGGGTCGTGAGATGGCGCTTTTGTCTCTGTGACATTCGCTGTTGCCGCTGTGACAGACACCGCAATTCGGCAGATTGCGCTGTCAGAAATGTGTGGCAGGTAATAGTTCTTTCATATATTCCCGTCGTCGCCCTTGTTTACGGCAACATTAATGCAACAATAAGCACACATTTTCATTGCAGAGATGGCTTATGGCAGCGGTAGACAGCGGCGAGATGTACCACAACTGGCTGGCGAAGATTAATCAGGTCTGCGGGCATTTTGCCGCTCGTCCGCTGGAGGGTGATTTCCACGGCGAAATCGATACCAGCTACGCCGGTAGCCTCAAGCTCAGCACCGTCACCTCGCGTAACGTCAATCTCTATCGCACGCGCCAGGAAATTCGCGGCGGCAATGACGCCTGGTTCTACACCGTTTTCCAACTCTCCGGCGAAGCCAGCATTGAGCAAGAAGACCGTCAGGTCAGTCTGCAAGCCGGCGATATGACGCTGATTGATGCCGCCCGCCCCTGTTCCATTGTCTGGCAGCAAACCTCACGCCAGGTGTCATTATTATTACCTCGCCAGACCCTGGAAAATCAGCTGCGCGGCAGCGGAATCAGTGTCGCCACCCGGCTGGATAAATCCCTGCCGATGGTGCAGCTCAGCCAGCGTCTGCTGCATGAAAGCATGAGCAGCCCGATGCTCTCGGCCAGCGAAAGCGAAGCCGCGCTGGATGCGATTGTCTGCCTGCTGCGCCCAATGCTGCACCGTCAGGAAGTTCAGCCATCACGGCGTGAGAAGCAGTTCTCGCGAATTATGGCGCTGATTGATGATGCTATTCAGGAAGAGCACCTGCGCCCGGAGTGGCTGGCGGATGAAACGGGGATGTCGGTGAGAAGCCTGTACAGACTGTTTGCCGATAAAGGTCTGGTGGTGGCGCAGTACATCAAAAATCGTCGTCTGGATCTCTGTGCCCAGGCGCTGCAAAGCGCACACGATGATGAAAAACTGGCGGGAATCGGTTATCGCTGGGGATTCAGCGACCACAGCCACTTCTCAACCGCCTTTAAGCAGCGGTTCGGCATATCGCCGGGCGAGTATCGTAAGCGCGGTCGCTAAAATATCAGTTATCTTTGATAAGCTGCGCGACGTCGCTGCTGTTAATTTCGCGCGTATTACCGTCCTGATCGACGTAACGGGTCATCCCGGTCTCTTTATCCAGCTGCGATTTGCCTTCGGTGACAATCGTCTGCCCACTTTTAGTGGTCATCACGTAGTTGCTTGAACAGCCCGCCAGCGCCAGCAGCATCGCGCCCGCACCAATCACGTATAAAGACTTTTTCATACTATCTCCGTTTATCACCCACACTATATGCATGGTTTAACTGAATGTATTGTATGTCTAATCGCGAGAAATGAGATAGGTATGGGATGTAACAGAAGATAAATTCAGAGGTTCAGGGAGACGCAAGCGTCTCCCTGATAACGCAGATTACAGCGCGATACGAATCACGTCGTCAGGCGCGGTGGCCTCTTTTTGACGGGTAGACTCTTGCTTCACGCTGACATACAGCGTTTTACCATCCGCGGACAGCGCCAGGCTGTTCGGGAAGGTTGGGGTCTGGATGGTTTTCGTCACTTTATAGCTCTTCGCGTCGATAACCGTCACGGTGCCCGCTTTACGCTGAGTCACGTAGACTTCATTGCGCGCAGGGTTAAACAGCACCGCCAGCCCTTCTTTGGTATCAATCTTCGCCAGCACTTTGCCGTCTTTCAGGTTAACGGCCAGCACTTCCGGCTGTTTAGAATCGGTAATGAACGCACGCTGACCATCTTTATCCAGGCTGATGTTCATGTAGAAGTGCTCTTTACCGTCGTCCTGCAGTTTCTGGCGCGTTACGATTTTATTGGTCGCGGTATCGATGGTGATGAGTTCACCGTCGGCGTTGGTCACGTACAGGCGCTGTTTGTCAGAGTCCACCGCCAGGCCGGTACCGAAGCTGCCGGTGCCTTCGATGGTGGTTTTCAGCGTAATCTTGTCGCCATCAACCACCCACACTACGCTGCCTTCTTTACCAATACCGGTGATGTAAACGGTGTTGGTCTTCTCATCAACCGCCAGCTGGCGCGGTTGCAGCGGCTTCACGGTCTCGCTGCGCTGACGGGTTTCCAGCACCAGACGCCCTTTCACATCGCTGGTTTTCGCGTCAATTGCGGTCACCGAACCGTTGGTAGTGTTGCCAAACCACAGGGTTTGGGTCTTGCCATTGATGGTCGCGCCGAACGGTTTGAGATCGTTGTGAATCGCCTGGGTCACTTCCAGCGTCACAGGATCGAGGCGATAGACTACGCCGCCCTTATCGGTTTTACGGCTCTGCGAAGTGGCTAGCCACAGCGCATTCTCCTGCTGGCTGTAGGCCATTTCATATGCCCCTTTACCGACCGCTTTGCGCAGCATTTCGTCTGCGGCATGCGCGCTAAAGCTCCCCGCCAGCAGTAAGGCACTCAGCAACAAAGAACGGCGCAGGCGCGGCGCGGACAATTGACGTAATGACATGACGACTCCCTTTGATGAACTATTTTTTTACGCTTCACATCGCTTCAGGCTTCGCGGCGTCGTTGCACCGCGTTTTATAGATGCGAATAGTAATCATTAATTTATGTAAAGTAGAGCTTTTCTTTGTTGTGACAACCAAATAGTTGCTATTCCATTACCTGCATTTAACGATTTATGCTGCTAAAGTTTTCAATATATTTACAAAAGTATTACCCTATCCGGATTGTTCCATTTGGTACATTTTGCGAGTTTTTCATGAAAATCATTACTGTTCGCGCAGTGACGCTGCCTGCGCTGCTGCTGCCGCTTATTTTTTCGCCACTGTCCTGGGCCAATGACGAACAAACATTAATTGTCACCGCCACGCCGCAGACGGTGTCCGAACTGGATACCCCTGCCGCGGTGAGCGTGGTCGATGGCGATGAGATGCGTCACGCGGCCCCGCGCGTCAATCTTTCCGAATCACTGGGCGCAGTACCGGGTTTACAGATCCAGAACCGACAAAACTATGCTCAGGATCTGCAGCTGTCGATCCGCGGATTTGGCGCGCGCTCCACCTTCGGCGTGCGCGGTATTCGAATGTATGTTGACGGTATTCCGGCCACTATGCCGGACGGCCAGGGGCAGACGTCGAACATCGATATTGGCAGCGTGGAGAGTATCGATGTGCTGCGCGGCCCCTTCTCTGCCCTGTACGGCAACTCTTCTGGCGGCGTGGTCAACGTTAAGACCGAAAGCGGCAAGCAACCCACCACCGTGGAAGCCAGCAGCTACTACGGCAGCTATGGCACCTGGCACTACGGCATGAAGGCCAGCGGCGCGGTGGGTGATGGTACGCAGGCGGGGGATGTTGACTATACGGTGTCGACCAATCGTTTCATCACCAGCGGTTATCGTGACCACAGTGCGGCGCGTAAAAATCTCGCCAATGCCAAGCTTGGCGTACGCATCAACGATGCCAGTAAGCTGACGCTACTGTTTAACAGCGTGGATATTAAAGCCATCGATCCGGGTGGCCTGAGCTATGACGAAATGCATCAGGACCCGCACCAATCCCCGCGTGGCGATCAGTACAATACGCGTAAGGACGTCAAACAGACCCAGGCGGGACTGCGCTATGAACGCCAGCTGAGCGAGCAGGACTCGCTTAGCGTGATGATGTATGCGGGCGAGCGCCAAACGACGCAGTACCAGTCAATCCCGCGCGCCCCGCAGCTTAAGCAGACCCATGCCGGCGGCGTTATTGATCTTGATAGACACTATCAGGGTATCGATACCCGCTGGACCCACAGCGGCGAGCTGCTGGTGCCGGTGACCTTCACGACCGGGCTGGATTACGAAACTATGAGCGAGAAACGCCATGGCTACGAAAACTTCGTCATGAACGGCAGCACGCCGGTGTACGGCGAAAAAGGCAATCTGCGCCGTAATGAACGCAATCTGATGTGGAACCTCGACCCTTACCTGCAAAGCCAATGGCAGTTGACCGACAGGCTCAGCCTCGATGCGGGCGTGCGCTACAGTTCGGTGTGGTTTGACTCCAACGATCATTACGTCACTGCGGATAACGGCGATGATAGCGGTGATGCCAGCTACCACAAATGGCTGCCTGCCGGATCGTTAAAATATGCCCTGACGGACGCCTGGAATGTGTATCTCTCCGCCGGACGCGGCTTTGAGACGCCAACAATCAACGAACTCTCCTACCGTTCCGGCGATCAGAGCGGGCTAAACTTCGCGCTGCAACCCTCGACCAACGATACCGTGGAAATAGGCAGTAAAACCCGCATTGGCAACGGCCTGTTGACCGCCGCGCTATTCCAGACCGACACCGATAACGAGATCGTCACCGACAGCAGCAGCGGCGGGCGTACCAGCTATAAAAATGCAGGGAAAACGCGCCGTCAGGGAATGGAACTGTCGCTTGACCAGCAGTTCGCCGAAAACTGGCGCGCAAAAGCGGCCTGGACCTGGCTTGACGCCACCTATCGCACCGACGTCTGCGGCGATGGCAGCTGCAACGGCAACCGTATCCCGGGCATTGCCCGCAATATGGGCTTTGCCTCGCTGGGTTATGAGCCGGAAAGCGGCTGGTACGCCGGGGCCGATGTGCGCTATATGAGCGACATTATGGCCAACGACGAAAACACCGCCCGTGCGCCATCATGGACGGTTGTCGGCCTGAATACCGGCTATAAGTTTGATATTGGCAACTGGAGCATGGATCTGTTTGGACGGGTCGATAACCTGTTCGACCGCTCGTACGTAGGCTCGGTTATCGTCAATGAATCCAATGGCCGCTACTACGAACCGGCACCGGGCCGTAACTACGGTGTGGGTTTGAATGTTGCCTGGCGTTTTGAGTAACATCGCTGACGTTTCCGGGGAAACCCGGAAACGTATTTCCTATAACCGAATTAATGCCGATATTGCTGCTGTAAAAAAGTCGCTGACTCATCAATAATCTGGCATATCGCTGTATGACTGGCGGAAGGTTCCTTTTTTTCCAGTGCAGACAGTAATGGTTGGTATACATTTATATGCTGAAACGGTTCTATAGAATTAGAATATAAATAATGAAAGCTAGGACCGGCACGAACCCATAATTGTTCAATCATGGTCATTAATGTTGGCATTTCTGCATAAGCATAAATTTTAAAGCGAAATTGATAATTGGCTTGCAGCATTTTCGTGATATCACCGGCATTTTTAGCCTCGTGAAATAATGATGAGAGCGCGTTCAATTCCCCTATTTTTTCTGATGTTATTTTCGCCGATGCCGTGGCGGTCGCCATGCCTTCAAGGTTTTTGCGGATCTGACTGATTTCGCGATAGCCTGAATGGTTTAATACCGGCACCATAAACGCCTGCGCGGGAGCAGCCTGAAGCGCACCAGAAGAGACCAGCCGGAGTAACGCTTCGCGAACGGGTGTAATACTGATTCCCTGATTAGCCGCTATTTCTCGCGTCACCAATCGCTCACCGGGTTTTAAGGCACCGATGATAAGCGCACTCTTGATATTATTCTCGACTTGTTGCGTCAAACTGATGCGTTGTGCTTTTGCAAAATCCAGCATTTTTATTTTAACTCCATAAATTATAGGCCCAGAGCCCTATAACAATTAATAGCTGGCATTCTCTTTTTTCGCTCAGGAAATACGATATATATTTTAAAATTGTTCCCTTAGTGAAATTCA
The DNA here is from genome assembly GCF_021440345.1 of Kluyvera intermedia. GTDB lineage: Bacteria > Pseudomonadota > Gammaproteobacteria > Enterobacterales > Enterobacteriaceae > Kluyvera > Kluyvera intermedia_A. Next base: position 10,166 of record NZ_JAKCNS010000031.1, read on the forward strand.
CCGGTCAATATTGTTAGCGAAACGATTGAGTGAGGCAGAGATACTGACCACCTCACTGAAAAAATGGGCTAAAGCGGGATGTTTAAACGCACAACCAGATAAACGCAGGGCTCAGTGCTGTCGTTGATAAATCGGCAGTCGGTCGGCGGCCCGAGTTCCAGACAATCCCCCGCCTGCATGCGATGCGCGGTTTGCCCTTCCATAAACAGCAATTCTCCGCCCTGCACCCAGATAAGCTGACGTGCCAGCGCGTATGCCGACGCGGGCATAGGGATATCGCTCCCGACAGGCAGCTCAATTTGCACCAAATCGATAGGCAGCTCGCCGCGCGGCGACACGTGGCGGCGCAGATAATGGCTCTGTGGATCGTGCCAGACCGGCTGGTCGGCGAAGCGAAGTAGCTTGCCTTCCTGAATCTCCGCCCTGGCAATCAGCGTCGACATACTGATACCAAACGCGCCGGACAGCTTAGCCAGCAGTGCCGCCGTTGGGCTGCTTTCGCCGCGTTCGATTTTGTGGATCATCGCCCGCGACACGCTGGCACGCTCTGCCAGATCGCTCAGCGACCAGCCCCGTGACTCGCGTTCAATGCGAATTCTTGCACCGATCCGCTGATTTAGGTTGTCTTCAATAGTATTCATGGCGTAATAATATAGTGAACAACATTCAGGGTGCAACTATGTCTATTCGTTTTGCGACAAAAGAAGACTGTGCCGCCATTGCGGCAATTTATAACCATGCGGTAGTCAATACCGCCGCTATCTGGAACGACAAAACCGTTGATACCGACAACCGCATTGCCTGGTTTGAGGCGCGTCAGTTCGGCCACTTTCCAGTACTGGTGAGCGAAGAAAATGGCGTTGTCACCGGCTATGCCTCCTACGGCGACTGGCGTAGCTTTGACGGTTTTCGTCATACGGTGGAACACTCGGTTTATGTCCATCCGCAACATCAGGGCAAAGGGCTCGGCAACACCCTGCTCGGCGCACTGATTGAAGAAGCTAAGCGTCGCGGCAAGCACGTGATGGTGGCCGGTATCGAATCGCAAAACTACGCCTCTTTGCATCTGCATGAAAAACACGGTTTTGTCACTACCGGGCAGATGCCGCAGGTTGGCACCAAGTTCGGTCGCTGGTTGGATCTCACCTTCATGCAGCTACAGCTGGATAACCGGCTCGACCCGGATGGCCTGGCATGAATCAATCCCTCACGCTGACGTTCCTGATAGCCGCCGGCATTGGCCTGGTTATCCAGAACACGCTGATGGTGCGCATTACCCAGTCCGCTTCGACGATTCTGGTGGCGATGCTGCTGAACTCGCTGGTGGGTATTGTTTTATTTGTCACTATCCTGCTGATTAAGCATGGTCTTTCAGGCGTGAACGAGCTGGTGTCTACCATTAAGTGGTGGACGCTGATACCCGGTCTGCTGGGGTCATTTTTTGTCTTTGCCAGCATCAGCGGCTATCAGTACGTAGGGGCAGCAACGACGATTGCGGTATTGGTGGCCAGTCAGTTAATTGGCGGGCTGGTGATGGATATCGTTAAAAGCCATGGCATTCCCTGGAGGGCGCTGGTGGGGCCGGTGTGCGGCGCGGTAATGCTGATTATCGGTGCATGGCTGGTGGCAAGACGCCAGTTTTGAGTCACAGCGATTTAAAAAAAAGCCGGTTATCACGCTCAAATGGTGGCACAGCCCCCTCATCCCTCGGGACGAGGGGGCTGATAATCAGTAAAAACTAGAGGATCGTGCCGCCCTGGCTGAGCAGTTCGCGACGCGCTTCTTCCAGCTCCTGCTGGTTTTTACCGTGATGAGCAATAGCCACGCGCAGGCGTTGCTGCTGGGTAAAACGATCTTCACGGCTGAGCGCCGCGTCATCGCTCAACACCACCAGCAGCTCATTCATGTGCGTAATCACGCTCTCTTCAATCGCGGCATCAACGCGTGCGATAACCTCATCCAGATGTGACATACTCGCTCCTTAATTAATTTTCACTTTCGAGAAATCACTGCCCATCAGGCTCACGCTGTAGCCCGTGATGTTGCTGCGCGTGGCATAGAAGGTTTTGCCATTCGCCAACGCAATCCACGGCGCCTGCTGATAGTAGATTTCCTGTGCCTGGCCGTACAACGCGGCGCGTTTCGCCGGATCGCTGACGACCAGCGCTTTTTTCACCAGCCCATCATACTCTTTATTACACCAGCGCGCGGCGTTGGAGCCGGATTTTATGCTGTCGCAGCCGAGCAGCGTATTGGCAAAATTATCCGGATCGCCGTTGTCTGACATCCAGCCGTACAACGCGCTGTCATGTTCGCCTTTGCGGATGCCGGAGAGGTATTCGCCCCACTCATAGCTGACAATTTTGGCCTTCACGCCCACTTTAGCCCAGTCATTCTGGATCATCTCGGCGATACGGCGCGAGTTAGGGTTGTACGGACGCTGAACCGGCATCGACCACAATGTCACATCCACCCCCTTCTCAAGCCCGGCCTGTTTCAACAAGGCTTTCGCTTTTTCCGGGTTGTAGCCGTAGTCCTGGAGATCCTTTTTGTAGCCCATCATATTCGGTGGAATTGGTGATTTGGCCACCGTCCCCGATCCCATAAACACCGCGTTGACGATGGCTTGTTTATCGGTCGCGTAGTTCAGCGCCTGGCGGACCAGCACGTTATCAAACGGCTTTTTGCTGGTGTTGAACGCCAGATAGCCGACGTTCAGCGCTTCAACCGCGTGCAGCGTCAGGTCGTGATTTTTTTTAATCACATCAAACTGTACCGGCGAAGGCGCAGGGATAATCTGGCATTCGTTGGTTTGCAGCTTCGCCAGACGCGTCTCGACGTTTGGCGTAATGGAGAAGATCAGGTGTTTGGTCGGCACCGCGCCATCCCAATAATTTGGGTTAGCCAGGTAGCGAATCTGAGAGTCGACTTTGTACTGTTGCAACACGTATGGCCCGGTACCAATTGGCCAGTTATCGACGTTCTCCGGAGTGCCTTTTTTCAGCATCGCATCGGCATATTCCGCCGACAGAATCGATGCGAAGTCCATACCCCAATCGGCGAGGAACGCGGCGTTGGGTTCGTTCAACACGAACTGTACGTGATAGTCATCAACCTTCTTCACCTCTTTAATAAGCTTATCGAGGCCAACGTCGCTGAAGTACTCATAGTTACCCTGCGATACGTTGTGATAAGGATTATCTTTATCCTTTTGACGCAGCACGGAGAAAATCACGTCGTCAGCGTTAAAGTCACGGGTCGGTTTGAAGAACTTGTTACTGTTGAACTTCACCCCCTGACGCAACGTAAAGGTATAGATCAGGCCGTCTGGAGATATCGTCCAGTCGGTTGCCAGCGATGGAACCGGGGTGTTTTTGACCGGGTCGAAGTTAATCAAACGGTTATATAACACCTGCGAACTGGCCACAAAACTCGGGCCTGAGCTGGCGATTTGCGGGTTAAAGGACTCCGGTGAAGCTTCGGAGCAGTAGATGAGCGTGTCGTTGTTGGCCGCCAAGGCGCTTGCCGGTAACAGTGCGCTGAGCGCCAGCGCGAGTAGCGTTTTCCCTGTAGTCATTTGTTATAAGCCTTTCAGTTTTATTATAACTCGCAGATATTCACTAGGTAGATAAATCAAGAGTGTCTCTACCGTTTCATGAACTCGGCGCGTGGACAGGCTAATAACAGCATAAACTGCGCTAATCAGCAAATAGTTAACTGAAACAAACCACATAATTAACATTATTTTCAGCAAGTTAAGATTATGGATGATTCTTTTTCCTGCTAATGTTCCTCTAGCAGGAAGCCCCTCATTCTGAGCGCAGATAAACCCTCAGGTACCGCAAGTGGTACCAACACATACAGCAAATCTATACATTAGCAGCCAAATCCATTGAATCTTAAAGTTTTTTTCGTATAATCCATCAGATTATCCTCATACTGAATTAAGAATCTAATTTTATTTACAGGTATGTATGTCAAAGATTGGTTTTAGAAAAGATATTAATGGACTGAGATGTTATGCCGTCCTGCTTGTGGTGTTATTCCACTATGGGGTACCAGGATTTAGTTCTGGATTTATTGGTGTTGACATATTTTTTGTCGTGTCAGGTTTTTTGATGTCAGCGATAATAATCCCCGGTGTTTTAAATAGAGACTTTAAGTTATTCGACTTCTATATATCACGCATTGTCAGGATTGTCCCCTCAATCATCTTCTTATTAGTTATTTTCTATGCCATTAGTTTTACATTCGCACCACCGGAAAGTTTTAAAGACTATTCAAAATACGCTATAAAATCATTACTTTTCGTTTCCAACATCGCGTACTTAAACCTCCAGAATGGATATTTCACTGGCGACAGCGATAGCAATTTCTTGCTCCATACTTGGTCATTATCGGTCGAGTGGCAATTTTATTTAGTGTACCCACTAATGATAATGTTGACCGCGAGTGCAATCAGAAAGCTAAAATCACTACTGACGTTAGTTTTATTCATCCTCGCGGCATCACTGCTGACATCGATTCATTACTCAACGATTGACTCATCGTTTAATTTTTATACTTTGTTCACTCGAGCATGGGAGATGGCGATTGGTGGAGTGGTGTTCATTCTATCGCAGAATAAAAGTACAAACGCGATACTCTATCGCATTGGCATTGTATTGTTAGCCATTTCAGCATATGTCAGTTATAACATTCAACTATGGCCAGGTTATTTAGCCCTGCTGCCAGTACTTTCCACGGCACTGATTTTATACTCAACAAATCAACACAGTATCATCTTTAATAATAAAGCATCGCAACTGATAGGCTCGGCATCGTACTCCATCTATCTATGGCACTGGCCAATTTTTGTCACTTTAAGTTATTACGAACTACTCACCGATACGCTATCACGCTTATTTTATTCACTTTTCTCTGTCCTTGTTGGCATCATCGTTTATGCTCTTTTTGAGAAAAAAGCGTCCAAAAAACTAAAATCATTAAAGAAAAAACAAATTCTAGCCCTTGTTTTGATACCCATGATTATTTCTATCGTCGTATTTGACTACACCCGCAGTCATTCTGGTTTTTTATGGCGAGGCAATGCGAACTATCAAAAAGCGTCGACTGAAATTGTATTACCCAATCCTGATAACGGCTGGTGTTTTTATGCCATAGCCAGTAATCGTAAATTGAATTTAGGACAAGATGGGCTAACCTGCCACATTGGTTCATTAAACAGCAAGAAAAAAGCCATTCTCTTTGGCGACTCGTTTGCAGGTCATTACATTCCATTCTGGGATACGGTAGGTAAAAAATTAAACTTAGATATCAATGCGATCACCACCAACTGGTGTGGCCCCTCAACTGGAACTGAATTTTTAGGGCCGAAAACCTCAATCGCCTATAAGCAATGCTTATTCAATCGTGAATACCTTGCCAAAAACATAGAAAACTACGATTACTTAATTTTCTCTGGAGCATGGTCTTATATCGTTGGCAATACCGAAGCGAAGCAAGCATTTGAGTCATTATTAAAAACGGCACAAAAAACAGGCAAAAAAATAATTATCATGGATGAGCCTTACCAATTTGACGTAAACATTGGCGAAATGTACAAAAAATCGGTATGGGATGGACATCAATTTGATATATCAAAATACATAACCAATTCGAAGAACGAACGTCAGGCAGAGGTCAGTACGGTGTTGAGGAATCTATCAGCAGACAATAAGAATACTGTTTTTCTGCCTCGCGAAGACTTGTTTGACGCGTCCCAGGTGAATACGCAGGGTGTCCCATACTCCCTCGATGGCGAACATATTAGCGTCGTTGGTTCACTTTCTGCGGCAGAGCACTTCATCAAAACTCAACGCTATACTGAACTCAATCATTTTACTCAGTAGCGGTTATTGCTCCCTCCCTGGTCATCCCAGGGAGGGTCTGCCCCCATATCGCAATGATTGTTTTTTGTCCGCCGCGTCGGCCAAAACACACCTCTTAAGCATCCCACAAAGCCCCATAAAAAATTTTCCTTAGTGCCAGAAATTCAATGCCGCGAGAATTACCCTATTTACCCCTCTCTTTCGCCGTTTGTTGCATTTTGCTTTGCGTAAAGTAATGGCGTGAAGAAGTCTATGGGACAGGAACGTGGCAAAAACTCTTTTACGCAGTGGAAGTCTTGATGATTTCCAGGCCGTGGGCGGCGGCGGGCAAACCGTATTTCATTCTGCATTGCAGGTACGGGAAACGCTGCGGTTACGCAAACAATACGCGTTAGTGGATTGTCTGGCGGTACCGCAACTTAATGATGAAGGCGACCGGGTCGACTGGTATTCGCCCATTGCTGGCGAAGTTGTTGGCTGGAAAGCGGCAGATGAAACGCTGCGCACCCGCGCACTGCATTATTTAGAAGGCTTGCAGGAGAGCGCCAGAACGCTCAGCAAAAAGTGCCTGCAATCGGAAAAAACCGCGCAACAGCTGTTTGGTGCGCTGCTGGAAAAATCCCTGCAGTTTCCCGGCGAAAATCATCTGTTTCTGGTCGATGGCAAACCGGTCATTAGTTTCTGGGGCTTTGTGAACCTCAATGAAGGCGCGCGTGAGGATGCCCTCGACTGTCTGCGTTATGTTGAGCCAGAGCTGCCCGAAGAGCCGGTTATTATCGAGCTACCGGAAGTAGAAGAGCCCGAGGTTCCTGCGGTGACGTTTAGCGAAGCCGATGTGCCACTGCTCGGCGCAAATGAGCCGTTAATCAATGCCTATACGCAGCCGCTAGACGATGCGATTGAAGAAGAAAAGGCACCTGCCGAAACGGTGATTGCCCAACCTCTCGCGGTGAAAACACGTCGCCCGCGTTGGGTATGGGGCGCTCCGCTGGCTGCAGCGGTAGCCGCCGTGGCCATCGCCGTACCGCTGATGATCCCAACCACTCAGGCAGAATCCGAGCCGGTCACAGAAACCGTCGCGACACCGGCGCCCATCGTGCTGAAAGCCCCGGAGATGCCGGTCCTGGTCAGTGCCTTACCGCTGCATCAGGCCAGTATCAAGCCGGAGCCCATCGCCCAGCCGGAAGAAAAACCGCTGGTGATTGCCGCCATTCCCAAAGATGCCATGGTCATGGATGCTGACCAGATGCGCGTCGGTACCACCCGATTCCTCAACGGCAGCTGGCGCGTACAGATGGACATTAGCGATGCTCACAGCGGGAAAGCGCCAAGCCTGCGTTATCAGATCCAGAACAATAAAGGCACAGCCCGCGTCGTTCGCGACGGCAATATCGTCTGCAAAGCGGCGATTTTCTCCGGGCTGCATCAAAATGGCGAGCTGATGATCAAGAGCCGTGGCAATGCCCAGTGCAGCGATGGCGCACGCTATCCGTTGCCAGAAATCAGCTGTAAACCAGGCAACAGCAACGTTGCCGTCTGTACCGCACGGTTTGACGCCAAAACGGTGGTGCCGTTGACCTTTAAAAAGACGGGAGCCTAAACCATGCTGGTGACTCTTTGCGATTACAAACAGAGCGTGACGCTGATTGCCAACAGCGGCGTGCAGTTCCTTGACTTCGGCCTCAGCCCGCAGGAGTCGCTGCAGAACGGCCGCTTCGTGCGTAAAACCGCCAACGGCCCGCTGCTGCGTCTGGATTATGACGTGGTGAATCAGCGCCACACGCTGCCCGGTGAACCCGGAAGGCCGCCGGAAGTGGTGAAACCCGAGTCCACTCTCACGCTGCATCACTCGCTCGCCCTGCTCGACGGCGTGTGGTTGCCGCTGCCATTTTTACGCTTTAACCCACCGCGTACCTTCGTCGAAGGCCCGGATAACTGGGCGCGCGTGCAGATCCGCAAGTTGGCCGAGCCGGATACCGCCGGCAATACCCACCGCGTCACGCTGGCTTTTGACAGCCAGATCGGCGACGACACCGTTACCGCGCTGTCCCCGGTTGCCAACGATCTGCTTAACGGCACCCGCTTTGCGCTGGCCTGGCGCGACAACGAGCTGGCCGATTTCCTTGACCAGACATGGATTGACGGCTGGCTGCGCGAAGTATTCCAGCAGACGGTGGCGGTACATGAAACCCGCAGCGAACGCGACGTCACTCAGGCGCTGCGCAGCTTTGAATATCAGGGCCACTGGCTGAATATCCTGGCGTTACTGGGCGAGCAATTGACGGTGCCGGAGATAAAAATCGTCACCGCCACCCTCAGCACGCCGGCGATTCCGGTGGATCTGATTCTGGACGTCGGCAACACCCATACCTGCGGCGTGATTATCGAGGATCACGGCGATGCCAACGATGGTCTGCGCCAAACCGCGGAGCTACAGGTCCGTTCGCTGAGCGAGCCGCAATATCTTAATGAACCGCTGTTTACCAGCCGCGTCGAGTTCTCTGAATCACGCTTTGGCAAACAGCATTTCTCCGTTGAGAGCGGCCGCGAGGATGCCTTTATCTGGCCATCGCTGGTGCGCGTTGGCGATGAAGCCCGCAAGCTGGCGATGCAACGTTTAGGCACCGAAGGCTATAGCGGTATCTCCAGCCCGCGCCGCTATCTGTGGGATGAAACGCCGACCGTGCAAGACTGGCGCTTTAGCCAGATGAACGGCAAAACGCAGCGCGAACCGCTGGCCACAGCCTTCCCGTTGATGAATCTGATGAACGATGAAGGCCAGCCGCTGTTCACCCTGCCGCCGGATGAACGCATGCCGGTCTTCTCGCCGCAGTACAGCCGCAGCACCCTGATGACCCATATGCTGTGCGAGATCCTGTCGCAGGCGCTGGGGCAGATTAACAGCGTCGCCACCCGCCTGCGTCTAGGCTTCCCGGCCTCGCCGCGCCAGCTGCGCACGCTGATCCTGACGCTGCCCTCAGCAATGCCAAAACAGGAGCGCGAGATCTTCCGCCGCCGTATGTTCGAGGCGATTGCGCTGGTGTGGAAAGCCATGGGCTGGCACCCGCAGGACGACGACTTTGCCAACGTCCGCGTGCAGGAAAAAAGCGTCGTACCAATTCCGAAAATTCATATGGAGTGGGACGAAGCCAGCTGCGGCCAGCTGGTGTGGCTGTATAACGAAGCCATCTCCCACTTCTCAGGGCAAACCGAAGCGCTGTTTGCTTCGATGGCGCGCCCGGACCGCCAGCCGGAACCGGGTGTGGCCCCAGGCCGTGCGCTGCGCATCGCCTCGCTGGATTTAGGCGGTGGTACCACCGACATGGCAATTGCCCAGTATCAGCTGGACGATGGCATTGGTGGCAACGTCAAAATCACCCCGCAGCTGCTGTTCCGTGAAGGGTTTAAAATCGCCGGTGACGACGTGCTGCTGGATATTATTCAACGCTGCGTGCTGCCCGCGCTGCAAACCCAGCTGCAAAAATCCGGTGTTGCCGATGCGCAGGCCTTGATGGCGACGCTGTTTGGCGACTCCGGGCGACTGGATACGCAAGCGGTGTTACGCCAGCAAACCACGCTGCAGCTGTTTATGCCGATTGGGCATGCGATTCTCGCCGCCTGGGAACAAAGCGACGTGCAAGATCCGCTGGCCGGGCTGCACGCCACCTTTGGCGAACTGCTATCGCAACCCCCGACCCGGAACGTGATGAATTATGTCGGTCAAGCCATTGAACATGCGCTGCCAGCGGGCAGTGCGGCGTTTGATCTGCTGGCTGTACCGCTGGAGGTGAATTTTAGCAGCCTGCAACAAGCGATGCTGGCGGGTGAATTTACGCTTGCCGGACCGCTGCATGCGCTGTGCGAGGCTATCTCCCACTACGCCTGCGACGTGCTGCTGGTGACCGGGCGCCCGGGCTGCCTGCCCGGCGTTCAGGCCTTGATTCGCTATCTACAGCCGGTGCCGGTCAACCGCATGGTGTGGCTGGATAAATACCACGTTCACGAGTGGTATCCGTTCAGCCAGCAAGGGCGCATCGGCAACCCGAAATCGACCGCCGCTGTGGGTGCGATGCTGTGCAGTCTGGCGTTGGACCTGCGCCTGCCGCATTTTAATTTTAAGGCTGCCGATATTGGTGCTTACTCCACCGTGCGCTATCTGGGGGTGCTGGATAAAACCGTCAACACCCTGCGCGACGAGAATATCTGGTATCACGATCTCGACCTCGATAAACCGGGCGCGAAGCTGGACGCTCGCCTGCACTTCCCGCTACGCGGCAACGTGACGCTCGGTTTCCGCCAGCTCGCCAATACCCGCTGGCCCGCAACGCCGCTGTATACGCTGAGCATTAACTCGCCGGAGCTGGCAAAAGCCATTGCCGGTGACGGTGTGCTCCAGGTGCGTCTGAAGCTACAGGGCGGCAGCAAACACGAAGCACCGCAGGCGTTTGTCCTCAGCGACGCCTGGCTGCAGGACGGTACGCCGGTATCGCCGGATGCCCTAACCCTGAAACTGAATACCCTGGCCGACCGCCGTCACAGCGGCAGCCACTATTGGATTGATAGCGGGAGTGTATTCCTGAAATGACCTCTTTACAGACCGTGATGAACTGGGTCGACGTCACCCGACAGACTCACCCGGCGCTGGATGAAGATGCCGACGCGCTGCTGACACGATTGCTCGGTCTCGATGCCCAGCAGCAAACTCACCAGCAGGCAAGCCTGCGCCGCGCCAGCATTGCGCTGTTCGGCCACTCGCAGGCGTCGAAAGCCCATTTACTGCGCACGCTGTGCGGTAGCGGCGATGGCCGTTTAGCGGTACAGGCTGGCAGCAAAACCCTCGACTATTTCAGCCATATCAACCCCGGCCACAGCCTGACGCAGATGGCCGTGCGGTTTAGCCGCGATCCCTCGACGCCTGACGACGCTTTCCCGCTGCGCCTGGTGTTGATGAGCGAAGCCGAACTGGTACAGCTGTTCATCACCCACGCCTGGCAGCGCGGCGACGTACGCGCGCCGGACAGCAGCGTTATCGCAAAGCGCTTGCGCGGCTGGCAAAGTCTGCGCCAGCCACAGCCGGTGCCGGGTGTGACGTCGGCGGAAATCGCCGCCATTGCGCGTTTCTGGCGCGATACGCTACCAACGTCATACCAGCAAATCGACGATGGTCTGTGGTACCAGTTTGCCCGCCTGCTGCCGTCGCTGGATTTGACCGCCCGCGCCCGCGCCTGGTCGCTGCTGTGGGGCGAACAGCAGGAGCTGACCCAGCAATGGCTGAAGCTGGCGCATACCCTGCACCAATTGGGTAACCGTCGGGAAGTGATGGCACCGCTGAGCTTACTGGTAGATGCCTTTACCCTACCGATGGATGCCTTTTTAACCCCGGGTGGCGAAAGCGATGACGCGGTATTGGTGCATCCGCTCACCGCCGATGGTTATCAAAACGCGGTCAGCATCCCGGCGACCACGCTGGCGCTGTTGACCGTTGAGCTGGTGCTAAGCACCGAGAACGGTGTGCTGGATAACGTGGATATCATCGATATTCCCGTTCCTGCCGCAACGCCGGATTCGCCACTGTGGGCGTGTAAATGCCGCTGGCTGCTCGACCACTATCGCCAACATCGCCAACCGGATATTCTGCTGGTGTGTAACGCCACCGCTCAGCGTGCTATGATCCCGGCTACCGCCAAAGCGCTGCTGCGTTGGGTTAACGAAACGCAGCCCGCGCAGGAAAATAAGCTGCCGGGTCTGGTGTGGGCAATCACCCCGGAAGATGACCGGTTTGTACACCAGCGTCACTTCGATGAAGCCATTCAGCAACTGGTCGGCAAGCCGGGCCAGCATTGGGGGACATTACAGGCCCTGGATCACAGCAGTTTGCAACGGCTGATCGAGTGGTTGTCGCAGGCGACATTGCCGGAACTGCGCCAACGGCGCTTTGCCGCCATCGCCAGCGGCTATCGGCAGCAGCTACATGCGCTGTGCCAGCCATTGCTGGCCTCGACGCAAAACCACGCTGCACAAGCGCAATCGGCTATCCGCGAGCTGCAAACCCATGCTTCTCGCCACGGCGAACTGCTTGAAAGCCTGCTGCCTGATCTGGCCGCATTCGATGCCCTGTGCCAGGTACAGCAACAGCGCGAAGAAAAAGTCAGCGGCCTGTTTAACGACGCGGTCGATCTTTTTGCCGCTCCAGAAACAACGCCCCATAGCGTACTGTCGCACCAGGATCATGGCTCGCAAGCCTATGCCTTGTGGTGTAAACATTTACGCCAGTGGAGCCGTCAGCCGCATCCCGTGCTGACACCAGCCACCCAGCAGCAGCTCACGCTCACGCTGATCGCCGCCAGCCAGCAGATGTCGCTCGCCCAGCGGCTGCGTCAGGTCAGCGCCGAGCAGCAGGCCGGTGCCGCCCAGCTGCGCGCCACAATTGGTGATTTTATTAACTGGCTCGGCTACGCAGAGCTGCCGACGGACCAGCGCCCGGCCAGCCGTGTTGCCAAAAACAGCGCGATTTTCGCGCAAAACGTAGCCACCAGCAGCACGCGGTTGACCCAGCTTGGCGAACAGCCGGTACATGCCGCCACCCGCTATGTTTATGATTGGCTGGTCGCGCTGTATGCCCGCAGCACCGAGGCGGGTGAACAGAGTAATCTGCTGCAATTAGATAACGATGCACAGCGCCAGCTCCAGCTAATTCTCCAGTAACCCTCGGCGGCACAAGGATGTGAACCGCTTTCAGGAACTAAAAAAAAACGTGCGAAATCCGCATCATGGATGTTCACCTTGCGACCGCCTCTTTACACTCGATCCACTACCCGAGTCGCTAAGAGGTTTCCATGACATTCACCTGCACCCTGTTTATTAATGGCGAAGCCTGCGCGGCATCCAGTGCTGCGACCTTCTCCCGCGCCAATCCCGTCAGCGGTGACATCGCCACGCACGCTCCCGGCGCCACCCTTACCGATGCGATTCGCACCGCCGATGCGGCCGCTGCAGCCTTCCCGCAATGGCGCGATACGCCGCCGGGGGAACGTCGGCGACTGTTGTTAGCCGCAGCGGACCAACTTGAACAGCGCCACGACCAGTTTGTTGCCGCCATGAATGCCGAAACCGGCGCCACGCCGCATTGGGCCGGATTTAACGTCCATCTTGGCGCCGATATTTTGCGTGAAGCCGCCGCGCTCACCACGCAAATCGACGGCCAGGTGATCCCGTCCAATATTCCGGGAAATCTTGCCATGGCTACGCGCCAGGGCGCGGGGGTCGTTCTGGGTATGGCTCCGTGGAACGCGCCGATTATTCTGGCCGTTCGCGCTATCGCCACCCCGCTGGCCTGCGGTAATACGGTGATCCTCAAAGGCTCCGAACTGTCGCCCGCCACTCAAGGGCTGATTATTGAGTCGCTGGCCGCCGCCGGTTTCCCGCAGGGCGTGGTGAATTACATGACCAGCGCCCCGCAGGACGCCCCGAAGCTGGTTGAAACGCTGATCGCGCATCCGGGCGTACGGCGCATTAATTTCACTGGTTCGACGCCCGTCGGCCGAATTATCGCCCAAACCTGCGCGAAGCATTTAAAACCGGTGGTGCTGGAACTCGGTGGTAAAGCACCGCTACTGGTGCTCGACGACGCCGATATTGAACAGGCTGCCGCAGGCGCAACCTTCGGCGCGTTTGCCAACGCCGGGCAGATTTGTATGTCTACCGAGCGCATTATCGTGGATGAAAGCATCGCTGAACCGTTCATCGCCGCGTTAGTGAAGCGGGTAAATGGCCTGCCTGCGGGATTATTGGGCTCGGTGGTCGACAATAAAACCGTGGAGCGTTGTAACGCTCTGATTGACGATGCGCTGGCGAAAGGTGCCACGCTGCTCACCGGCGGCAAGGCAGACTCTACGCTGATGGCCGCCACGCTGTTGGCGGGCGTCACGCCGGAGATGCGTATCTGGAATGAGGAATCATTTGGCCCGGTGAAAGCGGTAATCCGCGCGCGCGATGAGCAAGACGCGCTGCGAATCGCCAATGACAGCGCTTACGGCTTGTCCTCTGCGGTCTACAGCCGCGATACCGCCCGCGCGTGGAACGTGGCGCAAAATCTACAAACCGGGATCTGCCACATTAACGGCCCGACGGTGCATGACGAAGCGCAAATGCCGTTTGGCGGCACCAAGGATTCTGGCTATGGTCGCTTCGGTGGCCGCGCGGGGATTCATGAGTTCACCGAGCTGCGTTGGGTGACGTTGCAAACCACCCCGCGCGCGCTGCCGTTTTAATCTGACGACCTGGCCGGGCGACGCTGCCGTCGCCCGGCTCGCCATCGTGTCGGTAGCCTTCTACCGCTCCCACAGACGATTGAACTGCACATCATTCAACTGTCGTGCGCTGTCGGTATTACCCTTGTAAGGTCTTGCGGTCGTGGCCGCAGCCCCCCACGGCGACAAGCTATCGTAGCCACCGTCAATGGTGCTGTTGACAATCAACGCCTGGCCGTTAGCGGTTTTCCCCGGCAGATAACCGGTTTTCCCTGCCCCCTGATCCCAGGCGCGGCCCAGCTTGGCTTTGAAGGTACCTTTATATCCCTCATCCGTAGTAAAACGGCTGTTTTTTACCAGGAAACCATACGGATTTTCGGGCAACGTATTCGGTGCCAGTACATAGGCTTCCGGCGACTGACGGCTGGAGACGGTATGGAAATGCACTCCGTCAAACACCGCGTTCGCCCGGCCGAAGACGTAGTCGACGTCGCCTTCGATATAGCTGTCTTTGACATAAACGCGGTTAATTCTGTCGGTCAACGCCTCGTTGTGACGGTTGCTGACGTTAAGATACAGAGTGTCCTGGCGACCCAGCAGCCGGACATTTTGCAGCTGTATACGATCGCCGTCGGTACGCAGCGCTACGCCCTGATGGGTACCGCCGTCCACGGTATCAAGCAGGCTGTTGGCTATCGTTAAATTCACCAGTTGGAGATCGTGACTCTGTGCCCAGAATACGGCGGCGCAGTTGGTGCCGATGAGCGCGGTGGTTTTTCCAGCGCACAGCGCATACTGATAATAGGCCGGGGAGTTTGGCGGGTAGTGGTCAGCATTGACCGTCTGGCGATACTGTGCCGGGCTAAACTGTGAGTCCAGGGCCAACTCTATGCGCACCGCTTCCGGCTGTTTACCGGAGCCGAAAATCGTGATTGGCGGAGCATCGTCGGGAATATAGACCGTGCCGGTATAAACGCCCGGTTCAAGACGAATATAAATTCGCTCTGCGCCCTGATGCTGTGCGATGGCGGCATCTACAGCCTGCTGAACTCGGGTATAAGGCGCACCGCTCGCGGCCACACGCCAGGGAGTATCGGTATCGGTAAGGCTGATATCACCTGGCTGCCACGCCCCTTGTGGTTGAGACAACAGGCCGCCCTGTGCAAAGTAGTTTTCTGCGGTGTAAGGCGCCGCTTCCTGCGCGGTCAACAGCGGTCTGGTCGCCGTTCCTGTTGACGAAGGCGCCGAGCAGCCCTGCAGCACCAATGGCATACAGAGCAGCGTCGACATTCCCAGGTAAGGTATTCTTATCATCGGTTCTCCATTTACACAAAATAGAAACTGAGAACCGATAATAATGGAACTTTGTTTTATTTTATAACTTAGCGATCACGCTTTCTCTGCGTCCAGCTCATCAAATACCTGCTGTGCCAGATGCATCGTGGCGTTGGCGGCAGGCAGACCGCAGTACAATGCCGAATGCATAATCAGCTCTTTGAGCTCATCGCGAGTGACGCCGTTATTAAACGATGCCCGCAGGTGCATTTTCAGCTCGGCCTCGCGGTTTAGCGCAATCAGCATCGCAATGGTTATCATGCTGCGGGTGTGGTGATCGAGGCCGGGACGGGTCCAGGTTTCCCCCCACGCGTAGCGGGTAATAAAGTCCTGAAACTCTTCATTCAGCGGCGACAATTTTTGTAACGTGCGGTCAACGTGAGCATCGCCCAGCACTTTTCGGCGTACTGCCATTCCCTGCTGATAGCGCGTATTATCGCTCATAATCTCTCTCCACAAATGCCACCAGCGCGGCCGTAAACTCGTCGCTGGCTTCAATATTTGATAGATGTGAACCAGGCAGTTCCACCAGCATCGAACCGTCAATTTGCTGGTGCAGATAGTCGGCATCGGCGAGCGTCGTGACCGGGTCGTGTTCCCCGGCGATAATCAACATCGGTAGACGAATACCCGCCACCTCGGCACGCAGATCCGCCGCCGCCAGCGCATCGCAACATTCGGCGTAGCCTTCTGCGTTAGTGGTCGCCAGTTGATGGCAAAGCAGTTGCACTTCAGCCGGGTGATGCTGGCGGAATTCATGGCTAAACCAACGATCCGCCGCCCCGGCGGCTACCACATCCATCCCTTCGTGACGTACGGTCCGGGCGCGGGAAAGCCAGCCCGCCTGCTCGCCAATTTTTGCCGCGGTATTCGCAACCACAATTGCGTGAAAACGCTCGGGGGCAAAACGAGCCAGCCAAAGCCCCGTCAAACCGCCCATTGAGATGCCGCAGAAATAGGCTTTCGGGATATTAAGGGTATCGAGTAGCGTAATCACGTCTTCGGCCAATTGTGACAATGTCACCTTTCCCTGTTTCACGGTTTTCCCATGCCCATGCGTGTCATAGCGCAGCACGCGGAAGCGTTTAGACAATTCGGCAATCTGCGCGTCCCACATCGATAGCGTGGTGCCAAGGGAGTTAGAGAGCACCAGTACCGGTGCCGATTCAGGTCCATCAAGTCGATAATTTATGGTCATTTCCCTGCTCCTGATAGCGCGCCAGAACCTGACGCACAAAGTATTCTGCACTGCCGATAGCGTTGGCCGGGTCCAGCAGCGGTGTAAGTTGTGCTGGGGTCAGATGCTGACTCACCAGCGGATCGTTTTCCAGCAGCGGTTGTAACGGGCAGTCCAGCGCAATCGCCCGATGGCAAATTTTCTCTACCACATGGTGCGCGTCGGCTTTACCGATATACTCGGCGAGCGCCTGAGTTACCGCTTCCGCCATCACCAGACCATGGGTTATATCCAAATCGTCGCGCATCTTCTGCGTGTTGACC
Source organism: Kluyvera intermedia (assembly GCF_021440345.1). GTDB lineage: Bacteria > Pseudomonadota > Gammaproteobacteria > Enterobacterales > Enterobacteriaceae > Kluyvera > Kluyvera intermedia_A. The sequence goes on from NZ_JAKCNS010000031.1 coordinate 27,120, forward strand.
TGCATACCGCGCAGTAAGTTTTCGCTATTTTCCAGCACACCTCCCGCCAGCATAATCAGCTGCGGCAGGGTTTCCCATTCCGCCTGCCAGCCCCCCAACGCACGTTCATGCTGCTGGATTTGGCTGGCGTACAGGGTTGCCATTAGGCCCGGCGTACGTTGCACCGCCGCCAGAATGGCCGCGCAGCTCACCGGATTACGTTTATGCGGCATGGCGGACGATCCGCCGCGACCTTCAGCAACCGGCTCGCTGACTTCCGCTACTTCGGTTTGCATCAGCAATGAAAAATCATTCGCCAGTTTACCCAGCGTGGCGCTCAGTCCCGCATACCAACTCGCTACTTCAATAATACGGTCGCGCTGGCTGTGCCATGGGGTATCCGGGAGGTGTAAATCTAAGCTGTCGGCCAGCCGCTGCGCCACTTCCGGCCCCTGTGTTTTCAAAGACGCCAGGGTTCCTGCCGCACCGCCAAACTGCAGTGCCAGCACGCGGGGGCGCATTTCACTTAGTCTTTGCTGCCAGCGCAGTAAGGCGTCCAGCGTTCCCGCGAGCTTTAATCCAAAGGTGATGGGCAGCGCATGCTGCATCCATGTCCGTCCCGGCATCAGCGTTTGTCGGTGGCGCTCCACCTGTTGGGCCAGCACCTGCATCACGTGCTGAAGGCGAATATCGGTTTCCACCAGCGCCCGACGCAGTTGCAGCACCCTTCCAGTATCAATGGCGTCCTGACTGGTGGCGCCCCAATGGACATAGCGCGAAGCCTCGACGTCATCGTTTTTAACCCGTTGAGTCAACTGTTTGACCAGCGGGATCGCCAGATTACCGGCGTTGACGGCGGCATTGGCCAGCGCCTGAAAATCCAGATTTTCGGCCCGGCAGGCGGCGATGATAGGATTCATCGCCGAGGTCGGGATGACCCCACACTGCGCCTGCGCCGTCGCCAGCGCGGCTTCAAAGTCCAGCATGCCCTGCACGGTCTGCTCATCGCTAAAAAAATCCGTCAGCGCATGGGTACGCAATAGCGGGGTCAACACACTCATTCCTGCTCCTTAAACGCGTTCAATAATCAGCGCAATCCCCTGACCCACGCCGATACACATAGTACACAGGGCATAACGCCCGCCGGTCCGACGCAGTTGATAAGCTGCGGTCATCGCCAGTCGCCCACCGGAGGCCCCTAGCGGGTGGCCCAGCGCAATCGCCCCGCCGTTCGGGTTTACCTGCGCGGCATCATCCGGCAGACCTAAATCACGCAGCACCGCCAGCGCCTGCGCGGCGAAAGCTTCGTTCAATTCAATAACGTCCATCTGCGCAAGCGTCAGTCCGGTTTGCGCCAGCACCTTGCGTACGGCTGGCGCCGGGCCGAAGCCCATAATGCGCGGCGCAACGCCGGCGGTCGCCACGCCCACGACGCGGGCTAGCGGCTGTAAATCATTCTGCGTCATGGCCAGCTCGCTGGCCAGCAGTAGCGCACAGGCTCCGTCGTTGACGCCAGAGGCATTGCCGGCAGTCACCGTGGCATCCGGACGCACCACGCCTTTCAGTTTTGCCAGCGCCTCAATAGAGGTGCTACGCGGGTGTTCATCCTGCGCAAAACAGAGCGGCTCACCTTTGCGCTGCGGGATCCACACCGGGATTATTTCATCGCTAAAAATGCCGTTGGCCTGCGCCTGGGCAGTACGCGCCTGGCTACGCAACGCAAACGCGTCCTGATCGACGCGGGAAATAGCGAAATCCGTTGCCACGTTCTCTGCCGTTTCAGGCATTGAGTCAACGCCGTACAGCGCTTTCATCTGCGCGTTGATAAAACGCCAGCCGATGGTGGTATCTTCCATTTTCATGCTGCGACTGAAGGCGCTTTCCGCCTTGCCCATCACAAATGGCGCACGTGACATGCTTTCGACGCCACCGGCAATCATCAATTGCGTTTCGCCGCTTTTAATCGCCCGCGCCGCAATCCCGATTGCATCAAGGCTGGAGCCGCACAGACGATTGACCGTACTGCCCGGCACCGTGTCCGGTAATCCGGCCAGCAGCAGCGCCATGCGCGCCACGTTACGGTTATCTTCACCCGCTTGGTTAGCACAACCGTAGATAACATCGTCGATACGCGCCGGATCTAAGCCCCGGTTACGTTCCAGCAGTGCTTTTAACGGTAACGCGCCCAGATCGTCGGCACGAACGCTGGAGAGCGTACCACCAAAACGGCCAAACGGTGTGCGCACTGCGTCGCAGATAAATGCTTGATTCATCATCATTCCTTATGCGGTTTCCGCAACGGCGTCGTAGATTAAGGTGACAGGGGTAATACGCTGCAATTCATCAAACGACAGCCCGTTAAAAATCTCACGCACCACCGGGCCTTTGTCGGTGATATCAATAACCGCCAGATCGGTGTAGATACGGCTCACACAGCCCACGCCCGTTAACGGGTAACTACAGTGCTCAACCAGTTTGCATTCGCCATCGCGGGTCAGGTGATCCATCATCACGAAGACCTGACGCGCACCGACCGCGAGATCCATCGCCCCGCCGACCGCTGGAATTGAGTCCGGCGCACCGGTGCTCCAGTTGGCGAGATCGCCCTGTGCCGAAACCTGATAGGCCCCAAGCACGCAGATATCCAGATGACCGCCGCGCATCATGGCGAACGAGTCGCCGTGGTGGAAATAGCAGCCGCCCTGGAGCAGCGTTACGTACTCTTTGCCGGCATTAATCAGTTCGGGATCTTCTTCGCCAGCCGCCGGTTTTGGCCCCATGCCCAACAGGCCGTTTTCGCTGTGCAGGAAAACCTCTTTATCAGACGGCAGGTAGTTGGCAATGCGAGTTGGCAGGCCGATACCCAGGTTCACATAAGCGCCTTCCGGGATATCCTGGGCAACACGGCGAGCCATATCATCGCGAGAGAGTTTTTGCATATTGGGATCCTTAGGCGCGTAGCGCCTGGTTGGCGAGAGTTTCCAGCGAGAATACGCGCTGCACGAAAATCCCAGGGGTGATGATATTTTCCGGGTCCAGTTCGCCCAGCGTCACCAGGTTGCTGACTTCGGCAATCGTCGTTTTCGCCGCCGTCGCCATAATTGGCCCGAAATTACGCGCCGCTTTGCGATAGACCAGGTTGCCCCAGCGGTCGCCCTGATGGGCTTTAATCAAGGCAAAATCAGCCTTGATGGGATATTCCAGCACATAGTGGCGGCCGTCGATTTCCCGGGTTTCCTTGCCATCCGCCAGCGGTGTGCCGTAACCGGTGGGGGTAAAAATCGCCCCAAGCCCGGCACCAGCGGCCTGAATACGCGCCGCCAGGTTACCCTGAGGAACCAATTCCAGCTCTACTTCGCCGCGGCGATAGAGGTCGTCAAAAATCTGCGAGTCAACCTGACGTGGGAACGAGCAGATCATCTTGCGCACGCGTCCGGCTTTGAGCAGCGCCGCCAGACCGATTTCGCCGTTACCGGCGTTGTTATTGATGATGGTCAGGTCGCGAGCGCCCTGCGCAATCAGAGCGTCGATAAGCTGCGTCGGTTGCCCGGCAGGCCCAAAGCCGCCAATCATTATCGTCGCGCCATCGTTGATACCCGCGACGGCATCCGCCAGCGTCGACACACTTTTATCAATCATCAGGTTGCTCCTTGATGTGCGGTTATCGCACTTATATTCGTTGTTCGCACAAAATGTGACCCGCTTAACGATGTGGGTCAAGGGCGATAATCGAAATATGGTGCGATTATCGAACATCATGTATGTTTAGCGTCATAATGTGATCGACGGCATAAACGGAGAGAGAAATGGAGCAACATCCAGATGATAAATTGACGGGTGATGGCGACCCGTTCAAAGGCGACCCTAACTTTATGGCCTCGCTGGCGCGCGGGCTGGAGGTTATTCAGGCCTTCACGCCGCAGCGCAGAGTGCTGTCTATTTCGCAGATCAGCCAGAAAACCGGTATTCCGCGCGCAGCGGTGCGCCGCTGCCTGTATACGCTTGGCAAACTGGGGTTTGTCTATGCGGAGGACGGTAAGAATTTTCAGCTGCGCCCGCGTATTTTGTCGCTCGGTCACGCGTGGCTGGCCTCAACGCCGCTGGCGCGTTCCGCGCAGCCGGTGCTGAAACATTTAAGTGAAATGCTCAATGAGTCGTGTTCGATTGCCACCCTCGACGGCGACGATATTCTGTATATCGCCCGCGCTTCCAGCTCGCGCATTATGACTATCGATCTGGATATCGGCAGCCGTTTGCCGGCATGGTCGACATCGATGGGGCGCGTGCTGTTGAGCCATCAGCCGGAAGAAAAGCTCAACGATATGCTGGCGCGCACGACGATGATTCGCTATACCCCGCAGACGATTTCATCGGTAAGCAAATTGCGTAGCGAGCTTAAGGCTGTACGTCAGCAGGGTTATGCATTGAACGATCAGGAACTGGAGATGGGGCTGCGCTCGCTGGCCGTGCCGCTCTACAACGCGCAGGGACAGGTTGAAGCAGCGCTTAACGTTGGCGTTCATGCCGGGCAGGTTTCGGCAGCCGAGCTGCTGGAGCGCGTGCTGCCGGAGCTGCAAAAGGCCGCTTCCGAACTCACCTTGTTGATGCGTTAGCGGCTGCGTTTGGCGTGCCGTTCCCAGTTCTCCTGCCTGGCGGCCGCCGATTTGCGCAGCGAAACGTAGCACGCCCCGCTGCCGCCATGGTGCGGTAGCGCCGCGCTGAATGCCTGTACATCCTCGAATTCAGTCAGCCAACGGGCCAGATAGCTACGAATGATATTGGCGTGTGAACCGTCTTCTTTCGCCTTGCCATGAATAATTAGCACGTTGCGCAGGCTATCCTGCTGTGCCTGATGGATAAACGCAAACAGCTGCTGACGGCATTTTTCAACCGGTTGGTGCATGAGATTGAGGCTGGCCTGCTGGCTGTATTTTCCCAGACGGAGCTTATCCAGCACGCCGGTTTGCAGCCCTTCGCGCTTAAATTCAAGCGGCGTATCGAGCGGGACGATATCCAAAAAGCCGGTGGTGAGGTAATTATCCATCTGCAGGGTGTCTATCTGCTGCCGGGTACGGGAATTACGGACGGGTTGCCAGTGAACGTCATGGCATTGTTTGAGCGGCTGGACATCATCCATAGCGTCAAGGAATAGTGATTTTTCTTCAGGATTCATGTGACCTCCCCTTGCGACAACTGGCGGATACTATAGCCGCGAGGCACCGCGGGCTCAATCCGTTTATCTTTAAAGTTTAAAGATTAAACAGATGAGATATTTTCATTCGCAACCTATTCTTTTTGTAAATATATTAATCACTGCTTAAATAGAATAAACCCCTAATTAAAACTTTTCACTCATTGTGGATGGATAAAATAAAACACCAAGAATTATCTGGAAATTATGAAAAGAACCGTTATAAATAGTAATACCCGCTGTGCGGAGCAAAATGTGGGGAACGGTACGGATACACCTGTGTGGTTGCTGCGGGGTCTGGCGATGTCGACAGACCCCGATTTTTATTCTGTGATGTTACAACTTCTTTCCTTTCTCATACCCTTCAAGATGTTACATTTTTTCCTTTTCAGATATTTTATATTTCATTTCATTCTTTGTTATTATTTTTATTCAGCATTTTAATTGTTGCTATTTATATACACCTATATGTATCACGCACTCTTTGTGTGGTTACCCCTGCGAGGTATAGAGCATACGCCCATTCGCATGGTATGGTGACAAACAGACATATTTCGCATAAACGGAAAAAGCACAGATGCTGATTTTGCTTGAAGATAAAATTGCTACACCGCTCGGGCCGCTGTGGATCCTATGTGATGAAAATTTTCATTTACGGGCCGTCGAATGGGAAGAACACAGCGATCGTATGGAGCAATTACTGGATATTCACTACCGCACTGAAGGCTATCAGCGTGTAGCCGCAAGTAACCCAGGTGGATTAAGCCGTGTGATGACCAACTACTTTGAGGGCGATTTGTCCATTATTGAGTCGGTCCCTACCGCCACCGCCGGGACGCCGTTCCAGCGCGAAGTGTGGCAGGCTTTACGTACCATTCCCTGCGGCCAGGTAATGCACTATGGGCAACTGGCTGAACAGCTTGGCCGTCCCGGAGCCGCTCGCGCCGTGGGAGCCGCCAATGGTTCAAACCCAGTCAGCGTAGTGGTGCCCTGCCATCGCGTGATTGGCCGCAACGGCACCATGACCGGCTACGCGGGCGGCGTGCAGCGTAAAGAGTGGCTTTTACGCCATGAAGGCTACCTGCTGCTTTGATTTTCTGTGCCCTTTAGCCGTTTATCGGAAACCACTTTGCGTTACCTTATCTTAAATTTATTGATATATATCAACTGGATATATGTCAATAAATGGTATCCCTTTTTAATCTTGGGTGAATACCACCGCCGAGACTTACTTGCTCACCAAAAAGATGTTAAAATTGACTAATATCAATTACGGCTTGAGCAAACCTATGATCCCGGAAAAGAGAATTATACGACGCATTCAGTCTGGCGGTTGCGCTATCCATTGTCAGGATTGCAGCATCAGCCAGCTTTGCATCCCGTTCACTCTTAATGAGCATGAGCTTGATCAGCTGGATAATATTATCGAGCGTAAAAAGCCCATTCAGAAAGGGCAGACCTTGTTCAAAGCCGGTGATGAACTGAAATCTCTGTATGCGATTCGTTCCGGTACCATTAAGAGCTATACCATCACCGAACAAGGTGACGAACAGATTACCGGCTTCCATCTGGCTGGTGATTTAGTGGGTTTCGACGCCATCGGTACCGGCCACCATCCGAGCTTTGCTCAGGCTCTGGAAACCTCGATGGTCTGTGAAATCCCGTTTGAAACGCTGGATGATTTATCCGGTAAGATGCCAAACCTGCGTCAGCAGATGATGCGTCTGATGAGCGGTGAGATCAAAGGCGACCAGGACATGATCCTGCTGTTGTCGAAGAAAAATGCCGAAGAACGCCTGGCGGCCTTCATCTATAACCTGTCACGTCGCTTTGCTCAGCGTGGTTTCTCTCCGCGTGAGTTCCGCCTGACCATGACCCGTGGCGATATCGGCAACTATCTCGGTCTGACGGTTGAAACCATCAGTCGCCTGTTAGGTCGCTTCCAGAAAAGCGGCATGCTGGCGGTAAAAGGTAAATATATCACTATTGAAAACAGCGATGCGCTGGCGGTGTTAGCGGGTCATTCACGCAACGTGGCCTAATCATATCGCCCCTCTCGTTTTCCTGAAAACCCCGATAATTCGGGGTTTTTTCTTTCCAGCCGTCTATCAAATAAGCCATTGTAATTAAGTCGCCGTCATCAGGACATTCTAATCTGCAGGCTTTATGATGTAAGGCGAAATTTACCCCGCTCTATTGATCTTAGATTCAGTCTCTCCTATAGATAAAACAGCGTTATTCACGTATGGACGTTCGATTTGATGTCACCGTTTTGTGTCACGGCGGGATAACATCGAAAAGATCATAAGTTATTAATGAAAATAACCTTTTAAAAGAGAACGGTCATGCGCACGGCCATACTGCCAGTGAGTTTTGCGGTCCTTATATTCATTGCCGGCGTTGCTATTTTGAATGTTCAGCTGTGGTATTCGGCGCGCCTAATCAGCTCAAATGGCGCAATGCACACGATAAAAACTATCGATGCCATTCTTGATGAAGCCCGAGTAGCGACGAAAACAGCAATGAAGATCGCCTATCAAGGCTGCTCAGCGGAAAATCAATATCAGTTGGGGACCGAGGCGGCACTCAAACCGCATCTGCGCACGATCATCATTTTGAAGGAGGGTAAATCATGGTGCTCCTCGCTACCGGGCAATCGGGTACTGCTTTATCATCCGGCGATGCTTCCCGATGAGAGATTACTGCTCTTATCTGCCAAAGAAACCACTAACAATTTGCCGGTGTTGATATATCAGACGCTTACTCCAGAAGGAAAAATAGTGGTCAGCGTAAGTGACGCACATATTCGCGACGCGTTGAACAGCGTTATCCCTGATGCAAACTATATCCTACTGATTGATGGCAAAACGCTGGCAACGTCGGGCGATGTCAGCATCGGTCAGTTCAATGAAAAGACCACCGGCGTGATGAATTCAACCCGTTATCCCGGTGATGCTGCCAACTTAC
>NZ_JAKCNS010000182.1 GCF_021440345.1 Kluyvera intermedia
TGAGAACTACTGTTAATACTGATTTGAAACCATAGATAGTATGAAAGGCAAAGTCAGTCCCGCCATTAGCCATCCAGATCTCTACACACCTAGACTTCCAGCCATTTAGACGGCTAAACGAAAAGTCCACCGCCTCTTCTCTTCATCGTACGCACCACCATATACCCCACTATGAAACAACCATCACGCAACCACTACCCCGAACACTGACACGTCAGCAGATGTTAACGTAGTTCCGATAACAATGATTATGTTAAATGCCAGCATTCACGCCACTTTCTGGACTGTCTACCCCTCCCCTCCCCTGCCGTTGGAGTAAATGATGTACGTTACAAAGTGTAACTGCGTCGTGGGCTATTAGGATATTTAATGATCATTTTGATTGACGGAGATGGATGGTATCATGGATAATAGAGGCCGTGGACTGAAAACGAGCGTACCCCACGGGGGGTGCGGCTGCCCCGCTTTAGTATTAGAAGACCTTTCAGATTTTTATTCATTTTTTCAATCAGTCCAAAAAGTAGTTCTCAAACTAACTCCCCTACCCTCTGCACCGATCCGCATGTCTCATTAACAAGTATGGAATGGGTTATAAAAATTAATTTTGTTCTGATACTAATATGATTATATATAGAAATACTTATAAAACCATCAGAACAAAACAGGCGTTAACGCCGTTTCCACGCCTTACGGGTTGAGTTACGCGATTCCTTCAGTAGAAAGAAATTCCCACACGTACCGAAATGACCAGTATAGAACCCATTCCATACTTGTTA
>NZ_JAKCNS010000183.1 GCF_021440345.1 Kluyvera intermedia
AACTCACATGTTATTGAAGCTCATCTGCATAAAATTCCAGGTCTTACGGAGAATTTTATTTATTTTAATGATGATGTTTTTGCAGCCAGACCGCTCGAAGCCTCACATTTTTTCAAAAGTAATGGTATTTCTTCACTGTTTTTATCTAATAAAAGCTTAAACTTTATGAAAGAGAGAGGTGTTGAAACACCAACATTATCGGCATCTTTAAACGTGAAGTTACTTCTTGCTAGAGATTACCAGTTTAACTTTGATAGTCCCCTTGTTCATACCTATATACCATTAAAGAAAAGTATGTTTGAACTTGCATGGGATAAATATCATGATGATATTCATGGTTTTCTTAATAATAGATTTAGAACCAACGAAGATATAAATGTTGCAACTTGCATGGTTCCGTGGTTGGCTTATATACATGGGAAATCATTTCCATCTCGAGATGTTTGTTACTACTTTAATATACGATCATCAGCAGCTAAAAGTTACTATAAAGCTCTAAGTAAAAATAAAACTATCGAAAATGCGCCACACTCATTTTGTGCTAATGACTTTAATTCAGAGAAAACAACACTAGATAATTATCATGATTTACTCTTG
>NZ_JAKCNS010000032.1 GCF_021440345.1 Kluyvera intermedia
GCCCTTGCGGGCAGCCAGCTTACTGTGTTCGCCGTCTGTCCAACTGGCTGCGCCAGTTGTCGACCCCGGGTCCGGGCTTCTCACCCCGCCGGTGGGGTGCAACATGCGAAAAAAAAGCCCGTACTTGCGTACGAGCTCTTTCTCAAATATGGCGGTGAGGCGGGGATTCGAACCCCGGATACGTTGCCGTATACACACTTTCCAGGCGTGCTCCTTCAGCCACTCGGACACCTCACCATATTGTTTTGCTGCTCACCTTAGGTGGGCAACGGGGCGCTACTATAGGGAGTTGGGTTGAAACGGTCAAGCATAATTTATGCATTATGGATCGTTCGGTTAATCAATGAACACTGCCCCGTCGGTCGATAACAGGGCAGGTGGATTAAGGCTGGGAATGATGGCGTTGGTGACGGTTAAATCTGACCAAATCGGCCGGAGTTAAAATCACGAACGGCTTCGGCAATTTCGGCTTTACTGTTCATCACGAAGGGGCCATAGCCGACAATCGGTTCATCTATTGGCTCACCGGCCAGGACCAGCACTTTGGCGTCGCTGCTGGCATGAAGATGTACGCGTTTGCCCTGCTGGCTCAGCACCACTAATTGTGCTTCCTCGGCGACGGTGTCACCGTTCACCGTCACGCTGCCTTCCAGCACAATAATCGCAGTGCTCCAGCCTTCAGGTTGCTCAAATGAAACCTCTTTATCTCGTGGGATCTGCATGTCCCACACGTTCATCGGCGAGAAGGTGCTGGCAGGGCCGGTCGCATTCCCGTAGCGGCCTGCAATCACCCGTAGCGAACCACTCTCGTCAGGTAGCGTAACTGTCGGGATCATGGCGGCTTCAATGCCCTGGTAGCCCGGTGCGGTCATTTTGTCTTTCGCTGGCAGGTTGACCCACAGCTGAATCATCTTCAGCTCGCCGCCCCGGCGGGCAAACTCGGCCGAATGAAACTCCTGATGAAGAATGCCGGCACCTGCCGTCATCCACTGCACGTCCCCTGGACCAATCACACCACCTTTACCGGTGGAGTCGCGGTGTTCTACTTCGCCGGCGTAGACGATAGTCACCGTCTCGAACCCGCGATGGGGATGTTCGCCTACGCCGCGTTTGGCACCGTCGGCGGGAAAGTGGTGTGGCCCGGCGTAGTCAAGCAACAGAAATGGGCTCAGGCTTTCGCCGTGCGACTGATAAGAAAATAACGAACGAACCGGGAAGCCATCACCCACCCAGTGTGGACGTGGCGCGGTATAGACACCCGTAATCTGTTTCATTTGATTCTCCTGCGTAGTGAGGGTTGATGATTATTAGCTTATATTCGAGGTTAATTTCTCGGTAGATAGTAAAATTGACCTACACTGTTGCAAAAATGGAACGATGAGGTGGCGATGCAGGATCTCAATGCATTAGCGTGGTTTGTGCACGTGGTGGATAACGGTGGATTTGCCGCTGCGGGACGGGCACTGGATGTCCCAAAATCGAAACTCAGCCGACGGATTGCCCAACTGGAAGAACAGCTTGGCGTAAGTTTGATCTACCGGACGACCCGGCAGTTTACGGTGACTGAGGTGGGGCAAACGTTCTATCAGCACTGCAAAGCGATGCTAATAGAAGCGGAAGCAGCGCAAGAGGCGATTGCGGTATTACAGGCTGAACCGCGCGGATGCGTGAAGCTGGCTTGCCCGGTAACGTTATTGCATGTGCATGTTGGGCCGATGCTGGCGCGTTTTATGGCGCGTTATCCTGGCGTACAGATCCAACTGGAGGCGACTAACCGGCGGGTTGATCTGGTGGCGGAGGGCGTTGATGTCGCGATTCGTGTCAGGCCGCGCCCATTTGAAGATAGCGATCTGGTGATGCGCGTGTTGGCTGACCGTGGGCATTGCCTGGTGGCAAGCCCGTCGCTGGTGGCTTTGTTGGGTAAACCGAACTCGCCGGACTCTCTCAGCCGCTGGCCGGGGTTGAGCATGTCGGCCGGCAAACATATTCATAAATGGCTGCTGGATGGGCCAAAGGGTGCCAAAGCTGAAGTTCATTTCACACCACGTTTAATAACCGGCGATATGCTGACGCTGCGTGATGCCGCCATTGCAGGCATTGGCGTAGTTCAACTCCCACTCTTGATGGCGAGAGAACAGTTGGCCGAGGGATCTTTGGTCCGGATCCTCGATGGGTGGGAACCGAAACGTGAAGTGATCCACGCCGTATTCCCATCGCGCCGTGGACTGCTACCGGCAGTGAGAGCGCTGGTGGATTTCCTGAGCGAGGAATATGCGCAGATGAGCGAAGATTGATTTTACATTTTCCCGGGTCCGGGCTTCTCACCCCGCCGGTGGTGTGCAACATGCGAAAAAAAAGCCCGTA
>NZ_JAKCNS010000184.1 GCF_021440345.1 Kluyvera intermedia
GGCAGCTCCTCCGGGAACGCTAAAGCCAAATTCCAGCAGAAAAGCATGCATTTGATTGGTTGTTTATACCTTATCCTGAACCAGGGATTAACGCACACGATGCAGAGCCCGCATTGCCTGCTGAGATTCCGTTCTGGGCTGCACAAAACGCATAGACGGACGCGATGCAGCTTCACAAATAGCTTCGGCGTCGACAAAGTCGTGTTTTTTTGTTTTTACGAACGGGCGGGCAAATTGTGGTGATATCAGC
>NZ_JAKCNS010000033.1 GCF_021440345.1 Kluyvera intermedia
GCCCTTGCGGGCAGCCAGCTCACTGTGTTCGCCGGCTGTCCAACTGGCGCAGCCAGTTGTCGACCCCGGGTCCGGGCTTCTCACCCCGCCGGTGGTGTGCAATATGCGAAAAAAAAGCCCGTACTTGCGTACGAGCTCTTCTTAAAATATGGCGGTGAGGCGGGGATTCGAACCCCGGATACGTTGCCGTATACACACTTTCCAGGCGTGCTCCTTCAGCCACTCGGACACCTCACCATATTGTTGTCCCGTGTTGCTGGGACGAGCGCTAATGTAGGGAAAAGGCCTGCCAGCGTCAATAAACTTTTTAAAAAAATCGTGCGTTTAGACAAACTTCGCTCAACTTGTTCCTTAAATACGCATAAATCGTCTTTTTTGCGATCAGCACCGCATTTCGCGGGACAGGTAAACGAAATTTGTTATGCTGTGAAATCACAAAAATAATCAAAAATGCGCCAGGCGAGCTCTCGTCGAGGTGCTTTAAATCAGGAGTCGCAATGGAGATCATCTTTTACCATCCCACGTTTGATACCCCTTACTGGATTGCCGAGCTGAGCAAGAAATTGCCGGGCGCCAATGTCCGTGCGTGGCAGCGCGGTGACAACCAACCGGCAGATTACGCTCTGGTGTGGCATCCACCGGTGGAAATGCTGCAGGGGCGCGAGCTGAAAGCGGTGTTTGCACTAGGCGCCGGCGTCGATTCCATCCTTAGCAAACTCAAGGCGCATCCTGAAATGTTGCCGGAATCGACCCCGCTGTACCGCCTGGAAGATACCGGGATGGGAAGCCAGATGCAGGAGTATGCCGTAAGTCAGGTGCTGCATTGGTTCCGCCGTTTTGATGACTATCAGGCGTTACAACGTGAAGGCACCTGGCAGCCGCTGCCCGACTATCATCATGAGGAATTCACCATTGGCATTATGGGGGCGGGCGTGCTGGGTTCGAAAGTGGCGCAAAGCCTTTTGACGTGGGGATTCCCGGTGCGTTGCTGGAGCCGCAGCCGTAAAGATTGGCCGCAGGTGACAAGTTTTGCCGGTGAGGAAGAGTTCGGAGAGTTTTTACGTGAAACACGTGTTCTCATCAATCTTCTGCCTAATACGGCAGAAACCATCGGCATCATTAATCAGTCATTACTGGCGCAGTTACCGGACAACAGCTATGTCCTGAATCTGGCACGCGGTGTTCATGTGGTGGAAGACGATCTGCTGGCCGCGCTGGATAGCGGCAAACTGAAGGCCGCGATGCTGGATGTTTTTAGCCGTGAGCCATTACCCAAAGAGAGCCCTTTATGGCAACACCCGCGCGTCACCATGACGCCACACGTTGCCGCCGTGACGCGTCCCCAGGAAGCGATTAGCTATATCTCCCGGACTATCAGCAAGCTTGAGCGCGGTGAGCAGGTCGATGGGCAGGTCGATCGCCAACGCGGCTACTGATATGCCAGGCTAATAAACGAGGGGCTTTCCTGCTATCCTTGAGTAATCACGAAAGAGGAGAATGTGATGTATCCTGTTGACTTACATATGCACACTGTCGCCAGTACACATGCCTACAGTACGCTGCATGACTATATCGCCGAAGCGAAACGCAAAGGGATCAAGCTATTCGCGATTACCGATCACGGCCCCGATATGGCCGACGCTCCGCACTACTGGCACTTTGTGAATATGCGTATCTGGCCACGTATTGTTGATGGAGTTGGTATCCTGCGCGGTATTGAAGCGAATATCAAAAATATCGACGGTGAGATTGACTGCACCGGGCCAATGCTAACCTCGCTGGACTTTATCATTGCTGGCTTCCATGAACCGGTTTTCGCTCCCAAGGATAAAGAGACGCACACCCAGGCGATGATTGCCGCCATGGCGAGCGGTAACGTTCATATGATTAGCCATCCGGGAAATCCGAAATTTCCCGTAGATATCCCAGCGATTGCCGCCGCTGCGGCGAAGTATCATGTGGCGCTGGAGATTAATAACTCTTCTTTTGTCAGTTCGCGCGTAGGCAGTGAGCATAACTGCCAGGCCATTGCCGCCGCAGTAAGGGACGCAGGGGGCTGGCTGGCGCTGGGATCGGACTCGCATACCGCATTCACGCTGGGTGAGTTTACCGAATGCCAGAAGATCCTTGATGCTGTGGATTTTCCGCAGGAGAGGATCCTGAACGTGACTCCACGCCGTTTCCTGAATTATCTTGAATCGCGCGGCATGCCGTCGATTCCCGAATTTGCTGAATTTTAATGACTAACTGGATTAACTGAATGAACGAGTTTTCAATCATCTGTCGTGCGCTTGGCTCACTGTATTACCGTCAACCGCAAGATCCTCTGCTGGTTCCGCTGTTTACCCTGATTCGCGAAGGCAAGTTGGCAGCGAACTGGCCGCTGGAGCAGGATGAACTGCTCGCTCGTCTGCAAAAGAGCTGCGATATCCAGCAGATTGCTGCTGATTATAATGCACTGTTTGTTGGCGAAGAGTGTAGCGTGCCGCCGGTACGTAGCGCCTGGGTGGAAGGGGCTACGGAAGCTGAAGTCCGCGCCTTTTTAACCAAGCACGGTATGCCATTGGGTGATAACCCTGCGGATCAACTGGGTACGCTGTTGCTGGCCGCTTCGTGGCTGGAAGATAACGTTACCGAAGATGATAATGAGGCGCTGGAAACCCTGTTTGACGACTATATTCTGCCTTGGGTGGGGACTTTCCTTGGGAAAGTTGAAGCCCATGCGACGACGACGTTCTGGCGTGCGATGGCAACGCTGACGCGCGAAGCGATCTCGGCGATGTTTGACGATCTGCAGGAAGAACAAGAAGAGTGATTTTGATCGCAAAAATAATGTAATTGAAATGAGCACAATTAGAATTGTGTGCTCATGATCTCATCAAATGGGCGAGTATCTGCTAAGATGCTCGCCATGAACGTTATCTTAGCTATTGCAATCACAACAGGCATTCTCTCCGGTATCTGGGGATGGGTTGCCGTATCTCTCGGGTTACTCAGCTGGGCCGGATTCTTAGGCTGTACGGCCTATTTTGCCTGTCCGACGGGCGGGTTAAAGGGCCTGGCAATTTCCGCCTGCACAACCATGAGTGGCGTTATTTGGGCGCTGGTGATAATCCACGGCAGCGCATTGGCTCCCCATCTGGAGATCGTCGGCTATGTTATGACCGGCATCGTGGCGTTTCTGATGTGTATTCAGGCGAAACAGCTGCTGCTCTCATTTGTGCCCGGTACTTTTATCGGTGCCTGTGCGACTTTCGCCGGGCAGGGTAATTGGAAGCTGGTGGTCCCCTCTTTAGTGGTGGGATTAGTGTTTGGTTATGCGATGAAAAATAGCGGCCTGTGGCTCGCTAATCGGAAAGCCAGAATGCAATCTGCGAAAGAACCGGTGCTCTGACTGCAGTACAGAAATCAAAACGGCGGCAGATGATGAGTCTGCCGCCGTTTTTTTATCCTTTGATTTAATGCTTAAAATTGTCGTTAGCCCACGATACGGCCTGGGTGCGATTCTTAACGGCAATTTTCTTGAACAGATGGTAAAGGTGGGTTTTAACCGTGCTGGTGATGCTGCCAACTTA
>NZ_JAKCNS010000034.1 GCF_021440345.1 Kluyvera intermedia
GACAAAGTCATCGGGCATTATCTGAACATAAAACACTATCAATAAGTTGGAGTCATTACCCAAAAAGCACAGCTTATGAAGGATAAAAGCGGCTCTTATTTATATCACCAAATTGATAGCACGCAGTTTACCCATAGATCAGACGAATACACAACACACCGAAATCGGAATGATAAATTTAGATTTATTAAAGTGTTTTATTGGAGAATAGCCATAATTAACATTTTTGTATCAGATAGTTCGCTTTTAACTATACAAAATACGATATATTAAAAATAAATCACATGACTATCATGACGATACAAACACCGTCAGCACATGACAAACTCATGTTTGGATGCAATAAAAGATGTTCAAATGCGACAAAATATTAAAACTATGAATTAGCCTAAAAATGATTCTCTATAAACTGAGACATTCATCAGCACAATTAGCTAATTCAATCGTTTCGTTTACCCGTTCATTATGCTCTCTCATCTTCATTCAGGGTTGACATCAGAAGTCATATCCAGTACCACTAATAGCATATCGAATTCATCTGGAGAATGATGACAATGTTTCGTATCACTCGCATCAACGGTCTACTACTACTAAACGCCTCTTCTGTGCGCGGTAGACTGGTGTGCGACGTATTACGTTAAGTCATCATCAGTAAAACAAAAACCCGCGCCGCTGCGCGGGTTTTTTTATGCTCGTAGCAAGGCGCCCAAGTAAACCCAAGGACCTAAACCATGAGCCAGCAAGTCATTATTTTTGATACGACCTTACGTGATGGTGAACAGGCATTACAGGCAAGCCTGAGCGTGAAAGAGAAGCTGCAGATTGCCTTCGCCCTCGAACGTATGGGCGTTGACGTAATGGAAGTCGGCTTCCCAGTCTCTTCTCCGGGCGATTTCGAGTCTGTACAGACTATCGCTCGCAATATTAAAAACAGCCGCGTCTGTGCATTGGCGCGCTGCGTCGAGCAGGACATTGATGTTGCCGCCGAGTCGCTGAAAGTGGCTGAAGCATTCCGCATTCATACCTTTATCGCCACCTCACCAATGCATATCGCCACCAAGCTGCGCAGCACGCTGGAAGAAGTGATTGAACGTGCGGTCTATATGGTGAAACGGGCGCGTAATTACACCGATGATGTGGAATTTTCCTGCGAAGATGCAGGCCGTACGCCAATCGATCAGCTGTCTCGTGTGGTTGAAGCCGCCATCAATGCCGGTGCGACCACCATTAATATTCCAGATACCGTCGGTTACACCCTGCCATTTGAGTTCTCCAATATCATCACCGGCCTGTATGAGCGTGTACCGAATATCGACAAAGCAATCATCTCCGTTCACACCCACGACGATTTAGGGATGGCGGTCGGTAACTCGCTGGCGGCAGTCCACGCGGGCGCTCGTCAGGTTGAAGGTGCAATGAACGGCATCGGTGAACGCGCGGGTAACTGTTCTTTAGAAGAAGTCATCATGGCGATTAAAGTGCGCAAAGACATCATGAAAGTGCACACCGCCATCAACCACAATGAAATCTGGCGTACCAGCCAGACCGTTAGCCAGATCTGCAACATGCCTATCCCGGCCAACAAAGCCATCGTCGGCACCGGTGCCTTCGCCCACTCTTCCGGCATCCACCAGGATGGCGTCCTGAAGAACCGCGAAAACTACGAAATCATGACCCCGGAATCCATCGGCCTGAATCAGGTTCAGTTGAACCTGACCTCTCGCTCCGGCCGCGCCGCCGTGAAGCACCGCATGGAAGAGATGGGCTACAAAGATACCGACTACAACATGGACCACCTGTACGACGCCTTCCTGAAGTTGGCGGACAAAAAAGGCCAGGTCTTTGATTACGATTTGGAAGCGCTGGCGTTCATTAACAAGCAGCAGGAAGAACCTGAGCATTTCCGTCTGGATTACTTCAGCGTGCAGTCCGGCTCCAGCGATATCGCCACCGCCTCCGTCAAACTGGCCTGTGGCGAAGAGAGTAAAGCCGAAGCCGCTAACGGCAACGGCCCGGTCGACGCGATTTACCAGGCGATTAACCGCATCACCGGCTACGACGTTGAGCTGGTCAAATATGACCTGAACGCTAAAGGCCAGGGGAAAGACGCGCTGGGCCAGGTCGATATCGTCGTCACCCATAACGGTCGTCGTTTCCACGGTGTGGGTCTGGCGACAGATATCGTCGAATCCTCCGCCAAAGCAATGGTTCACGTGCTGAACAACATCTGGCGCGCCGCCGAAGTCGAAAAAGAATTGCAACGCAAAATTAAGAATAACGAGAACAACAAGGAAACCGTGTAATGTCGAAGAATTACCATATTGCTGTGTTACCAGGTGACGGTATTGGCCCGGAAGTCATGACACAGGCATTGAAAGTACTGGAAGCCGTACGTCAGCGTTTTGATATGCGTATTACCACCAGCCATTATGATGTCGGTGGTATCGCCATCGACCGCCACGGCGAGCCGTTGCCACAGGCGACCGTCGATGGCTGCGACCAGGCCGATGCAATTCTGTTTGGCTCCGTGGGTGGCCCAAAATGGGAAAACCTGCCACCAGCGCAGCAGCCAGAGCGCGGTGCCCTGCTGCCGCTGCGTAAACACTTCAAGTTGTTCAGCAACCTGCGTCCAGCGAAACTGTATCAGGGGCTGGAAGAGTTCTGCCCGCTGCGCGCCGATATCGCCGCTAACGGCTTCGACATTCTGTGCGTCCGCGAACTGACTGGCGGTATCTACTTCGGCCAGCCGAAAGGCCGCGAAGGCAGCGGTCAGCACGAAAAAGCGTTTGATACCGAAGTGTATTACCGTTTCGAAATTGAGCGTATTGCCCGCATTGCCTTTGAATCTGCGCGCAAACGCCGTCACAAAGTGACCTCTATCGACAAATCCAACGTACTGCAGTCTTCTATTCTGTGGCGCGAAATCGTCAGCGAAATCAGCAAAGAGTATCCGGACGTTGCACTGGCGCATATGTACATCGACAACGCCACTATGCAGCTGATTAAAGACCCGTCCCAGTTTGACGTGCTGCTGTGTTCTAACCTGTTCGGCGACATTCTCTCCGACGAATGCGCGATGATCACCGGTTCCATGGGGATGCTGCCATCTGCGAGTCTGAACGAAGAAGGCTTCGGCCTGTACGAACCGGCCGGTGGCTCAGCGCCGGATATCGCCGGTAAAAATATCGCTAACCCAATCGCACAAATTCTGTCGCTGGCGCTGTTGCTGCGCTACAGCCTGGATGCTAACGATGCCGCTTCTGCGATTGAAGCCGCTATCAACCGCGCGCTGGAAGAAGGCGTTCGCACCAGCGACTTAGCCCGCGGCGGCGCGGCTGTCAGTACCGATGAAATGGGCGACATCATTGCCCGCTACGTTGCCGAAGGGGTGTAACCATGGCGAAGACCTTATACGAAAAATTGTTTGATGCTCACGTGGTGTTTGAAGCGCCAAACGAAACGCCTCTGCTGTACATCGATCGCCACCTGGTGCACGAAGTGACTTCACCACAGGCGTTCGACGGTCTGCGCGCACACAAGCGTCCGGTTCGTCAGCCGGGCAAAACCTTCGCAACGATGGATCACAACGTTTCCACGCAGACCAAAGACATCAACGCCTCCGGCGAGATGGCGCGTATTCAGATGCAGGAGCTGATTAAGAACTGCAACGAATTCGGCGTAGAGCTGTATGACCTGAATCACCCTTACCAGGGTATCGTGCACGTCATGGGGCCGGAACAGGGTGTCACCCTGCCGGGCATGACCATCGTTTGTGGCGACTCCCACACCGCGACTCACGGCGCATTCGGTGCGCTGGCGTTCGGTATCGGCACCTCGGAAGTCGAGCACGTGCTGGCGACGCAGACCCTGAAACAGGGTCGCGCGAAAACCATGAAGATTGAAGTCAACGGCAAAGCAGCGCCGGGCATTACAGCGAAAGACATCGTGCTGGCGATTATCGGTAAAACCGGCAGCGCCGGCGGTACCGGCTACGTGGTGGAATTCTGCGGCCAGGCGATTCGCGACCTGACCATGGAAGGTCGTATGACCCTGTGTAATATGGCTATCGAACTGGGTGCGAAAGCAGGCCTGGTGGCGCCAGACGAAACCACCTTCAACTACGTAGAAGGCCGTCTGCACGCGCCGAAAGGCAAAGATTTTGACGACGCGGTAAGCTACTGGAAAACCCTGAAAACCGACGACGGCGCAACCTTTGACAACGTCGTCACTCTGCAAGCCGAAGACATCGCGCCGCAGGTCACCTGGGGCACCAACCCAGGCCAGGTGATCTCCGTGAATGACAACATTCCGGATCCCGCATCCTTTAACGATCCGGTCGAGCGCGCCAGCGCCGAGAAAGCGTTGGCCTACATGGGCCTCAAGCCGGGTATTCCGCTGACCGATGTCGCTATCGATAAAGTGTTTATCGGTTCCTGCACCAACTCGCGTATTGAAGATTTACGCGCAGCGGCTGAAATCGCCAAAGGCCGCAAAGTGGCTCCTGGCGTGCAGGCGCTGGTTGTGCCAGGCTCCGGCCCGGTAAAAGCGCAGGCAGAAGCGGAAGGTCTGGATAAGATCTTTATCGAAGCCGGTTTTGAATGGCGTCTGCCAGGTTGCTCGATGTGCCTGGCGATGAACAACGACCGTCTGAACCCGGGCGAACGCTGTGCCTCCACCAGCAACCGTAACTTTGAAGGCCGTCAGGGCCGCGGTGGCCGTACTCACCTGGTCAGCCCGGCGATGGCCGCAGCGGCCGCGGTAACCGGCCATTTCGCCGATATTCGTAGCATGAAATAAGGAAACCATCATGGCAGAGAAATTTACCCAACATACGGGACTGGTGGTGCCGCTGGATGCCGCGAACGTCGATACCGATGCGATTATCCCAAAACAGTTTTTGCAGAAAGTCACCCGTACCGGCTTCGGCGCGCACCTGTTTAACGACTGGCGCTTCCTCGACGACAAAGGCGAGCAGCCGAATCCTGAGTTCGTGCTGAACTTCCCGGAGTACAAAGGCGCTTCCATCCTGCTGGCGCGGGAAAACTTCGGCTGTGGTTCCTCACGCGAACACGCGCCGTGGGCGCTGACCGACTACGGTTTTAAAGTAGTGATTGCCCCAAGTTTTGCCGACATCTTCTATGGCAACAGCTTTAACAACCAGCTGCTGCCGGTGACCCTGAGCGATGAGCAGGTCGACGAGCTGTTTACGCTGGTGAAAGCCAATCCGGGGATTAAATTTGAAGTGGATCTGGAAGCGCAGGTGGTGAAAGCGGGCGAGAAGACTTATAGCTTTAAAATCGACGACTTCCGCCGCCACTGCATGATTAATGGCCTGGATAGTATTGGCCTGACGCTGCAGCACGAAGATTCCATTTCTACTTATGAGAATAAGCAACCAGCGTTTATGCGTTAACGCCTCATATGCCGGATGCCCTGCGCATCCGGCATTATCACCTCACACGTCCTTCACCCGGCAGGTCATTACCAGCGCCACCAGCGAAATCCCCGCAATCATCCAGTATACCGAGAAGTGGCCGAAACTTTGCGCCAGCGCGCCCTGCACAATACCTGCGAGAATCACGCCGGTCGAAATACTGTTGGTAAACAGCGTAGTCGCCGCCCCTGCGCGTCCCGGCATCAAATCCTGGAACCACAACATACCAATCCCGGCGACGATACCGATAAACACGGCGTTAAATAGCTGCAATACCAGCAGCGACGTGTGGCTATGGAAAAATATCAGGCCGATATAAAACATGACGCCCGCGGCCACCGCCGTGACCATCATCCGCCGTTTACCAAAGCGCTTCACGTAGTAGCCCGCAAGGATCATTGCCGGAATTTCCAGCCCGGCAGCAGTGCCCATCAGGATCCCCGCCAGACTATCAGGCAGCCCAAGATCGCTGCTGATCCACAGCGGCATATCAATGATATACATGGTGTTGCAGGTCCACATCAGCGTCGAGGCGATAAACAGCATGCGGACGTTGCTATCTTTCCAGCCGCTGACCGGATTCTGCTCCGCGTCAGCGGGTTGCTCGATTCGCGCCACCGAAGGTAGCGTCAGCGCGATCAGCGCCAGGCTAATGGCAAAAATAGCGGCCGCGATAGAGAACATGGCGGTAAAGCCGTAGTTCAGCGCCAGCATAAAGGCTAACGGCGGGCCAATCACCCACGCCAGCGAGAGCTGCGCACGCATCACCGAGCTGAACATCACCACTTCACGGGCCGAACTGTCGGCGTATTCGCGCGCCAGCGCAAACAGCTGCGGCATGGCGGCGTTGGCGATCGAGGCCAGCAGCACGCCGCAGGTAATCAGCGTCAGATAATGGCGATTGAAGGCGAACAATAGCGCGTTGCCTACCGCCATCAGGCAACAGAACATGATGAGCTTACGCCTGTCTCCCCGGCTATCGGATCGCTTTGCCAACGCAAGGCTAACCACGATCCCAGCAACTGCATTGACGGTATAGAACAGGCCAACCCAGAACGGCTGCACGCCGACCTCACGGCTGAGATACAGGCTCAACGTCGGCGCTTGCAGCGCTCCCGCAATCCCCATCATAAACGCCACCATCATAAAGGCGGCATACACACCGTTGAGACGTCGTCCCATCGTCATTAACCAGAGCATCTGAAATCCTTTGTGCACACGAAAGAATAAAAAAAAGCCAGCAGATGATACCTGCTGGCAAATACTCAGTCACACATGATTAGGCGAATTAATGCTCAGAGGTCGGGTTCGTAACTTCCCATTGCATCAGAGCATTCAGCACTTCAAGCCGCTGCGCGGTTGCCTGACGGGCCAGCCAGGAAACATTTTTGGTAGCAGAAAAATAACGCTGGTAGAACTGATACATAGTGACCTCCTCATCTACCCTATGGATTTCGAGTTGCTGGAAAACCGCAAGCCTGTTAGCCCCCATTCACATACAACGATGTGGCCGGGACGAGCAGGCGCAGCCAATGCATCTGCAACTTGAAAGACGACGGGTAGACACCTCCTCGCTTCATCGAAAGCTATTATTGGCTTAATATAGGGATTAATAAATTGCTGAGTTTTTAGCGGGAGTTCCTCTTTTATGCCTTCAGGTCGACTGCAACAACAATTCATCCGCTTATGGCAGTGCTGCGAAGGTAAATCGCAGGAAACCACGCTGAATAATCTGGCCGAACTGCTGAGCTGTTCCCGCCGCCATATGCGTACGCTATTGAACACTATGGAGGCGCGCGGCTGGCTCACCTGGGAGGCAGAAGTCGGGCGTGGCAAGCGCTCCAGGCTCACCTTCCTCTATACCGGACTGGCATTGCAGCAGCAACGCGCGGAGGATCTGCTGGAGCAAGACCGGATCGATCAGCTGGTACAACTGGTTGGCGATAAAGCGGCGGTGCGCCAGATGCTGGTGTCGCATTTAGGCCGGAGTTTCCGTCAGGGGCGGCATATCTTACGCGTGCTTTACTACCGCCCGATGCACAATTTACTTCCCGGAACGGCCCTACGACGCTCGGAAACCCACATTGCGCGGCAAATATTTAGCGCGTTGACCCGAGTAAATGAGGCAAATGGGGAACTGGAAGCCGATATTGCGCACCATTGGCAGGCAATTTCCTCATTACACTGGCGTTTTTATTTGCGTCCTGGCATTCATTTCCATCACGGACGCGAACTGGAGATGGACGACGTCATCGCTTCGCTGCACCGCAGCATGACGCTACCGCTGTTCTCCAATATTGCGCGCATCGACTCCCCGACCGCGTGGACGTTGGATGTGCATCTGCATGAGCCCGACCGCTGGCTGCCTTTGTTGTTAGGCCAGGTATCGGCAATGATCCTGCCGCGCGAGTGGCAATCGCTGCCCGATTTCTCCCGCATACCGGTCGGTACCGGCCCGTATGCGGTGGCACGCAACAACCTGAACCAGCTGAAGATCCACGCCTTTGATGATTACTTTGGTTTCCGTGCTTTAATTGATGAAGTTAACGTCTGGGTGCTACCGGAAATTGGGGAAGAGAATAACTGCGGCCTGACGCTCCAGGGCACCACGCAGAGCGAAAAAGCGATCGAGAGCCGGCTGGAAGAAGGCTGCTACTACCTACTATTCGATGCTCGCAGCCCACGCGGTAGCAATCCGGCGGTGCGTCAATGGCTGAGCCACATATTTCACCCCAACAATCTTCTCTACCACGCGGGCGATCAACACCAAAGCCACTGGTTTCCAGCCTATGGACTGCTGCCGCGCTGGCACCATGCGCGCAGTCAAGCCTGCGAGAAACCGGCCGGACTGGAGTCAATCACCCTGACCTATTACCGGGAGCACGTCGAACACAAAATCATCGGCCTCATCATGCAGCAGCTGCTGGCGGAACATCAGGTCACGCTGAACATTCAGGAAGTGGAATACGACGAATGGCATCGGGGCGAGGTGGTGAGCGATATCTGGCTTAACAGCGCCAACTTCACCTTGCCGCTGGATTTCTCGTTATTTGCCTATCTGTATGAAGTACCGCTAATTCGCCACTGCATTCCCATCGACTGGGAGCAGGATGCGGCGCGCTGGCGGGCGGACGATCTCCCGCAGGCCGACTGGTGCCAGCAATTGCTGGCAAATCAATGCGTGGTACCGCTGATTCACCACTGGCTGATGATCCAGGGGCAGCGCAGTATGCGCGGCGTGCGCATGAACACTTTAGGCTGGTTTGACTTTAAATCGGCCTGGTTTGCTCCGCCGGATCCGTAGAACCGGATAGGATCGCGCTTAAGGCTTTTGATTTATTCACGTAATCATTACAATGTGCCGTTCTCAACGGGGTGCTAAAAAAGCATACACGAAATCATTTGAGTTGCATCAAGGCGGCGAACGAGTGCAGCCAGCAGCTCAAAAGATGAAGTGTATGGGCTGAGATAATACCCGTCGAACCTGATCCGGATAATCCCGGCGAAGGGATTTGAGGCTCACTCAAAATCCTTTGCCACCAATATACTAAAGGTGCAAAGTGTTCAAAAAATTACTCCCCCTGCTGGTCCTGGTGGCCGCTCCGGCCTTCGCTAAACCGGTCCTGACGGTTTATACCTATGACTCCTTTGCTGCCGATTGGGGCCCAGGTCCTGCGGTGAAAAAAGCATTTGAAGCCGACTGTAACTGCGAACTGAAGTTCGTGGCGCTGGAAGATGGCGTGTCGCTGCTGAACCGTCTGCGAATGGAAGGCAAAAACAGCAAAGCTGACGTGGTGTTAGGGCTGGATAACAACCTGCTGCAGGCCGCTACCGACACCAAACTGTTTGCCAAAAGCAACGTTCCTGCCAGCGCGGTAAGCGTCCCGGGCGGCTGGACTAACGATACTTTTGTACCCTTCGACTACGGCTACTTCGCCTTCGTCTACGATAAAAACAAACTGAAAAACCCACCGAAAAGCCTGAAAGAGCTGGTTGAAAGCTCTCAGAAATGGCGCGTGATTTATCAGGACCCGCGCACCAGCACACCGGGTTTAGGCCTGCTGCTGTGGATGCAAAAAGTCTACGGTGACAAAGCACCGGAAGCCTGGCAGAAGCTGGCGGCCAAAACCGTTACCGTCACCAAAGGCTGGAGCGAAGCCTACGGCCTGTTCCTGAAAGGGGAAAGCGACCTGGTGCTGAGCTATACCACCTCTCCGGCGTACCACATTATCGAAGAGAAGAAAGATAACTACGCGGCGGCAGCCTTTACCGAAGGCCATTATCTGCAGGTGGAAGTGGCCGCGAAAACCGCCGCCAGCAAACAGCAGAAACTGGCTGATGAGTTCCTGAACTTTATGGTTTCCCCGGCATTCCAGAACGCCATCCCGACCGGCAACTGGATGTATCCAGTCACCCAGGTCACGCTGCCGGAAGGCTTTAACAGCCTGGTGAAACCACAAACCGCGCTTGAATTTACCCCACAGCAGGTGGCCACAGAACGTCAAAACTGGATTAACGCATGGCTTCGCGCAGCCAGCCGCTAATTCCCCGCTGGCTGTACCCTGGGCTCACGGCCACCGCGTTGATGGTGGCCGTTGCCCTGGCAGCGTTTCTGGCGCTGTGGCTGAACGCGCCGGAGATCTCATGGTCGGCGCTGCTCGGAGATAGCTACCTGTGGCACGTGGTGCGCTTCTCCTTCTGGCAGGCGTTTCTTTCGGCACTGCTGTCGGTTGTGCCGGCCATCTTCCTTGCGCGTGCGCTTTACCGACGCCGCTTCCCTGGCCGACAGCTATTGCTGCGGTTGTGCGCCATGACGCTGATTTTACCGGTACTGGTTGCTGTGTTCGGTATTCTCAGCGTTTACGGGCGCCAGGGCTGGCTGGCGCAGCTTTACGCGTGGCTCGGCTGGCAGTGGAATTTCTCGCCCTACGGCCTACAGGGCATTCTTCTGGCGCACGTCTTCTTTAATATGCCGATGGCGACTCGCCTGCTGCTGCAAGCGCTGGAGCAAATCCCCGGCGAGCAGCGTCAGCTTGCTGCCCAGTTGGGCATGCGCGGCTATCCGTTCTTTCGTTACGTCGAATGGCCGTGGATGCGGCGGCAAATTCTGCCTATTGCCACGCTGATTTTTATGCTCTGTTTCGCCAGCTTCGCTACCGTACTGTCGCTGGGCGGCGGGCCTTCCGCCACCACCATTGAGCTGGCCATTTATCAGGCTCTGAACTTCGATTATGACCCGGCGCGCGCGGCGATGCTGGCGATCATTCAGATGACCTGCTGCCTGGCACTGGTGCTCTTGAGCCAGCGGCTAAGCCGAGCCATTGCCGTCGGCAATACTCAGGTCCACGGCTGGCGCGATCCCGATGACCGCTGGCACAGTCGGATTAGCGACGCGCTGCTAATTTTTGTCACGCTGTTACTGCTGCTGCCACCGCTGCTGGCGGTGGTGTTTGACGGCATCAACGCCAGCCTGTGGCAGGT
The DNA here is from genome assembly GCF_021440345.1 of Kluyvera intermedia. Taxonomy (GTDB): domain Bacteria; phylum Pseudomonadota; class Gammaproteobacteria; order Enterobacterales; family Enterobacteriaceae; genus Kluyvera; species Kluyvera intermedia_A. Next base: position 10,916 of record NZ_JAKCNS010000034.1, read on the forward strand.
GCTACAGCAGCAGATTTTATGGCAAGCCATTGGCACATCGCTGCGTATCGCCATCGCCGCTGGCGTGCTGTGCGTAATCCTCACCATGATGCTACTGTGGAGCAGCCGCGAACTGCGGGCGCGCAATCGACAACTGGCCGGACAGGCGATGGAGCTAAGCGGAATGTTGATTCTGGCGATGCCGGGGATCGTGCTGGCAACCGGCTTCTTCCTGCTGCTTAACAACACCATCGGCCTGCCGGAATCCGCCGACGATATTGTGATTTTCACCAACGCGCTGATGGCAGTGCCTTATGCCATCAAAGTGCTGGAAACGCCGATGCGCGACATTACCGCCCGCTACACGATTCTGTGCGAATCGCTGGGGCTTGCCGGTTTCAATCGGCTGCGGGTGGTCGAACTACGGGCGCTGAAACGTCCGCTGGCGCAGGCACTGGCCTTTGCCTGCGTCCTGTCGATTGGTGATTTCGGCGTCGTGGCGCTGTTCGGCAACGAAAATTTCCGCACGCTACCGTTTTATCTGTATCAGCAGATTGGCACCTACCGCAGCCAGGACGGCGCGGTGACCGCGCTGATTCTGCTGCTGCTGTGCTTTGCTCTGTTTACCGTTATTGAAAAGTTACCCGGACGCCATGCTAAAACTCAATGATGTCACCTGGCTGTATCAGCACCTGCCAATGCGCTTCACCACCTCGATTGCACAGGGCGAAAAGGTGGCGATCCTCGGCCCTAGCGGGGCGGGTAAATCCACGCTGCTCAATCTGATTGCCGGTTTTCTGCCGCCAGCCAGTGGGACAATCATGTTGGGGGGGCGAGTCCATACGGCTACGCCGCCATCGCAGCGGCCGGTATCGATGCTGTTTCAGGAAAACAATCTGTTTAGCCACCTGACGGTGCGTCAGAACATTGCGCTGGGAATGACGCCGCGCCTGAAGCTCTCAGCCGATCAGCAACGTAAATTGCAGGTTATTGCCGGACAGATGGGCCTTGAGACCATGCTGGACAGGTTTCCCGGCGAGCTTTCCGGCGGCCAGCGTCAACGCGCGGCGCTGGCGCGCTGTCTGGTGCGAGAGCAGCCGATTTTGCTGCTGGATGAACCCTTTTCCGCACTCGACCCGGCGCTTCGTCAGGAGATGCTGCAATTGGTCGACGACGTCTGCCAGCGTCAGCAATTGACGTTACTAATGGTGTCACACAGCGTGGAAGATGCCGCGCGCATTGCCACGCGGGCGATGGTGATTGCCGATGGGCGCATCGCCTGGGATGGCGACACACAGGAACTGTTGAGCGGTAACGCCAGCGCTTCCGCCATGTTGGGTATCACCGCGTGATACCCGCCGGATAAGCCTATGCTTTATCCGGCACTCCCCTCATTACAGCCCGACCACTTTGCGTAAAATATCGATATACACCGGCATTAGCGGGTGACGAATCACGCTGACCAGCGCGACCAGCGCCACGCCTGTCACCAGCGGAGCCAGCAGCAGCAAGCGTTGGCGCGGTAAAAATGCGCTCAAACGATCCTGACTCTGACTGGCGCTACGCCACAAACGCCAGCACAACCAGCCGCCAACCCACAGTAACAGCGCCGCGGCCAACAGCAGCCATTTAAAGCTCGCGCTATTTTCATCAGCAGGAATATCGATAGCCGCCCCGGCCAGAATACCCGGCAGGAAGTACAGCGGCGGCCACAGCACGCAGCCAATAATATTGGGGGTAATAAATTTGGCGACCGGCAGATCAAGCATTCCGGCGACCATCGGCACCAGCGGGCGCGTAGGACCGACAAAGCGGCCAATCAGAATGGTAATCATGCTGTGCTGATGCAAAGCGTGCTCGGTTTTATCCAGCAGCGCGCGGTTTTTCTTCATAAACGACCAGCGGTGCAGCGGCTTTTTAAAACGCCACCCCAGCCAGAAGGAGATCCAATCGCCGAGCAGACAGCCAACGATCCCCACCAGCCACGCTTGCCAGAAATTCACTTCACCGCTGCCAATGAGCGCGCCCAACCCCGCCATCATCACGGTACCCGGCAGAATCAAGCCGACCAGCGCCAGGGATTCCAGAAACGCAACCAGCGCCACCGCAATCAGCGAATAGGTCGTGGATTGCGTAATAAAGTGTTCCAGCAGTTCTTGCATAGTGTGCCCGGTTTGAAAACGAAGCAGGGATTCTCCGGAGCGTCCCCCGCAACGTCAAGCCTTCAATTGTCTTTAGAGTTTACTGGTAAAGACAAAAGCCGACACAGTGCATTTCCTTTTCTTTACCTTTTATTCACATCCCGCGCGAAATTCACTCGGGCTGGCACCGGTGCATTTTTTAAATACCCGCGAGAAATAAAGCTGATCTTCAAAGCCGACGTTACGCCCTACGCTCGCAATAGGCATCCGCGTGGTGCTCAGCAGCAGTTTTGCCTGGCTGATACGCTGATCCTCGCGCCAGCTCAGCACGCTCACCCCAAGCTGCTGGCGGAACAGGTGCGATAAGCGCGACGGCGACAGGCAAACATGTTGAGCCACGCTGGCGATTTCAAAGTGGTTGTCCGCCAGATGATCGCTGATGTACTGACAGGCATCGCGCACCCGGTTGTCCATTGGCGGATGCAACGATTCGTTAATCGCTTCCATACGGCGCAGTAATAACTGCTCCAGCAGATTAATCGCCAGCAGCTCTGAGTAACGTCCAACGCCCTGTCCGGCGTCGATAATTTTGCCAAACAGGTTGGCAATCTCCGCCTGATGCGCTTCATCCGGACGATAAAAACCGGTTTGCGCCACGATAGCGGGCCAGTTCAGCCACTCGTGCCAGTAGGCACGCGGACGGAAGTAGACCCATTGGTGATACCACTCGCTGGCGTCAGGATGGCGGCCATAATGATGAATTTCGCCCGGCGGAAAAAGCAGCATATCGCCCTGACGGCAAACAAACTGCTTGCCCTGATTTTCAATCACGCCTTCACCGCGCACCGTCATATTCAGAATAAACCCCTTCATCCCGAGCGGTCGGTCGATGAAAAAATCCAGGTATCCCCCGGCTTCGATCGGCGTTAATCCCGCGACCAGATGGGCGTTAAACGAATAACCAGGCAGCAGGGGATCGTTTTGCATTTCAGCCATTTCAGCTCACCCTCATTGATATCTCAAGAAACCAATTATCCATACTCGGCTTTTTATCCTCACGACTGGTGCGCTAAATCGATAACAGAACCAGAGCCGCTGTCAACCCCGTTATTTCAAGGCACTTAGAGAATTAATCCAGGAATGATATGCGGTCAGGACCACACCTAAAGTGTCTATAAAGACGGCAGAAAAGTCCACATTGATTATTTGCACAGCGTCACACTTTGGCAGGTGACAGCAAGATCATCCATAAGATTAGCGGTTCCTGCCTGACGGTTTTTAGCGGAGATATCTACTGTTTCACTATCACGTTTTCTTTGAGATGGAGTAACACGATGGCAATCGCAATTGGCCTCGATTTTGGCAGTGATTCAGTCCGCGCCCTGGCAGTTGATTGCGCGACGGGTGAAGAAATCGCTACCAGCGTCGAATGGTATCCGCGCTGGCAGGAAGGGCGTTTCTGCGACGCGCCGAATAACCGCTTCCGCCACCATCCACGCGACTATATTGAGTCGATGGAAGCCGCGCTGAAAGGCGCACTGGCCGAACTTTCCAGCGCTCAGCGCGCGGATGTGGTCGGCATTGGCGTCGACAGCACAGGCTCAACGCCCGCCCCAATTGACGCCGACGGTAACGTGCTGGCGCTGAAAGAAGAGTTCACCGACAACCCGAACGCCATGTTCGTGCTGTGGAAAGACCATACGGCAGTTGAAGAGGCCGAAGCCATCACCCGCCTGTGCCACCAGCCGGGTAAAGAAGATTACTCCCGCTACATTGGCGGCATTTACTCCAGCGAATGGTTCTGGGCCAAAATCCTCCATGTCACCCGCGAAGACCGTACCGTCGCGCAGGCCGCCGCGTCGTGGATTGAACTCTGCGACTGGGTTCCGGCGCTGCTTTCCGGCACCACTCGCCCGCAGGATATTCGCCGTGGCCGCTGTAGCGCCGGGCACAAATCCCTGTGGCACGAAAGCTGGGGCGGATTGCCGCCAACATCATTCTTCGACGAACTTGACCCTATTCTCAATCAGCATCTGCCCTGCCCGCTGTTTAGCGAAACCTGGACTGCAGACGTTCCCGTCGGCACGCTGACCGCCGACTGGGCCGAGCGCCTAGGGTTGTCAACCAAAGTGGTTATCTCCGGCGGCGCATTCGACTGCCATATGGGCGCAGTCGGTGCGGGCGCACAGCCCAACGCGCTGGTGAAAGTGATTGGTACTTCTACCTGCGACATCCTGATCGCCGACAAACACAGCGTCGGCACCCGCACGGTGAAAGGCATCTGCGGCCAGGTTGACGGCAGCGTGGTGCCCAACTTTATCGGGATGGAAGCGGGCCAGTCGGCCTTCGGCGATATCTACGCCTGGTTTGGCCGCGTGCTCGGCTGGCCGCTGGAACAGCTTGCCGCCCAGCATCCTGAACTTAAAGAGCAGATCAAAGCCAGCCAGAAGCAGTTGCTTCCGGCTCTCACCGAAGCGTGGGCCAGCAATCCTTCGCTCGACCATCTACCGGTGGTGCTCGACTGGTTTAACGGTCGCCGTACGCCGAACGCTAATCAGCGTCTGAAGGGCGTGATCACCGATTTAAATCTGGCAACCGATGCCCCTGCGCTGTTTGGCGGGCTGATTGCCGCCACCGCCTTTGGCGCCCGCGCCATTATGGAGTGCTTCACCGAACAAGGCATCCCGGTCAATAACGTGATGGCGCTGGGCGGTATCGCCCGTAAAAACCGCGTCATCATGCAGGCCTGCTGCGATGTGCTCAACCGTCCGCTGCAGATTGTGGCCTCCGATCAGTGCTGCGCGCTGGGTGCGGCGATTTTCGCCGCCGTCGCCGCCCGCGTTCATGACGATATTCCTGCAGCCCAGCAGCAGATGGCTAGCCGCGTTGAACACACGTTACAGCCGCAGCCTCTGCAAGCTCAACGCTTTGAACAGCTTTACCAGCGCTACCAGCAATGGGCCGTCAGCGCCGAACACCATTATCTTCCAGCTGCTTCGTCGGAAAAATCCGCGACTTCCCCTGCAGCGTTGACTCATTAAAGGATACGACTATGACCGTTTTTGATAATTATGAAGTGTGGTTTGTCATTGGCAGCCAGCATCTATATGGCGCAGAAACACTGCGTCAGGTGACACAAAACGCGGAGCACGTGGTTAATGCCTTAAATGCCGAAGCTAAGCTGCCATGCAAGCTGGTGCTGAAACCGCTGGGGACGCGCCCGGATGAAATCACCGCGATTTGTCGTGATGCCAACTACGATAATAGATGCGCCGGCCTGGTTGTCTGGCTGCACACCTTCTCTCCTGCGAAGATGTGGATAAACGGCCTGACCCAACTCAACAAACCGCTGCTGCAGTTCCATACCCAGTTCAACGCGTCCCTGCCGTGGGACAGCATCGATATGGACTTTATGAACCTCAACCAGACCGCACACGGCGGCCGCGAGTTCGGTTTCATCGGCGCCCGTATGCGTCAGCAGCACAGCGTTGTGACCGGCCATTGGCAGGAAAAACGCGCCCAGGAACGCATCGGCGACTGGATGCGCCAGGCCGTTTCTAAACAAGATACCCGTCAGCTGAAAGTGTGCCGCTTTGGCGATAACATGCGTGAAGTTGCCGTCACCGACGGCGATAAAGTCGCGGCGCAGATTAAGTTCGGCTTCTCGGTCAATACCTGGGCGGTGGGCGATCTCGTACAGGTGGTCAACGCCGTGACCGACGGTGAAATCAGCGCGCTGGTTGATGAATATGAAAGCAGCTATCGCCTGACGCCTGCCGCGCAGATCCACGGCGACAAACGCCAGAACGTGTTAGACGCCGCGCGCATCGAGCTGGGGATGAAACGCTTCCTCGAAGAAGGCGGTTTCCACGCCTTCACCACCACCTTTGAAGATTTGCACGGCCTGAAGCAGCTCCCGGGCCTCGCCGTGCAGCGCCTGATGCAGCAAGGCTACGGCTTTGCGGGCGAAGGCGACTGGAAAACCGCCGCCCTGCTTCGCATTATGAAAGTGATGTCGACCGGTCTACAGGGCGGCACCTCATTTATGGAAGACTACACCTACCACTTCGACGGTGGGAACGATCTGGTGCTCGGTTCGCACATGCTGGAAGTCTGCCCATCCATCGCGGTCGAAGACAAACCGCTGCTCGACGTACAGCATCTGGGCATCGGCGGCAAGGCCGATCCGGCGCGTCTGATCTTTAACACCCAGACCGGCCCGGCAATCGTCGCGAGCATGATCGATCTTGGCGACCGCTACCGCCTGCTGGTCAATACCATCGAAACGGTGAAAACCCCGCACAACCTGCCGAAACTGCCGGTGGCGAACGCTCTGTGGAAGGCACATCCAAATCTGGAAACCGCTTCTGAGGCGTGGATCATCGCCGGCGGCGCGCACCATACCGTGTTCAGCCACGCATTGACGCTGGACGATATGCGCCAGTTCGCCGAGCTGCACGATATTGAAATCGCCGTCATTGACAACGATACCCGTCTGCCAGCGTTTAAAGACGCGCTGCGCTGGAACGAGGTGTATTTCGGTTCTAAACGATAAGCCGCTTCCCCTCACCCTAACTCCCTCCCAAAGGGAGAGGGAACCGTTGAGTGCATATCTGCCCTTCCCCTTCTCCCTGCAGGAGAAGGCCGGGGTGAGGGAAACTGAAACACGGAGCAAACCATGTTAGACGATCTCAAACGTCAGGTGCTGGAAGCCAATCTGGCGCTTCCCAGACACAACCTGGTGACCTTAACCTGGGGCAACGTCAGCGCCGTTGACCGCGAGTGCGGCGTGCTGGTGATCAAACCTTCCGGTGTCGACTATAGCGTGATGACCGCTGACGATATGGTGGTGGTGAGCCTCGAAACCGGTGAAGTGGTCGAGGGTAAGAAAAAACCCTCATCGGATACCCCAACCCACCGCCTGCTGTATCAAGCATTTCCCACGCTCGGCGGCATCGTTCACACCCACTCGCGCCATGCGACCATCTGGGCGCAGGCCGGGCAGTCTATTCCAGCGACCGGCACCACCCACGCCGACTATTTCTACGGCGCCGTGCCCTGTACCCGCCTGATGACCGACACGGAAATCAACGGTGATTACGAATGGGAAACCGGCGCGGTGATCGTCGAAACCTTCCGGCAAAACGGCATTGACCCAGCGCAAATGCCCGGCGTACTGGTTCATTCCCACGGCCCGTTTGCGTGGGGCAAAAATGCCGAAGATGCGGTGCATAACGCCATCGTTCTGGAAGAGATTGCCTATATGGGTATCTTCTGCCGCCAGCTAGCGCCAGAGCTACCGGATATGCAGCAAACGCTGCTGGATAAACACTACTTGCGTAAGCACGGGGCAAAGGCTTATTACGGGCAGTAAATTATGGCCGTCAGAACAGGTTCTGACGGCATAACAATCTATTTTTAAATCCCTTCCCTACCTGATTCCTGGACTTATTTAGCACAGCTAAAGCGTCGTAAAATCAACTTAATATTTAAGTTGTTACGGCAAGCGTACGCTTCATATGTCTAAATACTCATATTAAGGTCTCACACATGTCTGAAGTTATGGTCTCGGAAGGAATTATTGAATCTTACTGGCTGCTAAAGGATTATTGGACCCGGGTTCGATTTGCCTATCAAACCGAAAATGGTGGCTGGAGTGATATTGACGTTGTCGCCTACGATCCTGAAACACGTCACCTGGTTATCGCCGAATCAAAAGTACGCGGCCCTAAAAAAGCTATCTATGCCTACACCGAGCTCACTCAAGACAAATACGGCTCGCTACTTGATTATGATGGCAATAATTACTTCTCCTTCCTTAAGAATCTGCCCCGCATTTGCAGCGATGGGATCCTCTTCAAAAACTTCTCTCGGATGGTAGACAAAATCACCGTTCAATTGGTTTCTAACTACGTTATTGATCAGGATGTTATGGAAGATGCCAAAGCCGCGGTGCTCGCGCAGGTGAAAAGCATTTTGCCCAAAATGAAGTGTGAGATCGAGGTTATGCTCAATTCCACCATGGATATCATGGTGCAGGTGATTGAGCAGGAAAATGAAATGACGAAAGGGCGTCGCTATGGCAATGCCATGCTGGATATTGCCCGCGAAATGAACCGCTATGCGCACCCTGATATCAAATATGCGGGCCGCGGCGACAAAGAGGCGCTCAGAGCACAGATGATCTCTCCCCTCATTGACACATTGAAAGGGAAGTAAATACAGCTTATAACCAACCTATAAATACTGTATATAACCCCATACCCTGTAGCGTTCATGCTATACTTGGGCAAGGTTTACTGACAAAGAGCAGCGCGTGACGCAGGCACAAGAAGGTTTTCTATTGACCCGTCACTGGCGGGATACACCGCAGGGCACAGAGCTGATTTTCTGGCTGGCGACCGACAGCGGCCCGCTGCAGGTCACGCTGCCGCCGCAAGAGTCTGTGGCGTTTATCCCCGAATCCCAGCGTGCGCAGGTTGAACGCCTGCTGCACGGTGAAAATGGCCTGCGTTTTGCGCCGCTCACCCTCAAAGATTTCCATCGCCAGCCGGTTTTTGGCCTTTACTGCCGTGCCCATCGCCAATTGATGCGGCTGGAAAAGCTACTGCGCGAAAACGGCATTACCGTCTATGAAGCCGACGTCCGCCCGCCGGAACGTTACCTGATGGAGCGCTTTATCACCGCTCCGGTATGGGTTGAAGGCGAAAGGCGCGGCACCACCCTTCGCCAGGCGCGAATGAAGCCAAACCCGGACTACCGCCCACCGCTGAAATGGGTATCACTGGATATCGAAACCAGCCGTCACGGCGAGCTCTACTGCATCGGCCTTGAAGGCTGTGGCCAGCGCACCGTCTATATGCTCGGTTCACCCCCGGAGCAGCAGCCACAGGTCGATTTTCATCTCGAATATGTTGCCAGCCGCCCGCTGCTGCTGGAAAAACTCAACGCCTGGTTTGCTGAATACGATCCGGATGTGCTGATCGGCTGGAACGTGGTGCAGTTTGATCTTCGGGTACTGCAAAAAAGCGCCGAACGTTACAAAGTCCCGCTGCTGCTCGGGCGCGGCGGCAGCGAGCTAGAGTGGCGCGAGCACGGTTTTAAAAATGGCGTCTTCTTCGCCCAGGCCGCCGGGCGGTTAATTATCGATGGCATTGAAGCGCTGAAATCCGCTTTCTGGAGCTTTTCGTCCTTTTCTCTGGAAAATGTCTCTCGTGAATTATTGGGCGAAGGCAAAGCCATTGATAATCCGTGGGACAGGATGGACGAAATTGACCGCCGTTTCGCCGAAGATAAACCCGCACTGGCCACCTATAACCTGAAAGACTGCGAGCTGGTGACGCGCATTTTCCACAAAACGGAAATTATGCCGTTCCTGCTGGAGCGCGCCACGGTCAACGGCCTGGCAGTCGACAGACACGGCGGCTCGGTCGCCGCCTTTAGCCACCTCTATTTTCCGCGCATGCATCGCCTCGGCTATGTGGCACCCAACCTTGGCGAAGTCCCTCCGCAGGCCAGCCCTGGTGGCTACGTCATGGACTCGCGCCCCGGGCTGTATGATTCTGTGCTGGTGCTCGACTACAAAAGCCTGTATCCGTCGATCATTCGCTCATTCCTGATAGACCCGGTTGGCCTGATTGAAGGGATGGCGCATCCTGAACAACAGCACAGCACGGAAGGTTTTCTCGACGCGTGGTTCTCCCGCAATAAGCATTGCCTGCCGGGGATCGTCAGCCAGATTTGGCACGCCCGTGATGAAGCAAAACGCCAGCACAACAAACCATTATCGCAGGCGCTGAAGATCATCATGAACGCCTTCTACGGCGTACTGGGCACCAGCGCCTGCCGCTTTTTCGATCCTCGTCTGGCCTCGTCGATAACCATGCGCGGGCATGCGATCATGCGCCAGACCAAAGCGCTGATCGAATCGCAGGGCTATGACGTCATTTATGGTGATACCGACTCCACCTTTGTCTGGCTCAAACGCGCCCATGATGAAGATAAAGCCGCCGAAATTGGCCGTTCGCTGGTCGCGTTTGTGAACCGGTGGTGGGCCGATGAGCTACAAAAAAGCGGCCTGACCAGCGCGATGGAGCTGGAATTTGAAACCCACTTTTGCCGCTTCCTGATGCCGACCATTCGTGGGGCCGATACCGGCAGTAAAAAACGCTACGCCGGGATGATTCAGGAAGGTGATAAACAGCGCATGCTGTACAAAGGGCTAGAGACCGTCCGCACCGACTGGACGCCGCTGGCGCAGCAGTTTCAGCAGGCCCTCTATTTACGCATTTTCCGCAACGAGCCGTACCGGGATTTCATTCGCGAAACCATCGATAAACTAATGGCCGGTGAATTGGACGAACAGCTGGTTTATCGTAAGCAGCTGCGTCGCCCATTGGCGGAGTATCAGCGTAACATCCCGCCGCATGTGCGCGCCGCTCGCCTGGCCGATGAACACAACGTGCGGCTTGGCCGTCCGCAACAGTACCAGCAGCGCGGAAGCATCCGCTACGTCTGGACCACTAACGGCCCGGAGCCGCTGGCATATCAGCAATCACCGCTGGATTACGATCACTACCTGACAAAACAATTAGCGCCCGTTGCCGAAGGAATTCTCCCCTTTGTCGACGACGATTTTGCTACAATAGTGACAGGGCAACTGGGTCTATTTTGACAGGTGACTAACGTCTCGCCATCCAGTACCATAGCGCCCTTTCCATTCCTGGACCTCATTCACTCGCCGCCTTCCTTTAGGTGGTGGATGAATATTGCCTGCAATTTATTAAAGATAGAGCCGAACGCATATGCCTTTTACACTTGGTCAACGCTGGATCAGCGATACAGAAAGCGAATTGGGACTTGGTACTGTTGTTGCAATGGATGCACGAACCGTCACCCTACTCTTTTCGGCAACCGGAGAGAACCGTCTGTACGCCCGTAGTGACTCCCCCGTGACCCGCGTGATGTTCAATCCCGGCGACACGATAACAAGCCATGAAGGCTGGCAGTTGCTCGTTGATGAAGTTAAAGAAGAAAATGGTCTGCTGGCGTACATCGGTACCCGTCAGGACACCGAAGAAGAGAACGTGATGCTGCGCGAAGTACTGCTCGACAGCAAACTGGTGTTTAGCAAACCGCAGGACCGTCTCTTTGCCGGTCAGATTGACCGCATGGATCGTTTCGCGCTGCGCTACCGCGCGCGTAAGTACCAGAGCGAACAGTACCGCATGCCATGGAGCGGCCTGCGCGGCCAGCGCACCAGCCTTATTCCACATCAGCTCAACATCGCCCATGATGTTGGCCGTCGTCACGCTCCGCGCGTACTGCTGGCAGATGAAGTTGGCTTGGGTAAAACCATTGAAGCCGGGATGATCCTGCACCAACAGCTGCTGTCCGGTGCGGCACAGCGCGTACTGATTATCGTGCCAGAAACCCTGCAGCATCAGTGGCTGGTCGAAATGCTGCGCCGCTTCAACCTGCGCTTTGCGCTGTTTGATGATGAACGCTATGCCGAAGCCCAGCACGACGCCTATAACCCATTTGAAACCGAACAGCTGGTGATCTGCTCGCTGGACTTCGTGCGTCGTAGCAAACAGCGCCTCGAACACCTGTGCGATGCCGAATGGGATCTGATGGTGGTCGATGAAGCGCACCACCTGGTGTGGAGCGAAGAGGCACCAAGCCGCGAATATCAAGCGATTGAACAGCTGGCCGAGCGCGTGCCTGGCATCCTGCTGCTGACTGCAACGCCGGAGCAACTGGGTATGGAAAGCCACTTCGCGCGTCTGCGTCTGCTTGACCCGAACCGCTTCCACGATTTCGCACAGTTTGTTGAAGAACAAAATAATTATCGTCCAGTAGCCGACGCCGTCGCGCTGCTGCTGGCCGGTAACAAACTCAGTAATGATGATCTGAATATGCTGGGCGAACTGATTGGCGAGCAGGATATTGAAGCCCTGCTGCAAACCGCCAACAGCGATCGCGAAGGCGCCGAAGCCGCACGCCAGGAGCTGGTCTCCATGCTGATGGACCGCCACGGTACCAGCCGCGTGCTGTTCCGTAACACCCGTAACGGGGTGAAAGGCTTCCCGAAACGCGAACTGCACACCATCAAGCTGCCGCTGCCGGCACAGTATCAGACGGCGATTAAAGTCTCCGGCATTATGGGTGCTCGCAAAGGCGCCGAAGAACGCGCTCGCGACATGCTGTATCCAGAGCAGATTTATCAAGAATTTGAAGGCGATACCGGTACCTGGTGGAACTTCGATCCGCGCGTTGAGTGGCTGATGGGCTACCTGACCGCGCACCGTTCGCAGAAAGTCCTGGTGATTTGCGCCAAAGCCGCCACTGCGCTGCAGCTGGAGCAGGTTCTGCGCGAACGCGAAGGCATCCGCGCCGCCGTATTCCACGAAGGCATGTCAATTATCGAACGTGACCGCGCCGCCGCCTGGTTTGGCGAAGAGGACAGCGGCGCTCAGGTTTTGCTGTGTTCAGAAATCGGCTCTGAAGGCCGTAACTTCCAGTTCGCCAGCAACCTGGTGATGTTTGACCTGCCGTTCAACCCGGACCTGCTGGAGCAGCGTATCGGCCGTCTGGACCGTATCGGTCAGGCGCACGATATTCAGATCCACGTGCCGTTCCTCGAAAAAACCGCTCAGTCGGTGCTGGTTCGCTGGTTCCATGAAGGTCTCGACGCATTCGAGCACACCTGTCCGACCGGCCGTACCATCTATGACAGCGTTCACGGTCAACTGATCAACTACCTGGCGACTCCAGAAAATACTGACGGTTTTGACGACCTGATTAAAGCCTGCCGCGAACAGCATGAAGCGCTGAAAACACAGCTGGAACAGGGCCGCGATCGCCTGCTGGAAATTCACTCCAACGGCGGCGAGAAAGCACAGCTTCTGGCTGAAAGCATCGAAGAGCAGGATGACGATACCAACCTCATTGCCTTTGCCATGAACCTGTTCGATATCGTCGGCATCAACCAGGACGATCGCGGTGAAAACCTGATCGTGCTGACGCCATCCGATCACATGCTGGTGCCAGACTTCCCGGGTCTGCCGGAAGATGGTTGCACCGTGACCTTCGAGCGTGATGTCGCACTGTCCCGCGAAGACGCGCAGTTCCTCACCTGGGAACACCCGCTGATTCACAACGGTCTGGATCTGATCCTTTCCGGCGATACCGGGAGCAGCACCATTTCACTGTTGAAAAACAAGGCGCTGCCGGTCGGTACCCTGCTGGTTGAACTGATTTATGTTGTTGAAGCGCAGGCGCCAAAACAGCTGCAGCTTAACCGCTTCCTGCCACCGACGCCGGTGCGTATGCTGCTGGATAAGAACGGTACCAACCTCGCCGCTCAGGTCGAGTTTGAAACCTTCAACCGCCAGCTCAGCGCGGTAAACCGTCATACCGGCAGCAAGCTGGTGAATGCGGTACAACAGGATGTGCACGCAATTCTGCAACTGGGCGAAGGGCAGATTGCCAAAGCTGCGCAGGCGCTGATTGATGGCGCACGTCAGGAAGCCGATGAGAAGCTCAGCGCTGAACTGTCGCGTCTGGAAGCGCTGAAAGCGGTGAACCCAAACATTCGCGACGACGAACTGTCGGCGATTGAAAGCAACCGTCAGCAGGTGATGGAAAGCCTATCACAGGCGGGATGGCGTCTGGACGCACTGCGTCTGATCGTCGTCACTCACCAGTAACAGGAGCCCGCTATGGGAATGGAAAACTATTTTCCGCCACAGGATCCATGGCTGGTCATCCTCTATCAGGATGAGCACATCATGGTGGTCAACAAGCCAAGCGGCTTGTTGTCCGTGCCCGGCCGTCAGGAAGAGCATAAAGACAGCGTCATGACGCGCGTCCAGCGCGACTTTCCGCAGGCGGAGTCAGTGCACCGCCTCGATATGGCAACCAGTGGCGTCATCGTAGTAGCCCTGACCAAAGCGGCTGAACGTGAGCTAAAACGCCAGTTCCGCGAACGCGAGCCGAAGAAACAATACGTGGCTCGCGTGTGGGGACACCCGCAGCCGCAGGAAGGTCTGGTAGATTTACCGCTGATTTGCGACTGGCCGAACCGGCCTAAGCAGAAGGTGTGTTATGAAACCGGGAAGTCGGCGCAGACCGAGTATGAAGTGCTGGAGTACGCGGCGGATAACACCGCCCGCGTGCTGCTAAAACCAATTACCGGGCGTTCTCACCAGCTGCGCGTGCATATGCTGGCACTGGGGCACCCGATTCTGGGTGACCGTTTTTACGCCACACCGGAAGCACTGGCGATGGCACCCCGTTTGCAGCTGCATGCGCAGACGTTGACCATTACCCATCCGGAATTTGGCACCAGTATGACGTTCAAGGCACCGGTCGATTTTTAACGAAGCCCTCATCTAAGGATGCTTCGCTTACCCGGCCTACCATTCTGCGTAGGCCGGGTAAGACACAGACCGTCATCCGACGACGATTAAACGCTTACTTAAACCCTTTCTGTTCTTTAATCAGCTCGTACGCTTTCTGAATTTCCTGCGCTTTCTGCTTCGCCATCTCCATCATCTCCGGCGGTAACCCTTTGGCCACCAGTTTATCCGGGTGATGCTCGCTCATTAACTTACGGTAAGCGCGCTTAATGGTCGTGGCATCATCGTTGGGCTTCACGCCCAGCACGTTGCAGGCATCTTCCAGCGTCGGGCCACGTTGCGCCTGTTGCCAGCCGCCGCCGTTGCCGCCCTGCGACTGCTGATGATAGCCGCCGCCAAACTGTGCGCCGCCCTGCATCATACGCAGGAACTGATCGAACTGGGCGTTGGAGATCCCCAGCTCTTCAGCAATCACGTACAGCACATCGCGCTCATTCGGGTGCAATGAACCGTCGGCAAACGCCGCCTGAATCTGGATCTCCAGAAACATGCGAATCAGATCAAAACGACCAAAACAGACGCTGCGGAACTGACGCATTTTTTCGCGCAGCGGATAGTTGTCGGCTTTACCGACGCGAAATGCCTGTTGAGCCGCCGTGCGCGATTCACCGTGCAGATTCATACGATCCATAAACAGACTGGCGATATGAATATCCGCTTCGGTCACGCGCCCTTTCGATTTGGTCAGGTGGCCCATCACTTCAAACGTGGTGGCAAAAAACAGCGACTGACGCTGCTGTTGATTGGCAAACCAGTTCATGCGACGGCTTCGCGCCTTATCAAACATGTGACCCACAAGCAGCCCGAGGACAACGCCCCAAAACCCTCCGCCCATTAATAGAGCGATGGCCACACCAATCACTTTTCCCCAATACTGCATATACTCCCCAAATCGTCATGCCAGCGGCTAAAATATGCATTATCATACCTGTCATTCAATGCCGTGCATAACACCTCTGGCGAGAACGGGCAGGATAAAACTAGCGTGATAACGATGAGTACGTTAGTCTCTGACCGTTTGCAAGCCGCAATGCTATAGATGACGGAACAACAAATACAACGTATGAAAAAACGTATTCCCACTCTCCTCGCGACCATGATCGCCAGCGCCTTGTACAGTCAGCAGGGATTGGCTGCGGATCTCGCATCACAATGTATGCTTGGCGTCCCGAGTTACGATCGCCCGCTGGTAAGCGGCAAGACTAACGAGCAGCCCGTCACCATTACTGCCGATCACGCCGATGGCAACTACCCTGAAAACGCCGTTTTTAAAGGCAACGTTGATATTAATCAGGGCAATAGCCGCTTGCAGGCAGATGAAGTTCAGCTGCATCAGAAGCAGGCCGATGGTCAGCCTACGCCTGTTCGTACCGTTGATGCACTCGGTAACGTCCACTATGACGATAATCAGGTAATTCTGAAAGGGCCTAAAGCCTGGTCAAACCTGAATACCAAAGACACTAACGTCTGGAAAGGTGATTACCAGATGGTTGGCCGTCAGGGCCGTGGCAACGCGGACGTGATGAAGCAGCGCGGCGAAAACCGTTACACCATTCTGGAAAACGGCAGCTTTACCTCCTGTCTGCCGGGTTCTAACACCTGGAGCGTGGTCGGGAGCGAAGTGATCCACGATCGCGAAGAACAGGTCGCGGAAATCTGGAATGCGCGCTTTAAAATTGGCCCGGTGCCGGTTTTCTATAGCCCTTATCTGCAGCTTCCGGTGGGTGACAAGCGTCGCTCAGGTTTTCTGATTCCAAACGCCAAGTACGGTAGCTCAAACCACTTTGAGTTCTCACTGCCGTACTACTGGAACATTGCGCCAAACATGGACGCAACGCTGACCCCGCACTATATGGACAAGCGTGGCGGCGTCATGTGGGAGAACGAATTCCGCTATCTGAGCCAGGCCGGTCAAGGCCTGTTTGAGCTGGATTATCTGCCATCCGATAAGGTCTATTCAAACGATCACCCGAACGATGAAAACAGCCGTCGCTGGCTGTTCTACTGGCATCATGCCGGGGTCATGGATCAAGTGTGGCGCTTCAACGCCGATTACACCAAAGTCAGCGATCCGGACTATTTTAACGACTTTGACTCCAAATACGGTTCCAGTACCGATGGCTATGCCACGCAGAAGCTGAGCGTCGGCTATGTGGTGCAGAACTTCGATGCGACCGTGTCGTCAAAACAGTTCCAGGTCTTCGACCGCGCCAACAGCAACTCCTATTCTGCTGAGCCGCAGCTGGACGTGAACGCCTATCAGAACGACGTCGGGCCGTTTGATACGCACCTTTATGCGCAGGCGGTTAAGTTCGTCAACAGCAACAGCAGCCTGCCTGAAGCAACGCGTGTGCACATGGAGCCGACCATCAGTCTGCCATTGGGCAACCGTTGGGGTAGCATCAATACCGAAGCGAAGCTGCTGGCGACACACTATAACCAGAGCAATATCGACAGCTACAATCGCGATCCAGACAACGCTAATCAGCTGGCCAGTTCGGTCAACCGCACCATGCCGCAGCTGAAAGTTGACGGCAAAATGGTCTTTGAGCGCGATGTTGAGCTGACTCCGGGCTATACCCAGACTCTGGAACCGCGGATGCAGTACCTGTACATCCCGTACCGCGATCAGAGCAAAATCAATAACTACGACTCAACTTTCCTGCAATCTGACTACTCCGGTCTGTTCCGCGACCGCAGCTACAGCGGCCTTGATCGTATTGCGTCGGCAAACCAAATCACGACCGGTGTCACATCACGTATTTATGATGACGCTGCCGTTGAACGTTTTAACGTTTCCGTTGGTCAAATCTACTATTTCACCGAGTCTCGTACCGGTGATGACAACGTAAACTGGGAGAAAGACGACAAAACGGGCTCGCTGGTTTGGGCAGGTGATACCTACTGGCGCATCAGCGACAAGTGGGGTTTACGCGGTGGGATTCAGTACGATACCCGTCTGAACAACATCTCCACCAGCAGTTCAGCTATTGAATACCGCCAGGACGACGAGCGTTTAGTGCAGTTGACCTACCGCTACGCCAGCCCAGAGTATATCCAGGCCACGCTGCCAACTTACTCAACGGCCGAGCAGTATCGGGAAGGGATCTCGCAGGTTGGCGCAACGGCAAGCTGGCCAATCGTCGACCGCTGGTCCGTGGTGGGTGCCTATTACTTTGACACCAACACCCATAGCTCGGCCGATCAGATGCTTGGCGTGCAGTATAACTCCTGCTGCTATGCGATCCGCGTAGGCTACGAGCGTAAGCTCAACGGCTGGGATTACAACAGCAGCAACACTGGCGGTCGGTCCAAATATGATAACTCCATCGGCTTCAGCATTGAGCTGCGTGGTCTGAGCTCTAACTACGGTCTGGGTACCCAGCAGATGCTGCGTTCCAACATCATGCCGTACCAAAGCTCGCTGTAATGTCACTGGTTAGACACATCATCCGCATTGCGGTTAATTGAAATGGAAAAAGTATGAAGAACTGGAAAACGCTGCTTCTCGGTATCGCCTTAGTTGCGAATACCAGCTTCGCTGCCCCGCAGGTTGTCGATAAAGTTGCAGCCGTTGTAAATAATGGCGTCGTACTCGAGAGCGACGTTGATGGCCTGATGCAGTCCGTCAAAATGAACTCTGGTCAGGCTGGCCAACAGCTGCCGGACGACGCAACCCTGCGCCACCAGATTCTGGAGCGTCTGATCATGGATCAGATTATCCTGCAGATGGGGCAGAAAATGGGCGTGAAGGTTTCTGACGAGCAGGTCGATCAGGCGATCGCCAATATTGCTAAGCAGAACAACATGACGCTGGATCAGATGCGCAGCCGTCTGGCTTACGATGGGATGAACTACAACACCTATCGCAGCCAGATTCGCAAAGAGATGCTGATTTCTGAAGTGCGTAACAACGAAGTGCGCCGTCGCATTACCGTGCTGCCGCAGGAAGTTGACGCTCTGGCCAACCAGATTGGTACCCAGAACGACGCCAGCACTGAGCTGAACCTGAGCCACATCCTGGTTCCGCTGCCGGAAAATCCAAGCTCCGATCAGGTCAACGAAGCGCAGAGCCAGGCTGAGTCTATCGTCGAGCAGGCACGTAACGGTGCCGACTTCGGTAAGCTCGCTATCACCTATTCTGCAGACCAGCAGGCGC
Organism: Kluyvera intermedia; assembly: GCF_021440345.1. Taxonomy (GTDB): domain Bacteria; phylum Pseudomonadota; class Gammaproteobacteria; order Enterobacterales; family Enterobacteriaceae; genus Kluyvera; species Kluyvera intermedia_A. The sequence continues at coordinate 29,617 of NZ_JAKCNS010000034.1, forward strand.
TGAAAGGCGGCCAGATGGGCTGGGGTCGTATTCAGGAGCTGCCGGCAATCTTTGCACAGGCGCTGAGCACGGCGAAAAAAGGTGATGTTGTCGGTCCAATCCGTTCCGGCGTTGGTTTCCACATCTTGAAAATCAACGACATGCGCGGCCAGACTCAGAACATCTCTGTGACTGAAACCCACGCTCGCCACATTCTGCTGAAGCCATCGCCAATCATGACCGACGATCAGGCGCGTGCGAAGCTGGAGCAGGTTGCAGCGGATATCCGCAGCGGCAAAACCACTTTCGAGAAAGCGGCCAAAGAACTGTCTCAGGATCCAGGCTCTGCTAACCAGGGCGGTGACTTAGGCTGGGCGACGCCGGATATCTACGATCCATCATTCCGCGATGCGCTGATGAAGCTGAACAAAGGCCAAATGAGCGGCCCGGTTCACTCCTCCTTCGGCTGGCACCTGATTCAGCTGCTGGACACGCGTAACGTTGACCGCACCGATGCGGCACAGAAAGATCGTGCTTATCGTATGCTGATGAACCGTAAGTTCTCTGAAGAAGCGGCTACCTGGATGCAGGAACAGCGCGCAAGCGCCTACGTTAAAATTCTGAGCAACTAATGACACAACATCGCGTTGTTATCACTCCCGGCGAACCCGCCGGGATTGGCCCGGATCTCGTTATCCAACTGGCCCAGCGCGACTGGCCGCTCGAACTGGTCGTCTGTGCAGACGGCGGCCTGCTCATCGAGCGGGCCAGGCTCCTTGGCCTCCCCCTCACGCTTTTACCCTACTCTCCCGACCACTCCGCAACACCACAACGTGCCGGTACGCTAACGCTGCTGCCCGTTGCGCTGCATGCTGACGTCCAGCCCGGCGTATTAAACGTCGACAACGGGCGTTATGTCGTCGAGACGCTGGCGCGGGCCTGTGATGGCTGTCTGAACGGGGAGTTTGCTGCGCTAGTCACCGGGCCGGTACACAAAGGCATTATTAACGATGCCGGCGTCGCCTTTACCGGCCATACCGAGTTCTTCGAAGAGCGCGCGGGTGCCGAAAAAGTGGTGATGATGCTGGCCACCGAAGAGCTGCGCGTTGCGCTGGCGACCACGCACCTGCCGCTCAAAGCGGTGAGTGACGCCATCACGCCGGATCTGCTGCGGGAAGTCATTACCATCCTGCACGACGATTTACGCAACAAGTTTGGTATTGCCGAGCCCCACGTTCTGGTTTGCGGCCTGAATCCGCACGCCGGAGAAGGCGGCCATATGGGTACCGAAGAGATCGACACCATCATCCCAGTGCTGGACGAGATGCGGGCGAAAGGGATGAATCTCAGCGGGCCGCTGCCTGCTGATACCTTATTCCAGCCAAAGTATCTGGACCACGCCGATGCCGTACTCGCAATGTTCCACGATCAGGGCCTACCCGTGCTAAAATACCAGGGATTTGGTCGCGGCGTGAATATTACGCTCGGCTTACCCTTTATTCGCACCTCCGTTGACCATGGTACCGCCCTTGAACTGGCTGGCCTTGGGAAAGCGGACGTCGGCAGTTTTATTACGGCGCTTAATCTCGCCATCAAAATGATTGTTAACTCTAATGAATAATCGAGTCCATCAGGGCCACTTAGCCCGTAAACGCTTCGGGCAAAACTTCTTAAACGACCAGTTCGTTATCGACAGCATTGTTGCGGCCATTAATCCGCAAAAAGGCCAGGCGATGGTTGAAATCGGCCCGGGCCTCGCTGCGCTAACCGAACCGGTTGGCGAACGTCTTGACGAAATGACCGTTATCGAACTGGACCGCGACCTCGCGGCACGTTTGCAAACTCACCCGTTCCTGGGGCCGAAGCTGACCATTTATCAGCAGGATGCCATGACCATGAACTTTGGCGAGCTGTCTGAAAAACTGGGTCAGCCGCTGCGCGTGTTCGGCAACCTGCCGTACAACATCTCCACGCCGTTGATGTTCCACCTGTTTAGCTATACTAATGCTATTGCAGACATGCACTTCATGCTGCAAAAAGAAGTGGTTAACCGTCTGGTTGCAGGACCAAACAGTAAAGCCTATGGTCGTTTGACCGTCATGGCGCAATACTACTGCAATGTGATCCCGGTTCTTGAAGTTCCGCCGACCGCATTTACGCCACCGCCAAAAGTGGATTCCGCCGTTGTCCGTCTGGTGCCACATACCACCAAACCGCACCCGGTAAAAGATGTCCGCGTACTGAGCCGTATTACGACCGAAGCGTTTAACCAACGTCGTAAAACCATCCGTAACAGCCTGGGCAACCTGTTCAGCGTTGAGCTGTTGACGGAATTAGGTGTCGACCCAGCGATGCGTGCAGAAAATATCTCTGTTGCGCAATACTGCCGGATGGCCAATTATCTGTCAGAGAATGCGCCCTCCAAGGAGAGCTAGACCATGATTGATTCGCCACGAGTTTGCGTCCAGGTTCAGAGCGTCTACATTGAGACGCACTCCATGCCGGAAGAGGAACGTTACGTTTTCGCTTATACGGTGACCATTCGCAATCTCGGGCGAACTGCGGTTCAGCTTCTAGGGCGTTACTGGGTTATCACCAACGGCCATGGCCGTGAAACCGAAGTACAGGGTGAAGGTGTCGTCGGCGTTCAGCCACACATCGAGCCCGGCGGTGAATATCAGTACACCAGCGGTGCCGTGCTGGAAACGCCGCTCGGCACCATGCAGGGCCACTATGACATGATCGACGTGGACGGCGTGCCGTTCGCTATCGACATCCCCGTTTTCCGTCTCTTTGTTCCCACGCTGATTCATTAATTATGTCTACATACCTTATTGGCGACATTCACGGTTGCTACGATGAGTTAATTGCCCTGTTGCAACAGGTTGAGTTTACGCCAGGCAAAGATACCCTATGGTTGACGGGAGATTTGGTCGCGCGCGGCTCAGGTTCGTTAGAGGTGCTGCGCTACGTTAAATCGTTAGGCGACTGCGTCAAAATCGTGCTGGGAAATCATGACCTGCACCTGCTGGCCGTCTTCGCGGGTATCAGCCGCAACAAGCCGAAAGATCGCCTTAACCCGCTGCTCGAAGCACCGGATGCCGACGATCTGCTCAACTGGCTGCGTCGTCAGCCGCTGATGCAGGTGGATGAAGATAAAAAATTAGTGATGGCGCATGCGGGTATTACGCCGCAGTGGGATATGGAAACCGCCAAACAGTGCGCGCGCGACGTTGAAGCCGTATTGTCCAGCGACTCCTATCCGTTCTTCCTCGACGCGATGTACGGCGATATGCCAAATAACTGGTCGGCGGATCTTAGCGGTCTGGCACGACTGCGCTTTATCACCAATGCTTTCACCCGGATGCGCTACTGCTTCCCGAACGGCCAGCTGGATATGTACAGCAAAGAGTCGCCGGAAGACGTACCCGCTCCGCTGAAGCCATGGTTTATGCTGCCAGGCCCGATTACCGAAGAGTACAGCGTGGCCTTTGGTCATTGGGCGTCGCTGGAAGGTAAAGGCACACCGGAAGGGATTTATGCGCTGGACACCGGCTGCTGCTGGGGCGGCGATCTCACCTGTCTGCGCTGGGAAGATAAAATGTACTTCGCGCAGCCATCGAATCGTCGTCTGAATCCGGGCGAGAGTGAGGCGGTTGCTTCGTAGTTCGGGGCATCCCCCGGCCACAGGTCGGATACATCATGAAAACAAAAACGCCGGGTCCGACCCGGCGTTTTTGTTTTGGTAGCCCGGCCAAGCGAAGCGCCGCCGGGGAAAAGCTCGGTCTTAACGACGCTCCAACACTTCGAAGCAGTAACTATGGGAGTTCTGCTCATCCGCATCGTGGAATTCGCTGAATACTGATTCCCACTGGTCGGGATCGTAATCCGGGAAATGGGTATCGCCTTCCACTTCCGCATCGATGTGCGTCAGGTACAGCTTCTGCGCTTTCGGCAGGAACTGCTCATACACGCGACCACCGCCAATCACCATAATCTCTTCCACGTCACCGCAGGCCGCAATGGCTTCATCAACCGATTTCACCCACTGCACGCGATCGTCGGTGCCAGGCTGGCTGCTGATAACGATGTTCTTACGGCCCGGCAGCGGACGACCGATGGATTCCCAGGTCAGGCGCCCCATTACCACGGGTTTGTTTAATGTTGTGCGTTTAAACCAGGCCAGATCGGCCGGCAGGTCCCAGGGCATGGCGTTTTCCATACCGATAACGCGATCTACCGCTAGTGCAGCAATCAGACTGATCATTGAGTGTGTCCCAGATGCGAAAAAAATTGTCGCCACTATACGGAAAGCATAAACTTTCGTCGACTGGCAGCCAGGTAAAGAATAAGAAAATTTTTAGATTTGCTGGCAAGTCCACGAAGCTAAAGTGGACAGCCAGCATTACAGTTCAGCCGTGCTTACAGCGTTGGTTTGACCTCAGGTTCATCCTGTGGATTGCCGCTGTGCTTCCCCTCTTCCGTCCCCTGCCAGCCGTGACGCTGTACCACCGACAGATGATTACGATCTTCATTGATGATTTCGGTCAACATGGCGCTGGTACGTTTAAACGCCGCCGCCCGTGAAGAGGCGTCATTTTCCGCCATCATCACCATCTCTTCCATCAGCTGCGTATTGAAACGACGGAACAGATCGGCACGCTCACGCGCTTCATAAGCGCCAAGTCCCAACGACTCCAGCGCCAGCCGGCCCGATTTCAGCGCCCCTTCAAAGGTCTCACGTTCCGGTGCTTCAACCCCGGCCTGACGCAGCTGGATATAGTGTTCAACGTCGCGCGCACGGGCAATCACCGTCAGATGCGGGAAATGCTCCTTCGCCAGCTCCGTCAGCTGCAGGCTGGCCTGCGGATCGTCGATAGCGTTAATCAACACTTCCGCTTTCGCCGCCCCGGCGGACTCCAGCAGGTCGACCCGGGTCGCATCGCCGTAGAACACCTTCATATCGAATTTACGCAGCGTATCGACGTGGTCCGGATCGTGATCGAGGATAACCATTTTCACGCCGCTGGAGAGCAGAAGACGCCCGGTAATCTGACCAAAGCGGCCGAAGCCGGCGATAATCACCCGCGGCTGCTCTTCATCGATTTCATCCGCTTCACGTGAATCCCCGGAGCTGGCGCGTTTTTCCATACGCGTCAGCAGCACCAGCAGAATCGGTGTTGCCGCCATCGACAGCGCGACGGCCAGAGTCAGCGCTTTTGCCCAGTCAGCGTCCAGCACATTCGCCATCTGCGCCGCGCCAAAGACCACGAAGGCAAATTCACTCCCCTGACCCAGCAGTGCCGCAAACCACAGACGCTGCGAACGCGGCACCTGCAACGGTTTAGCGATAAGCCACAGCAGGAACGATTTAATCACCAGGAAACCGACCAGCAGCGTAATAATACGCAGCGGGTTATGGATAAGCGTCCCGAAGTCGATAGACATCCCGACGCCAATGAAGAACAGCCCCAGCAGCAGCCCTTTAAACGGTTCGATATCGCTTTCCAGCGCGTGGCGGTATTCGGAGCTTGCCAGCAGTACCCCGGCCAAAAATGCCCCCATCGCCATCGACAGACCGACCTCTTCCAGCAGCAGGCCGAAACCAAACACCAGGAACAGGGCCACGGCGCTGAATACCTCACGCAGCCCCGAACGCGCAACAAAGCGTAACAGCGGACGCGTAACATAGCGGCCAAGAACGACCACCAGCGCCAGCGCCCCGGCGACCTTCAGCGCGGAGAAAGCAAATGCGCCAAGCGTTGTTGAACCGCCGCTGGTTGCCAGTAGCGGGATCATTGCCACCAGCGGAATTGCCGCGATATCCTGGAACAGCAGCACCGCAAAGGCGCTGCGCCCGACCTGAGTCACCGTCAGGTTGCGTTCGTTCATCGCCTGCATTGCAATGGCGGTCGAAGAGAGTGCCAGCGTCATACCGATTAATTCCGCCACCTGCCAGCGCAGGCCGAGGAAGATACAGAAGGCGCCAATCAGCGCGCCGCACAGCACCATCTGCAGCAGACCGCCGCCAAATACCGACGCGCGGAGCTTCCACAGCCGCTGCGGGTCTAGCTCCAGGCCAATCACAAACAGCATCAGCACCACGCCAATTTCCGCGAAATGCAGAATCGCCTCGGCGTCAGTCACCAGCCGCAATCCCCACGGGCCGATAATGCAACCGGCAATCAGGTAGCCAAGCACCGACCCTAACCCCAGGCGAACGGCGATGGGGACAATCAACGCCGCCGATCCGAGATAAATCAGCGCCTGTATGAGCGTATGGCTATCCATTATTGTGCTCCTCCTGCCAGGCCAGTAGCCGTTGTTTATAGTGGCGCGCTTTCGCCTGCAGCGTCTCTTCATCGCAGATAAACGTGCAGTGCACCGCAAACGGCGGCAGCCATTTCATCCCGCAGTATGCCGTGGTCGCCTCCAGCGGTTGTCCCAGCACCTCAAACCCCGGATGCGAGCCAATCTCAAAGTGGCTTTCACCACCGCCGGTAGTCACCGCCCACATTACGCTTTTACCGTGCAGAGCCGTACCGCCGTGGCCATACGCCCAACCATGGGACAGCACTTTATCCAGCCACAGCTTGAGCAGCGGCGGCGTGCTGTACCACTGCATGGGATGCTGCAAGATAACCAGATCGGCACGAGACAGCGCCTCCTGTTCGGCAGCAACATCAATATTAAAATCGGGATAGAGGTGATAGAGGGAACGGATTTCCACTCCGTCGAGCGTCCTTACCTGCTCAAGCATTCGCTTATTCGCATGCGAGTGATGCGGATAAGGATGCGCATAAATAATCAGAATCATGATTCGCCTGTCTTACTTCATTATTTTGAGCCAATCCCAGTAGGCGTAATTGGCGTAGTCAGTTTGGACACGGACAGCGCTTCAATCCCGGAGCGTACACGGAGTACGTGAGGATTTTGAGCACTGCCCAGGATCAAAATGACAAGTGAAATAGCCTAGTGGGGTAGGCTCTTATCCCTGAGTTTAGACAGTTAATGATGACACTTACAGGGTCAGTTGACGTAACAGCAGGATTTGGGGGGCGACAAGCGCCCCCAGAGGAGAGTTCAGGAAGGTTGGTTGGCCGGTTTATCTGCCACCGGCGGGACATCAGGCGTATGGCTCAGGTCGCAGTTTTTCGGCAGGAAGAAGGTGATGGTCCCAGCAATGATTAACGAACCGGCTAGCGCACACACCGCCACGTTCTGACCGTAGAAATAAATCATGACCCCGACCAGATACGGGCCGCAGAAGCCGCCGAGGTTCCCCAGACCGTTAATCACACCACGCGCGCTGCCCGCCACTTCCGGCATCGCGATACGTCCCGGAATCGACCAGAACGGGCTGGTTGCCGCTTTCAGGAAGAAACCACAAATCACCAGCGCGATATAGGCGGCGACCACATTGTCCCGCAGTACCACCGAGGCCAGCAGCGCGGCGGCAAAGCCATAGAGCGAGAAACGCACCCACAGACGACGCTTGCCGCTACGATCGCTGAACAATGAAATGATGTAGATCCCGGCAAGGGTGGCGACAAACGGCAGGATAGCCAGTACGCCGACGCTCGCCATATTGGCCCCGGTCAGATTCTTCAGGATGGTCGGCAGCCATAGGGTGTAGCCGTAGTCGCCGGTCTGGTAGAAGAAGTTCAGCAATACCAGCTTCATCAGCCCGGAGTTGCGGAACACTTCCCGCACCGGGGCTTTGCTGACCGGCGCTTCCGAGCGACGAGCCTCCCGCTCGGCGTGGAGCGCCGTCAGCAGGTATTCACGTTCGCGAGCCGGCAGCCAGCGCGCCTCTTCCGGACGGTCGCTAATCATCAACCACCACACCAGCAGCACCACCAGCGACAATAGCCCTTCGATGATAAACAGCCAGCGCCAGTCGAGCGCGGCAATAATCGCCCCGGAGACCGGGGCCGTCAGCATCCCGCCCAGCGGGGCAAACATCATCACAAAGGCATTCGCACGGCCAATCTCTTTTTCCGGGAACCAGTTGCTGATCATCGTCAGCACCACCGGTAGCATTCCGCCTTCCGAGACGCCGAGAATAAAGCGCAGCACCAGCAGCTGATATTCGTGAGTGACAAAACCGGTGGCGATGGATACCACCGCCCAGGCCATCAGCGACCAGGCGATAAACCGTTTCCCGCTACCATTAACGGCAATGCGGCCACCTGGTATTTGCAGAAATAAATAACCAATAAAAAAGATGCCGCTGGCGACACCGGCCATTTGACTGGTAATACCCAGGTCGGACTCCATACCGCCGGGCAGCGCAAAACTAATATTAACCCGGTCCATAAACGAAATAATGCACGCGATGAGAACAGGCGCAATGATGCGCAGCCAGCGAGTGCCAGGTATTTTCTCATTCATAATTCACACTCTCTATCGAGGGAAGGTCACGTTATTTAATGGCGAGAAAAGGTCACGCTTAATCGATGGCATTCGGTAATGGCGCATGGTCAAAAAAGGCGGCGACATTATTAAAGACCACCTCGCTCATGCGCTGGCGGGTTTCATGGGTGGCACTGGCCACATGCGGCTGTAAAACCACGTTATCCAGCGCCATCAGCGCCGCCGGTACATGCGGTTCGTCTTCATAAACATCCAGCGCCGCCCCGGCAATCACCCCATTTTGTAACGCGTGAATTAAGGCTTTTTCATCCACCAGCGTGCCGCGCGCGATATTAATCAGCCACGCATGTTTCGGCATCACGTTAAACACGCTGGCATCAATCAGCCCCCGGTTGGCGGCACCGCCCGAGGCGGCAATCACCAGGAAATCACTTTCATGGGCCAGCGTGTGCAGATCGGCACACCACTGGTAATCAACATGGCTGAGTTTTTTACGGTCGGTATACAGGATCTCCATATCAAAACCGTGGGCGCGACGGGCAATGGCCTGGCCGATATTGCCCATGCCGAAAATACCGATTCGCTTACCGCTGACCTGGGTCGCCAGCGCGGGTGCCTGCTTGAGCCATTTGCCGTCGCGGACAAATTTGTCGCCCTGACAAAGCTGACGCGCGCCGGAGATCAGCAGCCCCATGGCCAGGTCGGCCACATCATTGGTCAGCACGCCGGAGGTGATGGTCACCGCAATCTGATGTTCACGGGTGTAGTCGAGATCGACCGCATCAGTACCGACGCCAAACACCGCCACCAGCCCCACATTCGGCAGCTGTTCAAGTACCGCACGGGTTACGCCAATATCGCCGCGGGTCACCACCGCCTGAACGTCGCCGCCAATCTGGCGTAAGAACGCCTGCGGGTCAGCCTGTTCATACAGACGATAGACCTGGAAGGCGGAAGAGAGTTTATCCAGCAAGCCGTCAACCACCGGAGCAATCAACAACACAGTATTCGGGTTTGCAGTATTCATCGTTTTACCTGTTTGAGAGTTCGAAAATTCGTTACGCCTATCAAACGGGTTTTCACTGCGTCGTTTTGCGATCTGCATCACGCTGGATCGTGTTAGAAATCCGTGTTACGGATGACGTGATCGCGAAGGCAAAACCCAGCGCTGGCGCAGGCTGGGTGGCAACAACCACGTAACACAGGGGATCAGGAGGGAGAGGTTAGATGGTTTCACCCATCGACAGGCGATAGTGCAGGTCGACTTTTTCGATAGTCGGTAAGCCTTTTATTTTCTTAATTAAAATCTCGGTAGCGACTTTACCCATTTCAAAGCGCGGTGTCAGTACGCTGGCCAGGCGTGGGCTAACTATCTGCCCAATCTCCAGCCCATGGAAGCCCGCAATCGCCATCTCCTGCGGTACCGTGATACCCGAAGCGATGCACTCCTGTAACACTCCAACCGCCAGATCGTCGTTCGTACACAAAATGGCATCCATCTCTTTATACATCTGTCGCGCCAGCGTCATCATCCCGGTGCCAATCGAAACCGAGGAGACCTTATTCGGCGCAATCCGCCCAACCGTCAAACCGGCCTCTTCCATCGCTTTGCAGTAGCCCGCATAGCGCTGTTCATCGCGGATATCCGACATTGAACCAAAATAGATAATCTGCGTTTTGCCGCTGGCCAGCAGCATATTGGTCATATCGAATCCGGCACGGTAATTATCAAAACCGACGTTAATACGACCGGCGTTATCGGATAACCCCATCACTTCGGCAATCGGTATTTTCGCCGCCTTCAGGTATTTATCCGCGCGTAGCGTATGCACCGATTCAGTTAATAGCAGCGCCTTCACGTTCATCGCCAGTACGGTGGCAATTTGTTCCTCTTCGCGCTGGCTGTCGTAATCATAATTCACCACCAGCGTTTGATAACCGTGCGCAGTCGTCACGGATTCAATACCGGCCAATACATCGGCAAAAATCTGGTTATTAAAGGAGGGAATCAGTACGCCAATGCGCGGCGCAATATTACTGCTGATGGCGGGATTATCGGCATCGGGCTGATAGCCCACTTCGGCAATCACGCTGGCAATCCTTTCCGCCGTTTCCGGTTTCACCTTTTCCGGCGTGCGCAGATAACGGCTGACGGTCATTTTGGTTACGCCCGCGAGCGTGGCGATATCATCTAACGTTATCCGTTGTGCTTTCATTAACCCTGTCCGTCATGGCCGAATACTGTCCGGCTATTATGCCTGCTGACGCCCGAAAAGAGAATGCGCTAACGCAGGCAGGAAGCCGCATGCAGCGCGGTTTCCCCAACGATTTCCGCCCCTGGATCACACATGCTGTAACCCCTTTTTGTAACATAGTTGGGAGTGATCTTCATCACAGTTTCACCGACATAAAAACCGTGAGATAGACAGCATCTTCCCAGGGCGTATGCCGTCCGTGATACAGGAAACAGCGATGAACAATTTATTCAGCTTACAGGGCAAACATATTTTAATTACCGGCTCCGGCCAGGGCATCGGCTACGTCATGGCACAGGGGCTGGCGCAGTATGGCGCAGAAATCATCATTAACGACATTTCCACCGAGCGTGCTGAACAAGCGGCGATGAAATTACGTGATGAAGGCGCCACCGCCCATACCGCGGTCTTTAACGTCACTGACCCGGACTCCGTAGAAGCCGCTATCGCGCAGATTGAAGAAGACATTGGCGCTATCGATGTGCTGTTTAACAACGCCGGTATTCAGCGCCGCCATCCTTTCACCGAGTTTCCGGTGCAGGAGTGGAATGACGTCATTGCCGTGAACCAAACCGCCGTGTTCCTCGTTTCACAGGCCGTTGCCAAACGCATGATGACCCGCCAGTCCGGGAAAATCGTCAATATCTGTTCGATGCAAAGCGAGCTGGGACGCGACACCATCACCCCTTACGCCGCCGCCAAAGGGGCGGTCAAAATGCTGACGCGCGGTATGTGCGTGGAGCTGGCACGACACAATATTCAGGTGAACGGTATCGCCCCAGGTTATTTCAAAACGGCGATGACTCAGGCTCTGGTGGATGATAAAGCCTTTACCGATTGGCTGTGCAAACGCACCCCGGCGGCACGCTGGGGCGACCCGCAGGAGCTGGTTGGCGCGGCGGTATTCTTATCGTCGAAAGCCTCCGATTTTGTGAACGGGCATTTGCTGTTTGTCGACGGCGGCATGCTGGTTGCGGTGTGAGAAAGGAGCCACTCATGGCAGGGCAATGCATTATTTTAATGGGCGTTTCCGGCACCGGAAAAACCACCGTTGGACTGGCGCTATCGCAGGCGCTGGGCGCGAAATTTATCGACGGTGACGATCTGCACCCGCGCCAAAACATCATCAAGATGGCTTCCGGCCAACCGCTGGAAGACAGCGACCGCCAGCCGTGGCTGGAGCGCATTGGCGACGTTATTTTTAGTCTCGGGCAAAAAAATGAGTCCGGCGTACTGGTTTGCTCGGCGCTGAAAAAACGCTATCGCGACCAGCTGCGCGAAGGTAACCCGCGTTTACGTTTTCTGTGGCTGACCGGTGATTACGACTGTATTTTGCAGCGTATGCAGGCGCGTAAAGGCCACTTTATGCCGGAGGCGCTGCTGCGTAGCCAGTTTGCCGCACTGGAAGCGCCAGATGCCAGCGAGCCGGATATTCAGCCGGTCGATGTTTCAACCGATGTTTCCACTATTGTCGCCCGCTCGTTAACCCTTTTAGCCCCTCAACCCGCACAGGGAGTTCCGGCATGATTATCGACACACTGATCCACGCGGAGAAAAACGCGTTCTATCCTGCGGTTATCCGTAAAGCGCTGCGCGCCGTTATCCAGCAGGAGCCGCACTCGCTGCCGCCGGGAAAATACATCGTTGAAGGGGATAACCTGTTCTTTAACGTGGTAGAGGGCGAAACCAAACCGCTTGCCGAACAGCGTCCGGAATACCATCGGCAGTACATTGATATTCATATCGTGCTGGCGGGTGAGGAGATCATTGGTGCAGGAAATAATGGGCTGGAGATTATCGCCGACGGTGAGTTTAACCAGGCGCACGATATCGGTTTTTGTACCCAAATCAGCAGCGAAACGCTGATTCACCTGCATGCGGAAGAGATTGCGATTCTGTTCCCGGGCGAGCTTCATCGCCCGATGGCGAGCCTGGGTGCGGGAGCGCCGCTGCGTAAGATTATCGTCAAAATCGATAGCGCGCTGCTCTAAGCATGATGCGCAGGCCCCGTACGGCATATTACGGGGCCACATCAGTGTTTAATTATCGAGCTCGTTCATTTCCTTAACCTGATCGCGGTTAATCTGCTCAGTTTTACCCGTCTCAGCATTTTTGTACGATACCAGGCCGGTATCATCATCCACCTGAGGTTTACCGTCGGTCACAATCGTTTTGCCATCGGTGGTTTTTAACGTCTGGTTGGAAGAACACCCGGCCACGGTAAAGAGTGCACCCGCGGTAAGAATCGCTACGGTCAATCGCTTATAGTTGGTCATGTTTCCCTCTTGCTTTTCAGCCCAAATTCGTTATCACACTAACCATTTTAGGGTAGTGGCTAAAAAGCGTGAGCGAAACCAGAACACTCCGAAGCGTTGATCCTTGAGCGCTGTCCCAACAATGCGGATGACCGTTTCCCACAGCGCCTGGTTTCTATGGTACAAAGTACCGGCTATTTATTTTCAGGGGCTTACCATGTCCGTTTCCATCGACATCATTTCCTGCATTACCGACCGCTTTGTCGAACTGACCGCCACCGAGAAGCGCATCGCGCAGTTTATTCTCGACGACGTTCAGGCCGCGACCACGTTACCCATCGCCGAAATGGCGCGCCTGACCCAGACCAGCCAGGCGTCAATCACCCGCTTTGCGCGAGCCATTGGCTGCAAAGACGTGCGTGAGTTGAAGGTCAAGCTGGCGCAGTCGCTGGCGGTAGGACAGCGCTTTATCCTCGATGTCCCGGATCTTGAAGGGGTACAGGGGATCTATGAGACGATCATCAACGTGCTGGAGATCAATCGCCGGGCACTCAATCCTGAATCGCTGAAAAACGCCGTCGAATGGTTAAGCGGCGCGCGGCAAATCCTTGCTATCGGGATGGGCGGCGGATCGACGATCTGCGCGCAGGAAGTTCAGTTTCGCCTGTTCCGCTTAGGGTTGCCGGTGGTGAGCCAAAGTGATGGCTTGCTGGTGCGCATGATGTGTTCATCGGTGGCATCCAATGACGTGGTGCTGGCGCTATCGCTCGGCGGCTATACGCAAGAAGTGGTGGAAAGCGCGGCGATTGCCCGCCAGTACGGTGCAAAGGTAATTGCGATTACCCCCGCCGATACGCCGCTGGCAAACAACGCCGATGTGGTGCTGCCGCTTGTCGTGCGTGAAAACGATTATATCTTTAAGCCGAGCACCTCGCGTTACGCCATGCTAGCCATGGTAGACGTGCTGGCAACGGAACTGGCGATGGTGAATAAGACGCAGACTAAAAACCGTCTGCGCCGAATCAAGCTGGCGCTGGATAGCCACCGCGGCGGGATTGACCGGCAACCGCTGGGAGATTAGCGCTTCCCCCCTAGCCCTCTCCCCTCGGGGAGAGGGAACCGCTTAGTGCCGTCGGGAGCACGACGGTTTTCCCCCCCACCCAGGCTCGCCCCTGTTACTTCGCGCGCTCCGCGTTGTAACAGGTCAAATCAACCTCGACCTTACAGTCCACCACCAGATCCGCCACGCAGCAAACGCGGGCCGGCGGATGATCGGCAAAGAACTCGCGGAACACTTTGTTGAACGACTGGAAGTAGCGCGCGTCGGTCAGGTAGACCTTAACGTGCACTACGTCAGCCAGCGTGTAACCGGCATCCTGCATGATGTCCACGCAGTTTTGAATCGCCAGACGCGACTGTTCGATAATACCGCCTTCAACCACCTCGCCGTCTTTCATCGGCGTTTGCCCGGACACATACAGCCAGCCGCCCGCCTCTACCGCTTTCGCAAACGGCAGCGACTGCCCGCCGGTGCCGGTACTGCCGCCCACGCCATAACGTTTAATGCTCATTGTTGCTCCTTAAGTGTTGTGGCCTACCGGCGCAGGAATCGCCCGGCACGCCCGATAACATTGTTAGCCTGACCATAGCTCATCACGCCGTTGACCATCACCGCTTCGATACCGGCAGCAGGCTGCTGTGGGTCGCTGAAACTAGCAACATCGCGGACAGTTTGCGGATCAAACAGCACCAGATCGGCGAAATAACCGCATTTTACCAGCCCGCGGTCGGCAAGCTGGAAACGCGCCGCCGACATGCCGGTCATCTTGTGCACCGCCTCGGTCAGCGGGAAAAGTTGCTCATCGCGGCTGTAGTGTCCCAGCACACGTGGGAAAGCGCCCCACAGGCGCGGATGCGGCATCGGATCGTTGGGTAATCCATCGGAACCGACCATGGTCAGCGGGTAGCGCAACACCCGCTGCACGTCTTTTTCATCCATGTTGTAGTAGATGGCCCCGGCAGGCATCAGGCGCTTACCGGCCTCTTCCAGACTCAGCGACCAGCTATCGGCAATCTGCTTTAAGGTTTGCCCGGCCATTTCTGGATGCGGAGTTGACCAGGTGATGACGATGTCGAAATCAGCGGTAATTTGTTTCATGTCCAGCGTCGAGGAGCTGGCGGAATACGGATAGCAGTCGCAAGCAACATCCTGCTGCTCACGCACCTTATCAAACAGCGCCAGCGTCTCCACCGTCCGCCCCCAGTTTTGCGCCCCGGCGCATTTGTGGTGTGAAACCACCACCGGAACCTTCGCATGACGCCCGACGCGGAATGCCTCATCCAGGGCTTCAAGAATCGGTTCAAACTCAGAGCGTAAATGGGTGGTGTAAATGCCGTTCCCCGCCGCCAGCTCCTGCGTCAGCGCCATCACCTCTTCGGTGGTTGACTGGAAGGCGGAAGCATAGGCCAGCCCGGTACTCAGCCCTAACGCCCCTTGCTGCAAGGCCAGGCGCAGTTGTTCCCGCATGGCCTGAATCTCCGCCTCGTTAGCAGCGCGGAATAGAGAGTCCATATGATTATTACGCAGCGCGGTGTGGCCAATAAGCGTTCCGACGTTCACCGCGGGCCGCGCCTGAGTGACCGCTTCAGCGTAGGCATCGACCGTGGGGTAGATAAAATGCCCGGCTTCACCCAGCAGGTTCATCGGATCGGGGACTTCACCTTTCATGCTCGCCGCTGCCGCGCTAATGCCGCAGTTACCGACAATAACGGTGGTCACCCCCTGGCTGATTTTCGGCAGGTACTCAGGCATGCGGATAACGTTGATATCATCGTGGGTGTGAACGTCGATAAATCCCGGCGCTAGCACTCGCCCGGTACCGTCAATTTCATGCTGGGCCGGGCCGTGGATGGCAGGCGCTATCTCAACAATGCGATCGCCTTTTACCGCCACATCGCCGCGATACTGCGGGCCGCCGCTGCCGTCGATAACCGTGACGTTGCGGAACAGATAATCAAACTGCATCTCTTCATTACCCCTGTCGTTTCCTGGCCCAAAGTTGACCATTTACAAGCGCAGAAAACAGTGAAAGACTACGCAAAACAAGACTTGAATAATGATACTTTAATTCACTAACAACAATAAAAATTAAAAATTTCGATTATTTACATAAAGTTAAATCTGAAACGACTCATGATATAAAATACAACCTCTAAGGAATTATGTTATGAAATACCAGAACGGCTTCCTCGTCCCTCATAAATCCGCCCCACTGTTTACCCCTGCCAACATTCTCAATGAAGACGTATGCCTGCCGGCAGCGGTCATCAAAAAATCGGCGTTAGATAACAATATTCAGTGGATGCAACGTTATGCCGACGCGCGCGGCGTATCGCTCGCGCCGCATGGCAAAACAACCATGACGCCGTGGATCTTCCAGCAGCAACAGCAGGCCGGCGCCTGGGCGATTGGCGTCGGTAGCGCCTGGCAAGCCAGCGTGGCGATGACCAGCGGTATTCAGCGCGTATTGATGGTTAATCAGCTGGTCGGCAAGGCCAATATGCAGCTTATCTCCGAGCTGAAAACGCAATATCCGCAGGTCGATTACCTATGCTGCGTTGATAGCATTGAGAATGCCCGCACGCTTTCGGCCTTCTTCGCGGGCAAAAACCAAACGCTGGATATTCTGCTGGAACTGGGCGTTCCGGGCGGACGCTGCGGCTGCCGCACGACGGAGCAGGCGCTGACACTGGCGCAAGAGATCTCGCACCTCCCGGCGCTACGCCAGCGGGGGCTGGAGCTGTACGAAGGAGTGCTGCACGGCGATAACCCGCAGCCAAAAGTTGAAGCGCTGCTGCGCGAGGCCGCAGCGCTGGCCTGTCAGCTTGAGCGCTACGTCGAAGGCGAGTTTATTCTGACCGGCGCCGGATCGGTGTGGTATGACGTGGTGTGTAACGTCTGGCTGGAGACGGCGAAACCGGCCAACTGCCGAATAGTCATCCGTCCGGGATGCTATATCACCCACGATGCCGGTATCTATCTGGAGGCGCAGGACGCGATTGTCGCCCGCGATCGGACCGCCTGCGATCTCGGCGGCTGTCTAGTTTCGGCGCTGGAACTGGTGGCAATGGTGCAATCGGTGCCGGAAAACGGTCGGGCAATCGTCAACTTTGGCAAGCGCGACAGCGCTTTTGACGCCGGATTACCGCAGCCAATCGCCCATTATCGCGCAGGAAAACCTCGAGAACTGGCAGCGAAAAGTATCGAAACCACCGGCATTATGGATCAACACGCAATGTTAAAACTGACTGCGGAGGCCGATGTGAAGGTCGGTGATATTTTGGTATTCAGCACCTCGCATCCCTGCCTGACCTTCGACAAATGGAAAGCGTTGCTGCTGATTGACGATAGCTACAACGTGCTGGAAACGCTGGAAACTGCGTTCTGATAAGCGGCCTCACGCGATGCGCGTGAGGCTCGATCCTTCTATTTTTTATCAATCCCGTCGCAAAGCAGATCAATCACCAGCAGCGAGCCGTAGCGCGGATCGTTAAGCGGCAGCGAGATATTTTGCTCATGCGCCAATGCGCCTTGCGATTCTCCAATGACCACGATCTCCGCTCCCGCCCAACGCGCCTGATGAACGGCGGCGATAAGCGCGCTGCCGGGCGAGCTGGCAGCAAACACCACCAGTACCTGCCCGGCCCCCAGCATTGACGCAGTAATCCCCATCAGCGCCGGATCCACGCACACATTGGCCGGATAGCCTTGGGTGAGCAGCCGATACTGCAACAGATTGGCAAACGGCGCATCCGCGGTACTGGCGCTGAAAATATGCCGCCCCTTCGCCTGTTTTATCACGCTCGCCGCCCGTTCAACCGCTGCCGGGGACAGCTCGCAGAGCTGGGTATTAAGCGATTGCTGAATATGATTGAGCGTTTCCCGCCACGGCCCGGGCATATCCCCGCCGCTTACCGGCGTGCTGGCCTGCGCCAGCTTCATGCGCAGATCGCGAATATCGTCACAGCCCGCCGCGCGCGCAAAGCGAGTGATCGTCGCCGGACTGACTCCAGCAGCGGTCGCCAGCTGATCTATCGTGGCGGAAGCTGCAAATGACACATCGTCGAGGATCATCTGCGCGACGCGCGACTCCTGCTGGCTGAAATCATGCAGCCGCTGGCGGATTTGCCCCAGAATATCGTCGCTGCTTTCCCGGCCAATCGAATGGGAAAAGCGTTCGAGAATATCGCTGCTCACCCCGGCATTTTTCGCCAGCTTTTGCAGCGTACCGGGATCGACCCACGCAGCATCGCCCAGCCTCGGTGCGGCCGGCAGCGCACGGCTGTTAACCTGCTGCTGCCGACGCACCTGGCCGATAAAATCGTTGATATCGCTACAGCCGATACTGCGCGAGAAATGCTGCAACGTCGCCGGACTCACGCCCGCTTTGGCCGCCAGTTCTTCAATAGTCGCTTCAGGGATTTGGGCAAAATTGTCGAGGAAAAAACGCGCCAGACGAGATTCCTGCGCCGGCAGCCCGGAGACCCCATTCACCAGCTGATAAACAATGTCCATAACCAGAGTGTCCTCTTGTCAGCAGATTCTTTTCTGCTCATGAAAAACATCATAATTTATTGAAATTATTTTTCAATTCATTCGATCGTCTACGCGGCTTCTGTGCGAAAAGAGATCCTGAAATATTCATTTCATTTGTGAAGGATCACATTTTTAGCCCTTCTCCATAGGCTTACTCAATATTTTAACGTCGATCACACCCATGAAAATAATTTTCATGCATCCTCAGCAAAACCGCTAATGTATGAAATATGTTTTCAAACGAGGGGAATGTTGTAATGAAAAAAATCATGTTGTGCTGCGCCGCCGGGATGTCCACCAGCATGCTGGTGCAGAAGATGCGCGCCGAAGCCGAGAAGCGTTCGCTGGCGGTAGAGATCAACGCCTACCCGGTCGCCGAAATTGAGCAGCAGCTTGCTCAGGCGGATGTAGTGCTGCTTGGCCCACAGGTGCAGTTTGAATTGGCTCGCCTAAGCGAGATTTCCGCACCGCTTGGTAAACCGGTGGCGGTTATCGACATGATGGATTACGGCACGATGCGCGGCGATCGCGTCCTCGACAAAGCGATCCAGCTGATGGCCTAAGGCCGTGGAGAAAGTGATGAAAATTACCGTTATTGGTGGGGGAAGCAGCTATACCCCGGAATTGATTGAAGGATTAATTACGCGCCATGCCTCCCTACCCATGGCGGAACTGGCGCTGGTTGACGTCGACGCGGGGCGTCAGAAGGTCGAGATCATCGCCGCCCTCGCCCGTCGTATGCTCGACAGAAGCGGGCTGGAGTCGGTGAAAGTCTCAGTCCATTTCGATGCAGATAGCGCTATTGAAGGCTCCCAGTTTGTCCTCACCCAGCTGCGCGTCGGCCAGCTACCCGCTCGCGCGGCCGATGAACGACTGGGCTTAAGCCATAAGCTGCTGGGGCAAGAGACCACCGGCGTCGGCGGTTTCGCTAAAGCGCTGCGCACCATCCCGGTGATGCTGGATATTGCCGAGCGCGTTGAACGCCTGGCCCCGGACGCGTGGATAATCAACTTCACCAATCCCGCCGGGATAGTCACCGAAGCGGTTTCACGCCACAGCAACGCCAAAATTATTGGTCTGTGCAACGTGCCGGTCACCATACATCACATGATTGCCGACATGCTGAAGCTGCCTTATGACGAGGTATCGCTGCGCTTTGCCGGCCTGAATCATATGGTTTGGGTACATAAAGTACTGGCAGGCGGCCGCGACGCGACCGACGAAGTGATTGAGATGCTGTGCGACGGCGAGCAGCTGTCGATGAATAACATCAAAGCAATCCCCTGGCCGCCGTCGCTGCTGCGGGCGCTGCGCGCGATTCCCTGCCCTTATCATCGTTACTTCTGGCAAACCCGCACCATGCTGGAAGATGAGCTGGCGGATGCCGACAGCAAAGGCACCCGCGCCGAGCAGGTGATGAAGGTGGAAGCGTCGCTGTTCAAACTGTACGCCGATCCGCATCTGGATAAGAAACCCGAAGAGCTGAGCCAGCGCGGCGGTTCCTTCTATTCCGAAGTGGCGGTCCAGTTGATTAACGCCCTGCATAACAACCTCGGCGTTGAAATGGTGGTCAACACCGCCAACAACGGCGCCATTCAGGGGCTGCCGGACGATGCGGTGATTGAAACCAACTGTCTGATTGACGCGCTCGGCGCGCATCCGCTGGCCTTTGGCAAACTGCCGCCGCTGATGAACGGCCTGACGCAGCAGGTGAAAGATTTTGAGCGTCTGACCATCGACGCGGCGGTGCACGGCGACAAAGATAAAGCGCTACTGGCGCTGGTTGCCAACCCATTAGTGGCCGACGTCAATCTGGCGACGGCGCTGGTCGACGAGGTGTTACGTATCAACAAAGCGTGGCTGCCGCAGTTCGGCAAACAATAACTAAAACAATAAAACCCGGTCGGCAACGTCTGCTCCGGGCAGGGGGTGTCTGTGAATAAGTCGATAATTGATAAATACGTTTTGCCGACCGCGCTTAAAATTGCCGGACAAAAGCACGTGCTGTCAGTACGTGACGGTATCATCCTCAACATGCCGTTTATGTTGATAGGCTCATTTTTCCTGATCTTCGCCTATTTGCCGGTCCCCGGTTACGGCCAACTGATGAGCGAACTTTTCGGCCCAACGTGGCAGGAGAAAGTCCTCTATCCGGTGAAGGCGACCTACGACATCATGGCGCTTATCTCCAGTTTCGGTATCGCCTACCGTCTGGCGGAGAAGTACCGCACCCTTGATCCGCTGACCGCCGGGGCCGTATCTCTGGTGGCCTTCGTGATGACCATTCCACAGCACATCATGTTTACGCCTGCGGGCAGCGATGTGGCGCAGTTGGTGAAAGGGGTGATGCCGATGGGGCAGATTGGCAGCCAGGGGCTGTTCGTTGCCATCCTGATTGCCCTACTTTCCACGGAAATTTACCGTTTCGTGAACGACCGTAATCTGGTTATCCGTATGCCGGAAGGCGTCCCTCCGGCGGTGGCGAAATCCTTCCTTGCGCTGATCCCCGGCTTTTGCGTGCTGGCGGTGGTGCTGGCGCTGCGCCTGCTGGTTGAAGCCACGCCGTTTGGCGATATCAATACCATGATCACCGAACTGGTCGGAATCCCAATGAGCCACGTCGGCGGTTCGCTGCCGGGGATGATTATCTCGGTGCTGCTGATTGGTATTTTGTGGATGCTGGGCCTGCACGGCGACACCATCGTGCTGGTGTTTATCCGCCCGGTCTGGTTGAGCAATATGTCCGAGAACCTGGAAGCGTTCCAGAACGGTCTGCCGATCCCACACATTATTACCCAGCAGTTTTACGATTTATGGATTGCGCCGGGCGGCACCGGGGCGCTGTTAGGGTTGGTGATTTTCATGATTCTGCGCAGCCGCAGCGTGCAGATGAAGCAGCTCGGTAAAATTGCCGCGCCGGGCAGCCTGTTTAACATCAGTGAGCCGATGGTATTCGGTATTCCTATCGTGATGAACCCGTACCTGGTGGTGCCGTTTATTCTGACCCCGGTGGTGCTGGTGATTGTCTCCTACGTGGCGATGACCACCGGTCTGGTGGCGAAACCAGCCGGGATCGCCCTACCGTTTACGACGCCAATTGTGGTCAGTGGATACCTGGCAACCGGCGGTCATATCTCCGGGTCGGTACTGCAAATCGTCAACCTCGGCATCTCGCTGGTGATGTATTACCCGTTCTTCCGCATCTGGGATAACCTGAAATACCGTGAAGAGCAGGCCAGCAAGTCGCAGCAGACCGCCGCCGCAATGCCAGCCACGGAACAATAAACCCGTCGCCCGGCTCGGTTAAGTGCTGCCGGGTGACATACTTGAAAACGAAAGCTCATCAGACCTACAAAACAAAAACGCCGGGCAAATGCCCGGCGTTTTTTTATGCCTTACGCTTACTTCTTAATTTGCGCATGCATTTCCTGAACCGAAGTCACTTTTTCAGTCGCATCGGCATTCAGTGCCATCGCGGTGGCAAAGCCGCCGTTCAGGGTGGTGTCGTAATGCACCTTGTACTGCAGCGCGCTGCGGCGAATCAGCTTGGAATCCTGAATTGCCTGGCGGCCCGCGGTAGTGTTGATGATGTAGGTGTATTCGCCATTCTTGATACGGTCCTGAATGTGCGGACGACCTTCATGCACCTTGTTAACCAGACGTGGGTTGATACCCGCTTCACCCAGCACGACTGCGGTACCGTGAGTTGCATCCAGCTCGAAGCCCTGTTTCAGCAGCTTAGCGGCCAGGTCAACCACGCGCTCTTTGTCGCCTTCGCGAACGGAGAGCAGCGCACGGCCCTGTTTTTTCATGGTTGAGCTACTGCCCAACTGTGCCTTAGCGAACGCTTCTGCGAAGGTACGACCGACGCCCATCACTTCCCCGGTAGAGCGCATTTCAGGCCCTAACAGCGGGTCAACGCCCGGGAATTTGTTGAACGGCAGCACCACTTCTTTCACCGAGTAGTACGGTGGGATGATTTCTTTGGTGACGCCCTGCTGTGCCAGCGTCTGGCCTGCCATCACGCGCGCTGCCACTTTCGCCAGCGGTACACCGGTCGCTTTAGAGACGAACGGTACGGTACGTGCCGCACGTGGGTTGACTTCAATCAGGTAGACTTCGTTGTCTTTCACCGCAAACTGCACGTTCATCAGACCGCGAACCTGCAGTTCGAAGGCCAGTTTCTGTACCTGCTGGCGCATCACGTCCTGGATTTCCTGGCTCAGCGTGTAGGCTGGCAGAGAACACGCGGAGTCACCGGAGTGGACGCCTGCCTGCTCGATGTGCTCCATGATGCCGCCAATCAGCACCATTTCGCCGTCGCAGATTGCGTCGACATCGACTTCAATGGCGTCGTCAAGGAAGCGGTCCAGCAGCACCGGCGCATCGTTAGAGACGCTGACGGCGGTCTGGAAGTAGCGACGCAGGTCGACTTCATCGTAGACGATTTCCATCGCGCGACCGCCGAGTACGTAGGACGGGCGAACCACCAGCGGATAGCCGATATCTTTCGCTTTCTCGACTGCCATTTCGATGGCGGTGACGGTGGCGTTGGCCGGCTGTTTCAGCTTCAGACGGTCAACCGCATGCTGGAAGCGCTCGCGGTCTTCTGCACGGTCGATAGCATCCGGGCTGGTACCGATAACCGGTACGCCAGCGGCTTCCAGCGCACGCGCCAGCTTCAGCGGAGTCTGGCCGCCGTACTGCACGATAACGCCCTTCGGCTTCTCGATACGCACGATTTCCAGTACGTCTTCCAGCGTCACCGGCTCAAAGTACAGACGGTCAGAAGTGTCGTAGTCGGTAGAAACGGTTTCCGGGTTACAGTTGACCATGATGGTCTCGTAACCGTCTTCGCGCAGCGCCAGCGAGGCGTGGACGCAGCAGTAGTCGAATTCAATACCCTGGCCGATACGGTTCGGGCCGCCGCCGAGAACCATGATTTTATCGCGGTCAACGGACGGGTTGGACTCACACTCATCTTCATAGGTGGAGTACATGTAGGCGGTGTCGGTGGCGAACTCTGCCGCACAGGTATCGACGCGCTTGTAGACCGGGTGCAGGTCATACTGGTCACGCAGTTTGCGGACTTCCGCTTCGCGGACGCCAGCCAGTTTAGCCAGACGCGCATCGGCAAAGCCTTTACGTTTCAGGTGGCGCAGGAAATCAGCGTTGAGGCCGGTGATACCGACTTCAGCCACTTTCTCTTCCAGACGAACCAGCTCTTCAATCTGCACCAGGAACCAGCGGTCGATGTTGGTCAGGTTGAAGACACCATCGACGGACAGGCCAGCACGGAAGGCATCGGCGATGTACCAGATACGCTCGGCACCCGCGTCTTTCAGTTCGCGGCGAATTTTGGTCAGCGCTTCCGGGTCGTCGAGGCTGACTTTCGGGTCGAAGCCCGTTGCGCCGACTTCCAGGCCGCGCAGCGCTTTCTGCAGGGATTCCTGCTGAGTACGGCCAATCGCCATCACTTCACCGACAGATTTCATCTGGGTGGTCAGACGGTCATTAGCACCGGCAAATTTCTCGAAGTTGAAGCGAGGAATCTTGGTCACAACGTAGTCGATGGACGGCTCGAAGGAGGCCGGAGTGCGGCCGCCGGTGATGTCGTTCATCAGTTCGTCAAGGGTGTAACCCACCGCCAGTTTCGCCGCTACTTTGGCAATCGGGAAGCCGGTGGCTTTAGAAGCCAGCGCCGAAGAGCGGGATACACGCGGGTTCATTTCGATAACGATCAGGCGACCGTCTTTCGGGTTTACCGAGAACTGGACGTTGGAGCCGCCGGTCTCAACGCCGATTTCACGCAGTACCGCCATCGAGGCGTTACGCATGATTTGGTATTCTTTGTCGGTCAGCGTCTGGGCTGGCGCTACGGTGATGGAGTCACCGGTATGGATGCCCATGGCGTCGAAGTTTTCGATAGAGCAGACGATGATGCAGTTGTCGTTTTTATCACGCACCACTTCCATCTCGTACTCTTTCCAGCCAATCAGCGACTCATCAATCAGCAGCTCTTTGGTTGGGGACAGATCCAGACCGCGTTCGCAAATTTCTTCGAACTCTTCGCGGTTGTAGGCGATACCGCCGCCGGTGCCGCCCATGGTGAAGCTTGGACGGATGATGCACGGATAGCCCACGTCAGCGGCAACCGCCAGCGCTTCTTCCATGGTGTGTGCAATACCGGAACGCGCGGTGTCGAGGCCGATTTTCTTCATCGCCACGTCGAAACGGCGGCGGTCTTCGGCTTTATCAATTGCGTCAGCGGTCGCACCAATCATGGTGACGCCGAATTCTTCCAGCACACCCTGACGTTCCAGCTCCAGCGCACAGTTCAGTGCGGTCTGGCCGCCCATGGTTGGCAGCACGGCGTCTGGACGCTCTTTCTCAATGATTTTGCGTACCACTTCCCAGTGAATCGGCTCGATATAGGTCGCATCGGCCATTTCCGGGTCGGTCATGATGGTCGCTGGGTTGGAGTTCACCAGAATGACGCGGTAACCCTCTTCACGCAGCGCTTTACACGCCTGGGCACCGGAGTAGTCAAACTCACACGCCTGACCGATAACAATCGGGCCCGCGCCCAGAATCAGGATACTTTTTATGTCTGTACGTTTTGGCATGGCTCTATTACTCCTGATTATTTCGCGGACTGACGGTATTGCTCAATTAACTCGATAAAGTGGTCGAACAGCGGCGCAGCGTCGTGTGGACCCGGGCTCGCTTCAGGGTGGCCCTGGAAGCTAAATGCCGGTTTATCGGTGCGGTGAATCCCCTGCAGGGTGCCATCGAACAGCGATTTGTGGGTCACGCGCAGGTTAGCCGGCAGCGTCGCTTCATCGACCGCAAAGCCGTGGTTCTGCGCGGTAATCATCACCACGTTGTTATCGATATCTTTCACCGGGTGGTTACCACCGTGGTGACCGAATTTCATCTTGATGGTTTTCGCACCGCTGGCCAGCGCAAGCAGCTGATGGCCCAGGCAGATGCCGAAGACCGGAACCTCGGTCTGGAGGAATTTTTCAATCGCTTCAATCGCGTAGTCACACGGAGCCGGGTCGCCGGGGCCGTTTGACAGGAAGATACCGTCTGGATTCATCTTCAGAACGTCTTCGGCAGAGGTTTTCGCCGGAACCACCGTCAGGCGGCAGCCGCGGTCAACCAGCATACGCAGAATGTTGCGTTTCGCGCCAAAATCGTAGGCAACGACGTGGAACGG
This sequence comes from Kluyvera intermedia, assembly GCF_021440345.1. Taxonomy (GTDB): domain Bacteria; phylum Pseudomonadota; class Gammaproteobacteria; order Enterobacterales; family Enterobacteriaceae; genus Kluyvera; species Kluyvera intermedia_A. The sequence goes on from NZ_JAKCNS010000034.1 coordinate 55,300, forward strand.
TAGCTCTTCTTCGGACTTCGCTTCCGGCAGCTCGCCTTCCAGCGTCCAGCTACCCTGGGTCCAGCCGTAGGTTTCAGCCGTGGTCACTTCTTTTGCCAGGTCCATCCCGTTCAGGCCCGGGAAGGCTTTGGCTTTTTCCAGCGCCAGCTGCGCATCGAGGTTATCACCGGCGATGATGCAGCCGTTCTGAGCGCCTTTCTCGCGCAGCAAACGGGTCAGCTTACGGGTATCGATATCGGCAATCGCCACAATGTTATGGCGCTTAAGATAAGAAGAGAGGTCTTCGGTGTTGCGGTAGTTGCTGGCAATCAGCGGCAGGTCGCGAATAACCAGACCCTGAGCGTGAACTTGAGAAGACTCTTCATCGGCGGCGTTGGTGCCGACATTACCAATATGGGGATAAGTAAGAGTGACGATTTGGCGAGAATAGGAAGGATCAGTGAGGATTTCTTGATAACCGGTCATTGAAGTATTGAAAACGACTTCCCCAACCGCCGAACCCGTTGCCCCGATGGCCCGACCGTAAAACTGGGTTCCGTCTTCCAGAACCAATAGCGCTGACTTAATCAAAACACCCTCCAGAGAATATTTACTCGCTTTATTTGCATATTAATTCATAACAATGGCACAAATCAATGCAAATTTGCTTACCGACGTATTTCTGGCAAACGGCGGCATTCTAGAGACAGCCTCGACAAAAGTCTACCTTAAAGGACAATTTTTATTATTATTTTGTGGCACTGGGTAAATCAGCCGCCAAAAGAGGTCAAAAAGATCAGATAACTCGTTGTAGAAAACGCTTGCGGACCAGGAAGAGTGTTAAATCGTATCCGGCAGAGTGAAAAAGTAGACCAGATGGTCAAAATTTACATTTAACCAACACATTATGGCAGGAAAACATATAAAAACACCAACTTTACACATAAAATACAAAAGAATAGATAAAATAAAGGGCGATAAAATATCGCCCTGCGTAATCAAGTAGTTATGATTACAACAACCACATCACGATGGGTAATAAACTCTTATAGATCATTCAAATTTAATACATCACGCATGTCAAAAAGACCATTTGATTTTGATTTAAGCCATAAAGCCGATCTCACCGCACCGTTGGCAAACGTCATGCGGCTGGAAGCCTTATGGGTAATCTCCACGCGCTCGCCAATGTCCGCAAACATGGCGGTATGTTCACCAACGATGTCGCCTGCACGTACGGTTGCAAAACCAATGGTGCCCGGTACGCGTTCGCCGGTATAACCTTCACGAGAATAGACCGCGCACTCTTTCAGATCTTTATCCAGCGCACCGGCAATCGCCTCACCCATTGCCAGCGCGGTGCCCGAAGGCGCATCCACTTTATGCCGATGGTGCGCTTCAATAATTTCAATATCGGTGTAGTCGCCCATCACCTTCGCCGCTTTCTCCAGCAGCTTCAGCATCACGTTGACGCCAACGCTAAAGTTAGCCGCGAACACAATGGCAATTTGCTGCGACGCGTCCTGAATGGCCTGTTTTCCCGCATCGTCAAAACCGGTGGTACCAATCACCATGCCTTTACCGTGCTGACGGCAAAATGCCAGGTGCGTTAACGTCCCTTCCGGGCGGGTAAAATCGATAAACACGTCAAAATCATCTTTTACCGCGTCGAGGCTGCTCTGAACGGTGACGCCAGATTTCCCTGCGCCCGCCAGTTCACCGGCATCGCTGCCCAGTAAAGTGGAACCTTCGCGTTCCAGCGCGGCGCCCAGTTGAACGCCTTCCATCGCCATTGCCGCCTGAATTAACTGCCGTCCCATGCGGCCACCGGCACCCGCGATGGCAACGCGGATTTGTGCATCATGCATAGCTATTCTCTTTTATTAAAATTGCGTAAATCGTTTTCAGAGTAACTAGCCCGCTGTAGGGTCGCCAGCCGAAAACGTCCATAATTAGAATTTAATGATAAACAGAGAGGAATATCAGTAAAAGACATGATTCATCCCGCAGGATGAATCATTGCCGCAGTGGAGGAAAGAAGTCAAACTCGCTCGCAATCGCGTGGAGTGGTGAGAAAACAACCGGAAAAACGCAGGCTACCAGCCAATCAACGTAGCCCCATTGCAGGTAAGGATTTCAAGGCTGTAACGAATAGTGGACGATCATTTGCCCTTTCTTGAGCTTCAGTTGGGTTATCGTCACATCACCGACCTCAGATAATTGGGCGACGTGTGTCCCACCGCAGGGATAAGCCGGAAGCTCACCAAACCCCACCAGCCGCAGGCCGCCGTCGAAAGTGATTCGCCGCGGAAGGCTCTCACCCTGCCAAGCGCTGATAATCGCCAGCAAAACCTCGACTTCGGGCAATACCGTTGATTCACCCGGTGCGAAGGTAATACGCCCTTCTCCCGGCCAGTGATGCGCTTTAACCGGCCGCCAGCCGCACTCTTCGCCCGCCATACCGATCAGATGCCCGGCAGAATGTAATCGCGCATGATGCTGACGGGCAGCGGCATCAACGCGCAGCAGGGTCTCCCCCAGCGGCAACGCCTGTTCGACAATATGCACCACGTCATCGCCGCGAGAGATCACGCTTTGCACCGCGGCATCGCCAATCCAGCCGCCGTCCGAAGGCTGCCCGCCGCCCTGCGGGTGAAACAGCGTGCGGTCTAACGTAATGGCATAGCGGCCATCCGGCTCGGCCAGGCAGCTTATAATGTTCGCCTGCCCCTGAGTGGCATCGCGGGTGTAATAAAGGCGTTCAGTCATGGTGTTCTCCTCTTGATAAGCAGAGTATATTCACTTTAACTGCGCCGATAATCCCGCTTACGCTCAATACATCTTTGCCTGGAACGCACAAATGAACCCTAATCTACTGCCTGACCTTGCGACCTTTGTGTTGATTATCGACCAGGGCAGTTTTTCTGCTGCCGCAAAAATCACGGGGGCGACGCCTTCGGCCATAAGCCGTAGCGTTTCACGCCTTGAACAGGCGCTAGGCAGCAAACTGCTGCACCGCACTACGCGTAAGCTGGCGCTGACCGACACCGGCAAAATGGTGTATGAACACGCCCAGGAGATGCTGAGTGCGGCACAAATGGCTTTCGATTCCGGCAGCAGCCACCAAAGCGTCGCGCAGGGGAGGCTGACCGTCAGCGTGCCTAAAGCCGTTGGGCGCTTTGTGGTTCACCCTCTGATGGCGGAGTTTTTCACACGCTTCCCCGAGGTGGATGTCTGCCTAAGGCTGGAAGACCGTTATATGGATCTTATTGACGACGGTGTCGATCTGGCGCTGCGCATCAGCCAATCACCCTCGCCCGGCCTCTACGGCAAGCCGCTGATGCCGGTTAGCCACGTTATCTGCGCGACGCCGGAATATTTGCGCCGCCACGGCACGCCGGAAAATCCACAGGCGCTGCGCGACCACAGCTGCATCAGCCTTGGCGAAACGCCCGCCGACTCGCGCTGGAAGTTTCGCCGTGGCGATAAAGTCGAAACTCTGCAAACGCGCGGGCGCTATGCCGCCAACCATACCGGCGTGCGGCTGGACGCGGTGAAGCATCATCTGGGGATTGGCAGTTTGCCGCTATTTACCGCGCGCGAGGCGCTTGCCAGCGGCGAGATTGTGCAGGTGCTACCCGAGTGGGAGTTTATCAGCGACTACAGCGGTGACCTGTGGCTGCTGTGGACGCGCGATAAGCACATGCCCGCCAGAATGCGAGCAATGATTGATTATCTCAGCGAGAAACTCTCAGGCTCCGGTGTCTGACAGACGCTCAGCACCTGCTGTCGCAGCCAGCGATGCGCCGGGTCAACTTCCATTCGGGGATGCCACATCTGCGAGACGGTAATCGGTGGCGTGTTCACCGGCAGCGCAAAACCCTGAAATATCCCTTCACCAAAACGCACCTGCTGACTAGCAAACCAGGAAGCAGGAACCTGAGCAATGAGGTCGGAGTGTTGAACGACCGACATTGCCGCCGAATACCCCGGCACGATAGCGGCAATTTTGCGCTGCAAGCCATGCTCAGCCAACGCGCTATCTACCGGCCCCTGCGCTTTACCGTGGCGCGATGAGACCACGTGCCCGAAGGCCGCGTAGCGCTCCGCGCTCACTTCCCTCGTTTGCAACAGCGGATGTCCCTGCCGTACCACACCGACAAAACGATCGCGGAAAAGCGCCTGCAGGCGGATCTCCGGCCCCATCCCACTGAGGACGCCAATCTCCAGATCGACGCGCCCTTCGCGCAGCGGCGCGGCATCTTTCTCGGCTTTCGGGACAAAACAGAGACACACGCCCGGTGCGGAAGACGCCACCGCGCGAATCAAACGTGGCCCGAAGGTTTCGATAAACCCTTCGTTAGTACGCAGGATGAACGTTCTTTCCAACATCGGCAGCGTCAACGCCGACACCGCGGGGGTAAGAACCGAACGCGCCTCCATCGTGACGCTATTCGCCCGTTGCTGGATGGCCTGCGCGTGCGGCGTCAACACCATCCGCCGACCGGCACGCACCAGCAGCGGGTCACCGGTGGCGGTACGCAGCCGGGTTAAAGTCCGGCTCATCGCCGAAGCGCTCAATCCCAAACGGCGCGCAGCGCCGGCGACGCTGGCTTCGCTCAATAGCGCATCCAGCGCCAGCAGCAAATTGAAATCAGGTTCGTTCATCGTTGGCTCCGAATCAGATAAGGCGTTTGGTGCAGGTTATTACTGTAATCGCTGCGTCTTCCGCCATCTAATGTTTGCTTCTATATTTTCGACATCACGCGGCATTCGCGAACGGGAGAGAACATCATGCAATGTAAAACCTTACTTTTGATTGGCGCATCGCGCGGCCTGGGCCACGCAATGGCGGAAACCTTTGTTCACCACGGCTGGCAGGTGATCGGCACCGTCCGCGATATCACACAACGCACGCCGCTGCATGCGCTGGCACACCTATACCCGCAGCAGGTACGCATTGAGCAACTGGATATCTGCGAACCGGCGCAAATCAGCGCGCTGAGCCAACGACTCAGCTGCCAGACGATAGATATGCTGTTTGTGAATGCAGGAACCACCAACCGCGACCCGTCGCAGACCATTGGCGAAATCACTACCGACGAGTTTATGCAGGTCATGATGACCAACGCGCTGTCGCCGATGCGGGTGATTGAACAGATCGCCCCACAGGTCAGCGCTGGCGGGCTGATTGGCGTCATGTCTTCAGGCCAGGGAAGTATTGCTAACAACGAAAGCGGGCAGCGCGAACTTTACCGGGGAAGCAAAGCTGCGCTGAATATGTTTATGCGTAGCCTGGCCGCACGTCCAGAGATGAAGGCGCGGCCGATGGTGACGATAGCACCCGGCTGGATAAAAACGGCGCTGGGCGGCCCTGATGCACCCTACACCATTGAGGAAACCATCCCGCTGTTGGTCGACGTGCTGCTGGAAAAACAGCAGCGCCCAGGGCTTGAATATCTCGACTTCCGCGGTAATACGGTTCCCTGGTGATCGCTACGCGGCGCGGGACAGCACCTCGGCCACCCACGCCTGAAAACCGGCAACGTCCAGCCCCAGTGCCACCTGTGCGTTGGCGGGCTGGCCGAGCCGCCCTTCGATATCCACAACGGTAGTGCCTGCGGTAAATTGCCCCTGGGTTTCCACGGCGACAAAACACGATTGCAGCGTAAACAGTTCAGGGCGAACCAGCCACGCAATGGCGCACAGGTCGTGCATCCGCAAGCCGCTCTGCATGCTGCCGCTGCGATAGTGACTAAACAGCGCGTGCAGCATATTGCCGGTTTTATTGAGCGCAGGAAGGGACGCGAGATACTCCGGCGTCAGCATCGCCTGATTGGTCACATCCAGCCCACACATCACAATATCCAGGCCGCTGCGGAACACCAGCGCGGCGGCTTCGGGGTCGATAGCGATATTGAACTCCGCGTTTGGCGTAAAGTTACCGCGCCCGGCGGAGCCGCCCATAATCACCAGGCGGCGGATATTAAAGCGGCATTCAGGATATTGCGTCAGCAGCAGCGCAATGTTGGTTAGCGGGCCAATCGCCACCAGCGTGACCGGCTCCGGTGCCAGCATGAGCGCATCGCGAATCGCCTGAAACGCCGGTTTCGCCAGCGGCTGGCGGTTATGTTCGACAAAGTCGTAACCCTCCATGCCGGATTCACCGTGCACGGAGGCGGCGTCGCGCAGAGGGCGAACCAGCGGCGCTGCCGCGCCCTGCGCCAGCGGAATATCGGCATCCCAGAAGTGAAGCAGCTGTAGCGCATTACGCGTGGTTTTTTCGACGGAGACGTTACCCGCAACGGTGGTCATTAACTGCAGATCCAGCTCGGGAGCAAAAATGGCGGCAGCAATTGCCGCAGCATCATCAATGCCGGGATCGGTGTCTAGAATAATGCGAATAGGTTCCATAAGTGATTCTCCCTTCTGCGTTTATTAGCCATTTGATGGGTGATTAGCTTACTATATAAGACACTACAGTGAATGGGCTTAGCCGGGAATTGCAATGAAAGTTGTACAGGCCAGTATTTCAGAATCCGTTACTCAAAACCTCGCGACCCGCATTTTGCGTGGCGAACTGACGCCCGGGATTTCGTTACCGGGAGAAAACGAGCTGGCGGTGGAATACAACGTTTCACGAACATCTATTCGCAACGCAATGGCAACCCTGGCAGCGAAGGGATTGATCTCCACCCAGGCGAAAAAGCGCAGCACCGTTAATGCCCGCGAGCAGTGGAATCTGCTGGATATGGATGTGCTGAACTGGCTGTCTACGGGAAAAGTGGATGCCCAACTGGTTGAGCAATTGATGGTGACACGCCTGATTTTTGAACCAAGCGTCGCAACGCTTGCGGCACTCAAGGCTAACGCGCACGACCTCGCCGCAATGGAAGACGCGCTAGCGTTGATGCGTCGCGGAGAGACGGGAGCGGATAAAGCCGCCTTCGAAGCCGGAGACATCGCTTTCCACCAGGCGCTACTGCGAGCCACTCACAACCCTTTCTTGCTGTCACTGGGTAATGCCTTAAATGCAGCAATGGTGCTCTCATTCCGGCAGACGCTAGAAGAGGATCTGCACCAGACCAAAACGGCGGTGGATGAGCACTTTCTGCTATTTGAAGCCGTTCGTCTTCGCCGGATCGATGAAGCCCGCACGCAAATGCGCAGCATTCTGCTGCATGCCGCACAGAAAAACATCTGGCAGGATCCTCCCGCATTCCTCGAAAACATTCTTTGATCCTTCTCTGACGTAATTCCGATCTCTCTCACAGATTGTGGTGTTTTTTTGGCCTAGCATTCTTGTATTACAAGACTAACCTATTTGTATTACATGATATGAAAAAACACTGGATTGCTATCGACTGGGGCACGACAAACTTCCGTGCTTTCCTGCTTCAGGACCAGCGCGTCATTGCAAAGATTGCGCATCCCTGCGGCTTGTTATCCATGACCAAAGAGACATTTGCCACCACGCTCGGAGCACATCTCACGCCATGGCTAGATGAGTATGGTCCACTGCCTATCGTGATGGCGGGTATGGTCGGTTCTCAGCAAGGCTGGCAAGAAGTGCCTTATGTTGTAGCACCCGCTGGCGCACAGCGTCTGGCTAAGCGGGCAATGCGAATAGCAACGCCCTGGGAAAGTCCGGCATGGATAACGCCCGGCGTTAGTACAGTCAGTCAGTTTGGTCTGCCAGATGTGATGCGCGGCGAGGAAGTCCAGTTGCTGGGTCTTAATGCCCTGCACCCGGAGACTCAGCGAGTGGTCATTTTACCCGGTACTCACAGCAAACATAGTCATTTAAGTTACGGTGAAATCACGCAATTTTCGACGTTCATGACCGGCGAGTTGTTTTCCGTCCTGAGCAAACATTCTTTGCTGGGCCGTGTGCTACCGGAACAACAGAACGATAAAGACAGCTTTATTAACGGCGTGAACACCGCCCAACGGGGCACACCGTTTAGTCACCTGATTTTCTCTGCCCGTACCCGTCGGCTGACGGGTGAATTAGCGCCGCAGCACATTCACAGCTATCTCTCCGGATTGCTGATTGGCTATGAGCTGGCTGCTGTCGACAACGAAAACACACTTTGGGTTGTCGGCTCGCCCACTCTGACGGCCCGCTATCAACTCGCTGCGCAAACACTGCAGATCCCTTTACATGCCGCAGATGGCGATACCTGTTTTATTCACGGAATGGCCACTCTGCAAACATTTCTTGAGGAAACTGAATCATGAATCCACAGCTCTTTTTTCAACGCTGGCAGCAGGAAACTCTGCCCCTGATTGCCATTCTGCGCGGCATTTGCCCACATGAAGCGCTAGCAGCAACCGACATCCTGCTTGAGGCCGGATTCCACTGGCTGGAAGTGCCGCTCAACAGTCCTTCCGCACTGAAATCCATTCACCTGATGAGCAAACACGCAGGCAATCGCGCCCAGATTGGCGGCGGAACGGTGTTAACGCCCGGCGAAGTAGATGAGGTGACCGAGAGCGGTGGCCAGCTCATCATCTCGCCGGACTACAATCCTGAGGTCATTCGCCTCAGCCGCGAGCACGGGCTTATTAGTCTGCCTGGAGTGATGACGCCAACCGAAGCATTCAGCGCGATTGATGCAGGAGCCAGCGGCCTGAAGCTTTTTCCGGCAGAACAGCTCTCTCCAGGTGTAGTAAAGGCTTACCGCGCCGTACTGCCCACTCACATCGTCTGTCTGCCAGTGGGCGGTATTTCCCCCGATGTAGAACAAATGCGTCGCTACGTTGATGCCGGTGCCAACGGCTTCGGACTGGGCGGCGGACTGTACCAACCCGGAATGAAAATGAGCGAATTGAGCCAAAGGGCGCTGGCATATCGACAAGCCTGGCTAGAGGTCAAAACCAAACGATGAAGTGAATCTCTATTCCCTGGCTAAACGGCATCCACATGCTGTTATTCAAAAAGGAATTATTCTCATGAGTCAACATGCTGAAAATCAGGTCTACAGCAAAATCACCCGCAGGTTGATCCCGTTTTTGATCGTCTGCTATTTCTTTGCCTATCTCGATCGCGTCAACATCGGCTTTGCCAAGCTGCATATGCAAGATGCGTTGAATTTCAGCGACACCGTATATGGCCTCGGTGCCGGGATCTTTTTTATTGGTTACTTTCTGTTTGAGCTACCGAGCAATTTGCTGATGCAGCGCTTCGGTCCTCGATTCTGGATCGCCCGCATTATGGTAACCTGGGCCGTACTGTCCGCCGCGATGATTTTTGTCAAAACCCCTACGCAGTTTTACGTGCTGCGTTTTCTGCTCGGCGTGGCAGAAGCGGGATTCTTCCCGGGGATCATTTTCTACCTCACCCTGTGGTTCCCCTCCTGGCGTTCTGCACGCACGCTGGGGCTATTTATCCTCGTCACACCGCTTTCTACTATTATCGGCAGCCCGCTTTCTGGCTTTGTTCTCAAGGCATTTGAAGGGGTAGAGGGATTGCATAACTGGCAATGGCTGTTTCTGGCGGAAGCGATCCCTTCATTCCTGCTGGCATTTGTGGTGTTGCGCTATCTCGATAACGACGTGAAATCAGCTAAATGGCTCACCGAAGCGGAAAAGCAGGTGGTCATAACCGATTTGACGAAAGATGCAGCCAACCGTAAGCGAGTCAACTCCGGCAAGATCGACAGCAGCCTGAAAGAGATGTTGTCCAACGGCTACGTCTGGCTGCTTGCGGTGGTCTTTTTCAGCTTCAACATCGGCTACTACGGGATCAACTTCTGGCTGCCATCGATAATCAAAAGCTCCGGCGTCAACGACGATTTTTATATCGGCCTACTGGCCGCATTACCGTATGTCTTCGGCGCCTGTTTTATGGTCTGGAACAGTCGCCATTCCGATCTCAAACAGGAACGTCGCTGGCATATCGCCATTCCAGCGCTAATTGGCTGCGTGGGCCTAGCTCTTAGCGCGTACTGTAGCGGCTCCACCTTCTGGATGATGGCATGGATTTGTGTGGCTATGTCCGGCACGCTTGCGCTCATTCCCACCTATATCAGCCTACCTGGCGCTCTGCTTTCCGGTACGGCCGCCGCCGCGGGTATCGCTTTTGTAAATTCTATCGGCAACCTTGCTGGCTTCTTCGGCCCTACGGTACTTGGCTGGTTGAAAGATGCCACTGGGCGCGCCGATGTGGGCCTCTACATTCTGGCCGCGTTCCTGCTGCTATGCGCACCGCTGATACTCGCCCTGCCTGCACGGCTCGCCAACCCCAAAAAAATCGTTTCTGAACCTGAACCCAGCGATGAGCAGACTGCTGCCCGTCATTCTGATGCGACTCTACGTCGCTAACTGAACAAAGAGATTGTGAATATGAGTAGTTGCGGAGGATGTGCCAGCTGTGGCACGCATTTCAATCCAGTGTTGGAAGGTGACGACGGCGCGCTGAAACGGGCGTTGTATAAATCGATGGGGCACACCGATGAACAGCTGCGTCGCCCGGTGATTGCGGTGGTCAATAGTTATACCAACGCCACTGCCGGTCACGCCAATCTCAATGAGCTGACGGCTCACGTCCTGAAAGGCATTGAGGAAGCGGGCGGCGTGGGAATGGTGTTTGGCACCATCGCTCCCTGCGACGGGATTGCCGAGGGGCACCTGGGGATGCGCTATATTCTCGCGGCCCGTGAAGTGATTACGATGTCGATTGAAGCCATGATGCGTGCCCACCGCTTCGACGGCATGGTGTTGCTCGGCTCTTGCGATAAAATCGTCCCAGCGATGTTGATGGCGGCCGCGCGGCTCGATATTCCAGCAATTATGGTCAACGGTGGCCCGATGTACCCGGCGGAATACAAAGGAAAACACTGGGATGGCAACATCGTTACTGAAGCCATCGGCTGGAAAAAGCGCGGCGAAATCAGCGAAGAAGAATTCGCCCGCATTGAGAACATTGCCGAACCAGGTCCAGGCTCCTGCACCATGTATGGCACAGCTAACACCATGTGCTGCATTGCCGAAGTACTGGGCATGAGCCTACCCGGTAGCAGCACGCTACCGGCGATTTCACAGGTACGGCGCGACTGTGCGTATGCAACGGGTAAACAGGCGGTGACGCTGGTACGTAACGGCATCAACGCACGCCGGATTATTACCCCGCACTCTATCCATAACGCCATGGTATACCTGCTGGCGACGGGCGGCTCCACGAACGCCATTCTTCATCTGCAAGCAATTCATTACGAAGCAGAACTGGGCCACCTGCCGCTGTCCGCCTTTGATGAACTGAGCCACCATGTTCCTTTGGTCGCCTCGCTCTATCCGGCTTCCGAATATGACATGATCGACTTCTGGGAGGCCGGTGGTGTCCGGGCGGTGGAATATGAAATATCCTCCCTGATGCATGCCGAGGCGCTGACCGTAGTCGGTCAAACTAAAGGTCAGTTGCACGCAGAGCATCACATCACCTCTCGCCCGGAAGTCATCCGCACGCTGGCAATCCCAGTTCGTAATGAGGCTGGCGTAGCAGTGCTGCACGGCAATCTATCGCCGCTAGGCTGCGTAGTGAAACCCGCAGCGGTGCCAGAAAACCTGATGACATTCCGTGGCCCGGCAGTGGTATTCAACAGCGAACAGGAGTCCGTCGATGCCATCATGTCTGGCCGCATCGCGCCGGGCAGTGTGCTAGTGCTGCGCTATGAAGGGCCAAAAGGTGGGCCGGGAATGCCGGAAATGTACAAGCCCATGAAATGCCTTGAAGGAATGGGGCTATCTGACAGCTGCGCGTTGATTACTGACGGGCGCTTCTCCGGCTCCAATCGCGGTCTGTTTGTCGGGCATATCTCCCCAGAGGCTATCGAGGGCGGGGCCCTGGGGCTAGTGGAGAATGGCGATGAGATTTCCATCGACATTCCTTCACGCTCGCTAACCCTTCATATTGATGAAGGCATTCTGGCGCAGCGTCGCGAAACGTGGCAGCCCATATACAAGGAAGTACCGCGAGGATTTCTGCGGCTTTACCGCCATTGGGCATTACCCGCCGCACAGGGAGCGGTATTGGCAGACCGGGAGGACATGGCATGAACAGTCGCTATGCAACTGCCGACATTGTCGGCGTTAACCCAATAGTTGCGATGCCATTTACCTCACAGGGTGACATCGATAAACGTAGTTTCCTCCGCCTGCTGGAACACCTCGCCACGAGTGGTGCTAATGGTGCGACGCTATTTGGTATCGCGAGTGAATTCCCTAAACTTGCCGATATCGAACGCGAATGGCTGGCACAGGCATTTGTTCACACTCTCTCAAGCAGCCCGCTGTTCCGGGCGATTTCCGTGACTGAGCACTGCACTGAGCTTGCGGTAAAACGCGCGAAATATTACCAGCAGCTTGGCGCTGACGCGCTAATGTTACTGCCGCCGTTTTTTCTGCAACCCAGCCATGACGCAATACAGGCGCATATTTTCGCCGTTTTGGAAGCCGTTGAAATACCCGTGATGGTGCAGTACGCACCGGGTGAGACCGGATTGCCGATGCACCCTGAGCAGCTTGCTGCCGTTGCAGTTCGTTACCCTCACGCGGTGTTTAAAATCGAGTGCAATCCACCGGTAGATTATACCCGAGCATTTATAGCACAGGCTCCGCAGGCCAGCGTTCTCAACGGTTACGCGGGGCTATATATGCTTGAAATGCTAGCGGCAGGAGGCAAAGGCGTTATGCCCGGTTGCTCCTTCACCGAAGTGTATGTGCAAATCTACCGCCATTGGCAGCAAGGTGAATTGGCCGAGGCGCAGGCCATGCACCAGCGTTTGCTGCCGTATATTCAGCGCTGGATGAGCCACTGTGAATACATTATTCAGGCCGAAAAAAACGTGCTGTATCAGCGCGGGATAATCAACAGCGACTACTGCCGTCATCCGGGTTGGCCGCTGACGGCTGAAGACCGTCAGATCGTTTCTCGCCTGATAGAGGATTTTTCACTGTCTTGAGAGTACCCTGATAGCTCATCAGCAGGATGGCACCATGATGCAGAATAACAACAGCGTTTAAATACAAACGGGGAGCTTTGCGCTCCCCGTCATTTATTCGACTTCACGAACATCCACACGCAGCTCGCGTGGAACCTCAAAGACGATATTCTCTTCACGGCCTTCGAGGGTAATGGCTTCACCACCGCCCAGCGATTGCAGACGGGCGATGACGTTTTGCACCAGAATATCCGGCGCCGACGCCCCGGCGGTTACGCCGACGCAGGCGGCATCTTTCACCCAGGCTTCCTGAATATCCGTGGCATCATCAATCAGATAGGCAGCTTTGCCCATTCGCTGCGCCAGCTCGGCCAAACGGTTTGAGTTGGAGGAGTTCTTCGAGCCAACCACCAGCACGACATCCGCCTGCTGAGCGAGCGAACGCACCGCTTCCTGGCGGTTAGTGGTGGCGTAGCAAATATCATCTTTACGCGGACCAACGATTTTCGGGAAACGCTGACGCAGTGCGTCAATGACGTCAGACGTGTCATCTACCGAAAGCGTAGTCTGGGTCATAAATGACAGCTTGCTCTCATCCTTCACCGCCAGCGTCAGGACGTCTTCCGGTGATTCGACCAGATACATGCCCCCTTTCGGGTTGCTGTACTGGCCCATGGTGCCTTCCACTTCCGGATGACCGGCGTGGCCGATAAGAATCGACTCTTCACCACGACGACTGGCGCGAGCAACCTCCATATGCACTTTGGTCACTAACGGGCAGGTCGCATCAAACACCGTTAAATCACGGCCTTTGGCTTCGTTACGCACGGCCTGAGAAACGCCATGAGCGGAGAAGATCAGGATCGCGCCATCCGGCACTTCGCTAATCTGCTCGATAAAGATAGCCCCGCGTTCGCGCAGGCTGTCCACCACGTAGCGGTTATGGACCACTTCGTGACGCACATAGATGGGCGCGCCATAGATGGCGAGCGCATTTTCAACAATGCTGATAGCGCGGTCAACGCCTGCACAAAAGCCGCGTGGGTTGGCCAACAGGATCTGCATTTTACGCCTCCAGTACCGGATCGACTTCCAGTACTTCAATATCAAAGTGAACGGTATGACCTGCCAACGGATGGTTGAAATCAACCGTGATAGAATCACCGTTAATCTCGCGCACAACGCCCGGCATTTCGCTGCCATCCATTGCGGTGAACAGCATGATCGCCCCGATGGTTGGCTCGCCCGCATCCATAAATTCGCGGCGGGAGAAATACTGAATCAGATCCGGCGTTGAGATACCAAATGCCGCATCCGGCTCCAGCGAGAACGCTTTTTTGTCCCCGGCCTTGAGGCCGAGAAGGTGCTGTTCCAGCCCTTCAGACAGCGTAGCATCACCCAGACGAAACAGCGCTGGTTTGCCATTGCTACGGGTTGACTCGGCGGTAGAGCCATCGTCGAGTTTCAGCGTGAAGTGCACCAGCACTGCGCTATTGCTTTGAATCGTTTTAGACATGCAGGGACAGCCTTCTATCTTACGACATTGGAATGACGATGATTGTTATAAGTATGGCACCGTCTTGAGTGCTTTCTTTTCATCTGTGTGCCCGATGGCGCGATGCCACCGGGCCTACAAAGATTGCCTGATAATGTCAGCCGGATATGCGCAAGCAACATCCGGCTTTTTATTACGCGGCTTTTTTCTGTTTAGAAGGTAAGAATCCTTCCAGCACAACCAGCGCCGCACCGATGCAAATGGCGGTATCGGCCAGGTTGAAGGTAGCAAAGTGCCAATCGCCGACGTAGAAATCGATCATGTCGACGACGAAACCATGCCACAGACGGTCGAACAGGTTACCCAGCGCGCCGCCAATAATCAGCGCATAGGCGATGTTATTGAGCTTCTGCGTCGCTTTGGAGCGGTACATCAGCACCGCCAGGATAACGCAGATCCCCACCGCAATTCCGGCGAAGAACCAGCGCTGCCAGCCGCCGCTGTCAGCCAGGAAGCTGAACGCAGCGCCATAGTTACGCGCATAATGCAGATTAAGCGACGGGAACAGCGATACCGTATCCCCCAGAGCGAAGTTCTGGAGGATCAGATATTTGCTGCCTAAGTCGATAATCAGCACGACTACCACCAGCCACAGCCAGCGCAGCCCTGTTGAACAGACAGATTGACTCATCAGGCAAACTTACGTTTTTCGCCATCACCGGCGATGTTGCTTACACAGCGGCCGCAGATTTCTGCATGCTCCGCCACCTTGCCAACGTCCTGAGTGTAATGCCAGCAGCGCGGGCACTTCTCACCTTCGGCTTTATTCAGCGCCACTTTCAGGCCTTTCAGCAGTTCGCTCTGCTGGGCATCAGCGGTCGCCTGCGCATAATCCGCAACTTTGGCCCCGGAGGTCAACAGGACAAATCGCAGTTCATCGCCCAGCGCGGTCAGTTTCGCCGCCAGCTCAGGTTCAGCGTACAGAGTCACCGCCGCTTCCAGCGAGCCACCGACTTTCTTATCAGCACGCGCCTGCTCGATAACCTTGTTCACTTCGCCACGAACCTGCAGCAGAACGTCCCAGAAGCCGTCGTTCATCGCTTCGCTTTCGTCCAGACCAAACAGACCTTCGTACCATTCGCCGGTAAAGACGTATTTCTCGCGAGAACCTGGCAGATAGCCCCAGATTTCATCCGCGGTGAAGGACATGATCGGTGCCATCCAGCGAACCAGCGCTTCTGCGATGTGGTACAGCGCGGTCTGGCAGCTACGACGCGCCACGCTGTCCGCTTTCGCGGTGTACTGGCGGTCTTTGATGATGTCGAGATAGAACGAGCCCATTTCAACGGAGCAGAAGCGCATCAGACGCTGTACCACTTCGTGGAAATCATAGGATTCGTACGCTTTCAGGATGTCTTCCTGCGCTTCTTTCGCACAGCCAACCGCCCAGCGATCCAGAACAACCATCTCTTCCGGTTTCACCATGTCTTTTACCGGATCGAAACCGTTAAGGTTCGCCAGCAGGAAGCGCGCGGTGTTACGGATACGACGATAGCTGTCGGCAGCACGTTTGAGAATTTCATCAGAAACAGCCATTTCACCGGTGTAGTCGGTGGATGCCACCCACAGGCGCAGAATATCCGCACCCAGTTTGTTCATCACGTCCTGCGGAGAAACGGTGTTACCGATAGATTTGGACATCTTACGGCCCTGACCATCAACGGTGAAACCGTGGGTCAGTACCTGACGGTAAGGCGCTTTGCCTTTCATCGCCGTGGAAATCATCAGGGAGGACATGAACCAACCGCGGTGCTGGTCAGAACCTTCCAGATACATATCCGGGGTGTGGCCGCCAAATTCTGGACGCGCATCCACCACGGAGTAGCTGGTAGAACCGGAGTCGAACCACACGTCCAGAGTATCCGGGACTTTCACGTAGTTATCAGCGTCGTCGCCGAGGATTTCACGTGGGTCGAGATCCCACCACGCCTGAATGCCGTCTTTCTCAACGTATTTAGCGACTTCTTCAATCAGTTCGGTGGTACGCGGGTGCAGCTCTTCGGTGTCTTTATGCACGAACAGCGACATCGGCACGCCCCAGGTACGCTGACGGGAGATACACCAGTCAGGGCGGTTGGCGACCATCGATTCGATACGCGCTTTACCCCATGCAGGGATCCAGCCGCTCAGATTTTCTTTTGTCAGACCATCCTGCTCAATACGGTCGATCTCTTTGAGCGACTGAATGCGCAGTCCTTTCTGATCCATGCTGATGAACCACTGCGGCGTCGCACGGAAGATGATTGGCGTTTTGTGACGCCAGCAGCACGGATAGCTGTGCAGCATTTTCTCAACGTGCAGCAGCGCGCCTTTTTCGGTCAACAGCGCAACGATTTTGTCGTTGGCTTTGAAGACGTTCACGCCGTCTAATTCTGGGTAGGTGCCTGCCAGATAAGTGCCGTCTGGGCCAACCGGGTTAGCAATCTCCAGGCCGTATTTCTGGCTGATAACGTAGTCGTCAGGACCGTGACCACCGGCGGTATGGACCGCACCGGTACCGGCATCCAGAGTCACGTGGTCGCCCAGGATAGCAGGCACATCGAAGCCCATGAACGGATGGGTAAAACGCATCAGTTCAAGATCGGCGCCTTTAACGGTGCCCAGCACGGTGTAATCGGTCGCGCCGATACGCGCCATGACGCTATCGAGCAGATCTTTCGCCACGATGACGGCCTGACCGTCAATCTGCACCAGCGCGTATTCAAACTCAGAAGAGATAGAGATCGCACGGTTCGCAGGCAGCGTCCACGGGGTAGTCGTCCAGATAACCAGGGAAACAGGGCCATTAACGTTGCTGGCACCAAATTTCGCTTTTACCGCATCCGCATCAACGGCGTGGAATGCCACATCGATAGATGGGGAGGTTTTGTCGTAATACTCCACTTCCGCTTCTGCCAGCGCAGAACGGCAGTCAACGCACCAGTGCACAGGCTTAGCGCCTTTCAGCATGTGGCCGTTGTGAATGATTTTACCGAGCGCACGAATGATGTTGGCTTCAGTTTTGAAGTCCATCGTCAGGTACGGATGCTGCCAGTCGCCCAGCACGCCCAGACGGATAAAGTCGTTACGCTGACCATCAACCTGGCCTGCTGCGTATTCGCGGCATTTCGCGCGGAATTCTGCCGCCGTGAACTTCTCACCCGGCTTACCGAACTCTTGTTCAACCTTGAGTTCAATTGGCAGACCATGGCAGTCCCAGCCAGGAACATAAGGCGAGTCGTAGCCGGTCAGTCCTTTGGACTTAATAATAATGTCTTTGAGAATCTTGTTTACAGAGTGACCAATATGAATGCTGCCATTCGCATATGGAGGGCCATCATGCAGAATGAAGGTTTTTTTGCCCTTTTTCGCGTTACGAATAATGCCGTACAGGTCATCTTCGGTCCAACGCGCCAGCATTCCCGGTTCACGCTTGGCGAGATCGCCGCGCATCGGGAACCCTGTTTCCGGCAAATTCAGGGTTGATTTATAGTCACTCATCAGATTCTCGGTTCCGTATTTTTACGTAGGCATTTAAGCCGGGTTTGATAGCCCAAAAAACTCGCGGGCCGTTAATTCATCACGCGCAATCTGCGCCTTTAGTTCATCCAGCGACGCAAATCGCTGCTCATTGCGTATTTTCTTACGCAGCACTACATCTATGTGGCGACCATAAAGGTCCATTACAACGTCCAGCAAATGCACTTCCAGCTGCTGACGTACGCCAGCAACCGTCGGACGCGTACCAATATTGGCTACGCCCGGCAGAGGCTTATCACCCAGTCCCATCACTTCCACCGCATATACCCCTTTTACCGGGGAGACCTGACGACGCAGCGGCAGGTTTGCCGTCGGGAAGCCAATGGTGCGGCCCAGCTCATCGCCGTGCACGACGCGACCGGAGATGATAAACGGATGGCCCAGCAGGTTTTCGGCTTGCTCAAGGTTATCTTCGGCCAGCGCCTGACGCACCGCAGTACTACTAATACGCACACCGCCGTGACAGAAAGTTTGCGTACTGGTGATGTCGAAGCCAAACTCTGCGCCAGCCTTCTGTAATAACAAGAAATCGCCCTGACGACCAGCGCCAAAGCGGAAATCATCCCCTACTGCGAGGAACTGGACGCCAAGACGTTTCACCAGCAGGTCGCTAATAAACGCCTGGGCGGTCAGCGCAGCAAAGCGTCGGTCAAAGCGTAAGCAAACGACGTAGTCCACTCCACTTTCAGCCAGATAGCACAGCTTTTCGCGCAGACGCGTCAGGCGCGCAGGGGCTTTATCAGCGGCGAAAAGTTCCAGCGGCTGCGGTTCAAAAATCATCACCACCACAGGCAAACCTCGCGCCCTGCCTTCAGCACGTAAGCCCTGCAGTAGCGCCTGATGCCCACGATGCACACCGTCGAAATTACCAATGGTCAGTACGCACCCATGTGGTGCCTGACTGAGATTATGTATGCCGCGTATCAGCTTCATGTCTGGCTCAAAAGAGTGAAAATCGTCAGAGTATACCTTGTACAGCAGCTCACGTTAACCCGCTATTGCACCTCGTCGCCGAAAGAGGGAATGATTTCATCGGCATCCGTCGGAATGGCAAGAAAATATAGCCGGGCCGGGTGATTTTTGTGCCAGAAAGACTGTATTCGTTGCCCACAAGCTGGTAGAATCCTGCGCCATCACTACGTAATGCAGCGTTGTCATTTTAGCGGCGCTTATTTGCACAAATCCATTGACAAAAGAAGGCTAAACGGGCATTCTCCTCGGCCTTTGAATTGTCCATATAGAACACATTTGGGAGTTGGACCTTGGCTAATATCAAATCAGCTAAGAAGCGCGCCGTTCAGTCTGAAAAGGCCCGCAAGCACAACGCTAGCCGTCGCTCTATGATGCGTACTTTCATCAAGAAAGTATACGCAGCTATCGAAGCTGGCGACAAAGCTACTGCACTGAAAGCATTTAACGAAATGCAACCAATCGTGGACCGTCAGGCTGCTAAAGGTCTGATCCACAAAAACAAAGCTGCACGTCATAAAGCAAACCTGACTGCACAGATCAACAAACTGGCTTAATCGCCCGCTTGTTATCAGCTTTGAAAAAAACCCGCTTTATGCGGGTTTTTTTACGTCTGCAATTTGGGATGTTTGACCTGGTTTAACGCAGGGGAAGAATAAAATGCAGGCCCGATAAGCCGGAGCAATCATCGAGTGATGAGCTCCGGACTCGCTGTTCACACAGCGTTTATCAGGCAGATTTACCGTTTTCGCTTCTCAGCGAGTCACCTTTTCCGGCTCAGCAAAAAGCGCGGAATAGTCGCGGTGGCAGATACGCTGTACCGCCGGGTGCTGGATCATACGTTCGGCAAATATCGCGTGATACTCCTCCATGACGCTGTCCATACGACCGATTTCCACGATGCTGTTATCCGCGTAAAAATCATGCGCATACAGCGTCGGTGCGACGAAAATAGCGTTATGCGCAGCCCCAAACGCCTTCATCAACGCGGCGTCATCAAACTCACCGAGAATCTCCACCTTCAGCCCCTGCACGTTAAACCAGTTCAGCAGTTTACGCCCCAGCATAGAACGGCGGCCGGGCACCAGCAGGCGGCGCTCTTCCAGACAGGCCGGGAAGGGTTTTTCCGGTGGCGGATTCATACACCAGAAGCTGACGCTGCACTCACCAATCTTCACCGAGAACAGCCCTTCCTGCTGCGTGGAGTCGATTGGGCAGTCGGAGATAATCATATCCAGCTTATGCTGGCTCAGCTGCTCCAGCAGCATCTCATGCGTAGATTCAAAGCAGCGTAGATGAATTTGCTCGTCTTCCACCACCGCAGCATCCAGCACACCGCTCACCAGCCGTTTTGACAGCGCATCGGCCACGCCGACGTCAAACAGCAGGTTGGACTCTTTGCGATAGTTAACGATATCCAGCATTTCCTGGCTTAAGGTGAACATCTTGTCCGCATAGCGGAACACCAGCTCGCCCAGTTCACTCGGCTCAATACCGCGCCCTTTACGTTTAAACAGCTTGCCCTGCAGACGCTCTTCCAGTGCCTTGATCTGCCCGGTAATAGTCTGCGGCGTGAGGTACAGCGCCTCCGCTGCACCCACGACCGAACCTTCCTTGTAGACATGCCAGAAGTAGTAAAGATGATTGTAATTAATGTGCGACATGCCCTGTGCTCCCCTCTCCTTTAATGATCATTTTCGATACTTACGCCGTTTGCGGCTTTAAATACGCGCGCAACAAACTATATCCCACCACCGCCGACAGCACGGAACCGACCAGAATGCCCAGCTTCGCCCAGTTAATCAGCGATGGATCGACGCTGCCGAAGGCCAGGCTGGCAATAAAGATAGACATGGTAAAGCCAATACCACACAGCAGGCCGACCGCCATAATCTGCGAGAAGTTCGCGCCTTCAGGCAGTTTGGCCAGCTTCAGCTTCAGTGCCAGCCAGCAGAACAGGCTGATTCCCAGCGGTTTACCGATAAACAGACCCGCGATAATGCCCAGCGGCAGCATCGATGTCAGGCCGCTGAAAGTGACACCTTCCAGAGAAACACCGGCGTTAGCAAAGGCAAACAGCGGCAGGATCATAAAGGCCACCCACGGATGCAGCACGTGCTCAAGCTGCTTCGCCGGTGATTTCCCATCCTGCTCATGCAGAGGAATAAAGAAGCCAACAATCACCCCGGCAAGCGTCGCATGTACGCCGGATTTCAGTACTGCTGTCCACAGCACCATGCCAACCAGAATATAGATCCCCGTGCGGCGCACTCCGCTGAGATTCAGAGCTGCCAGTACCACAATGGCGGCCGCGGCGACGCCCAGCGACAGTAACGACAGATCGTTGGTATAGAACAGAGCGATAATGACAATCGCCCCCAGATCGTCGATGATCGCCAATGCCATCAGGAAGATCTTCAGCGAGGCCGGTACTCTGCTGCCGAGCAGCGCCAATACGCCTAATGCGAAGGCAATATCGGTGGCAGCCGGAATCGCCCAGCCGCTGCTGGCGATAGGGTCCTGAGCGTTAAAAGCCAGGTAAACCAGTGCCGGAACCACCATGCCGCCCAGCGCAGCGATCACCGGAAATATTGCCTGGCGACGCGTCGCCAGCGAGCCTTGCATCAGCTCGCGTTTGACCTCAAGGCCAATCAGCAGGAAAAAGACCGCCATTAACGCGTCGTTGATCCACAACAGCATGTTTTTATTGATTTCCAGAGCGCCAACCCGCAACTGCACGGGCGTCTCAAGGAAAGCATGATACAGACCGCTGGTTGCGCCCAGGTTTGCCATGAGCATAGCCATTACAGCGGCAATAATCAGGAGGATGCCACCGGAGGCATCGTTACTAAAAAAGCGCTGAATATGTTTCACTTTTCATACTCTCTATCTAGTAAATACTTCGTGATTGCTATCTTACATCGCTAGATACATCGTTAAAATTAGATTATACATGGTAAACAACTCGGTTTTATCGAATAAAAAAGCCCGATGAAATATCGGGCTTCAAGACAGGAGACCTTAATCAGTCATACAGCCCCATCTTATAAACACGGAAACTGGTAATGTCATAGCGATAGCCATCCCCATTCACGTCTGCATTTTTGTAATACCCAGATGTCATGGTCGCCTCAAAAAGCACCGATTTTGTCTCAGCATCAATCTCCTGTAGGAGCAAGTTACCCATTGCCTCCGTTCCCTCCTGCGGGTCAATAACGTCGCTATCCCCCGGCTGACACGAAATAGCCCGACCATTTTCATCAAATGTACAATCGCCAAAGTGAATGACAATATTACCGTTCGACTGGATCTCTTTAGCACTTACGCAGCTACTGTAACCACGGGATCCTAGTTCTTTCCCATACTCAAATGGGCGTTTGACGGTCATGGCGTTCAGATCGATAACAAAATGGACCACTCGGCTGTAATTATCTGGAGGAAGTAGGCTGTTTTCATCATTTCGCGAACGGAAATTACCATTATCAAATACCATAAACTCCACGATACCTGGGTCATCATTAGCAATTTCGACAACGTTATGCTGCCCCCACGTCCAGAAATCACGGTTCGCAGCCTGAATATCCGCCGGGCGACTAAAGTCATAAAGCGGCATGCCATCGTTATCTACAGGCGTCAGTAAATAAGGCTGGTACTGCTCAGCCCAATCTTCATGGGTCGACATAATAAATTGCAGTGACTCATTCTCAAGAGAAACACCAAACACAGCGCTTTGATGACGCCCCGAAGAAATCAGCAAGTTATTCGTCGTATTTACGTAACTTTGGTTGATATGTAGCCAATCTGACACAGTGGGATCTTCACCGGGTGCTGTGCCGGTCGGACGAGGTGTTCGCGATGGATCCAAAATCAATGCCATATCGTAATAAGCAATCTCCAGGCCTGTCGTCAGGTCAACCACCGAAACACCATCCTCGTTGCTTTTAAGCGCGTCGGGTCTACCAGAAGTATACTCAGAAGGGGCAATAACCGTGTTTGCATCCCACTGCCATATTGAATGATGGAATTGGTTATCCAGAACATAGAAGCGATGCAACTGCCCCATCATGTCAAACTCATACATATTCAGATAGGTAGCTTTCGCTTCTGATGTCGCAAGGAAATGGCCATTTGCAATACGGACAAAGTTAAATGAAGGGAAATCTTGCGTAACATACCAGCGGACAATCCCATTTTGATCGAGCGCGTAATTATAGCGATCAAAATGAGTGATGAAATAGAACCCAGGCGCCAGGCTTACAGTGTTCGTGACCGGTTGAGTGACATTGATAATTGGGAATCCCAACTGCACTTCGGCCGAATCGGTTGCAGGAAGTGGCGGTGTGGTAAGTAGATAATTAGCCACCTCCAGATCATCAATCAAAATAGCAACCCGATTATCTGTTGCAGGTACCAAACCAAGTACGGGTACAAGGTT
>NZ_JAKCNS010000185.1 GCF_021440345.1 Kluyvera intermedia
AAAGTTGTTTATGATAGTCTATATGGTAAAGTTATACCAACCCATATGCTACGTTCTGTACTTAGGACAATAAAAAAATTCCCAATCTTTGACTATAATGGTTCGATACTGCTGAGTGATATTATCAGTAATAATTCTGGTAAATGTGTTTTATCTTACATCGATAGCGCGATCTATAAACTCAATGAGCATGGTGTGATAACACCATCACGAGGTTATTCATGGGAGAGCCGGGATTTATTTACTGATTCCTTTACTAGCATGGTTGATAATATGCTAACCTTAATTGAGAATCGACCACTTTGGGATGTAATGCTAAAGAAATTGCTTCTAAATATTCTGGTGAAATATATTAAAAAGGGAATGTCAAACCAATCATTGCTAGATAGTCTGACATCATCAGAGAAAAAAGTTTTCATTGAAAAATTTAATTTCGCAGTGAATTTAGTTGGGCGTAAATGTATTCAAGAGTATACAATTTCTATTGCTGAGCATT
>NZ_JAKCNS010000035.1 GCF_021440345.1 Kluyvera intermedia
TATATTGCATATAAATTCACACAATGGCATTGTAACTCCATGCCACACGCAGGGCAGCATCCAACAAGTCAGACAGACAGGAGCACATCCATGAAAAAATTAGTATTGGCCGCCTTACTCGCCACCGTTGCCGCAGGCGCACATGCCGCAGATAAAATCAGCTTTGGCGTTTCCGCGACCTATCCTCCATTTGAATCAATGGATGCAAACAACCAGATTGTTGGCTTTGATATCGATCTGGCGAACGCGCTGTGCAAACAAATGCAGGCCGAATGTACCTTCACCAACCATGCGTTCGACAGCCTGATCCCGGCGCTGAAATTCAAAAAATACGACGCGGTAATTTCCGGTATGGATATCACGCCAGAACGTAGCAAACAGGTCTCCTTTACCGATGCTTACTACGCCAACTCCGCGCTGGTTATCGCCAAAAAAGGCGAGTACAAAAGCTTTGAAGACCTGAAAGGTAAACGTATCGGGATGGAAAACGGCACAACCCACCAGAAATACCTGATGGATAAACACCCGGAAGTGAAAACCGTGGCCTATGACAGCTACCAGAACGCGATTATTGACCTGAAAAACGGCCGTATCGATGGCGTATTTGGCGATACCGCGGTGGTGAACGAGTGGCTGAAAACCAACCCGCAGCTGGGTGCAGCCACGCCGAAAGTGACTGACGCGCAGTACTTCGGTACCGGCCTTGGCATCGCGGTTCGCCCGGACAACAAAGCGCTGTTGGAAAAACTCAACGGCGCGCTGAAAGCCATTAAAGCTGATGGCACCTACCAGAAAATCAGCGACCAGTGGTTCCCGCAGTAACAAATAACGCCCCGCTGAGCATCGCGCTCAGCGGGGCTTTTTTATCGCGGAACATTTATAGTGGGACAAAGAAGCGGAAACATGCGCCCGCAGAAGCCTCCATCAGTCGAATCCCCCCGCCGTGCAGCTCCAGCATTCTTCGAACAATCAGTAAGCCCAGACCACCGCGATTCTCCCGCACGCTCTTCGGGTTCAGTGCAGACGGCCGCTGGAATAGCTGATCGCGCAGTTCCTGCTCCACGCCAGGCCCACTGTCTGCAACTTCGACCTGTAGCTGTGAATCCTCCTGCCAGACTCGCAGGGAAATGGTTCCGCCGACCGGCGTATGGCGCACGGCGTTATCCAGCAGGTTGGTGACCACCCGCTCTATCATCGATACATCGGCCAGCACCTGCGGTAATCCGCGCGGCATATCGACCTGCAGCTTCAGCTGCCGGGTTTCAATCGCCAGATCGAATTTCTGCGCCACGTCCTGAATCAGCTCGCCAATGGCGAAGCGCTCCAGCTGCGGCTTGATGCCGCCATGCTCGAGCTTTGCCAGCTCAAATAGCTGCTGTGACAGGTGCCGCACCTTGTGTCCCTGCCGTAAAGCAATCGCCAGATACTGGCGGTTATCGGCCGGCGACAGCGTATCGGCCTTTATCGAGAGCGTCTCCAGATATCCCAGCAGAGAGGTCAGCGGCGTGCGTAAATCATGGGAAATATTGGCGATAAATTCGCGGCGCTGCCGGTCACTATCGGATAGCTGATCCCACTGGCTGGCGATTTTTCTCGCCAGCTCGATAAAGGTATTGCGCAAAATCGCCACTTCATTGGCTGGACTGCTTTCCAGTTCTTGCTGCGCCAGCTGTTTAATCGCGCTAATACTGTCCTGATCCAGCCCGCGAACATCTGCGGTCAGCTTTTTCACCGGGCGCGTCACCCAATACCAGACGGTCATCCCGGCCAGCAGGCCAAACAGCGCCACCAGTAGCAGAGACCACGACAGCGTGCTCCACAGCGCCTCATGCCATGCAGTATCAGCCAGCGCGTTAAAAGCTTCGCCCTGTAAGATGATGTAGAGATAGCAGTGAAGCTGGCCATCGAGGCGCACCGGCGCGACGCTAAAGACCTTTTGCTTATCAACGCTGCGCGGGTCATCGCCGTAAACCGGCCAGGCCGCGCCGCCAAGAAAATCTTGTAGTGGCGCGATGGCAATGGTCTGTCGTTTCAGATGCCCTGCCGGCGCGGCATCGGCCAGCAGCTGTCCTTCCGGCGAGACCAGATAAAGTTCGACGCTGGGATTGAGCGTCATCAACCTGTCGAACAAGGTTTTCAGCGTCTGACGATTGACGTTACCTTGCTCATCAAGCAGCGGCTCGCTGTTGACGATTTGCTGCGCCAGCCCAGCCGACAGACGCTGCACCATCGCATTCCCGTACTGGCTGCTGCTGTAGAGCTGCACGCTGCATACCGCCACGGCGCAGAGCAGCAAAATGGAGGTGAACACCAGGGTTAACCGCTGGCTGAGGCTCAATCGACGGATCATGGCACAGACTCCGTTTTTTCGGTGGCGAATTTATAGCCTTTTCCCCAGACGGTCAGAATGATTTCCGGCTCGGCGGGATCGCGCTCAATCTTAATCCGCAGGCGGTTGATGTGAGTATTGACGGTGTGCTCATAGCCTTCGTGCTGATAGCCCCACACCCGGTCGAGCAACGATAAGCGGGAAAACACCTCGCCCGGATGGCGCGCAAACCAGTACAACAGGTCGAATTCGCGCGGCGTCAGTTCCACTGGCTCACCGCGCAGACGCACTTCCCGCGACAGCGGTTCAATGTCGAGACCGTGACAGGCTATCGAGCCGCTTTCCAGACGGATGTTTTGCCCCATCGCCTCCTGACGGCGAAACAGCGCTTTAACCCTGGCAATCAGCTCCAGCACGGAAAAGGGTTTCGGCAGATAGTCGTCGGCCCCCATCTCCAGCCCCAGCACCCGGTGCGTTTCGCTGGTGCGGGCGCTGATAATAATCACCGGCAGATAGCGCGTCATCTGACGGATACGTCGACAAATCTCCAGCCCGTCAACGCCCGGCAGCATTAAATCGAGGATCACCGCGTCCCAGCTCTGTTTTTCAAGCTGCACCAGCGCCTGATTGCCATCGGCTTCATGCACTATCTGATAGCCCTCATCCTGCAAGTTGAGTTGCAGCAATGTGGCGATGTCACGGTCGTCTTCAACCAGCAGTATTTTCTTTGCGCTATTCATGAGTCTTCACCGACAGTCTTTTCTCAAGCTTAACGCAGGCGAGCGCGGCAAGTTATCACATTTTATTTAAACTTCCGTGAGGATCTGGTGATAGGAAACCGCGCATGCTGTGAACATGTCATTCACGGAGAGCCGGCCATGTCCTCATCGCGTCCTGCAAACATTCACCCGCTGTGGCTGCGCTGCTGCCACTGGGTTAACGCTATCGCCATCGCCGGTATGCTGTTTAGCGGCTGGCGCATCTACAACGCTTCCCCGCTGTTTGATTTTACCTTTCCGGCCAGCCTCACGCTCGGCGGCTGGCTTGGCGGCGCATTGCAGTGGCATTTCGCCATGATGTGGGTGCTGGGCATCAATGCGCTGGTGTATTTGACGCTCGGCATCATCACCGGGCGTTTTCAGCGCAAATTCTTCCCGCTTTCCCTTCGCGAGCTTTTCGATGACCTGCGCCAGGCGCTACGTGGCAAGCTCCAGCACGCCGACCTTAGCCACTACAACGCCGTGCAGAAACTTGCCTATCTGGGCGTCATTTTACTGGGTATCGGTCTGGTGCTGTCGGGCCTGGTGCTGTGGAAATCGGTGCAGTTTCCGCTGCTACGTGAACTGCTCGGCGGCTATAAAACCGCCCGCTATATCCATTTCTTCTGTATGAGCGCGATGGGCCTGTTTGTGGTCATTCATCTGCTGATGGTTTTGCTGGTGCCACGGACATTACTCGCCATACTGCGTGGACGCTAAGGATAACAAGATGAAAAAACCGACCTTTCTTTCCGCCAGCGATAAACAGTATCTGCTGAAAGATGCCGAAAAGTTATTAAGTCCGGATCGCCGCCGCCTGCTGCGCCAGGGCCTGACGCTCGGCGGCATCATGATGCTGACCGGGTGCGACATTAGCGATAACGAAAGCATAGAAACGGCGTTGTCCCGCATGTCCCGCTTTAACGACCGCGTACAGGGCTTCCTGTTTAGCGACCGCGACCTGGCACCGGAATACCGCGAGTCGCAAATCACGCGGCCCTTCCCGTTTAACGCCTTTTATGGCCCCGAGGATATCCCCAAAGTGGACGGTCGTGATTACCAACTGGAGATCCGCGGCCTGGTACAGACGACAAAAAGCTGGAGCTTAACCGAGCTTTATCACATGCAGCAGGTCAGCCAAATCACCCGCCATATCTGCGTCGAAGGCTGGAGCGCTATCGGCAAATGGGGCGGCGTGCCTTTCCGCCAATTCCTGGGGCTGATTGGCGCCGATAAGCGCGCCAAATATGTCAGCTTCCGCTGCGCGGATGATTACTACACCAGCATCGATATGGCCACCGCGCTTCATCCCCAGACGCTGCTGGCCTTAACCTGGGATAACCGCATTCTGCCCCCCGAGTACGGTTATCCGATGAAAATCCGTATTCCGACCAAGCTCGGATACAAAAACCCGAAGCACGTTGTATCTATCGAAATCACCAATCGTTTCCCGGGCGGTTACTGGGAAGACCAGGGCTACAACTGGTTTGGTGGAAGTTAATCCCTAACGCAAAAATGATGAGGAAATACCATGAAAAAGATGATGATTGCCGCTGCTGCTCTGTCCGCCCTGTTTATGGTGAACGTTCAGGCCGCCGACAGCATGAGCAAAGATGCGATGCATAAAGACGGTATGGCGATGTCCCACGATGGCATGGCCAAAGACGGCATGGCGAAACCGCACGACAAAATGTGTAAAGACGGCATGTGTAAGGATGGAATGGCAAAAGACGGTATGCACAAAGACGGAATGAAAAAGGACAAGATGGGCAAAATGGATAACATGGCGAAAGATGGCATGAAAAAAGACGCGATGAGTCAGTAAGCCCTACGGTGATAACCCGGCGGCGATGGCCTGCCGGGCTGTCATCACCGCGTTAGATACGTACTAACAGCGTCAGCACTTCGTAATGCGCGGTGTGCGGGAACATATCGAACAGCTGTACCCGCTCGACGCGGTAGCCCGTCAGGTGAGCGAAATCCTTCGCCATGGTCTGCGCATTACAGCTTGAGTAAACGATGTACTCCGGCGCCATCTCGCTAAGATAATCACACAGCGCTTTGCCAATCCCGCGACGCGGCGGGTTAACCAGCACCAGCTGCGGGACTTCACCCTGGGCGGTGGCAAACTGTGTCGAATCCAGCGCCTGGAACTGTAACTTATCCAGCCCCAGCTGCGCCGCCGACTGTTTGGCGCAGGCAATGGCCTCGGGGGCAATTTCAATCCCGGTCAGCGTCATCTCCGGCGTGGCGCAGTGCAGGCCAAATCCGCCCACACCGCAGAACAGATCCCACATATGATTGACCGGCAGCGCCCTTACCCAGTCACGCGCCGTGGCATACAACTCGCTGGCGACCGTTGGATTAGTCTGGAAGAAACTTTGTGGGCGGATCCACAGCGGCACGCCGTTGAAGGTCTCCGCTAGCGCTTGCTGTTCGGTGAAGAAGATCTCCTGCTCACCTTCCATAATCGCCATATGCACCGGCTGGATATTCGCGGTGATGACTTTAAGCTGTGGCAGCTGCGCCTGCAGCCACGGCAGCGCCGCGCGCAGTTGCGCCAACTTGTCCTGCGAGCGCAGCACGAAGCGCAGCATCATGCCGCCATCCTGCTGGCTTTCGGTTAACAGCAAATATTTCAGCTCGCCGCGCTTGCGCGCCACGTTATACGGCGTCAGCCCGGCGCGGGCGATAAATGGCTTCAGGACGGCAAATACCGGCGCGAAGCTGGCGGGATAGAGCGGGCAATCCGTAAGATCTTCCGGCGTGCCATCACGGTGTAGCATGCCAAGCAGCGGTTTTTCGACGCTGCCGCTAACCACCATTTTGGCTTTATTGCGAAAACCCTGTTCCGGGCCGCAGACGGGTGCGCACCAGTCGCCAACGGCAAAGTCCGCCAGCAGCGTCTGGAGATCGGCCGTTTTGGCCGCAAGTTGCTCGGAAATCGGTCGTTCAATCCACTGACATGAACGACAACGATCGGCATCATAAAGTGCGCACTGCATACAAAGACCTTCACAAAAACGGGGGCGTGGATTGTATCACCGTTATTGTAAGCGGAAAAATCGCCGCGAGGCAGCGGGGACAAAAAGCAGGAGTAAGACCAGCAGATCCGGCATTTTCTGCATGACCAGCGAACGGAAAATCTCGCGTTTAGTCTCTCCGGCAATACTGAACAGCTCCGGATAACCATAGCCGAGCGAGGCGGCCCACAGATAGCTGGCGGCAATCACCTGGGTCAGTAAATAGACCCAGCGCGCCCAATTACGCCCTTTTACCAACGAAAATGCGCAGCCAATCTCAACGAAAACCAGCAGCAGGCTGCTTAGAAATACCAGCGTCAGCGTCCAGGTTTGTACGCTGCGATGAATAAAATCGCCAATTCCGGCAAGCCCCAGCAGGTTTAAGATCATCAACAGATCGAGGCAGCGGATTAAAATAATCGCGAGCGCGGCCACCTGCACCAAAGCAGGCACATTCAGGCGGGCGTGCGACCGTCGAGTTCGAGTAAACAATTCCAATGTATCGCCTTCCATGAAAACGATGCCGCGAACGTTCGCGGCATCGACTGCATATCCGTATCGATTTTAAGTGGATTATCCGCGTCTTGCACGTTGGATATCGCGCACCCGCTGTTTTTCTGCGCGTGCCATCAGATACCAGGCGATTAATCCGACAATTCCTACTACGCCTAAAATCAGCGATGCCAGGGCGTTGATCTCCGGATTCACCCCCATACGTACGCTGGAGAACACCAGCATCGGTAAAGTGGTTGCTCCGGGGCCGGACACAAAGCTGGCGATCACCAGGTCATCCAGCGACAGGGTAAACGCCAGCAACCAGCCGGAGATAACCGCCGGCATAATCATCGGCAGCGTAATGATGAAAAACACCTTCAGCGGCGTGGCACCCAGATCCATCGCCGCCTCTTCTATCGAACGATCGAGTTCACGCAGCCGCGAGGAGATCACCACCGCGACATAAGCAGTACAGAAAGTCACGTGCGCCAGCCAAATGGTGAGCATGCCGCGATCCGCCGGCCAGCCGATGGCGTGCGCCAGCGCGACAAACAGCAGCAGCAGCGACAGCCCGGTAATGACGTCCGGCATAACCAGCGGCGCAGTTATCATAAAGGCAAAGCCATTAGACCCGCGGAATCGGCCAAAGCGCACCATCACCATCGCCGCGATGGTGCCAAGAATAGCCGCCATCGTTGCCGCCGCCGCGGCAATGGTTAGACTCAGCCCCACCGCGCTCATCATCGCGTCATCGCGAAACAGCTCGCCGTACCAGCGCGTCGACCAGCCCGCCCACACGGTTACCAGCTTCGAGCTGTTAAACGAGTAGATGACCAGCATCAACATCGGTGCGTAGAGGAACGTAAACCCAATCACCAGAATCAGGATGCGCCACGGCGAGCGCACGACCGGTAAGTAATTCATCCGTGATCCCCCATCTGTTTCTGCTGATATTTATGGAACCACATGATCGGCACGATCAGCAGCAACAGCATGACGATCGCCACCGCTGACGCCACCGGCCAGTCGCGGTTGTTGAAGAACTCCTGCCACAGCACGCGGCCAATCATGATGCTATCCGGGCCGCCCAGCAGTTCCGGGATAACAAACTCCCCTACCGCCGGAATAAACACCAGCATCGAACCGGCAATAATCCCGCCTTTGGTGAGCGGCACAATCACGCTGAAGAAGGTTTTCAGCGGACGCGCGCCGAGATCCAGCGAGGCCTCAACCAGCGAGTAATCAATGCGGGTCAGCGCGGTATAGATAGGCAGCACCATAAACGGCAAATAGGCGTAAACGATACCGATATACACCGCGAGGTTGGTGTGCAGAATGGTCAGCGGCTGGTCGATAACTCCCAACCACATCAGGAAGTTATTCAGCACGCCGTTGTTCTTCAGAATCCCCATCCAGGCGTAGACGCGAATCAAAAACGAGGTCCACGACGGCAGGATAACCAGCAGCAGCAGGATATTACGGGTTGACGGTTTACTGTGCGCCACCGCCCAGGCCAGCGGATAGCCAAGCAGTAAACAGCAGATCGTTGAGATACCCGCCACCTGAAGCGACTGAAGATAGGCTTCAAAATAGAGCGGATCGTCGGTCAACTGTAGGAAGTTGCCAAAGTTCAGCGTCAGGCTCAGCTGGCCATCCGCCCATTCCATCAAATCGGTATACGGCGGAATGGCGCGCGCCATCTCGGCGAGACTGATTTTAAAGACAATCAGGAATGGCAGTAAAAACAGCAAAATCAGCCAGATATACGGCATCGCAATGACCAGCTTACGGCCATGTTTCATATTGATGCGCGCCAGCCACAGGGCCAGGCCGCCCGGCTTATGCGGGCGGGCCGGTGGTTCATAAATACTCATCGCCCCTCCTTAAACCGTCAGTACCACACAGCTGTCGGCGTGCCAGCACAGACGCACTTCATCGCCCCAGGTGGGTAACCCTTTCTGGTAGCGATTTTCATTCTGTAACTGGGCGCTGATCATCTGGCCGCTCTGCAGCCGCACGTGGTAGATAGAGAGATCGCCCAGATAGGCGATGTGCACCACTTCACCGACGGCAAAGTTATAGCCATCGGCAGGCGGTTCGTCACAGAGCATGATTTTTTCCGGACGTAGCGCCACGTACACCGGAACGTTGTCGACTACCGAGGCATCGGGATCCACCTTCAGCGGATGCACCAGCCCCGGAGATTCAATCACCAGGCCGTCTTCCTGACGCTCTTTTAGCAGCCCCTCAAAGACGTTTACCGAACCGATAAATTCGGCGCTATAGCGGGTAGTTGGGTGCTCATAAATCTCTTCTGGCTCGCCAATCTGCACAAATTTGCCACGGTTCATAATGGCGATGCGCCCGGCCATAGTCATGGCCTCTTCCTGGTCGTGAGTCACCATCACGCAGGTCACGCCAACGCGCTCCAGAATATCCACCACTTCCAGCTGCATCCGGTCGCGCAGCTTTTTGTCCAGCGCACCCATCGGTTCATCCAGCAGCAAAAGCTTTGGCCGCTTGGCCAGACTGCGCGCCAGCGCGACGCGTTGACGCTGCCCGCCAGAGAGCTGATGCGGCTTGCGTTTGGCGAACTCCTGCATGTGCACCAGCGCCAGCATTTCGCTGACGCGGGCGGTAATTTCCGCTTTCGGCAGTTTGTCCTGCTTGAGGCCAAAGGCAATATTCTGCTCGACGGTCATATGCGGGAAGAGCGCATATGACTGGAACATCATGTTAATCGGGCGCAGATAAGGTGGAACCTGCGCCAGGTCGACGCCATCCAGCACGATTTGCCCGGCCGTTGGCTGCTCGAATCCCGCTAGCATACGCAGCAGGGTTGATTTTCCGCAGCCGGAAGCCCCCAGCAGGGCAAAGATTTCGCCTTTATAAATGGTGAGGTTAACGTCATCGACCGCATGCTGACCGTCGAAGGATTTGGTCAGGTTACGGATTTCCAGCAGCGGGGTGAGCGCTTTGCGAGTTTTCGCCTGTGGGCGGGGAGTTGCGTCGTTCAATCTGGTGCTCTCCGGCAAAAAACAAATATCGATATGACCCGGTTGTCACATCAACCCCTGGCGACCGGCCAGGCGGCCGGTGTCCAGATTGGGGCAGCTGCACTGCCCCGGTGCATGTTCATCACCTTTCAGGTGATTGAATTATTTCCCGCTTTTTACTTTCGTCCATGCGCGCGTTCTGACGCGGTCAATTTTTGGATCCTGGACTTTCAGCGTAAACAGCTTGGCGAAGACGTCAGCCGGTGGGTAAATCGCCGGGTTATCGCGAACTTCGGCACTTACCAGCGGCGTAGAGGCCTTATTACCGTTAGCGTAGAACACGTGATCGCTGATATGGGCGATAACGTCTGGACGCATCAGGTAGTTGAGGAACTGATAGGCTTCATCTTTGTTTTTGGCATCGGCCGGCATCGCGAAGACATCGAAGAACGCCAGCGCACCCTCTTTCGGAATGAAGTAAGAAACGTTCACGCCGTTCTTCGCTTCTTTCGCACGGTTAGCCGCCTGCCAGACGTCGCCCGCCCAGCCGATAGCCACGCAGATATCGCCGTTGGCGAGATCGTTAATGTATTGCGAAGAGTGGAAGTAGCGGATATTCGGACGCAGCTTCAGCAGCAGGTCGGTCGCCGGGCCGGTGTAATCATCGGCCTTGGTGCTGTTCGGATCTTTGCCTAAGTAGTTAAGTACGGTGGCGAAAATTTCTTCCGGTGCATCGAGGAATGAGACGCCGCAGCTTTTCAGCTTCTCAAGGTTCTCTGGTTTCATCACCAGATCCCAGCTGTTCAGCGGCACGTCTTTGCCCAGCACGGCTTTGACTTTATCGACGTTATAACCAATACCGGTGGTCGCCCACAGATAAGGCAGCGCGTATTTTTTGTCCGGGTCATGGCGAGCCACCAGCTTCAGTACATCCGGATCGAGGTTTT
Organism: Kluyvera intermedia; assembly: GCF_021440345.1. Taxonomy (GTDB): domain Bacteria; phylum Pseudomonadota; class Gammaproteobacteria; order Enterobacterales; family Enterobacteriaceae; genus Kluyvera; species Kluyvera intermedia_A. The sequence goes on from NZ_JAKCNS010000035.1 coordinate 10,549, forward strand.
TCCAGTTTGGCAGCTTGCTCTTATCCAGCGGCTGGAAGACGCCCGCGGTCAGCTGGCGCTCGAGGAAGCTTGCGGAAGGCACCACTAGATCAAAGCCGGTGCTGCCGGCCATCAGTTTGCCTTCCAACACTTCGTTGGAGTCGAATACGTCGTACACGACTTTAATCCCAGTCTCTTTTTCAAAATTCGCCACGGTGTCCGGCGCGATATAGTCAGACCAGTTATAGACATGCAGCGTTTTTTGTTCTGCAGCGAGCACGCTTGCCGAGGCGGCCATCAACGCACCCGTCACCAGACCTGTTAACCATTTTTTATTCAAGGCGGCCATATCTCTTATCCTTCTCATCGCCCGTTAACAAACGGACTGAATATACGCAATGTAGAGTATGCAGAAACCATGCATATTATTTCGGACTGAATGAGAGAGAAGAGACTGGGCTCCCCTACAATCATTGCTCGCGATACCGATGCAAAAATCTCGCCAACAATGATTATCGCTAGCAATAGAGAGGGGGGCATCGATATGTCGCAAGAATAACTGTAGCCCGAGTCAGAGGCTATAGGGCAGCGGAAAAAACGCCTTTTATCAATTTTTTATGCAGGATCACTCTATCTGATAAGCCAAAAGCGGCAATCAGGTAGTGAAAGAATCTTTAAAAATAGGTTAAAGGTAGAATAAAAAAATGTGATACGCAGCCACTATGGCAGTGACTGCGCTATTTAGCGGGCAGTATTAGTGAAGAAAATGGTATTGAATATCTTCCGGAGGCTGTTCGCCCTCTTCCGCCTTATACAGCAGGTCGTGCGCGGAGGCCTCGAGGATCACCATCGATACCTGCTCTTCGCTCTGCTGTACAAATGAAGCAAACTGTTCGAACGTGACCCCAACGGCTGCGGATAAAGACTGGCAAACCACCAGCTTTGGCAGATTATCATCCTGCATATCGAGGAACGCTTTCACGGTCAGCGAACTGGCGTTAATCGCCGAGAGATCGGCTCCCAGTGCCAGCAGTGCGGAAGGTTTGACCTCGGCCAACGCGGAGAACAGCACGACGTTATCCATGAGATCGATTTTGGCATCAAAGACGCCGTCAAAATTTTGCATATGCGGTAGGTGCAGCGCCTGACAGGTGTCGCACTCAAAAAAGCTCATGCCCATTTCGTCGAGCCACTGACGTAACGTATCCAGACTCGGGACGACGAGAGAATCCATATTGCCTATGACCTCATGCAGTAAATTAACAACCCAGAAAAACAAACTACCGGGCGCAGGCCCGGTATAAGTACGATTTTAGCGCACAGTCTACGCAAAAATGCCTGCGCATACCACGATAGACGAACTATCCACCGATCTTCAGGCAAAAGCCGGGGTGCGCCTGGCGTTCGATCCATTCGATCATTTTGCCCGCAATATCGATTCCGGTGGTGGTTTCCACCCCTTCAAGCCCGGGCGAGGCATTCACTTCCATCACCAGCGGGCCACGGTTGGCACGTAAAATATCGACACCGGCAACATCAAGACCCAGCGTTTGCGCAGCTTTTAGCGCAATCTCACGCTCGGCGGGGGTAATATCGGCCACCGTGGCGATGCCACCACGGTGCAGATTCGAGCGAAAATCGCCCTCTTTCGCCCGTCGCTCAATCGCCGCAACGACTTCATTGCCCACCACCAGGCAACGGATATCGCAGCCTTTGGCTTCCTGGATATATTCCTGTACCAGGATATGTGCATTCAGGCCACGAAATGCGTCAACGACGCTCTCTGCCGCCTGCCGCGTTTCGGCCAGCACCACACCAATCCCCTGTGTACCTTCGACCAGCTTTACCACCAGCGGCGCGCCGCCAACCATGTCGATGAGATCGCTGGTATCATCCGGCGAATGCGCAATACCGGTGATAGGTAAATCAATGCCCTGGCGCGCCAGCAGCTGTAAAGAACGCAGTTTATCGCGAGCACGGGTGATAGCCACAGACTCGTTTAATGGGTAACTGCCCAGCATTTCAAACTGGCGCAATGCGGCCAGACCATAGTAGGTGATTGCCGAGCCAATGCGCGGGATCACCGCATCGTAGTGCGGCAATTGCTGGCCTTTATAGTGAACGGACGACTCCGCTGGATTAATGTTCATGTAGCAAGAAAGCGGGTCGAGTACTTCAACAATATGCCCCCGGCGCTTAGCGGCTTCACGCAGACGCTTGCACGAATAGAGCGTTCCATCCCGGGACAAAATGGCAATTTTCACCCTTTACCTCTCCAGAAGACCTCAAAAAAACCGACGTATGATACAGCGCCCGCCTGACCAGGGGCATGCGCACGAACACAATTTCAGGCTTTAGCCGCCAGCTTATCCGTCATTAATCAGCGCGTTGCCCAACCCTGCTGATGCAGGTAATCGAGAATAAACGGCCGATTTTCTTTAATCAGCGTCCGGCGGATATGGTCGCTCCAGGTATCGCGGCGCGCGTTGGTACTACGTGACAGATAATACTGCGCCAGCTCTTCATCGTAGCGCTCGAGTTCCACCTTATTGAGCGGCTGGTAGTGGTTTTCATGTACCAGCAGCGTGGCAGGCAGGCGCGGTTTGAGATCCGGTTGACTGGCAGGCCAGCCGAGGCACAGCCCAAACAGCGGCAGCACATGTTTTGGCAGCCCAAGGAGATCCGTAACCGACTGGATATTGTTACGCAGTCCACCAATATAAACCCCGCCAAGGCCCAATGACTCGGCGGCGGTTAGGGCGTTTTGCGCCATCAGTGACGTATCAACCACGCCTAGCAACAGCTGTTCGGCCAACCCCAGCTGCGCATCCGGGCAGATAGCCAGGTGGCGGTTAAAATCTGCGCAGAACACCCAGAACTCTGCCGCTTGAGCAACGTGAGCCTGACCGCCGGTCAATTCCACCAGCTGCGCGCGCATGGCTGTATCCGTGATACGAATGATTGAGGTGCACTGCAAAAAGCTAGAGCTTGACGTGGCCTGCGCGCTGGCAATTATCGCGTTGCGCTGCTCGTCGGTAATAGGCTCGCCGGTAAACTGGCGAATGGAACGGTGGTTAAGCAGGACCTCAATGGTCGGCGTCATCTTTTTTTTCCTTATCTTGCGGCAGGTTGGAATTCATCAACTGCGGGGCGACGGTGCGGGCAATGCCCCAGAAAAGCACCGCCGCTGCGGGCAGCATCAGCGCAATACCGACGAAGATCATCACCACCGCCGCGAGTTGGCTGGCAAAGGGATCGGGCAACGTGACGTACTGATTCAGCGACAACCATGCCGCCGCCAGCACCACCATGCCAATGGCTTCGAGTATCAACACGCTTTTCGGGAGTGCTCCGAGCGATCGCATACTTCTTCTCCTGTACCGGTACTCTCTGACACATACACGCACACTATTGACCACGAGTATAACGACAAGCCCGCAAAAAATATTTAGCCAAACATAGCCTGGATGAATCGTAACAACAGGCAGAACCTTCTTTCCCCATCATCGATAGCGGGGCATGATAAGCGCCATTCGCCGACAGGCACATTGATTAGTCCGCTCGTTTAAGGAGAGACATATGTTTACCGTAATTTTTGGTCGTCCTGGCTGCCCGTACTGTGTTCGTGCAAAAGAGCTGGCGGAAAAACTGACTCAGGAACGCGACGATTTTAACTATCGCTACGTCGATATTCATGCAGAAGGTATCACCAAAGCCGATCTGGAAAAAACGGTGGGTAAACCGGTTGAGACCGTGCCACAGATTTTTGTCGATCAGCAGCACATCGGCGGGTGTACAGATTTTGAAGCCTGGGCAAAAGAAAACCTCGGCCTGTTTGCTTAGTATTGATTTTAACGCCCGCTTCTATAGCGGGCGTTTTCCTTCCCGACGCTTATCCCCCAGCAACGAGCTAACGAACAAAAAGCACAGCGCACCCAGCGCGCACCAAAAGATAGCGCTGAATAGCCAGGCCAGTTCCTGCCACATTGAACGGTCGCTAACGAAGAAAATACGCGTCAACATAAGACACAGCGGTGCGGCGAGGATCGCCCCCAGCAGCGGACGCAGCACTCGACGGCGCGAAGAGATAAAACTGGAAACCACCCCAGGGATCAGAAAAAACAGCAGACCCAGTTCAGGCGTACCTGACGAGCGAAAAGCGCCCTTCATGTGCAGAACCAGGGAACAAAAGACCACTATAAATAAAATGAAGCAGCAAATTACGCCAACCCAACCGCGTTCAGTTTTCACACGCATCTCCTGAAAAATCTCTCTATCAAAATCCAGACTTCGTCTTTTCAGACGCCCAGTCAGATAAAGTCACTGGCTTTCCATGCCAAAACACTTCTGTGCTAAAAGCGATTGTTGCTAGCCGTAGCTGTCAGGAACGATTAAACTATCGTCCGCTATTTTCTGGTTATTCTTCGGGTACAGGATAGCAGCACATAAGCCATAACCCTTGGTCAACAGTAGACCAAATAGCCATTCCTTTCAACACGTTACTGGTAAACAATAAGTTAGACTCCGTGAATATAAACGTCGCAGATTTGTTAAACGGGAATTACATCCTGTTATTATTCGTGGTATTAGCGCTAGGGCTTTGTCTTGGCAAATTACGTCTGGGCTCAATCCAACTAGGTAATTCCATTGGCGTTTTGGTGGTTTCTCTCTTATTAGGACAGCAACACTTCAGTATTAACACTGAAGCGCTCAATCTGGGCTTTATGCTGTTTATTTTTTGCGTGGGCGTAGAAGCCGGACCCAACTTTTTTTCTATTTTCTTCCGCGACGGCAAGAATTATCTGATGCTCGGTTTGGTGATGGTTGGCAGCGCGCTGCTCATTGCCCTGGGGCTCGGGAAGCTGTTTGGCTGGGACATCGGCCTGACGGCCGGTCTGCTGGCAGGCTCCATGACCTCAACGCCGGTACTGGTTGGCGCTGGCGATACGCTACGTCACTCCGGTATGGAAGCGGGTCTGCTGGCGCAAGCGCAGGATCATCTGAGCCTCGGCTACGCGTTAACCTACCTGATTGGTCTGGTTAGCCTGATTGTCGCCGCTCGCTATATGCCAAAATTCCAGCATCAGGATCTGCAGACCAGCGCTCAGCAAATCGCTCGCGAGCGCGGTCTGGATACCGATACCAATCGTAAAGTCTATCTGCCGGTTATCCGCGCCTACCGCGTGGGCCCGGAACTGGTCGCCTGGGCCGACGGTAAAAACCTGCGCGAGCTGGGCATCTATCGCCAGACCGGCTGCTATATCGAGCGTATCCGTCGTAACGGCATTCTCGCTAACCCAGACGGCGATGCGGTGCTGCAAATGGGCGATGAGATTTCGCTGGTTGGCTACCCGGACGCCCATGCGCGTCTCGACCCGAGCTTCCGTAACGGTAAAGAGGTCTTCGACCGCGATCTGCTGGATATGCGTATCGTCACCGAAGAGATTGTGGTCAAAAACCACAATGTCGTTGGTCGTCGCCTGGCGCAGCTCAAGCTGACCGACCACGGCTGCTTCCTGAACCGGGTGATCCGCAGCCAGATTGAAATGCCGATTGACGACAATATCGTGCTCAATAAAGGCGATGTACTGCAGGTAAGCGGCGATGCGCGCCGTGTGAAAACCGTCGCCGACCGCATCGGCTTCGTCTCCATTCACAGCCAGGTGACAGACCTGCTGGCCTTCTGTTCCTTCTTTATCGTTGGCCTGATGATCGGCATGATCACCTTCCAGTTCAGCAACTTTAACTTTGGTGTCGGCAACGCGGCCGGTCTGCTGTTCGCCGGTATCATGCTGGGCTTCCTGCGTGCCAACCACCCAACCTTCGGCTACATCCCGCAGGGTGCGCTGAATATGGTGAAAGAGTTTGGCCTGATGGTGTTTATGGCCGGCGTCGGCTTAAGCGCCGGTAGCGGCATCGGTAACGGTCTCGGCGTAGTCGGCGGACAAATGCTGGTTGCTGGTTTGTTCGTCAGCCTGATTCCCGTCGTTATCTGCTTCCTGTTCGGTGCCTACATTCTGCGCATGAACCGCGCGCTGCTGTTCGGGGCCATTATGGGTGCCCGTACCTGCGCACCGGCCATGGAAATCATCAGCGACACCGCACGCAGTAACATTCCTGCGCTCGGCTACGCGGGCACCTACGCTATCGCTAACGTATTGTTAACATTGGCCGGTACGCTGATTATCATCATCTGGCCAGGGCTCGGCGGCTAGCCCGAGCCGAAGGGAAACAAAGAAAAGAAAAATATTTTTGCGCAACGCAGAACTTTTTGACCAGGCGCAAGTCTTAATTAGTGCCACTGCTTTTCTTTGATGTCCCCATTTTGTGGAGCCCATCAACCCCGCCATCTTTGGTTCAAGGTTGATGGGTTTTTTGTTGCCTGAAATCCGGCAATACTCGATTAGCGCTCACTCCCCATCCGGCAAAACCTCACGCCACCACTGCGGTTTCATATCCTCGAAGGCATGAAAATCAGGTGCAAATGCGGCGCTCTGGTTTTGGTCAAACACCCCGCTCAGCAGCGCGATCACCGGGCCGTCGTCAATTGCGCCCAGCGAGCTGCCGCATTGCGGGCAGAATGCGCGGCTGGAAACGTCAGACGAACGCCAGGTGGCAGGCCGCCCGCCCTCTCCCGTCCACTGGACATCATGAGCGGCGAACTCGAGCCACACCACGGTCTGGCCGCCGGTATGTTTTTGGCAGATATCGCAAGAGCAGCTGTGGGCGTTGGTGGGATTCATGGCAGTGAAGGTGATGCGGCCGCACAGGCAGCCGCCGGATAATGCTGTCGTCATCGCAAGGCCTCGGCAAAAGAGTTTGTCTAAGCGTATACGCTTTTAGCCGCTCTCTCCCGCAATCCGCCCTACCATTTTTCGGATCTCCTCGCGCACGAGCGGCTGACGGTCGGTGACAAAATGCAGCGTCATCCCCTCGATAAAGGCGTCGAGCGCGCGGGCGGTGGCGGGTTCGAACCACTGCTCCAGCGTCTGCTGGCTGCGGCGCATCCAGTTTTGCATCACCGCTTTTAGCGTGGGCGTACTGCTGGCGAGCCCGTAGAGCTGATACATCAGCGTCATATTTTTCGGCGTGGTGACCTGGCTGCTGAAAATAAGCTCAGCCACCGCATCGCAGGCACCATCAACGGTGGTGACGCCGGCAAAAAATGCCGTGTACTCTTCCGACATGCGCGCGGTAAAGGTGCCAAAGGCTTCGCCCAGTAGCGCTTCGATACCGTCGAAATAGTAGGTCATTGAGCCCAGCGGGACATCGGCACAGCTGGCGATTTTTCGGTGCGTCACCGCACTAATCCCATGGATAGCGATAGTTTCAAGGGTCGCATCAATAATACGTGCGCGGCGCAGTGGGTCATTCGGTCGACGAGCCATAACTCTCCTCACTCAAGTTATGTACAAATGTACACAACCTTGTTAGTGTTGTCTGCACACTTTCCGACCCGACTCGAATGGATGACAACGTTAACCTCCCGTAAAGCCCTGCAACTGCGGATGTGGGCACTCTTTATGTTCTTCTTTTTACCCGGTTTATTAATGGCCTCCTGGGCTACGCGTACCCCGGCAATCCGCGATATTTTGTCCGTATCCACCGCAGAAATGGGCATCGTGCTGTTTGGTCTGTCGATTGGTTCGATGAGCGGGATCCTCTGTTCGGCCTTTTTAGTGAAACGATTCGGTACCCGCGCCGTTATCCGTACCACCATGTCATGCGCCTTAGTTGGCATGATGATCCTAAGCCTGGCGCTGTACCTAAGCTCCGCGTGGGTATTCGCCATTGGTCTGGCGATATTCGGCGCCAGCTTCGGCTCGGCCGAAGTCGCCATTAATGTGGAAGGCGCGGCGGTTGAACGCGAAATGAAAAAAACCGTGCTGCCGATGATGCACGGCTTCTACAGCTTTGGCACCCTGGTAGGTGCAGGCGTCGGCATGGCGGTAACCGCCTTTGGCCTGCCGGCCATGTGGCATATTCTGGTCGCGGCGCTGGTGGGTATCGCCCCCATTGCTATCGCTATCAAAGCCATTCCGGACGGTACCGGGCGCAACGAGGCTGAGAATGCACAACACCAGGAAAAAGGCGTGCCGTTCTGGCGCGATGGGCAACTGATGCTTATTGGCGTGGTGGTGCTGGCGATGGCCTTTGCCGAAGGCTCCGCTAATGACTGGCTGCCGCTGCTGATGGTCGATGGCCATGGCTTTAGCCCAACCTCTGGTTCACTGATTTATACTGGCTTTACGCTAGGGATGACGGTTGGCCGCTTTACCGGCGGCTGGTTTATTGACCGCTACAGCCGCGTCACCGTGGTCCGCGCCAGTGCGCTGATGGGCGCATTGGGCATTGCCCTGATTATCTTTGTCGACAGCCCATGGGTTGCAGGGGTGTCGGTTATTCTGTGGGGTCTGGGCGCATCGCTCGGTTTCCCGCTGACCATTTCCGCTGCCAGCGACACCGGCCCGGACGCCCCTACCCGCGTGAGCGTTGTTGCCACCACCGGGTATCTGGCGTTTCTGGTAGGACCGCCGCTGCTCGGCTTCCTCGGCGAACATTACGGTCTGCGTAGCGCAATGCTGGCCGTACTGGCGCTGGTTCTGATTGCCGCGATAGTCGCGAAAGCGGTGGCTAAACCCGAGCCCCGCGTTGTAATGGAGAGTCAATAATGAGCGTTAAACTGATCGCCGTAGACATGGATGGCACGTTCCTCAACGATAAGAAAACCTATAACCGCGAGCGCTTTCGTCAGCAGTATCAGCAGATGAAAGCGCAGCAGATCCGATTCGTAGTCGCCAGCGGTAACCAGTATTACCAGCTGGCCTCCTTCTTCCCGGAGATTGTTGGGGAAATCGCCTTCGTGGCCGAGAACGGCGGCTGGGTGCGCGATGCGGGCGAAGATGTGTATAACTGCTCAATGCCGCGCGACCACTTCCAGCAGATTGTTGATTTCCTGCTGACCCGTCCGGAAATTGAAATTATCGCCTGCGGTAAAGGCAGCGCCTATACGCTGAAAAGCTATGACCCGCGCTTCCATCAGATTGCCGAACATTATTATCACCGCATCGAACTGGTGGATAATTTCGACAATATCGATGACACCATTTTGAAATTCGCCCTGAATATTCCTGACGACAAAGTCCCACAGATGCAGGCGACGCTGGATGAGAAACTCGGCCATCTGCTGACGGCGGTGACCACCGGTCACGGCAGTATTGACCTGATTATCCCTGGCGTGCACAAAGCTCACGGCCTGCGTTTACTACAGGATCGCTGGGGCATTGCCGATGAAGAAGTGGTCGCTTTCGGCGACAGCGGAAATGATATTGAGATGGTGAAACAAGCCGGATACGGCTTTGCAATGGCCAACGCCGCCGAGGCGGTAAAAGCCGTCGCTGGCTATCATGCGCCGCACAATAATGAAGAAGGTGTGTTAGCCATCATTGATAAAGCACTGAAGGGCGAAGCGCCGTTTGCCTGACTGAACACCGGGCTACGGCTGTAGCCCGGTAATGCGCAGCGCCTGCCGGGATTACTCCGGCTGTAAGCCGCTGCCGACGCTTTTGTCACGCAGGAACATCACCACCAGCCCCAGCCACAGCACGCCGCCCGCCAGATTAAACAGGCTGAACATACCAATGCCACCCAGCTGATAGCTGTGCTTGCTAAGCTCAATGCCCACCGTGAAGATAAGCATTTGCAGCATCCCCATCGCCGCCGAGACCGTGCCTTTACTCATGTCGCTCGCAAACAGCGTCAGGCGCACCAGCCCCGCGTTCGCAAGACCGATACCAAAGGCGTAGAAGCTCAGTCCAGCCGTCATCCACAGATAGGCGTGAGAAGAGACCACCGTCGCCGCAGCCGCCAGAATCAAGCCGAACATAATGGGATAACCGCCGGCAATAATCAGCTCGCGCACCGTACGGCGTGAGGTCAAGCGCGCCAGCACCAGGTTACCGAGGATCAGTGCGCCGAAGATCGGTACCTGCAGCAGACCATACTCATAGCTGCTGGCTTTCTCGCCGCTGATAATAATTACCGGTGATTGTGCAATCCACGCCAGCAACGGCAGGCTGACAAACCCTGTCGCCAGCGCGCCAGCCACAAAGCGGCCATTTTTCAGCACTTCGCGATAATCGCGGCCCAGCGCTTTTAGCGATAGCGACTCACCCATACGGGTCGCCGTTTCGGGCATCGATTTAAATAGACCGACATAAGAGATGGCTGCCAGCAGGGCAAACAGCACAAACATGCTCTCCCAGCGTGCGAGGTGGATCCACGCGGCTCCCACCAGCGGCCCTAATAGCGGGGCAATCAGCGCGACGTTGGCCATTAACGCCGTTATCTTGATACAGGTCGCTTCATCGAACGATTCCTGAATCGCCGCGTAACCCACCGCACCGATAAAGCACAGGCTCACTCCCTGTAAAAAGCGCAGGAAGGTGAACTGCTCAATGTTTTGCACCAACAGCGTCGCCAGACAGGTGACGATAAACCAGATAACCCCGGTGAGCATCACCGGACGACGCCCAATACGGTCCGACAGCGGCCCCAGCAGCCACTGCAGGAACATACCGCCCGCCAGGTACGCGGTCATGGAGGTTGGAACCCACTCGTCGCCGGCATTAAATTCCTGCACGACCGCCAGCATCCCCGGCTGGATCATATCGTTGGCTATATAGGTGGAAAACTCGTAGAGCACGAGGCAAAGCGGGAACAGAATTGCCTTACGCCCCAAGCGTTTCCGGGAAGAAGTGGAAGTATCCATTTGACTCGCATCCGTAATAAAAACGCGCAAGTTTAATCAATGCACGGTAGTGGTGATAGTTAATTATCACGCAGCATAACGATTTCGCACAAATTGATGTCGTTAAGATTTGCTTAAGGTTGTGCGCGTTATACTCTACGCCGCTTATTGCGCCGCCTTAATTTCCAGATACTTGTACGCCGGAAGCAGGATTCAGACAATGCCGCTTTACCGTCCAGGATTGGTTTTTTAAGCTGGCTGTCATAAAACCGTCATCTACGAAGCCGGAACGTTATGCTGGAAAATCTCAATAACACGCTGTTTTTGCTCATCAACGCCACCCCTGCCTCAGCGCAATGGGAGATTTCGCTGGCGACATTTTTAGCAAAGGACCTGATCCTTATTGTCCCCCTGCTGGCCGCCGCCATGTGGTTATGGGGAGAACGTCGGCAGGTTCACGCGCAGCGTCATCTGGTGGTTAAAGTGGCGCTGGCCATTGCCGTCAGCCTGACCATCTCCTGGACAATGGGCCAGCTGTTCCCGCATGAACGGCCGTTTGTGGCCAATATCGGCTATAACTTCCTGCACCACTCTGCGGATAACTCTTTCCCAAGCGATCACGGCACGGTGATTTTCACCTTCGCACTGGCGTTCTTGTTCTGGCACCGTTTGTGGTCCGGGCTGGTATTGATGGCCATCGGTATCGCCATTGCCTGGTCGCGCGTGTACCTTGGCGTACACTGGCCGATGGATATGCTCGGCGGCTTCCTGTGCGGCCTTGTTGGCTGTATGGTGGCGCAAATCCTGTGGCTGTTCGTGGGTGCCCGCGTCTTCCCACGACTTCAGCAGGCTTATCGTCTAATTTTCTCGCTACCGATTCGTAAAGGTTGGGTGCGTGACTAGCCCTTCGCTCGCAGGTAAAATAACGCGCTGACCCCGGTATCCTTGCCGGGGCATTTCCGCTAGAGGATCTATGGAAACACGACGCGACGAACGAATTGGCCAACTCATTCAGGCACTGAAACGTAGCGATAAGCTGCATTTAAAAGAAGCGGCTGCGCTGCTTGGCGTTTCCGAAATGACGATTCGTCGCGACCTCAACAGCGAAAGCGGCCCGGTTGTACTGCTGGGTGGTTATGTGGTGCTGGAGCCGCGCAGCGTGCCTCACTACCTGTTAAGCGATCAGAAAACGCGCCTGGTTGATGAAAAAAAGCTGGCGGCCCGACATGCGGCGAAGCTGCTGAAAGCGCATCAGATGGCCTTCTTCGACTGCGGCACCACCACACCGTGGATCATTGACGCCATCGATAACGACCTACCGTTTACCGCCGTCTGCTATTCGCTCAACACCTTCCTGGCACTTCAGGACAAACCCAACTGTCGTCCGATTCTCTGCGGCGGCGAGTTTCACGCCAGCAATGCCATCTTTAAGCCCATTAGCGAGCAGGATACGCTGTCGCACCTGTGCCCGGATATCGCGTTTTATTCCGCAGCGGGTATTGATATTGAGATGGGGGCAACCTGTTTTAATCTCGAAGAGCTGCCGTTGAAGCATTGGGCGATGCGCCAGGCGCGCTATCACGTGCTGGTCGCGGATCACAGTAAGTTTGGGAAGGTGCGCCCGGCGCGGATGGGAGATTTAACGCGCTTTGACGTGATTGCCAGCGACACCTGCCCGGACGACGAACTGGTGGCACTGGCAAAACAGCAGCAAATTTCGCTGCTGTATTAAGGCGTTATCAGGAGAACCAGCCGCCGAACCACTCGTGGAACTTCATCAACACGAAGTCCATCATGCGGCCAAAGAATCCGCCCTCTTCGACCGCTTCCATCACGATAAGCGGACGCTGTTCGATGGTTTTATCGTTGAGTTTGAAGTCGATGGTGCCTACCACCTGCCCTTTGGTCAACGGCGCGGTCAGCTGCGGCTGCGTTAAGGTGTAGCTGGCTTTCAGGTTCTTCAACTGCCCGCGAGGGATTGTCACCGACCCGGCTTCCCCGGCGCCCAGCTTCGCTTCGCTGGTGTCACCGTACCAGACGCGCTGGCTGATGAAGGTGGCATCCGGTTTAATTGGGGTTACGGTTTCATAGAAACGGAAGCCCCAGGTCAGCAGTTTTTCCGACTCGTTAAAACGCACGCGATCGCTTTTGGTGCCCAGTACCACCGCAATCAGGCGCATATCGCCCTGGGTGGCGGATGACACCAGGTTGTAGCCTGCCCCCGCCGTGGTCCCGGTTTTCACGCCGTCAACGTTCAGATTAGAGCTCCACAGCAGACGGTTGCGGTTAGGCTGGCGAATGTTGTTGAAGGTGAACTCTTTCTCTTTGTGTACCGCGTACTCTTCTGGCACATCGTGAATCATCGCGCGGGTCAGCAGCGCCATATCGCGCGCGGTGCTGAACTGCCCTGGCGCATCCAGGCCATGAACGGTTTTGAAGGTGGTATTGGTCAGGCCGATTTTTTGCGCGTAGCCATTCATCAGGCTCACAAATGAATCCTGGCTGCCAGCGACGTAATCAGCAATTGCGATGCTGGCATCATTGCCCGACTGAATGATCACCCCTTTGTTGAGGTTCTCAACCGAAACCTGCTCGCCCGGCTTCAGGAACATCACCGAAGAACCGCGCAGCGCCGGGTTACCGGTAGCCCATGCGTCACGGCCGATGGTGACCATGTCCGGCAGTTTAATTTTCCCAGCTTTAAGCGCCTGACCCACTACGTAGCTGGTCATAATTTTGGTCAAACTTGCCGGATCGAGCTTCTCGTCCGCATTGCCCTCGGTCAGCACTTTACCGCTGGCATAATCCATCAAAATAAAGGCACGAGCATCAATCGATGGCGCATCAGGGAGCTGATCCGCCGCCTGCACCGCCGGTGCGACTACCAGTAAAAGCGCAGAGCCTGCCAACAGGCTCCGAAAGGCGTTAGTGTTACACATCATAAAAGCCACCCAAGTATCCATTCCCAAAAACACGCCGCAACAGCAACCGTACTGCATCAGGCGGTGAGTAATAACGTAGAAACTCTCTTAAAGAAACAGTGAGTTGGTAAAGTTTTTTAAGTTTACGCAAGATCCCCGCGTTGTGCTTAAAACCTGACATTTTTTTTGATCGTGATTGCGTAACCGTTAACTTTCGCTCACAGTTAATTTCCGCTAAACAATCAGGAGTAGTTATGGTTACGCTGTGGGGACGCAATAATTCAACGAACGTGAAGAAAGTACGCTGGACGCTCGCCGAACTGGCAGTGCCGTATGAGCAGATTATGGCAGGTCAGGGATTCGGGGTGAACCACGACGCGGCCTACCTGGCGCTCAACCCAAACGGTCTGGTGCCGATGCTCAAAGACGGCGACGACGTGCTGTGGGAATCAAATTCTATCGTCCGCTATCTGGCGGCGCAGTATGGCGCGGATACACTATGGCAGGCCTCGCCGATGCAACGGGCCAAAAGCGAGAAATGGATGGATTGGGCCAATGAAACCCTCTCGCCAGTGCATCGCAAAATTCTGATAGGGCTAGTCAGAACGCCGGTTGAAAAACGCAATATGGCAGAAATTGAAGCGGCAATTATTGCCTGCCAACCGCTGCTGGATATTCTCGATAACACGCTGGCGACGCAAACCTGGCTTTCCGGCGACAGCTTCGGCGTCGGCGATATTGCCGTGGCGCCGTTTGTCTATAACCTACTGGAAACGGTGAAAACCTGGCAGCCGCGGCCAAATCTGGCGCGCTGGTATCAGCAGCTTGCCGACCGCCCTGCCTTCCGCGACGTGGTGATGATCCCAGTGTCTTGATCCCTTCAGGTGCGCAGGCTGCTGCCGCGCACCTGCAATTTCCCCACCAGCCGAATGTGCGCCGATGTATCGTCGCCATCACATAAATAACTCACCGCCATTCGCCCTAATTCATTATAAGCCAGCTGCACGCTGGTTAGCGCAGGCGTCAGCTGATGCGCAATGCGCTGGTCATCGTAGCCGCATACCAGCACATCGTCGGGAATCGAAATATTTAGCGTGGCCAGCGCCTGATAGCAGCCGAGGGTCATCCAATCGCTGGCGCAGAAAATGGCCTGCGGCGGCTGCGGTAAACGCATCAGTTCCAGCGTGGCGTTGAAGGTGGCATTCAGCGACCAATCTGTCTGCTTGATAAGCGTTTCGTCGATTTCGATACCGGCCTGCTGGAGAGTTTGTCGATAACCTTCCAGGCGCAGCACGCTGGCATCCATCCACTCATCGCCCATGATATGCGCGATACGAGTGACGCCCTGCGAAAGCAGATGACTAACAATCTGGCAGGCGTTGGCGCGATCGTCCGGGAGGAAGGTCGGTAACAGCGGCCTGTTGGGGTCGTACTGATTGAGCAGCACCACCGGTTTTTTCAACAAAGATTCAAACGGAGAAAAGTCAAACGCGCGGGTTACCGGGCTTGCCAAAATCACCCCTGCGCAGTTGCGGCTATCGAGCTGACGCAGAATTTGCTCGGCCATCTGCATATCGTCGCCGTAGTCGTAGACGGTCAGCAGCATATCCCGCTGCCAGGCGGTGCTGCTGGCTTCGCTAATGGCATCAATAAACGGGTCATAGTTCGGCATGCCACACAGCAGCAGAGCAATTTCCTCCTGCCCGTCCGGGCGATGAGGCACGATAATCTTCTGATATCCCAGCGCCGAGGCGGCGGCGTAGACCCGCTCGCGCGTGGCGTCGCTCAGGCGAATGGCCCGGCTATTGTTGAGCACCAGAGAGACCGTGGCCTGAGAAACACCGGCTTCCCTGGCGATATCACTCATCGTTATCTTATTTTTTTTCGGCATGTTTACTCCTTGTCGCAGCGACTATAGCACAGATATCTGGGGCTTTTTTTGTGAACAACTCGGCATATTGACCGCGTGGTGATTGCGTATCGCTCAGTAGATAATAAATATTAGCTAATAATTATTAGCAATGGAGACCCCTTATGCACTCGCAATGGAGCGAATCACAGGCTCAGGCCTGGTACCAACAACACGGCTGGGCTTGCGGCTTTAACTATCTTCCACGTAGCGCGGTGAACTGGACCGAAATGTGGCAGGCCGACACCTTTGACGCCGCCACCATCGACCAGGAATTGGCCTGGGCCCATAGCTACGGCTACAACGCCCTGCGCACTAATCTGCCGTTTATCGTCTGGGAGGCCGACCGTGATGGGCTGCTCAAGCGCATCGACACGTTCCTCGCGCTGGCGGAAAAACACCAGATTCAGGTGATGCTGACGCTGATGGACGACTGCGCCTTCTCCGGCGATGAGCCGTATCTTGGGCCACAAAAACCGCCGCGCGACGGCGTACATAATAGCCAGGCCGCCGCCAGCCCCGGTCGTGCGATAGTGATGGACACAAGCCAATGGCCACGCATTGAAAGCTACGTTCGTGACGTGCTGACACAGTTCAAAAACGATCCGCGAATTACCATCTGGGATCTCTATAACGAGCCGGGCAACCGCGGGATCAACCTTTCTCCTACGGAATCCATGGAGTATGACGAAGCGCTAGAAAGCTTCGCGCTGGAGTTGATGGTTGCCACCTTCGGCTGGGCGCGTGACGTTGGCCCAAGCCAGCCGCTAACCGTCGGTGCCTGGCATATCGACCATCAACAATACGGCACGCTGGAGCATCCTATCGATGTCGCAGCGCTCAACCTTTCCGACATTATTAGTTACCACAACTATAGCAACGCCGCTCGCCAGCTCGGTGTGCTGGAAAACCTGGCCCAGCGTAATCGTCCGGTACTGTGCACCGAATGGCTGGCCCGCCATATGGACTGCAAGTTTAGCGAACAGCTTCCATTGTTTAGCGCTTTTGATACCGGCTGTTACCAATGGGGGCTGGTACAGGGTAGAACGCAGACCTGGATCCCATGGACCAGCGTCAATAAAGACCATCCCTCTCCACAGTCGCTCTGGTTCCATGATGTTCTGACGCCAGAAGGCAAGCCGTGGTGCGAGCAGGAAATGCAGCTGGTGAAAAGTCTGACCCACTACCGTCAGCATCGCCGCTAGTCGTTGTTACACGGAGGATTCATCCATGAAAAAGTCGATTTTGTTCCTGCTTACCTGTTGCAGTTTCGGTGCGATGCCTATCGCGCACAGCGCCGATCAGGTGGAACTCCGTTTTGCCTGGTGGGGCGGCAAAGCCCGTAACCAGGCGACCTTAAAGGCGCTGGAAGCCTTTGAAGCCCAATATCCCAACATTAAGGTGAAAGCCGAATACACCGGCTGGGATGGTTTTTACTCACGCCTGACCACGCAGATCAACAGCAATACCGAAGCCGATGTGATGCAGACCAACTGGAACTGGCTGACGCTGCTGTCAAAAACCGGCGACGGTTTTTACGATCTCAATAAGCTCAGCCAGCCGATTGGCCTTAATCAGTACACTCCGGAGGCACTGGCCAGCACGACGGTCAATGGCAAGGTCAATGCCATCCCCATTTCTGCCAACGTAATGCTGTTCTATTACAATGCGGCAACGTGGAAAAAAGCGGGGGTAGAACTGCCGAAAACCTGGGATGAGCTGTTAAAAGCCGGACCGGTGTTTAAAGAGAAGCTTGGCGATAACTACTTCCCGCTGATCCTCACCGAGCAAGATTCTCTGCTGTTGCTCAACTCCTACATCTATCAGGGCAACCAAAAGCCCATGGTCGATGAGAAAAACCGTAAGCTTGGCTGGAATCATAGCGATCTGGTTGAAGCATTTACCTTCTACCGCAAGATGGTCGACGCCCACGCGGTACCGGATGCCAGAACCCTGGCATCATTTGGTAAGGGCGTGGCCTATGAGATGAAGCCGTGGATCAACGGCGAATGGGGCGGCGTGTATAACTGGAACGTGCTGTACACCGCCGAATCGCAGAATCTGGCCCATCCATCGGACCTGGTCATGGGGCCGTATCCAATGCGCGAAGGGGCTAAAGACGCCGGGCAGTTCCACAAAACGGCGCTGATGTTCTCGGTGAGCAAAAATACCCGCCATCCGCAGGAAGCCGCCATGCTGATTAATTTCCTGACCAGCGTGAAAGAAGGTGTGGTACCGGTTGCGCTGGAACGCGGCGTGCCATTGAGCAAATCAGGGGAGAAAATCCTGCGCGACGCGGGTCTGCTGACCGATAGCGATCCGGTTATTTCTGGACTGCTTCAGTCCGCATCGCTACCGAATAAATCGAAGGCGCAGCCATATCTCGAGGATCCGCAGTTTGGCGCCCTGTTTACCGCCGCGTTGCAGAGTATTGATTACGGTAAGGCAACAATTGATCAGGCCGCCACCGAATTTGAGGAACAGGCCAACCGCATTTTGCGGCGCATTATGCGTTAGCAGGCAGCCTCTCCCGGGGCGCTTCGCTTGGCCGGGCTACGGTTCGATTGTAGCCCGGTATTAATGTAGCCCGGCGAAGCGCCGCCGGGAATACACCAAACCTACAATGCTCTGACCAACACTTCACATCCCCAGGGTGCCAGCGCCAGCTGTTTCTCCACCTTCTCGCCGGACACCGCATTGTGGAAAATCTCCACCTGCCCTACCGACTGCTCGCTATCGGTATAGTTCTGCACAAACACCCACTCCCATTCCCCGTCGGTACGACGTGTCGCGATGACCCCGGTCGGCAGTTCAGCCTCCAGAGCACGCGGCAGTTTTAAGGCTTTAGCCAGCATACCGGTGAAGGCTTGATGGAAGGCATCATCATTGCGCGAGGCAATATAAAACGCTTTTCCTTTGCCAAACCGATGCTGGGTCAGCGCCGGATAACCGGCGTAAAAGTCTTCGCTGTAGCACGCCAACACCTCAGCCCCTTCCGGATGAATCACCTCGCACAGTTCGCGGGCACGCCAACTGCCTTGCAGACCGCTATCCGGCAGCGCCTCAACGCCATTACTTTGCTCATCGGTCAGGCAATCAATCTCCTCGGCCCATACGCCAAGCAGCGGACGTAATGGCCCGGGGAAACCGCCGAGATGACAAAGATCGCTCTCGTTGACGATCCCGGTCCAGTAGGTTGCGACAAAATAGCCGCCAGTGCGCACAAATGCTTCCGTCCGCTCGGCAAAGCCCTCGCGCACCATATAAAGCATTGGCGCAATCACCAGCTCATAACCGCTGAGATCGCTATCGGCGTTAATCATATCGACCGCAATCCCCTGCTCCCAGAACGGACGGTAGTGATCGACCACCGTTTGTTCGTAGTGAATGCCGCAGTTGCGCGGACCCGCGGCATCATTCACCGCCCAGCGGTTTTCCCAATCGAAGATAATCGCCACCTTCGCCTGCGTTTTGCTGCCCACCAACGGGTTTAGCGCCGCAAGCATTTCCCCCAGTCGCGAGACTTCGCGTCCGGTGCGGGTATTGAGATGACCGACATGATCGATAACCGAGCCGTGGAATTTTTCAATCGCACCACGGCTTTTACGCCACTGGAAATACTGCACCGCATCGGCACCGTGTGCCACCGCCTGCAACGACGAGAGAATATGCATTCCCGGCTTTTTCAGCTTGCTGGTCGGCTGCCAGCAGGTTTGACCCGGAGAAGACTCCATCAGCACAAACGGTTTGCCCTTTAAGGTCCGCATCAGGTCGTGGTACATCGCTGTTTTACAGGCCACCGCGCGCTCGTCTTCCTGCTTGTGCCACATGGGATAGCTGTCCCAACTGACAAAATCGACCACATCTTTTAGCTGCCAGTAATCGTAATCATTGAAATACCACATGAAATTAGTGGTCGCCGGCAGTTCCGGGCGTTCGGCTTTCAGTGGCGCGACTTCGGTCTGATAGAACGCTTTCACCTGAGAGGTGACAAAACGCCGCCAGTCGAGGTTAAGCCCATGATTTGACGTTTCTCCCTGCGGGGCCGGGGATTCAATTTGCGACCAGTCGCTGTAGGTGTGGCTCCAGAATACGGTCCACCAGGCATGGTTGAGCGCATCCAGCGTTTGATAGCGCGCCTGTAACCAAAGACGGAAATCTTGCTGGCAGCGATCGCAATGACACTCACCGCCGTATTCATTGCTGATATGCCAGCCCAATACCGCGGGATGATGGGCATAGCGTTGCGCCAGCTTCTGGTTTATCAACGTCACTTTTTGCTGGTAGACCGGTGATGAGAGGCAGTGATTATGCCGACCTCCGTGCAACGCTTTGACGCGCGCCGCGCTGACGCGCAGGGTTTCCGGATATCGCGCTGCCAGCCACGCCGGTTTACCGCCGCTGGGGGTTGCGAGAAAAACGGAAATCCCGCCTTCATGGAGTTTATCCAGCACGCTATCCATCCAGCCGAAGGTAAACTCGCCCTCGGTAGGCTCCAGCGCCGACCAGCTAAAAATCCCCACCGACATGATGTTACAACCCGCCTGCTGCATCATGGCGATATCCTGTTCCAGGATCCCCGGCACGTGTAACCATTGCTCCGGATTGTAGTCCGCGCCGTGCAGAAGCCAGGGGGCTGCGGGATTTATTGGCAAATGCTTGTCCATGTCGGTTCCCTTATGTCACATAAAGACAAAAAATGTTATTCGTTCACAATAACGCTTTTTCTACGCGTCTTCCCCCTATAGCCGCAACCCATGGCGGCTGAAAATGTGATCACTCACGCGTTTTAGGCGATTTATCGGACAAATTGTCCACCACCGTTCGCCTGGCACGTGCTTAAGTGACACGTCCAACAATCGCTCGGGTATACTGGAACAAATTTTTGATGGGGCGAGTATGAAAACCAAAGCAGCAACTCTCGCGGACGTGGCGCGCCACGCCGATGTGTCGTACCAGACGGTCTCCCGCGTTCTCAATAATTCCGCCAACGTATCGGCGAAAACGCGTAAGAAAATCGAACTGGCCATTGCCGAGCTAAAGTACGTGCCTAACCGCGTCGCCCAGCAGCTGGTGGGCAAAGAGAGTAAAACTCTGGGGTTAGTCACTACTTCGCTGGCGCTGCATGCGCCCTCGCAAATTGCCGCTGCGGTCAAGAAATACGCCGGTGAACAAGGCTATCAGGTGCTGATTTCGATGATTGATGACGGCGGCGATAGCAGCATTCAATATGCTATCAACGAGCTGAAGTCCCAGCGGGTAGAGCGTGTCATCATCAACGCCCCGCTGGAGACGCCGGTGGCGGAAAGCCTGGTCGATGAGAACCCGGACGTGCAGTGTTTGTTTCTCGACGTCGATCCCTACAGTTCCGTTTTTAACGTTACCTTTAACCCAGCCGAAGGCGCGCGAGCCAGCGTAAAATACCTCTATGAGCTCGGTCATCGTCAGTTCTGCCTGCTCTCCGGCCCGGAAAATTCAGTGCCCGCCCGCCTGCGTTTGAATACCTGGCGGGATACGCTTGCCTCCTACCAGCTCAACCCGTTGGCGGTACATCATGGCCAGTGGGACGCGCAAAGCGGCTACCTGGCTACGTTACAAATGCTACGAGAAACCCCGCAGGCCACCGCCCTGCTGATTGCCAATGACCAAATGGCGCTTGGAGCACTAAGTGCGCTGCATCAGCAAAAACGCAAAATCCCGCAGGATATTTCGCTAATTGGCTATGACGATACTTACGAGAGCGCATTCTTCGAACCGGCGTTGACCACCGTCGCGATTGATTTTGATTTACAAGGAAAAATGGCGGTACAGCAGCTGCTCCAGTCGATGGAGTCACCGCTAGCATCACGCGCTTCGACGATCCTACCGAGCCGTCTGGTGGTACGAAACTCCGCGGGGCCGCTGCATAACCATGAGACCGATCTGCTGAGTATTGCCGATCAACTCCGATCGCTGGCGGATAAACTGACGCCAAAGATATAAAAAGTCATACGCTCTCAAAAATCAATAAGTGATCGTTATCGCTAATCTCAGCTAAATAGCAGACACATTTGTGAAACAAATCACAATTAGTCGCCATGAGCATTGCTTGCCCATGGCGTTCAGATGTCAGATTAAAACAGAAATTGTTAACGTATGACATTTTTACAACGAGACATACCAAAACAATATTCAGTGGGCACGGGCAATTGCCATGTGCCAGGGGGATGGCCTGATATTTGATGAGGATGTGGCGATGCTACTACCCGGCAAACGTAATTATATTCTGCTCAGCATATTCGATTTTCTGTACCTTTTCGCCTGGTCAGCAACCATGGCTTTCTTTGTTATATGGACCACGCAGCATCTGGGGATCAGCGCGACGCAAACCGGGCTTCTCTACGCCACCAACGCTTTTATCGCCCTGCTGATGCAGCCGTTCTTTGGCTTTATTTCCGATAAGTTCGGCCTGAAAAAACAGCTCATCTGGATTATCCTCGCCCTCCTGCTACCGGTTGGCCCGTTCTTTATCTACGTTTACGCCCCGCTGCTGGTACACAGCTTCTGGCTCGGTGCTATTCTCGGCGGGATCTACCTCGGTATAATCTTTAACTCCGGCTGCGGCGTTATTGACTCGTACATCGATAAAATTTCCCGTCGCTATAGCTTTGAATATGGCCGGGTGCGCATGTGGGGATCATTGGGCTGGGCGGCGGCCGCGTGGATTGTCGGCAAATATATCGACACCCTGCCTAACCTCTCCTTCTGGCTGGCGAGCTGCGCGATCATCGTGGCGGCACTGTGTTTTATGATGACCAAAATCGAGCTGACCGATGCGGAAATCCAGAAGACCAATTCGCTGAAAGCCATCCATGCGCTGGAACTGGCGAAGAACGGCCAGTTCTGGATGCTGCTGATCTTCACTCTGTTCGTCACGCAGATTTACGACACCTACGATCAACAGTTCGCCCAGTATTTCTCGATGCAGTTCCCAACCAAAGAAGAAGGCAACCATTGGTACGGAATTCTGGCCTCTATCCAGGTGTGCGGCGAGACGCTATTCCTGTGCCTGATGCCGTGGTTCGTTAACCGTACCGGGGCCAAATGGGCGCTGGTGATTGCCGGGACGATCATGTCCGTACGTATCGCCGGTTCCGCCATTCAACTTGGGCCGGTATGGATTGCGGCAGTCAAAATGCTGCACGCCATCGAAAAACCGCTGATTCTGGTCTCCGTATTTAAATTCATTTCTGCCAATTTCGACAACAAGCTACTGTCCACGGTCTACCTGCTGGTGCTGTTCGTGGCCTCTATCGCCACCGCCATCTATTCACCGATTGCCGGTTATCTGTATGACACCATTGGTTTTGCCGACACCTACCTGATTCTGGGTGCGATTGCCGGATTCTTTACCCTCGTGTCAGCCTTTACGCTGCGAGATGCACGGGTAGATAAACCCGCCACGACCCAGCCGCAGGGTTCAACGATCGCGGGATAAAAATGACAGGGGGACGAATGTCCCCCTGATTTCAGGCGTGAGTCACGGACGACTCAGCATCCAGCTTCTGAATGCTTTTGGTCAATGCCGCCAGGCAGCGATCCAGAGTCACTACATTAACCGCAATATAAGACGGGCAGTCGTAGCGCCCGCTCATCAGGCAGACTGCCGCTGAAGCAATAGCCTCGCCCGCCTGCCGAAAAACTTCCAGTTCTGTCGGTGAACTACAGAATTTTAGCGGTATGGCGCTATTCCGTAATTCACTACACAAATCGAGCAGGTTAGTACGCAGATGATCGTTTTCACCGACTGACATATATCCCTTGGCCTTTCTCAGCTGCAAATAAGCATTAAGGTCCTTTCGCGCGTTAATGAGCTGACCCAGCCGTTGGCGTTTCAGTTTGCTTTCCGTCATGCATTTACCTCCCTTGCCACCCATTGGCATTCTCATTATGCGGTTACTAAACGAACAACGTGCTGCGTGACATCAATAAATCATCATCATTAGCAACAACTGTAACAACATAACAACCTCACCGGATGGCGGCGGACGGGCAAAGTAGCAGTAGAGAGTCGACGTAAAGCCGTGTAGAATCGCCCGGTTTTTATTTTCTGTTTACTTTGTGAGCGTACTAGAATGCAACAACCGCGAATTGGATTCGTCTCCCTCGGCTGCCCAAAAAACCTTGTGGACTCCGAGCGTATCCTGACCGAACTGCGCACTGAAGGTTATGACGTAGTGCCGAGTTACGATGATGCCGATATGGTTATCGTCAATACCTGTGGTTTTATCGACAGCGCAGTCCAGGAGTCACTGGAAGCCATCGGTGAAGCGCTGAAAGAAAACGGCAAGGTGATTGTGACCGGTTGCCTGGGTGCCAAAGAAGATCAAATTCGCGAAGTGCACCCAAAGGTTCTGGAAATCACCGGCCCACACAGCTACGAGCAGGTGCTGGAACACGTTCACCATTACGCGCCAAAACCGCAGCACAACCCGTTCCTGAGCCTGGTGCCGGAACAGGGCGTTAAGCTGACGCCGCGCCACTACGCCTATCTGAAAATTTCCGAAGGCTGTAACCACCGCTGCGCGTTCTGCATCATTCCATCCATGCGTGGCGATCTGGTTAGCCGTCCGATTGGCGAAGTGCTGGCGGAAGCCAAACGTCTGGTCGATGCGGGCGTAAAAGAGATTCTGGTGATCTCCCAGGACACCTCCGCCTACGGCGTTGACGTCAAGCACCGCACCGGTTTCCACAACGGCGAGCCGGTCAAAACCAGCATGGAAAGCCTGTGCGAGCAGCTGTCTAAGCTCGGCGTTTGGGTGCGTCTGCACTATGTTTACCCGTATCCACACGTGGATAACGTCATCCCGCTGATGGCCGAAGGCAAAATCCTGCCATACCTGGATATCCCGCTGCAGCACGCCAGCCCGCGTATCCTCAAGCTGATGAAACGCCCAGGCTCCGTTGACCGCCAGCTGGCCCGTATCAAACAGTGGCGCGAAATCTGCCCTGAACTGACGCTGCGCTCCACCTTTATCGTCGGCTTCCCGGGCGAAACGGAAGAAGACTTCCAGATGCTGCTCGACTTCCTGAAAGAAGCCCGCCTCGACCGCGTAGGCTGCTTCCAGTACAGCCCGGTTGATGGCGCATCGGCCAACGATCTGCCGGATCAGGTACCAGACGACGTGAAAGAAGATCGCTGGAACCGCTTCATGCAGCTGCAGCAGCAGATTTCCGCCGAGCGCCTGCAGGAAAAAGTCGGCCGCGAAATTCTGGTGATGATTGACGAAGTTGACGAAGAAGGCGCCATTGGCCGCAGCATGGCCGATGCCCCGGAAATCGACGGTGCGGTCTATCTGAATGGCGAAACCAAGGTGAAACCGGGTGATGTCGTACGCGTGAAGGTTGAAAACGCGGACGAATATGACCTGTGGGGTAGCCTGGTTTAAGACGACGCCTCATAACGGTAGGTCAGCTTCTCTGGCCTACCGCTCTACCCGGTAGCGTTAAACGTAACCGGGTATTTTCCTCCCTACCCCTTCAGCTTCGGATCCAGCGCATCGCGCAGCCCATCGCCCAGCAGGTTAAACGCCAATACCGTCAGGAAAATCGCCAGCGCCGGGAATATCGCGACGTGAGGTGCAATCACCATATCCGCGCGCGCTTCGTTGAGCATCGCGCCCCACTCTGGCGTCGGCGGCTGCGCGCCGAGACCGAGAAACGACAGGCTGGCGGCGGAGATTATCGATACGCCAATTCGCATGGTGAAATAGACCACAATCGATGACACCGTACCGGGCAGAATATGCTGGAACAGAATCACGCTATCGCTGGCGCCAATGCTGCGCGCCGACTCGATAAAGGTCTGCTGCTTGAGCACCAGGGTGTTACCACGCACCAGCCGCGCAAAGGCCGGGACGGAGAAAATCGCCACGGCGATAATCACGTTAGTCATCCCGCTGCCCATAATCGCTACCACCGCAATCGCCAGCAGGATGCCGGGAAAAGCGAACAGGACATCGCAGATACGCATGATGATGCGGTCCCACCAGCCTTCGTAGTAGCCCGCTAACAGGCCCAATACCGTACCGATAATCGAACCTATCAAGACGGCAAAAACGCCAGCGGTTAGCGAGATTTGCGCCCCGACCAGCACCCGGCTGAAGATGTCGCGGCCCAGCGAATCAACGCCAAACCAGTGCATCAGCGACGGTCCTTCGTTCAGGCGGTCGTAGTCAAAATAGTTTTCAGCATCAAACGGCGCAATCCACGGTGCCACCACCGCCACCGCAATCAGCAGCAGCACGAAAATACCCGATGCCATAGCCACCGGCTGCTGGCGGAAACGCCGCCAGAACTCGCGCCACGGCGTGCGTTGTTTCCCCGTTTGCATCACCGGCATGGCATTGAGTACCGCCTGCCTGCGCCAATTAAATAATCGCACGTTATTTATACCTGATAGCCGGGTTAATGGCGGCGTACAGCACATCCACCACTAAGTTGATAAGAATGAACTCCAGCGAAAACAGCAGAACTTCGGCCTGAATGACCGGGTAGTCGCGCATCTCCACCGAATCAACCAGCAGGCGCCCCAGCCCCGGCCAGTTAAACACTTTTTCGACCACAATCGAGCCGCCGAGCAGAAAGCCGAACTGTAGCCCCATCATGGTGACCACCGGGATCATCGCGTTGCGCAGCCCGTGCTTGAGCACCACCCTTTTTTCACTCACCCCTTTGGCGCGAGCGGTGCGCATGTAGTCTTCATTCAGCACGTCAACAAACGAGGCGCGGGTAAAGCGCGCCATCACCGACGCCACGGCCGCACCCAGCGTTATCGACGGCAGAATGTAGTGCTGCCAGCTGTCGGCGCCGACGGTCGGCAACCATCCCAACTCGACGGAAAAAATCTGCATCAGCAGCATCCCGAGCGCAAATGCCGGGAAAGAGATGCCGGTGACGGCCAGCGCCATGCCCAGACGATCGGGCCAGCGGTTACGCCAGACGGCAGCGGCGATCCCCGCCGCCATCCCAAACAACACCGCCCAGGCCATGCTGGCGAGGGTTAACAGTAAAGTGGGGAAAAAGCGGCTGGCTATCTCTTCTGACACCGGGCGGCGTGAAACCATTGAGGTGCCAAAGTCGCCCTGCACGGCGTGGCTGATATAGTGCCAGAACTGCACGTACAGCGGCTGATCCAGCCCCAGCTGCTGGCGCACCATCGCAATCACCTGCGCGTCAGCCTCCGGTCCGGCAATCAATCGAGCCGGGTCACCCGGTAGCATATGGACAAATAAAAACACCAGCACGGCCACGATAAACAGCGTGGGAATGAGGCCGAGCAGGCGTTTAATGACATAGTTAAGCATGACTCTCCTTGCCGTAGGGCCCCTGTTTTCTGATGAAACAGGGGCACCTCTCTTACTTCAGATCCGCATCATCAAAGCTAAAACCGGTGTCCGGCATAATGTAGAACCCGGACAAAGACTTGCTGTGCGCTGAAACCAGTTTTTCCACCACCAGCGGCACCCACGGCGACTCTTTCCAGATGATATCCTGGGCCTCTTTGTACAGCCGCGCTTTTTCCTTCGCATCGGTGGTTTGCAGCGCCGCCGTCAGATCTTTATCGACCTGCGGATTGCCGTAGAACGCGGTATTGAACTGGGTTGGCGGCCAGTTAGACGAGGCGAACAGCGGCGACAGCGCCCAGTCCGCTTCGCCGGTCGATGCCGACCAGCCGGTATAGAACATCCGCACACCACTCTCTTTCTGCCCTTTACCTTCCACTTCCGCCGCGCGCTGCCCGGCATCCATCGCCGTGACCTGGGCCTTAATGCCGATTTGCGCCAGCTGCTGCTGGGTAAACTGCAGAACCTTCTGCGCGGTGCTGTGGTTATGCGATGACCACAGGGTGGTGCTAAACCCGTTCGGGTAGCCTGCTTCTTTTAACAGCTCGCGTGCTTTAGCCGGGTCATACGGCCACGGCTGGTACTGCTGCGCGTAGGCGATAGACGGCGGCACCACGCCGGTAGCCGGTGTCGCATAGCCAGCAAAGGCCACTTTCACCAGCGCCTGGCGGTTTATGGCGTAGTTGATAGCCTCGCGGACTTTAGGATTATCAAACGGCTTTTGCGTCACGTTCATGCTGATGTAGCGCTGCATGATGGACGGGCTCGCCACCAGCTCAAGCTGGCTGTTTTTCGCCAGCAGCGCGGCCTGCTCATAAGGGATCGGGAAAGCAAACTGCGCTTCGCCGGTTTGCAGCATCGCCGCACGGGTGTTGTTGTCGACCACCGGACGCCAGGTAATAGAGTCCAGCTTCGGCAGCCCTTTTTGCCAGTAGTTGGCAAATTTGCTGACTTTCACAAAGTCGGTTTGGTTCCAGGTATCCAGCTGATACGGCCCGGTTCCCACCGGGTGGAAGCCAATTTCATTACCATATTTTTTCAGCGCCGCGGGCGAAATCATCGCCGTCGCCGGGTGGGCAAGAATATTGATAAACGCCGAGAACGGTTGTTTTAAGGTGATTTTCACCGTGCTGGCGTCCACCGCTTCGGTCTTATCGATATTTTTGTACAGGTTGTAGCGCTTAAGGTGGCTTTCCGGGTTGCTGGCGCGGTCGAGGTTAATCTTCACAGCTTCGGCGTTGAAGTCGGTACCGTCCTGGAATTTCACCCCCTGACGCAGCTTAACGGTATAGACCTTGCCATCGTCGGACACGGTGTAACTTTCCGCCAGCACATTTTGCAGCTTCATCTCTTTATCCAGGCCAAACAGCCCCTGATAGAAGGATTTTGCCACCGCCTGCGACAGCGTGTCGTTAGCATCGTACGGATCCAGGGTGGTGAAGTTGGAACCTACCGCCACCACCACATCTTTTGCCGCGAACGCGGGAGAGGCGGCAAGCGCGGACGCTACCCCCAGTGCAACCAGCCATTTACGTGAAACGCGTTGTGTCATGTTGTCCCCTGCCTGTCGTTTTATTATCGAATGCGACCCGTTATCCATCACCTTAGCGGCGCATAGCCGCCGTGCCTTCCCGGTACTCAAATTATCTCGGGCCTCTCAGCGCACTGCTTGCTGGCTCCCGAGCCACATAATGCCCCGGCGAGACCTGCTGTAAACTCACTGGTTCGACTGCTTCGCCCCGTTTATAGATATTCCCCGGCAACTCATCGGACAGCAGCACGCGCTGCGGACGACGATGCGCGGGATCGGCGACCGGCACCGCGGCCAGCAGCTTGCGGGTATACGGATGCTGCGGATTTTCAAAGACCGCCCGACGCGGCCCTATTTCAACGATGCGCCCACGGTACATCACCGCCACCCGATGGCTGATGCGTTCGACCACCGCCATGTCATGGGAGATAAACAAAAAGGCGATACCCATTTCCCGCTGCAAGGAGAGCAGCAGGTTGATGACCTGCGCGCGAATCGAGACATCCAGCGCGGAGACGGACTCATCGGCAATCACCACCTTCGGCTCCAGCGCAAGGGCGCGAGCGATACAGATGCGTTGGCGCTGCCCGCCGGAGAACTCATGCGGATAACGCCACGCATGTTCCGGCAGCAGCCCCACGCGCTGCAAAAGCCACTCGACGCGCTGCTGGAGCGCCTCGCCTTCGAGCACGCCGTGAATACGCAGCGGCTCCATAATCGAAAAACCGACCGTATGGCGCGGGTCAAGCGAGGCGTAAGGATCCTGGAAGATAAACTGAATATCACGGCGCAGCGGTTGAAGCTGGTTGGCGGAGAGCGTATCGATGCGCTCACCGTTAAAAGTGATGGTGCCGCTCTGCGATTCCACCAGCCGCAGCAGCGCGCGGCCGGTGGTCGATTTGCCACAGCCTGACTCACCGACCAGCGACAGCGTCTCCCCTGGCCAGAGATCAAAGCTGACGTTTTCCACCGCATGCACTTCACGAGTCACGCGATTGAGCAGCCCGCCGCGCAGTGGAAAACGCGTCACCAAATCGCGAACCTGGAGAATCGGTTTACCTTCCACCACCGTATTTTGTCGCTGCGGTTCAATATTTGGCGCATTGAGTTCAGGGAAACTTTTCGGATAATCGCTGCCACGCATTGCGCCCAGCCGAGGTACCGCCGCTAACAGGCGTTGGGTATAGGCGTGCTGCGGAGCGTTGAAAATCGCCTCGACGCTGCCGGTTTCCACCGCTTTGCCCTGATGCATCACCAGCACCCGGTCGGCGATCTCGGCCACTACGCCCATGTCATGGGTAATAAAAATCACCCCCATCGACATCTCTTTTTGCAGTACGTCGATAAGCTGGAGGATTTGCGCCTGGATGGTGACATCCAGCGCGGTGGTCGGTTCATCGGCAATCAGCACCGCCGGGCGGCACGACAGCGCCATAGCGATCATCACCCGCTGGCGCATCCCGCCGGAGAGCTGATGCGGATAGCGCGAAAGCATGGTCTGCGCTTCGGGAATACGCACTTTATCGAGCGTTTTTTTCGCCTCAGCCAGCGCCTCTTCGCGCCCAAGCCCCTGGTGCAAACGAATAGACTCGGCGATCTGCTCACCGATGGTAAATACCGGGTTTAGCGAGGTCATCGGCTCCTGGAAAATCATCGCCACATCGGCCCCGCGTATACCGCGCATTTGCGCTGGCGTCTGCTCCTGCAAATCGACAACCTTATGATTGCGACGTCGCAGCAGCATCTGCTCGCAGGACACTTGTCCGCTCGCCTGATCTAACAGACGCATCAGCGCCAGCGCCGTCACCGATTTACCCGAGCCCGATTCGCCGACAATCGCCAGCGTTTCGCCACGGTTAAGATGAAATGAGAGCTGGTGCACGACGCCAACGGACTGTTTATCCTGGCGAAACGCGACGTTCAGATTCTCAATGCTTAGCACCTGCGAATCATCAAGCTCGGCGGAATGCGGCACGGTAACTCCTTTTATTCCTTGTAAATGCCAATAGTCGGGGTATCCCCGGCGTAGGCCCAGGCGCGGTACATACCTTCGCTGTTAAACGGCAGTACCACGTTGCCTTCGCGATCGATGGCGATAAGCCCGCCGCTGCCGCCGAGTGCCGGGAGTTTTTCCATCACCACGCGCTCGCAGGCTTCGAGCAGGCTAAGATTTCCGTAGTCCATTAAGGCGGCGATATCATAGGCCGCCAGGGTACGGATAAATACTTCACCGGTGCCGGTACAGGAGACAGCGACGCTGGCGTTATTGGCGTAGCATCCCGCCCCCACCAGCGGGCTATCACCGACTCGACCGGGCAGTTTATTGGTCATGCCACCGGTAGACGTGGCGGCCGCCAGGTTGCCGTTAAAATCCAACGCCACGGCGCCGACGGTGCCCATTTTGTGGCGTTCGTCGAGCGGCGCGTCATGGTCGAGAATAAATTGGCCGTGGCTGCGCGCTTCCAGCAGCTGCTGGAACCGCATATCGGTAGAGAACAGGGAATTATCCACCAGTTCCATACCTTCAGCCCCGGCAAAGGCTTCCGCGCCTTCGCCAATCAGCATGACGTGCGGACTCTTTTCCAGCACCAGCCGGGCCGCCAGCACCGGGTTACGCAGGTGTTTCACCCCGGCAACGGCACCCGCTTGCAGCGAATTGCCGTCCATCACGCAGGCGTCGAGTTCGTGGGTTTCCGCGGCGGTGAAAACAGAACCGATGCCGGCGTTAAACAGCGGGCACTCTTCCAGCAGGCGCACCGCTTCAGTGACCGCATCCAGCGCACTGGCGCCGGCTTCCAGCATTTTCTGCCCGCTTTCGACGATGTCCGACAGCGCCGTCACGTATTCGTGCTCTTTTTGCGCCGACATCTGCTGGCGACTTATCGCCCCGGCTCCGCCGTGAATCGCAATGACTGCCTTGCCCATTAGTTATCCCTTACGTCATTTTATTTATAAATATCATTATAGTGGCTCTGCTCCTATATCAATTTTGAATATAGAAAGAGCATCTGGAAATCAGGACGTCAAGATTTCTGGCATAACAAGGTACACCACAGGTGGCATACAGTCTGCGGGGCTTTTCTGCCATAATGTGCGCATTCGAACGTTCCCCCCAGGAGTTTAGCCATGGATTTTACCGCCGGATTGATACCGCTTGATACCGCGCTGACGCAGATGCTTAACCAGATAACCCCGCTGCATGACAGCGAATCGGTGCCGCTGCTGCAGGCGTTTGGCCGCATTACCGCCAGCGATATCACCTCTCCACTGGACGTACCGGGTTTTGATAACTCGGCGATGGATGGTTATGCGGTACGTCTGGCCGATATCGCGGCGCAAACGCCGCTGGCGGTCGCGGGTAAAGCCTTCGCCGGGCAGCCGTTCCACGGTGAATGGCCGGCGGGTACCTGCATTCGTATTATGACCGGTGCGCCGGTTCCGGCGGGCTGCGACGCGGTGGTGATGCAGGAAGAGACCGAGCAAACCGACGCCGGTATCCGTTTTGTTGCCAAGGTGAAGCCGGGGCAAAATATTCGCCTGCGTGGTGAAGACATTGCCAACGGTGCGGTGGTATTCCCTGCCGGAACGCGTCTGACGGTGGCCGAATTACCGGTGCTGGCTTCGCTGGGCATCGCGGAAGTTAGCGTAGTGCGCAAAATCCGCGTCGCGCTGTTCTCTACCGGCGACGAACTCCAGCTTCCGGGCCAGCCGCTGGGCGACGGGCAAATCTACGATACCAACCGTCTGGCGGTGCATCTGATGCTCGAGCAGCTCGGTTGTGAAGTCATTAACCTCGGCATTATTCGTGATGATCCGGAACAGCTGCGTCAGACCTTTATCGAAGCCGATAAGCTGGCCGACGTGGTGATTAGCTCCGGTGGCGTTTCCGTTGGCGAAGCGGACTACACCAAAACCATCCTCGATGAACTGGGTGAAATCAGCTTCTGGAAGCTGGCGATTAAACCGGGCAAACCGTTCGCCTTCGGTAAGCTGAGCCATAGCTGGTTCTGCGGTCTGCCGGGCAACCCAGTCTCTGCCGCACTCACGTTCTATCAGCTGGTGCAGCCGCTGCTGGCAAAACTGAGCGCCGGTAGCGCCGCCACTCAGGCACCGCGCCTGCGCGTGCGCACCACCGATGTGCTGAAAAAATCCCCAGGTCGTCTCGATTTCCAGCGTGGTCTGCTGACCCGCAACGAAAACGGTGAGCTGACCGTGGCGACCACCGGCCATCAAGGCTCACATATTTTCAGCTCCTTTAGCCAGGGCAACTGCTTTATCGTGCTGGAGCGTGAACGCGGGCGCGTTGAAGCGGGCGAATGGGTGGAAGTTGAGCCGTTCAACCATCTGCTGGGTGGCCTGTAATGGCCGTGGAGCTTAGCGACAGCGAGATGCTGCGCTACAACCGGCAAATCATCCTGCGCGATTTTGACTTTGACGGGCAGGAGAAGCTGAAGGCTTCACGGGTGCTGGTTGTCGGGCTGGGCGGTTTGGGCTGCGCCGCCGCGCAGTACCTGGCGGCAGCGGGCGTGGGTAAGATGACGCTGCTGGATTTTGACACCGTCGCGCTCTCCAACCTGCAACGCCAAACGCTGCACAGCGATGCCACCATCGGCCAGCCGAAAGTGGACTCCGCCCGTGAGGCGCTGGCGCGGATTAACCCACACGTTGAGCTGGTTCCCCTCAATGCGCTGCTCGAGGAAGAGGCGCTGTCAGCGCTAATTGCTGAGCATGATTTAGTGCTCGACTGCACCGACAACGTCACTATCCGCAACCAGCTTAATCGCGGCGGCTTCCAGCATAAAAAACCGCTGGTCTCCGGAGCGGCGATTCGCATGGAAGGACAGATTTCGGTCTTTACCTATCAAGAAGGCGAACCGTGCTACCGCTGTCTGAGCCGTCTGTTTGGGGAGAATGCGTTAACCTGCGTCGAAGCGGGCGTGATGTCGCCGCTGGTCGGAGTGATTGGCGCGATGCAGGCGATGGAGGCCATCAAAGTGCTGACCCATTACGGCACCCCGGCGGCCGGAAAGCTGGTGATGTATGACGCGATGCGCTGCCAGTTCAGAGAAATGAAATTGATGCGTAACCCTACCTGCGAAGTGTGCGGCCAGCCTTCGGCCTAGCAACACTCTTTCCCTCTCCTTTGCGGAGAGGGAAACCGAATTCGCTTACAGCGACGTACGACCGAACGCCGTTTGCCAATCCTGTTCAAACTTCGCCACCGCCGCATCCACCGCCGGGCTGCTGATTAACTGCTGCGCGACATCCAGCGGCAGCGTAATCGACTGACAGCCCGCCAGCAGGCAATCCAGCGCCTGACGCGGCGTTTTAAAGCTCGCCGCCAGCACTTTTGACTGCGGGGCGTGCAGAGTCAGTAGATCCTGCAATTCACACACGGTCTGAATACCGTTGCCGCCCTGCGCATCCAGGCGATTGACGTATGGCGCGACATATTCTGCCCCCGCCAGCGCAGAGAGCAGCCCCTGCGATGCGCCGTACACCGCGGTGCCCAGGGTCGGAATCCCTTCAGCGGTAAGCAATTTAATCGCCGCCAGCCCCTCTGCGGTTACCGGAATCTTCACCACCAGATCGGGAATAATCGCCCGCAGCTTGTGTGCATCGGCCACCATGCCGTCGGCGGTGGTCGCCATCACCTGGGCAAATAAACGCCCTTTGCCGCCCATGGCATCGCGTAACTCAGGCAGCAACGCATCCAGCGGTTTTTTACCCGCCGCAACAATACTCGGGTTTGTCGTTACGCCCGCCAGCGGAAATACGCGCGCCAGCTTCTTTACCGCCGCGACGTCTGAAGTGTCGAGATAGAGTTCCATGATGTGTCCTTAAACCGTGATATTGAGCATGGATTAACACTACCACAGCAAAACCTCTGCTTAAGTTGACTCACGTCAAAATAACTTTCATTCGAAAGTATTTTAATCTTTATACGAAAGGTGAGGGCTTATTATGATTTTCAACATTCAGCGCTATTCCACCCATGATGGTCCAGGCATCCGCACCGTTGTCTTTCTCAAAGGCTGCTCGCTGGGCTGCCGCTGGTGCCAGAACCCGGAAAGCCGCGCCCGGCAACAGGATCTTCTGTTTGATCCGCGCCTGTGTCTCGACGGCTGCGACCTGTGCCAGAAAGCCGCCCCTGCGGTGATTGAGCGGGTGATTAGCGGCCTGGTTATCCATCGGGAAAAGCTGAATGACGATTCACTTCACGCCCTCAAAGAATGCTGCCCAACCCAGGCGTTAACCGTCTGCGGTGAGGAAAAATCTGCCGACGAGATTATGGCTACCGTACTGCGCGACAAGCCGTTCTACGAACGCAGTGGCGGCGGCATGACGCTGTCCGGCGGTGAACCGTTTATGAACCCAGAGCTGGCGCTCCAGCTACTGAAAAGTGCGCATGAAAACGGTATCCACACGGCGGTGGAAACCTGCCTGCACGTGCCGTGGCGCTATCTGGAGCCGGCGCTGCCCTATATCGACCTGTTTCTCGCCGACTTAAAACACGTGGATGACGCGCGCTTTAAAGAGTGGACAGATGGTTCGGCCAAACGCGTGCTCGATAATCTCAAGCGCCTGTCTGCCGCCGGGAAACAGATAACCCTGCGCGTCCCGCTGATTCAGGGCTTTAACGCCGACGAAGCGTCGATTAAAGCGATTACCGATTTTGCCGCCGGGCAGCTTTCCGGCGTGCGCGATATTCATTTTCTGCCGTACCACACGCTGGGCATCAATAAGTATGCGCTGCTCGGCCAACCCTACTTTGCACCCGATAAGCCGCTCAACGACCCGGCGCTGTTGGATTTCGCCCAACGGTACGCTCATGAACATGGGTTAACGGCGACACTACGAGGATAAAACTGATGACCACGCTGACTCTCGATAAATTAACCGCCCGCATTCAGTCCCACAAAAACGCGCTGGTGCATATCGTTAAGCCGCCGGTGTGTACCGAACGCGCGCGCCACTATACCGAAGCCTACCAGCAGCACATGGATAAACCGATTCCGGTGCGCCGCGCGCTGGCGCTGGCCCATCACCTGGCAGAACGCACCATCTGGATAAAACACGACGAACTGATTATCGGTAACCAGGCCAGCGAAGTTCGCGCCGCGCCAATCTTCCCGGAATATACCGTCAGTTGGATCGAAAAAGAGATTGATGATTTAGCCGATCGCCCAGGTGCCGGGTTTGCCGTCAGCGAAGAGAACAAGCGCGTGCTGCATGAAGTGTGCCCATGGTGGCGCGGCCAGACCGTACAGGACCGTTGCTACGGAATGTTTACCGACGAGCAAAAAGCGCTGCTGGCCACCGGTATCATCAAAGCGGAAGGCAATATGACCTCCGGCGACGCCCACCTGGCGGTTAACTTCCCGCTGCTGCTGGAGAAAGGGCTCGACGGCATGCGCGCGAAAGTTGCCGAACGCCGCACCCGCATTAACCTGACGGTGCTGGACGATCTGCACGGCGATCAGTTCCTGAAAGCGATTGATATTGTGCTCGACGCGGTCAGCCTGCATATCGTGCGCTTCGCCGAGCTGGCGCGCCAAATGGCCGCCGAAGAGATCCGTGAAAGCCGCCGTGACGAACTGCTGGCAATGGCGGAAAACTGCGATGTCATTGCCCATCAGCCGCCGAAAACCTTCTGGCAGGCGCTGCAGCTGTGCTATTTCATCCAGCTGATTCTGCAAATTGAATCCAACGGTCACTCGGTCTCATTTGCCCGTATGGACCAGTATCTCTACCCGTACTATCGCCGCGACGTTGAGCTGGAGCAGTCGCTGGGCCGCGAGCAGGCTATCGAGCTGCTGCACAGCTGCTGGCTGAAGCTGCTGGAAGTGAACAAAATTCGCTCCGGTTCGCATTCAAAAGCCTCTGCCGGCAGCCCGCTGTACCAAAACGTCACCATCGGCGGCCAGAAGTTAGTGAACGGAGAAGCGCAGGACGCGGTTAACCCGCTCTCCTACGCGATTCTCGAATCCTGCGGCCGCCTGCGCTCCACTCAGCCAAACCTGAGCGTGCGCTACCATGCGGGGATGAGTAACGACTTCCTCGACGCCTGCGTGCAGGTCATCCGCTGCGGCTTTGGGATGCCGGCCTTTAACAACGATGAAATCGTGATTCCTGAATTCATCAAGCTGGGCGTCGAACCTGACGACGCTTACGATTATGCGGCGATCGGCTGCATCGAAACCGCCGTTGGCGGCAAGTGGGGCTACCGCTGCACCGGCATGAGTTTTATCAACTTTGCCCGCGTAATGCTGGCGGCGATGGAAGGCGGCCGCGACACCACCAGCGGCCAGGTGTTCCTGCCGCAGGAGCATGCGCTGTCGAAAGGTAACTTTGCCAACTTCGAGCAGATGCTCGCCGATTGGGACAACCAGATTCGCTACTACACCCGGAAGTCGATTGAGATTGAATACGTGGTCGACACCATGCTGGAAGAGAACGTGCACGATATTCTGTGTTCCGCGCTGGTGGATGACTGCATCGAACGAGCAAAAAGCATCAAGCAAGGCGGCGCGAAGTACGACTGGGTATCCGGCCTGCAGGTGGGGATCGCCAACCTCGGCAACAGCCTGGCGGCGGTGAAAAAGCTGGTCTTCGATCAGGGCATGATTGGCCAACAGGCGCTGGCAAAAGCGCTGGCAGAAGATTACGACGGCCTGACTCACGAGCAGCTGCGTCAGCGCTTAGTCAACGGCGCACCGAAGTATGGTAATGATGATGACAGCGTCGATACCCTGCTGGCACGCGCCTACCAGACCTATATCGACGAGCTGAAGCAGTATCACAACCCGCGCTACGGTCGCGGCCCGATTGGCGGTAACTACTACGCGGGCACGTCGTCCATTTCGGCCAACGTGCCGTTTGGCGCCCAGACCATGGCCACGCCGGATGGCCGTAAGGCAAAAACCCCGCTGGCGGAAGGCGCAAGCCCGGCCTCCGGCACCGATCACCTCGGCCCAACGGCGGTGATAAGCTCCGTCGGTAAGCTGCCTACTTCAGCGATTCTCGGCGGCGTGCTGTTAAACCAGAAGCTGAACCCGGCAACGCTGGAAAACGAAAGCGATAAGCAAAAGCTGATGGCGCTGCTGCGCACCTTCTTCGAAGTGCACAAAGGCTGGCACATTCAGTACAACATCGTGTCGCGCGAAACGCTGCTTGAGGCGAAGAAACATCCGGACCAGTACCGCGATCTGGTGGTTCGCGTTGCCGGCTACTCCGCCTTCTTCACCGCCCTGTCGCCGGATGCCCAGGACGATATCATCGCCCGTACCGAGCATACGCTGTAACGCAGGACTCGCCCTTTCCCCTCTCCCTCCCAGGGAGAGGGGCTAAATCGCCCCGCTTTTCTTTCGAATGAAATTAAATTTGTGCTTTAGCTCACATTGTAATTAAATTGCTGCTGGCCGGATTTACCCCAGGAGCATCCCGTATGACCGTTAAAGTTATCGTCACTGATATGGACGGAACTTTTCTTAATGACGCCAAAACCTACGACCGTTCGCGGTTTCTGGCGCAGTTTGAACAGCTTCAACAGCGTGGCATTGAATTCGTCGTCGCCAGCGGCAACCAGTACTATCAGCTCATTACCTTCTTCCCTGAGATTCGCGACCGCATCTCCTTTGTCGCTGAAAACGGCGCGCTGGTCTACGAACACGGCCAGGAACTGTTCCACGGCGAGCTGACCCGCCACGAGTCACAAACGGTGTTCACCGAACTGCTGAAAGACCCGCAGCTGAAATTCGTCGCCTGTGGTCTGGAAAGTGCCTATATCAGCGATAGCGCGCCGGACGAGCTCGTGGCGCTGATGTCGAAGCACTACTACCGCTTGAAGCGTGTGGCGAACTATCACGATATCGACGACAAGATTTTTAAATTTTCACTGAATCTGCCGGACAGCGAAATCCCAGAGCTGGTCGATAAGCTGCACGTCTCGCTCGATGGCATCATGAAGCCGGTGACCAGCGGTTTTGGCTTTGTTGACCTGATTATCCCTGGCCTGCATAAAGCCAACGGTATCAGCCGCCTGCTTAAACGCTGGCAGGTTTCCCCGCAGGAGTGCGTGGCGATTGGCGACAGCGGCAACGATGCGGAAATGCTGAAGCTGGTGAAGTATGCCTTCGCCATGGACAACGCCGCCGAGAGTATTAAAGCCATTGCCGGATATCAGACCGACGACAACAATCACCACGGCGCGCTGAACGTCATTCAGGCCGTGCTGGACGGCACAACGCCCTTCTGATTTCCCCCCTTTGCCGATTCGATAAATGCAGCGCCACCGGGCACATCGCCGGGTGGTGGCGTTGCTTTATCTGCCCGACCGTTTGCTCCCATTTCCCTGGCCTCAATTCGCATAAAATTTAAACTTGCATTAACTTAATTTTAACTTAAAGTATCACCTGTAATTATTTTTACTTTCGAATGAAAGATTGCGAGGTTGATATGCCGATTACCTTTACCCACCAAACGCTGCCCGCCGACCCGAAAGCGGCCATTCGTCAAATGAAGCAGGCGCTACGCGCGCAGATTGGCGACGTACAGGCGGTATTTGATCGTCTGAGCGCCACCATCGAAGCGCGAGTGGCGGAAATTAACGCCCTGAAGGCGCAGGGGCAGCCGGTCTGGCCGGTGATTCCATTTGCCGATATCGCCGCGGGCAATCTCAGCGACGCCACCCGCGCTGAAGTCAAACGTCGGGGCTGCGCGGTGATTAAAGGCCACTTCCCGCGCGAGCAGGCGCTGGCGTGGGATCGTTCAATGCTCGACTACCTCGACCTCAACCGTTTCGACGACGTCTATAAAGGCCCTGGCGACACGTTCTTTGGTTCGCTCGACGCCTCGCGTCCGGAGATCTACCCAATCTACTGGTCGCAGGCGCAGATGCAGGCGCGGCAAAGTGAGGAAATGGCGCAGGCGCAATCATTCTTAAATCGCCTGTGGCAGGTAGAAAGCGAAGGTCAGCAGTGGTTTAACCCGGACATCAGCGTGATTTATCCGGACCGCATTCGCCGCCGTCCGCCGGGCACGACCTCTAAAGGACTCGGCGCGCATACCGACTCCGGCGCGCTTGAACGCTGGCTGCTGCCGGCCTATCAGCAGGTGTTCGCCAGCGTATTTAGCGGCAACGTCGAGCAGTACGATCCGTGGAATGCGGCGCATCGCACCGAGGTGGAAGAGTATACGGTGGATAACACCACCAAATGCTCGGTATTCCGCACCTTCCAGGGCTGGACGGCGCTGTCAGATATGATCCCGGATCAAGGACTGCTACACGTGGTGCCGATTCCGGAAGCCATGGCCTATGTGCTGCTGCGCCCGCTGCTCGATGACGTGCCGGATGATGAACTGTGCGGCGTGGCGCCGGGCAAAGTGCTGCCGATTTCCGAGAAATGGCACCCGCTATTGATAAGCGCCCTCACCTCGATTCCCGCGCTCGACGCCGGTGATTCCGTCTGGTGGCACTGCGATGTGATTCATTCCGTCGCGCCGGTGGAGAACCAGCAGGGCTGGGGCAACGTGATGTACATTCCCGCCGCCCCGATGTGTGCGAAAAATCTCGCCTACGCGCATAAGGTGAAAGCCGCGCTGGAGCGCGGCGCGTCGCCGGGCGATTTCCCGCGGGAAGACTATGAGGCCGACTGGCAAGGACGATTTACCCTTGCCGACCTCAATATTCACGGCAAGCGCGCGCTGGGTATCGACGCCTGATTGCCATATAGGCCTTCTTGTTCCACGGCGGAGTGCCCTTTCCCCGGGCGCACCCGCCGCACCGATTCCCGCACCGCCAGACGACCGTGCAGCAGCAATGATCCTACCGGCGCGTCCGGACGGATCAAGCGCTGCTGGAGCATCTGCACCGCTTCTACGCCCAGTTCATCACGCGGCACGTGCACGGCGGTCAACGGGACATCTTCGATGGCTGCAAGATTAAAACCGTCGATGCTCATCACCGATACATCCTGCGGCACCCGCAGGCCGCGCTGACTGAGGGCATTGATGGTGCCTGCGGCCATAAAGTCGCCGCCCACCAGAAACGCCGTCGGCATCGCCCGACCATTTCGTTCATCCAGCCACTGTCCCACTTTTTCTTCCGCTTCTTTGGCGCTAAAGCTGCTGATGTTCAGCAGATCGCGTTCATGTTCAAAGACCATGTTGTGCTGCCGCCACGACTCTTTCACTCCCGCTAAACGCTGCTCCATGGTGTAGCGCCGCAGGCACATGACGTTCATCACTTCACGATGCCCCATCTCAAACAGGTAGCGAGCCGCAAAAGCACCAATAAGCCGATGATCCGGAGCAATCGCCGGAAGGCGCATTCTTTCATCGCGGCAGTTGATCAGCACGCAGGGTTTACCGAGATCGGCTGCCAGA
Organism: Kluyvera intermedia; assembly: GCF_021440345.1. Taxonomy (GTDB): domain Bacteria; phylum Pseudomonadota; class Gammaproteobacteria; order Enterobacterales; family Enterobacteriaceae; genus Kluyvera; species Kluyvera intermedia_A. Next base: position 51,410 of record NZ_JAKCNS010000035.1, read on the forward strand.
TCGTGGATATGCGGATCGTCAATACCGAGCAGGATCGCCGCCTGAGTTTCCGCTTCATTCATCCGCGACAGGAACAGCGCCGGATCGCTGTCATTTTCCTCCAGCGGGCAGTAGCGCAGACGTACCTCGTGCGCGGAAAGCGCTTTGCTGATGCTCTGGATCACGCGGTAGTAGAAGATATCCGAGCGCTCATCGAATGCCCGCGGCGGCGCAAAGATAATCAGGCTGTTGAGCAGCATGCGCCCCGCAGCCAGGCCGTCCATCACCCCAAGTTCACGGGCGCAGGCCAGTACCCGTTCACGCGCCCGAGCGCTGGTGTTGGCCTTCCCGGCCAGTACCCGCGATACCGTGCTGGCGGAAAGCCCCGTGCGCCCGGCAATTTCCGCAATTTTCAGCTTCTTTTCCATTTTGTGATCCGCATCTAATTCAGAAATGAAAGAATTTTCATGACCTAAAAACCGCATGTTCTATGGCCTTAAGTATGTATGCGTAATGTATATCAGCCACTCATGAAAAAACGTGCATAAAACCCACTTTCATCGAATTTTGTTGTCGCCTACTGTGAATTGGTAGAACAACTTCCATACAAGAATGATGGAAGGTCGTAGAAATAAAACAAATAAATATCAACCGATTATAAAAAGTGGTGTGACAACTCTCCGCGAGTGGCCCCACCGTTCCCTACAGCTTTCCGTGGAGATCCCGATGAGTCAGGGTATCAATAACGATATGGCCGTGAGTAAACCGCGCCGGATAGTCAAAAATTTACGTTGGTGGGTACTGGTCCTGTTTTTACTGGGCGTCACCGTCAACTACATCACCCGTAACTCGCTGGGGATCCTTGCCCCGGAACTGAAAACCAGCCTCGGGATCACCACCGAACAATATTCCTGGATCGTCGGCGCATTCCAACTGGCCTATACCCTCTTCCAGCCGCTGTGCGGTTGGCTGATTGACGTTATCGGCCTGAAGCTCGGCTTTATGATTTGCGCCGGGCTGTGGGCGTTGACCTGCCTGCTGCACGCCGGAGCTGGCAACTGGCTGCATCTGGCAATTTTGCGCTTCTTTATGGGTGGTGCGGAAGCTGCCGCCACGCCGGCTAACGCCAAAACCATCGGCGAATGGTTCCCGAAATCTGAGCGCCCGGTGGCTGCGGGTTGGGCTGGCGTCGGCTTTTCTATTGGTGCGATGCTGGCACCGCCGATTATCTACTTCGCGCATGCTTCGTTCGGCTGGCAGGGTGCATTTATGTTCACCGGCGTGCTGGCGGCGGCGTGGGTGGTGCTGTGGTGGGCGTTCTACCATAACCCGGATAAACACCCGAATCTGAGCAAAGAAGAGCTGGAATTCATTCGTCAGGATAATGAACCGCCGGCAGTGAAATTACCGTTCCTCACCGCGCTGAAAACCGTCGGCAAGAACAAGCGTTTTTACGGTATCGCGATCCCGGCATTCATGGCTGAACCGGCCTGGGCGGTGATGAGCTTCTGGGTGCCGCTGTACTTGTCCAAAGCCTACGGTATGGATCTGAAGCAGATTGCCCTCTTCGCCTGGCTGCCGTTCCTGGCCGCCGACCTTGGCAGCGTGGCCAGCGGCTATCTGACCAAACTGTACGTTCGCCTGTTCGGCTGCTCCCGGGTGAATTCAATCGTTGCCTCCTCCGTGAGCGGCGCGTTCCTGATGATCTCCCTGGCGGCTATGGCCTTCACCAATAACCCGTATGTCGCGATTGCGCTGATCTCTGTTGGCGGTTTTGGCCACCAGATTATCTCCTGCATGCTCAGCGCCCTGGTAGTGGAGTCCTTTGATAAAGGCCAGATGGCCACCGTTAACGGCATGCGCGGGTCCGCCGCGTGGATCGCCAGCTTCGCCTTCTCCCTGATTATCGGGGTTACCGCCGACAAAATCGGCTTTAACCCATTATTTATCGCCATGGGTTTCTTTGACCTGATTGGCGCTTTCTTCCTGGTCACCTTTATTGCTGAACGTCGCGCAAAACGCGCCTGAGAGTGGATGTAAACATGAAAACGCTGAAAAACTGGACCCTGCAAAAACAGTCAACCCATCACGTCGAACTGAGCGTTGATGGCCAGCACACGCTGTGTCTGTACGTACTGGAAGAGAATCTGTTTCGCGTGCTGTTAAAACGCAAAGGCGAACTGGCGCTGAATCGCACCTGGAGCATTGCCCCGGCGCAGGATGTTCCGTGGGAAGGTCGCGATCGCGAGGATCTCAGCGGCTTTACCCTGCCCGGCTGGACGCTCAGCCAGCAGGACGACACGATAGTAGTAGCCACCGAATCCCTGCGCGCGACCGTCCACCAGCCGCTGTGGATTGAGTGGCACTACCGCAATGCAGAAGGTGCATGGCAGCCGCTGGTGAGCGACCGTCCAACCAGCGCCTATTTGGTCAACGCCCATGGCGACGGCGTGGCGCACTACCAGAGCCGTCGTAAGGACGAGCGTTTTTACGGCCTGGGCGATAAAGCGGGCGACCTGCAGCGCGGCGGCAAACGTTACGAGATGCGTAACCTTGACGCCATGGGCTATAACGCCGTCAGCACCGACCCGCTGTACAAGCATATTCCGTTCACCATCACCCGCCGTGACGATGTGAGCTTCGGGCTGTTTTACGATAACCTCAGCAGCTGCTGGCTGGATCTGGGGAATGAAATTGATAACTACCACACCGCCTATCGCCGCTGGCAGGCCGAGGCTGGTGATATCGATTATTATCTGTTTACCGGCGAGCGCGTGCTGGACGTCACCAAGTCATTTGTCCGTCTGACCGGGAAAACCCTGTTCGGGCCGAAATGGAGCCTCGGCTACAGCGGCTCGACGATGCACTACACCGATGCGCCGGACGCGCAAAACCAGCTGATGAACTTTATTCGCCTGTGCGACGAGCACGCAATTCCATGCGATTCGTTCCAGCTATCGTCCGGCTACACCTCTATAAACGGCAAGCGCTACGTGTTCAACTGGAACTACGACAAAGTGCCGCAGCCGAAGGTGATGAGCCAGGCGTTTCACGATGCAGGCCTGCATCTGGCTGCCAACATCAAGCCGTGCCTGCTGCAGGATCACCCGCGCTATGGGGAAGTAGCCGAAGGCGGGCTCTTTATCCGTGATTCCGAAAGCGACGGTCCGGAACGCTCCAGCTTCTGGGATGATGAAGGCTCACACCTCGATTTCACCAACCCGAAAACCGTGACCTGGTGGCAGGAAGGTGTGACCCAGCAGCTGCTGGAGCAAGGCATTGATTCCACCTGGAACGATAACAACGAGTTTGAAGTATGGGATGGCGAAGCCCGCTGCTATGGCTTTGGCAACGAAATTGCCATCAAACACATTCGCCCGGTAATGCCGCTGTTGATGATTCGCGCCTCGCTGGAAGCGCAGCAGCGTTTTGCGCCAAACAAACGCCCGTACCTGATTTCCCGTTCCGGCTGCGCCGGGATGCAGCGCTACGTGCAAACCTGGAGCGGCGATAACCGCACCAACTGGGATACCCTGCGCTACAACATCCGTATGGGGCTGGGCATGAGCCTGTCAGGGCTGTACAACCTGGGCCACGACGTGGGCGGCTTCTCCGGCGATAAGCCAGATCCGGAACTGTTTGTCCGCTGGGTACAAAACGGGGTGATGCACCCACGCTTTACCATCCACTCATGGAACGACGACCATACGGTCAACGAGCCGTGGATGTATCCAGCCATTACCCCATGCATTCGCGAAGCCATTGAGCTGCGCTACCGTCTGATGCCGTACCTCTACACCTTACTGTGGCAGGCACACGCTGATGATGAACCGATGCTGCGCCCAACCTTCCTCGACCACGAGCATGATGAAAATACCTTCGCCGAGTGCGATGACTTCCTGCTGGGTCGTGACCTGCTGGTGGCAAGCGTGGTGGAACAAGGCCAGCGCCAGCGTCCGGTATGTCTGCCCGACAATGAGCACGGTTGGTATGATTTCTATACCGGCGAGTGGTTCTCCGGCGGTCAAAATATCGTGATTGATGCGCCGCTGGAGAAACTGCCGCTGCTGGTCCGCGCGGGCGCGGGTCTGCCACTCAGCGAGCGTATCTCCTATGTTAACGCCGCCGAAGATTCCAGCCGCGAACTCAAGCTGTTCCCGGTTAAAGGCGTGGGTTCAACCAGCGGTCAGCTGTTCGAAGATGACGGTGAATCCTGGGGCTATAAAGAAGGCAATGCGCTGTGGCTGGATTGGGAGATGGTCTGCACCGGCAGTACTATCGACCTGAAGGTCAACGCACGCGGGGATTACCGCCCGGCGTGGCAAGCGCTGAAGGTCACGCTGCCTGCGGGTGAGAAACGCCAGCTGTTGATTAATGGCGTTGCCGCCTGCGAGTGGGTACGGAACTAATCTCTTCACCGCTCGGGTGAGCGTAAAGCTGTTTTTTGTCCAGCTGTAACAAAGTACGCCATGTGTGTAACAGCACATGGCGTTTTTGATGGCGGACAGATAACGTGATAGTTATCTTTCACTCGCGGACATTCATCATGAAAACATTACCCGTTCTTGCGGTTGCTCTTGTTCTCAGTTCAACGAGCGCGCTGGCTTTTCAGGAGAAACCCTCGCCGGAGGCCGTCGCAGCGAGCGCTACGGTAAAAACGACCGCGCTTAGCCGTTTTTCAGCAGACGAGAATGACGGTTCGATTGCCCAGGTTTATAGCCCTGGCACCTTTAGCAGCAACAACACCTATACCGCCAACGGCTACCCGGTGCCGGTTCCCCACCATCATCATTAATACGCCGGGCGTTGCTATCCGCCAACCCGTTCACCATAACGTTCCATCGATAAGGGTCATTCTTCACAACATTGTGCAGGAAATATGGGGCGAAAAAGGAGTTAGTGGTGTATTGCAGGAAGGTTGGAGGATATGAAAGAAAAATGGATGGGGAGAATAATGCCCCCGGTGCGGCGAACCCGCACCGGGGGAAAACAACTTAGTTGTCGATACCTTTGCTGCGCAGGTAATCTTCGTAGTTACCGGTGAAGTCCACCACGCGCTCAGGCGTAATTTCAATCACGCGGGTCGCCAGCGAGCTGACGAACTCACGGTCGTGGGAAACGAAGATCAGGGTGCCCTGATACATTTCCAGCGCCATGTTCAGCGATTCGATAGATTCCATATCCAGGTGGTTGGTTGGTTCATCCATCACCAGGATGTTCGGTTTTTGCATCATCAGCTTACCGAACAGCATACGGCCCTTCTCACCACCGGACAGTACTTTCGCCGGCTTTTTGATATCGTCCTGGCTGAACAGCAGACGGCCGAGGAAACCACGGACCACCTGCTCATCGTCGCCTTCCTGTTTCCACTGGCTCATCCAGTCGAACACGCTCAGGTCGTTATCGAAATCTTCTGCGTGATCCTGCGCGTAGTAACCAATCTGCGCATTCTCGGACCATTTCACGGTGCCATGATCGGCTTCGAGCTCACCCACCAGCGTTTTCAGCATGGTGGATTTACCCACGCCGTTCGCGCCGAGAATAGCCAGCTTTTCACCCACTTCCAGCAGCAGGTTAACGTTCTTAAACAGCGGACCGTTATCAAAGCCTTTGGTGAGCTCTTCCACCGCCAGCGCGTTACGGAACAGTTTCTTATCCTGCTCGAAGCGGATGAACGGGTTCTGACGGCTGGAGGCTTTTACTTCATCCAGCTTGATTTTATCAATCTGACGGGCACGAGAGGTGGCCTGACGAGATTTAGAGGCGTTGGCGCTAAAGCGGCTAACGAAGGATTGCAGGTCAGCAATCTGCGCTTTTTTCTTGGCGTTATCTGCCAGCAGACGTTCACGCGCCTGAGTCGCCGCGGTCATGTATTCGTCGTAGTTACCTGGGTACACGCGCAGTTCGCCGTAGTCCAGATCCGCCATGTGGGTACACACCATGTTCAGGAAGTGACGGTCGTGCGAGATGATAATCATGGTGCTGTCGCGATCGTTGAGCGTCTGCTCCAGCCAGCGGATGGTATCGATGTCCAGGTTGTTCGTTGGTTCATCGAGCAGCAGAATGTCTGGGTTAGAGAAGAGCGCCTGCGCCAGCAGCACACGCAGTTTCCAGCCCGGTGCGACTTCGCTCATCAGACCGTAATGCTGCTCAACGGGAATACCCACGCCCAGCAGCAGTTCGCCCGCGCGGGACTCCGCGGAGTAACCGTCCATCTCGCCGTAAAGCACTTCGAGGTCGGCCACTTTGTAGCCATCTTCTTCGCTCATTTCCGCCAGACCGTAGATGCGGTCGCGCTCTTGCTTCACTTCCCACAGCTCGCCGTGACCCATGATTACCGTATCAAGCACGGTGAACTCTTCAAAGGCGAACTGATCCTGGCGCAGCTTACCGATGCGTTCGTTCGGATCGAGGGAAACGTTGCCCAGCGTCGGTTCTAAGTCGCCGCCGAGGATTTTCATAAAGGTGGATTTGCCGCTCCCGTTAGCGCCAATCAGGCCGTAACGGTTGCCGCCGCCAAATTTGACGGAGATGTTTTCGAACAGCGGCTTACTGCCAAACTGCATGGTGACGTTGCTGGTAACTAACACGGGAGTATCCTGAAGAATGTGACAAACCGCCTATTGTGCCACAATTCCGAATAAAAAGCGCCCGCCATCGCAAGACGCTAAACTGTAACTGAAGTGAAAAAAATGTGATTTAGTACACATCCGAATTCCATGCGACAAGGAATGCACATATAATGCGCTCCTACTAACAGGGTAAATTCCTAAACAACCGCCGTAAGGCACTGATACCTCGCACACATGAACATGAAATTAAAAACGATTTTCGCTGCGGCGCTTGCTGTCGTGGGCTTCTGTAATTCGGCATCTGCGGTAACGTATCCGCTGCCGACCAACGGCAGCCGCATTGTCGGTCAGAACCAGGTCATCACCATTCCTGACAACAATAAGCAACCGCTGGAATACTTCGCGGCCCAGTATCAGATGGGTTTGTCTAACATGCTGGAAGCAAACCCTGGCGTGGATACCTACCTGCCAAAAGGCGGCACCGTGCTGAATATTCCTCAGCAGCTGATCCTGCCGGATACCGTGCATGAAGGTATTGTCATTAACAGCGCAGAAATGCGTCTGTACTACTACCCGAAAGGCACTAACACCGTTATCGTGCTGCCAATCGGTATCGGCCAGTTGGGCAAAGATACGCCAATCAACTGGACGACCAAGGTAGAACGTAAGAAAGCCGGTCCAACCTGGACGCCAACGGCGAAAATGCACGCGGAATACATCGCCGCAGGCAACCCGCTGCCAGCCGTTGTTCCCGCCGGCCCGGATAACCCTATGGGGCTGTACGCGCTGTATATCGGTCGTCTGTACGCTATCCACGGCACCAACGCCAACTTCGGTATCGGTCTGCGCGTAAGCCACGGCTGTGTGCGTCTGCGTAACGAAGACATCAAGTTCCTGTTCCAGAACGTGCCGGTTGGCACCCGTGTCCAGTTTATTGATGAGCCAGTGAAAGCGACCACCGAGCCAGATGGCAGCCGCTTCATTGAAGTTCACAACCCGCTGTCCACCACAGAAGCGCAGTTCGAAGGTGGTGAAATTGTGCCAATCGCGCTGACTCAGGCGGTACAGAAAGTGACTGGCCAGTCTGACGTTGACCAGAGCATCGTTGACCAGGCGGTTAAAAACCGTTCCGGGATGCCGGTTCGTCTGAACTAAGTCGGCTTTAAAATAGAAAATGGCGGGTTAATCACCCGCCATTTTTTTTAGCTGTTATTCACAATCACAATGCCGCCATGATCGTAACGATAGTGGCAGTGCGCGTACTCCAGCGGCGTCCCGTCGTCCAGATAGATAACCTGCTCCACTTCCAGAATTGGATCGCCCGGCTCGCAGCTCAGATGCTGCTGGTCCAGTTCATCCGGCTTTATCGCCCGAACGACGCGGTAGGAGCCCATCATTTTTAGCCCGAGATTGTCCTGCACGTAGCGAAACACCGAGCTTTCCAGATGCGCCTTACTCAGCCCTGGCACCAGCGATACCGGCATCACCGTGATATCCAACGACAGCGGTTCGCCGTTAAGCAAACGCAGGCGAACAAAATCGTAGACCGGCGCATCGGCGTTAATCAGCAATGAAGCCTGCTCTTTCTCGGTAGGGAAACGTAGTTCAAAACGTACCACCTGGCTTTCAACCGTTCCCAGGTGCCCCCAGGTTTCCGTCGCACCGGCATAATCGCTGCCGGGCACATCCCACTGCGAAAGCTGGAGGAAGTTTTTGCGCACAAAAGTGCCCTGCCCCTGGCGGGTATAGACCAGCCCTTCGACTATCAGCTGGCGCATGGCCTGCTGGATAGTCATACGGCTGGTGCCAAATTCTGCCGCCAGCGCAAACTGGTCCGGCAGAGGGTCAGAAGCAGGATACTGCCGACTTATGATCCGCTTTTTAATTTCCCGCGCTATCGCGATGTACTTCGCTGCCATCACCCGCCTCTGTTTTTCTGTGATTACATCTCTTCGCCGTTGCTGTGAATGGCCTTTTTCAACCATGCATAACTTTTCTTCGGCACGCGGCTTAAATCTTTTAAGTCGTGGTTTTCACGGTTGACGTACACCACGCCGTAACGCTTACGCATATCGCCCTGCGAGCTAAGAATATCAATCAGCCCCCAGCCCAGGTAGCCAATCACCTGCGCGCCATCTTCAAAAATCGCCTCTTTCATGGCGTTGATATGGTCGCGATGGTAGGCAATGCGGTAATCGTCAGCAATCTGGTTCTCACCGTCCCACGACTCAATGACCCCAATACCGTTTTCAATTGGGAATACCGGCAAGCGCCAGTCGTTGTAGTAACGGGTAATGATACTGCGAAAACCGAGCGGATCGATCTGCCAGTTCCATTCAGTGGCTTTCAGATGCGGATTCGGCTTATCACCGAACAGCATGTAGTTGTTGACCGGCGTGTCTTTTGGAATCGGATCGCTGTCGAGCGTGCGGCTGGCATAGTAGCTAAACGCCATGTAGTCGTTCTTCATGGTCGCCAGCACCGCCAGATCCTCATCAAGATAGATATCGCGCAGCCCCGCTTTATCAACAAAGTGCATCACTTCCGGGCTGTAGCCTTCACCGGCAAAGGCGCGCAGCAGGTTCTGGTTGAAGAATTCATCCAGCTGCTGGGCGCAGAAAACATCGCGCGGTTTGCAGGTTGCCGGATAAACCTGAGCGTGTGCCAGCATTCCGCCCATCAGTTTGCCCGGTTTGGTCTGGTGCAGATAATGGGTCAGATGCGCATGCGCCATCATCACATGATGCTGAATCTGATAGAGCTCGCGCAGGGTTTTATCGCCGCGCATATAGCCGGAAATCAGGAAGGCTTCCGGCATGTGATACAGGTTCTGTTCGTTAAAGGTCAGCCACCAGGTGACGCGGTCGCCGAAGCAATCAATCATTTTCTTGCCGTAGCGGATAAAGGCTTCCAGCACGCGACGGTCGGTGAAACCGTTGTATTTTTCCGCCAGCGCCAGCGGCATATCGAAGTGGTAGAGGCAGATCATCGGCTCAATGCCGCGCTCAAGAAGCCCGGTGATAAAGCGCTCGTAGAAGGCGATGCCCTCTTCATTAAATTCACCATCGCCGGTTGGGCAGACGCGGCTCCAGGCAATCTGGAAGCGGTAGCAGTTCATGCCCAGGTCTTTCATTAAATCAAAATCTTCTTCGAAGCGGTGGTAGGAATCCGTCGCCACCTTCCAGTCGGAGGCAAACTCTTTCGGCTCGCGAATATCGTAAACCGACATCCCTTTACCGCCCTCATTCCACGCCCCTTCAGTCTGCATGCTGGACACCGAGTTGCCCCACAGGAAGTTGGCGGGCAGTGATGATTTCATAGTTTGGCTCCTATATGACTAGTCATTTAAAGTTCATGACTAGTCATATAACCGGAAGACGAAATAATCCGCAACCGCGAGGATCGATTTTTGTGAGATCAAAGTGGATTTCCCGGGCGGTCAACGCTCGCCCGGGAGGGATCAGTGGAGGATCAACAGCAGCCCGTAGCCGGTCGCCGCCGCCCACAACAGCATGGGAATTGAGTAGAGATGGAAGCGCCACCAGATGCGCCGGTCTGCGGCCATACGCAGAGCAATCAGGTTGGCCAGCGATCCAGGCAGCAGGCCGAATCCACCGACGTTTACCGCCCAGGCCAGCAGCAGCGACGGTGGCACGTAGTTCAGCAGCAAAATGGTTGATGGCACATTGCTTATCACCTGCGATAAGCCAATCGCCGTCAGCCATAGCTGGCCGTTGGAGAGCGCACCGACACCGCTGAGCGATTGATTGAGCGCCGGAAGCTGGGTCAGCAGATGCACATCAATAAACATCGCCATAAACACCAGCAGCAGCGTCCAGTCGACGCTAAACACCACGCGACGCGCCAGCAGCAGGAAACCTACGGCAACAATAACCAGCCCCCACAGCTCCTGATTCATCTCCAGCGCGGCGAGGAAAATGATGTAGAACGCCAGACAGCTCCACACCAGCAGCGGCTGCCAGCTCGGTGTGCGATCGCTACTCTGAAAATCGAGCTTTTTCGCCGGGAAGCAGAACCAGCACAGCACCAGCAACGTCGCCATCATCGCCAGCGCAAGCGGCAGCATTTGCAGGGTAAAGGCCGGGAACGATAAACCCGAACGGCCCCACAGTAGAATATTTTGCGGGTTGCCAATAGGCGTTAATAGCGACCCGGCGTTGACCGCCAGCGCCTCAAAAATAATCATCCGGTTGACAGGCAACGCGCACCATTTTTTCAAGGTCAGGGTCAGCGGCACCACGATAAACAGCGCCACATCGTTGGTCAGAAAAGTAGAAAGCAGCGCCGCAGCCAGCACCATAAACAGCGCCAGCTGGCGTTCGGTGACAAAGCGACGCGCCATTTTGCGCCCCAGGACATCAAAATAGCCGCTCTGCTCCACGCCTTTGGTCAGCAGCATCAGGCCGCTTAAGGTAATAATGGTGTGCCAGTCGATGGCTGCGGGCCAACTGGCGGGCCGAAAGGGAACAAAAAAGCTCAGCCCAACGCCGATGAGAATCAGCAGATGTAAAAAACGGTCGCCCATCAGCGACCGTATAAAAGGGAGGTTCATTCAGCCGATTGCCCGTGCTTTTGGGTAAACTGACGGAACATGTCCAGCGTCTCCTCGCTGACATGATGTTCAATGCCTTCCGCATCGCGGCGGGCCGTATCGGCGCTGACGCCCAGCACCAGCAGGAAGTTCTCCACCACCTGATGGCGTTCGCGACTCTCCTGCGCCAGCTTCTCACCTTCTGGAGTCAGAAATACGCCGCGCCATGGGATCTGTTCAATCAGCCCTACGCCCGCCAGACGTTTAAGCATTTTGGCGACGGTCGGTTGAGACACCCCCAGACGGGCCGCCATATCAACCTGACGCGCTTCGCCGACTTCGTTGATCAAATCAGAAATCAGTTCAACGTAATCGTCAATCAGCTCCCGACGGTGCGCTTCACGCACCTGACGAAACCCTTCAACGTGCTCTTCGACATTCACTAGCTGCGTCACTTTTTTTGTTATTGGCGTACCTGCGCGACGACCCATAGAACTTCCTCATCATGTGTGACGCCTGAACGCGTCATATCAAGTGAGCCCATTGTAATGGATTGTGACCCGAGCACAAAAATTTAACGTTTTAGCCATAGCTATAAAATATAGCCTGTGCTATATCTGTATGTAATACGAACGCTCATCAAGGATTGACGAGCTGAATGCAGGAGGAACCATGAACGAATTCAAGAGGTGTATCAGCGTGTTTAGCCACTCTCCTTTTAAAGTACGCTTGATGTTAATCGGTATGCTGTGCGACCTGTTCAACAGCAAGCCACCACAGGACACTCCGTCCCGCTAAGCGGCGTCGCGACGCCGCTTCATCATCCTGTCACAATCCGCTGGCAAGCTACCCGTTTGCGCCCTAAATCCCCGCTTATTTTCTGGTTTTGTAATCGCCATCCCAAAACATTTCGTTATCAGCAGTTGACCCAATAATAAGCTGGCTTTATCTTCTTGCAGCCCTGTACTTTGCATCCCCCTCTTCACGCATTGTCTGGTCAATAAAGAACCCTTGACGCCAGGGGACGCACATGGCGTTTTTATAGTTGCGATTTATGAATCTAACCCTGAAAGACACCCTTGCCGCACGTGGGCTTGCTATAAGCCCGTGGACGGGATTTTATTTTTTACAATCGATTCTAATTAACCTGGCGCTGGGCTATCCATTTAGTCTGCTGTATGCGGTGGCGTTTACCTGCGTGCTACATTTGCTGTGGCGCACGCTGCCAAAAGTGCAAAAGGTGATTCTGGGGGTTTATTCACTCGTCGCCGCGCTCTATTTCCCGTTCAGCACGGCCTACGGCGCACCCAACTTCAACACCCTGTTGGCGCTGCATTCCACCAACATGGAAGAGTCGACGGAAATCTTCACTATTTTCCCGTGGTACAGCTACCTGGTCGGCCTGTTTATTTTTGTACTTGGGGTCATTGCCGTTCGACGCAAACCTGCGGCAAAAACGCGCTGGAATCTGATGAATACGCTGTGCCTGCTGTTCAGCATTGGCGTCTTTTTTGTGCAGCCGATTCAAAATCAGCTCTACGGCGGCGTCTTTAAACTTAAAGACAGCGGCTACCCGGCATTTCGCTTTGTGAAAGACATTATCGTCAACAATAACGAAGTGCTGGATGAACAAAAGCGCATGGCCGAACTTTCCGGAGTCAAAGACACCTGGAACGTGGTTGCGGTGAAGCCGAAGTATCACACTTATGTCGTGGTGATTGGCGAGAGCGCGCGCCGCGATGCCCTCGGCGCATTTGGCGGCCATTGGGATAACACTCCGTTTGCCAGCACGGTTAACGGCAATCTGTTCACTGACTACATCGCTGCCAGTGGCTCAACGCAAAAATCGCTTGGCCTGACGCTCAATCGGGTCGTCGATGGCAAGCCGCTGTATCAGGATAACTTTGTGACGCTGGCAAACCGCGCGGGTTTCCAAACCTGGTGGTTCTCCAATCAGGGACAGATTGGCGAATATGACACGGCAATCGCCAGCATTGCGAAACGCGCGGATGAAGCCCACTTCCTGAAAAGCGGTGATTTTGAAGCCGACAAAAATACCCGCGACGAAGCGCTGCTGAAAATGACCGAGCAGGTGCTTTCGACCCAGCGCAGCCAGCCGCAGCTAATCGTTCTACACCTGATGGGTTCACACCCGCAGGCCTGCGACCGCACTCAAGGTAAGTATGCGCAGTTTGTGCAGTCAAAAGAGACCTCATGCTATCTCTACACCATGACGCAAACCGACAACCTGCTGAGTCAGCTGTACACGCAGCTACGCAGTAGCACCGACAGCTTCTCGCTGGTCTATTTCTCCGACCACGGTCTGGCATTTAAAGAGCGCGGTAAAGCGGTGCAGTACCTGGCGCATGACGATAAATATCAGCAGAACTTCCAGGTACCATTCATGGTGCTTTCAAGCGACGACAAAACGCACAACGTGATTAAAGCGCGCCGCTCGGCCAACGATTTCCTGAGCTTCTTCTCGCAGTGGACCGGCATTCAGACCAAAGAGATCGCGCCGAAGTATCGTTTTATCTCGAAGCAAAAAGCCGGGAAAGTGTTCATTACCAACTTCCAGTTACAAAAAGTGGACTACGATACGCTCAAGACCGATCTCTTTGATCCTAAAAGCTAATCATGCCGCCTCCTCTTTCGCTATCCGTTGGCCTGGCGTTCAGGTTGACGGATGGCGCCTAGCCTAAACGTTGCATGACTATACTGTTCTCATCACCGGGTGGGTCATTTCGTTGGCGTACGGCCGTGCAGCGACGCTGATGTTGGGCAAGCTAACTGGGGGGATGGTTGAATCTGGCGGGAAAGTGGTTTAAAAAGGGCATTAAAAAAGGGGTCATAATGACCCCTTTTATTATCACCGAAGTGATTAGAAGCGGTAACCTGCACCAACAATCCAGGTACCAACGTCAACGCTACGAATGCGAGACTGCTCGTAAGAGAAGTCCAGAGCAACGTTTTCGATTGGGTTGAACTGCAGGCCAGCGCCGTAAGAGAAGCCGTAGTCGCTGGTGCTGTCGTTGATTGGGAACTGGTTGCCCTGTGCTTTACCGTAGCCCAGACCAATTACACCGTAGATGCTTGCCCAGTCGTTCAGACGGTAAGCTGGACCAGCAGTGATGCCGTAGTACTGGCCTTTAGTGTACACGCCGTTCTGGGTGTCACTTTTTTCGGTGTAGGTGAAGGAGCTGATCACACCCAGTGGGCTGTTGTCAGCTTCGTAGCGATATTTCAGGTTGAAGCCGCCAGCTTTGTTAGCGACGCCCTGCATATCACTCTGAGCGTAACCACCGGTAACGGTGGAAGTTGCAGCTACGGCAGTACCTGCGGAAACAGCCAGAACTGCGGCCAGTGCTGAAAGACATGCAATTTTTTTCATAACCACCTCAAATGTGCTTCTAATAAGTCCTAAGTTTTAAATATATCAAAAATTGTTAAGAAACTCTTTCGGCCTGATGATGTCTAAGGGCATCTTTGATGTAACAATTTTTTTCCATCTATCGATATCCCTTTCATTAATAACGTATTTTCACGTTAAATTTCATCACGGTCGTGGTAAAAACATCACGCCACTTTCCAGACAATTCCTAATTTGACAGACGAAATAATCATCGACTAAGCAAATTCTACTCGTTCCATGTCGTTTTTTTTTCAACAAATCCTCAACCGTCTCGCACTATTTCCATTACACTGCCGGTTTTACCTCATTTGACAAAAATTGACAGGAATAAGATGTCTGGCACGTCTCGCAAGCTACCATCATGGTTACCTATACTGGTCATCTTAATCTCGATGATCTCCATCCAAAGCGGTGCATCTCTCGCTAAATCATTGTTTCCATTGATTGGTGCTCCCGGCGTTACCGCCCTGCGCTTGGCGCTGGGCACGCTTATCCTGGTGGTTGTCTTTAAACCGTGGCGACTGCGTTTTGCAAAAGAACAGCGTCTGCCGCTGCTGTTCTACGGTTTGTCCCTCGGGGCAATGAACTATCTGTTCTATCTTTCCTTGCAGCGCATTCCGTTAGGCATTGCGGTGGCGCTCGAATTCACCGGTCCGCTGGCCGTGGCATTGTTCTCCTCACGCCGACCGGTCGATTTTATCTGGGTGATTCTGGCGGTTGCCGGCCTGTGGTTCCTGCTGCCTTTGGGCCAGGACGTGGAACACGTTGATTTAACCGGTGCGCTGCTGGCGCTGGGCGCCGGCGCAGGTTGGGCCGTCTATATTCTGGCCGGACGCCGTGCGGGCGAGGAACATGGGCCTGCAACGGTCGCAATGGGGTCGCTGATCGCCGCCATCGTGTTTGTCCCACTCGGCGCGTTTCAGGCCACCGAGGCGCTGTGGCACTGGTCGCTGCTGCCGATAGGTTTGGCGATTGCCGTTCTTTCTACCGCCCTGCCCTATACGCTTGAGATGATCGCCTTAACCCGTCTGCCTACCCGCACATTCGGTACATTGATGAGTATGGAACCGGCGATCGCCACGCTGTCCGGCCTGGTCTTCCTTGGCGAAACCCTAACGTTTAGCCAGACGCTGGCATTGGGCGCCATTATTATGGCATCGATGGGGTCAACGCTGACGATGCGTCAGGAAACAAAGATCGAAAAGGTCGATATCGGATAATTCTATTTATTATGCATAGTGTGTACCACTATGCATAATATTCAACAAAAACAGCGTGGTTATTTGCCTGAGATCAATAAGCATATTTAAAAAATATACACAAATCAAAACTCGATAAGTAACCATCTGTTTAATAACAAGTTTACCCCATCACAATGCACTCACTATCAAACCTATAGGCACAACCAAAAATACGCCACCGGTGACGGTGCTATACTTATTTTCGTTAATTCATAAGGACGCAAATACACCTGCATTTATCGGTGTATCAGCTTAAGAGGATATATGATTATGAGTACTGCAAAACTGGTCAAAACTAAAAACGCCCAACTTCTCTATACGCGTAACGATGTTCCGGAAAGCGAAAAACAGGCTACTGTTGCGTTACTCAACCGTCAGGTTCTGCAATTTATCGATCTGTCGCTGATTACTAAACAAGCGCACTGGAATATGCGTGGCGCCAACTTCATCGCCGTCCATGAGATGCTGGACGGCTTCCGCACCGCGCTAACCGACCATCTGGACACCATGGCTGAACGTGCCGTGCAGCTTGGCGGTATTGCGCTGGGTACCACCCAGGTTATCAACGCGCAAACTCCGCTGAAAAGCTATCCATTGGATATCACCAGCGTACAGGATCACCTGAAAGAGCTGGCCGAACGTTACGCGATTGTCGCCAACGATGTGCGTAAAGCCGTTACCGAAGCGAAAGACGAAGATACCGCCGATATCCTCACCGCCGCCTCCCGCGATTTGGATAAATTCCTGTGGTTCATCGAAGCGAATATTGAATAACCATAAGTAAACGCAATGACCTCCCGGCCTCACCGGCCGGGAGTAAATGCACTAAAAAAGTGCAGCCAAATGGTCAAAAACCTCGTCAAAGTAAACAACTTGTAATAGTCACCTCACACAATCGTTAATAAAAGATTGTTTTCTCCCCTGCGTTTGCGCTAAAAAACACCGTACTTAACAATGCACCTTTCATGCACCATTTTGGTGCCCTGACATGGTGCGTATGGACATTTATCCTGCCAATTTTGTGCAGTGAGAAAAACATTATCTGTTAAGAAACAATGCATTGTGAAGTTGGCACGATTTTTTCATAAGCCGATTGTTCTCGCAGGGGATCGCCCCGTGGATATAAAAGGAAATGCTATGAAGTCAATGTTTAAAGTTTCACTGGCTGCACTCACCCTGGCTTTTGCGGTTTCTTCTCAAGCAGCTGAGAAACAACTGGTTGTGGCAACGGACACCGCGTTCGTTCCGTTTGAATTCAAACAGGGTGACAAATACGTCGGTTTCGACGTGGATCTGTGGGCCGCTATCGCCAAAGAGCTGAAGCTGAACTACACCCTGAAGCCAATGGACTTCAGCGGCATCATTCCTGCACTGCAGACAAAAAATATCGATCTGGCGCTGGCCGGTATCACGATTACTGACGAACGTAAAAAAGCGATCGACTTCTCCGACGGATACTACAAAAGCGGCCTGCTGGTCATGGTGAAAACCAATAACAACGACATCAAGAGCGTAAAAGATCTGGATGGCAAAGTGGTCGCGGTGAAGAGCGGTACCGGTTCTGTTGATTACGCGAAAGCGAATATCAAAACCAAAGATCTGCGCCAGTTCCCGAACATCGACAACGCGTATATGGAATTAGGCACTAACCGCGCTGACGCCGTTCTGCACGACACGCCAAACATTCTGTACTTCATCAAAACCGCCGGTAACGGTCAGTTCAAAGCGGTCGGTGAGTCACTGGAAGCACAGCAGTACGGTATCGCGTTCCCGAAAGGCAGCGACGATCTGCGTGAGAAAGTGAACGGCGCGCTGAAAACACTGCGCGAGAATGGCACCTACAACGAAATTTACAAAAAATGGTTCGGTACTGAGCCAAAATAATTATTCTTAAGAATGACTGATTAGTTCAGGGGCGACCTTTCGCCCCTGTTGTTTTTGAAAAACCACGGTAACAGGAATACTTACTATGCAGTTTGACTGGAGCGTCATCTGGCCTGCCATTCCAATTTTATTGGACGGCGCCAAAATGACTCTGTGGATCTCGGTCCTCGGGTTGGCAGGCGGTATTATTATCGGCCTGCTGGCAGGCTTAGCCCGCACCTACGGTGGCTGGATAGCCAACCACGTAGCCCTCGTGTTCATCGAAGTGATCCGCGGCACGCCTATTGTTGTGCAGGTGATGTACATCTACTTTGCCCTGCCAATGGCTTTCCCGGATATCCGCATTGATACCTTCACCGCGGCGGTGATCACTATCATGATCAACTCAGGTGCGTACATCGCGGAAATCACCCGCGGCTCGGTACTGTCGATTCATAAAGGCTTCAGTGAAGCAGGACTGGCGCTAGGTCTCTCACGTCGTGAAACCATCCGTCATGTAATTATGCCGCTGGCGCTGCGTCGTATGCTGCCGGCACTCGGCAACCAGCTGATTATCAGTATCAAAGATACGTCACTGTTTATCGTGATCGGCGCCGCCGAGCTGACCCGTAGCGGGCAGGAAATCATTGCTGGCAACTTCCGTGCGCTGGAAATCTGGACCGCCGTAGGCGTCATCTACCTGATCATCACTCAGGTACTGAATATCGTGCTCCGCATTCTTGAAAGAAGGATGAAAATCCTGTGATTGAATTTAAAAACGTCTCTAAGCACTTTGGTCAAACCCAGGTGCTGCACAATATCGACCTCGATATCAAACAAGGGGAAGTGGTAGTTATTATCGGGCCATCGGGCTCCGGTAAATCGACACTGCTGCGCTGCATCAACAAACTGGAAGAAATCACCAGCGGCGATCTGTTCGTTGATGGTCTGAAGGTCAATGACCCGAAAGTGGATGAGCGCCTGATTCGTCAGGAAGCCGGGATGGTGTTCCAGCAGTTCTACCTGTTCCCGCACCTGACGGCGCTGGAAAACGTGATGTTTGGCCCAACCCGCGTGCGCGGCCTGAAAAAAGACGACGCCGAGAAGCTGGCCAAAGATCTGTTAGCCAAGGTTGGCCTCGCCGAACGTGCGCATCACTACCCTTCCGAACTTTCCGGCGGCCAGCAGCAGCGCGTGGCTATTGCCCGTGCTCTGGCGGTGAAACCGAAAATGATGCTGTTTGATGAGCCAACCTCTGCGCTGGATCCGGAACTGCGTCATGAAGTGCTGAAGGTAATGCAGGATCTGGCGGAAGAAGGGATGACGATGGTTATCGTGACCCACGAAATCGGCTTTGCCGAGAAAGTGGCTTCCCGCCTGATCTTTATTGATAAAGGGCGCATCGCCGAAGATGGCAACCCGCAGGAGCTGGTGAAGAACCCACCAAGCCAGCGTCTGCAAGAGTTCCTGCAGCACGTGTCCTGATACAACGCCGTTTATCCCACCTAGGGTAAACGGCGCTTTTCTTAGCGTTTACGCGCCAGGAAACGACGGCGCTGATCGTCATCCATAAACGACCAGGCAATGAAACGGCTCTGCTTCTGCCCTTGGGCCATCTCTTTTTTCACCACTTTCACGGCACCCACGTCGGTTAACGCACGGTACAACGGCGGCAGATTTTCGCCTTTGGACACCAGCGAGGTGAACCACATCACCTGACGGCCAAACTCTTTACTCTCGGCAATCATCTGCTTGATAAAGGCCACTTCGCCGCCTTCACACCACAGCTCCTGCTGCTGACCGCCGAAGTTCAGCGCAGCGTCACGATCCTGCCCCAGGTTACGACGTTTACGCTCGCCGCCTGCACGCGCGGCGGCTGCCGAATCATGGAACGGTGGGTTACACAGCGTGGCATCGAACTGCTCGTTTTTATGAATAATGCCGTTAAACATCGCGGTGAGATCTTTCTGACGACGCAGACGAATCATGCGATTCAGCGACGGGTTAGCGCTGAGGATCGCCTGAGCGCTGGCAAACGCCTGAGGATGCGTTTCACTGCCGGTAAAACGCCAGCCGTACTCATGTGCGCCAATCAGCGGGTAAATGCAGTTTGCGCCAACGCCAACATCCAGAATGCTCACACCTTTCACTACTTCGCCACGCTCATCGCTGAGCAGATCGCCAAGATGGTGGATATAGTCAGCACGCCCCGGTACCGGTGGGCAGAGGAATCCTTCCGGGATATCCCACTCTTTCACCGCGTAAAAATGGGCCAGCAGCGCTTTATTTAGCGTTTTTACCGCCAGCGGGTCGGCGAAATTAATAGTTTGCTCCCCAACCGGGTTGAGGGTAATGAAATCGCTCAGCGCGGGGCAAGCGTCACACAACGCAGCCAGATCGTAGCGATCATGATGACGGTTGCGCGGATGCAACCCCGGTTTTTGGGTAGTCATGACTTTCTCCTGTCTTAATGCCGCGTAAGATACCCGTTGACGGCGGTGCGGTAAATAAGGGAGTCTGGATTCCTGTGATTAAATGACAGGTGTGCCATGTATTTTTATCAGCCTTCTCAGGGACACGGACTGCCGCACGACCCACTGAACGCCATCGTCGGGCCACGCCCCATTGGCTGGATTGCCTCCGTTGACGCGCAAGGCCGCCCTAACCTTGCACCCTATAGTTTTTTTAACTGCTTTAACTATCGCCCACCGATCATTGGTTTCGCCAGCAGCGGCTGGAAAGATAGCGTGCAGAATATCGTCGACACCAAAGAGTTTGTCTGGAACCTGACCACCCGCGATTTGGCGGTGGCGATGAATGAAAGTTCTGCCAGCCTGCCGCACGGTGAGAACGAGTTTATCCGTGCCGGGCTGACTGCGGCCCCAAGCCGCCTGGTAAAAGCGCCGCGCGTTGCGGAAAGCCCGGTCAACTTTGAATGCCGGCTATCGCAATGTATTCAACTCACCGGCGCGGACGGCACCGCCGTGGATACCTGGCTGGTTCTCGGCGAAGTGGTGGGTATTCATATTGCACAATCGTTGCTGGAAAATGGCATCTACCAGACGGCGCGTGCCCAGCCGGTGCTGCGAGCCGGTGGCCCATCGGCCTACTACACCATCGATGAGAACCACCGTTTTGATTTAATTCGCCCGGACGCCCGTCAGAGCTGAACCTGTCAGCCGTTTCGGCGGCTGATTTTTCCCCTTCCCTTTCTGCGAACAACCTACAATTAAAGTATTCCCTGTTGCTATCAGGAGGGGATGCCATGAACACACATCATCTGCTTTATACCGCCACGATCCTCGCGACGCTCTCTTTCTCGGCCTACGCCAGCCCAGTACCTCCCGACGTCCCCAGCGGGCCATTCCGCCCGGTTGGCACCGTCACGGTAAGCGGTGCCAGCAACCTGGATGATTTACAACGACAGCTTGCCGATAAGGCGCATCAAGCAGGGGCGAAGGCCTTTGTGGTGGATGTTGCTGGCGGCAAGAACAAGCTGTTTGGTTCGGCAACGCTATACGATTAACCGCCAGGCCCGTGCACTATCCGGACGTCTCACGCCCACCGGCAAGCGGCACGACTGCGGATAACACCTTCAATTATGTAATTTTCATGTACGGAAAATGAAGAAAATGTAAATCAATGTATTTATTTTTAGCCCAATGAGTGATAAAAAGTTACGCGTTTTGATAATGCTTCTCACAATCATTATCAAATTCATTTAATAAAAATTAAGCAACCTGCAGTGGCAAAGGGACAAGACGTGCCCGGCTGTCATCATTTACATCGTAAATTAAAAATTATAAGACGCTCATTGATATGGAAAAAAATCGCACAACCCCGTTCAGTAGCTTTAGTTCGCTCACCATTTTCACCGGATTATGCCTTGGCTTAACGCCTGCTGCTCAGGCTGAAGAAAGTAAAGAGAAGAGCGCTGGTGATACGCTGGTCGTTGAAGCACAGGCACCTTCTCTGTATGCCCCAACTAAATCGGCAGATCCGAAATTTAGCCGTCCAATTGCGGATACCACCCGTACCGTCACCGTGATTTCCGAGCAGGTGCTCAAAGATCAGGGCGCAACCAACCTGACCGACGCGCTGAAAAACGTGCCGGGCGTAGGGGCATTCTTTGCCGGTGAAAACGGCAACTCATCCACCGGCGATACCATCTACATGCGCGGCGCGGATACCTCTAACAGTATCTACGTTGATGGCGTTCGTGATATCGGCAGCGTCACCCGCGATACGTTCAACACTGAACAGGTTGAAGTGATTAAGGGGCCGTCCGGTTCGGATTATGGCCGCAGCGCGCCAACCGGTTCTATCAATATGATCAGCAAACAGCCGCGTCTGGACTCGGGTATCGATGCCTCAGCAAGCATTGGCAGCGCGTGGTATCGCCGCGGTACGCTGGATCTTAACGAAGCGATTGGCGAAACCACCGCCGTGCGTTTAAATCTGATGGGCGAGAAAACCCACGACGCTGGCCGCGATAATGTTAAAAATGAGCGCTACGGCATTGCGCCTTCTATCGCCTTTGGTCTGGGTACGCAAAACCGCCTGTACCTCAACTATCTGCACGTGAAGCAGAATAATACGCCGGATGGCGGCGTACCAACCGTCGGCCTGCCGGGCTACTCCGCGCCTAACGCCAAAACGTCTGCGCTGAACTCTTCCGGTAAAGTCGATACCCATAACTTCTATGGCACCAACTCGGATTACGACGACTCGACGACCAATACGGCGACGATGCGTTTCGAGCACGATTTCAACGACACCACCACCATCCGCAATACCACCCGCTGGTCGCAGATCAAGCAAGATTACATGATGACGGCGATGATGGGCGGGGCCAGCAATATCGGTATGCCTGACCCGAATAACGTCAATACCTGGACCTGGACGCGCAACATCAACACCAAAGATGTCAGCAACAAGATCCTGACCAACCAGACCAACCTGACGTCGAAGTTCTATACCGGTTCCGTCGGGCACGATATCAGCACCGGCGTGGAATTTACCCACGAGCAGCAGACCAACTACGGCGTGTATCCGTTTACCGCACCGCCGGTAAACCTGTACAACCCAAACAGCAATATCTCGCTGGGCGGCCTGCAGCGTAGCGGGGCAAACTCGAATGGCCAGACCGACACTTTCGGTATCTACGCCTTTGATACCCTGCAAATTACCCAGGATTTCGAGCTTAACGGCGGCATTCGTCTTGATAGCTACCACACCGAGTACGACAGCGCCTCGCTGTGCGGCGGTACCAGTCGCGGTGCGATTGCCTGTCCGGCTGGCGTGGCGAAAAACTCCCCTGTCACCACCGTGGACGCCACCAAGTCAGGTAATCTGGTTAACTGGAAAGCCGGCGCGCTCTATCACCTGACGCAAAACGGCAACGTGTACGTCAACTACGGCATCTCGCAGCAGCCTCCGGGCGGCAGCAACTTCGCGCTGGCAGCTGGCGGCACCGGTAGCAGCGCTAACCGTACCGACTTCAAACCGCAGAAAGCCAAAACCAGCGAAGTGGGCACCAAATGGGAGGTGCTGGATAAGCGTCTGCTGTTGTCTGCCGCAGTCTTCCGCACGGATATTGAGAACGATGTTGAAGCCAACGACGATGGCACCTACTCCCAGTACGGTACCAAACGCGTTGAGGGCTACGAGCTGTCCGTTGCCGGTAACATCACGCCAGCATGGCAGGTGATTGGTGGCTTTACCCAGCAGCGTGCTTCCGTACGTGAAGGCGCCGAAGTCGCTCAGGATGGCACCACCTCGCTGCCATACACACCGGAACATGCCTTTACTCTGTGGAGCCAGTACCAGGCCACTGACGCTATCTCTGTAGGCGCAGGCGCGCGTTATATTGGCAGCATGCACCGTGGTAAAGATGGCGCCGTCGGAACGCCGTCCTATACCGAAAGCTATTGGGTTGCCGATGCTAAGCTTGGCTATCGCGTCAACAGCACGCTTGACCTGCAGCTGAACGTTTACAACCTGTTTGATACCAATTATGTTTCTTCTATCAACAAAAGTGGCTATCGCTACCACCCAGGCGAACCGAGAACCTTCGCGTTAACGGCTAACGTTCACTTCTAAGTTATACGGTGGGGCGCAAGCCCCACTTTCTTTTTCAGGAGAGACCCCATGATGTACCGTATTCCCGGCGTGCTGAGCGAGCAGGAAGTCCGTTATCTTGTTGATGAGCTTAACCAAGCCGAGTGGGTAGATGGCCGGGCAACCGTTGGTGCACAGGGGGCTCAGGTCAAGAATAACCAGCAGGTGGATACCCGCAGCGAGCGCTATACGCAGCTACAGGCGAAAGTGCTGGAGGCGGTCAACCGCCATTCACTGTTCTTCGCCGCCGCGCTGCCAAAAACCATCTCCAGCCCGTTGTTTAATCGCTATCAGCAGCAAGAGACCTACGGTTTCCACGTCGACGGCGCTGTACGCCAGCATCCGCACAGCGGCTGGATGCGTACCGACCTCTCAGCCACGCTGTTTTTATCTGATCCGGCGAGCTACGACGGCGGCGAGCTGACTATCAACGATACCTATGGCCAGCATTCGGTAAAACTACCGGCGGGCGATCTGGTGCTCTATCCGTCAAGCAGCCTGCACTGCGTTACGCCGGTAACACGCGGCGTACGGGTGGCGTCGTTTATGTGGATCCAGTCGATGATCCGCGATGATAAACGCCGTGCGATGCTGTTTGAACTCGACGGGAATATCCAGTCGCTGAAAAGCCGTCACGGTGAATCCGCAGAGGCGCTCTCCCTGCTGAATCTGTACCACAACCTGCTGCGGGAATGGTCTGAGATCTAAAACGCCCAATATCACTCAAAATAGATGAAAAAGATGGGCCGTTAAATCAAAGCGCGGCGCGGGCTAAAGCTCGGCCGCCAGGGATGCGAAAAAGAGCGGGACAAAAACTTACTGACAGCATACAACTAAGCATATAATGTGGAACACACGCGGTAAAACCAGTTTCAATAACGAATATATACCGTAATATACAGAGCAATCGATTATCTTTACGAGCACGCTTTTTGGCAAATAAAGTGGCAAATTGTGCCTTCGATAGCGCAAAAACCATCCAGGTTTCCGCAAACACATTCATGTCGCAAATATTTTATTAATAATCAATAAATTAATAATCATTCAATTTTTTTGATTATCGACATCAATTCTCTTCGATTTATTCCGCCAAAGAAAAACGTGATACTTATCACATCGACAGAACATCGTCCCCTGAACGGAATAACCTGCGAGAGATTAATTATGAAAAACATTAAATATGCTGTTGCCGCAATCGCCCTGTCTGCCCTGTCATTTGGTGCCTTCGCTGCACAACCTGTCACCCAGACCCAGGCACAGAAAATGAACGAAATGGGTACTGTGTCCGTAGACGGCGCAAGCACTCTGGATGGAATGGAAGCTCAGCTGGCACAGAAAGCTGCCGCAGCGGGTGCTTCCGGCTACGCCATCACTTCTGCTAACACCAACAACAAAGTTAGCGGTACTGCAGTTATCTACAAATAATTGCCAACCCTGTTATACCCCGTGAGTCGACCGCTCGCGGGTGCTCCAACCCTCATTGAACTTGTTGATACCCTTTTTTGCCCGGCTGCCACGCCGGGCTTTTTTTTGCGTAAAATTCAGCAACGGGAATGAGATGACGTGACGCTTCCGGGGTGGCTGACGCTCGCCCGGGGAAACTACGGGGGTTAGTAAGCCTGCGCGACGCGTGCTAAACCGTCTGCAAGCGAGTTCACTTCACCGGCTGCCAGCAGACAGCAAGCGAGCTGTATTTTCAGCGACTGAGGCACAGGCTCGACGCCAGCGACGCAGCGTTCAATCCAGCGGGCGGTGGTTTCGGGATCTTTTGCTGATGGGAGTGCTACCGGCTCTTCCGGCTGTTCGCTTTGCCGCTCGGCAACCACCCGCGCACCTTGCCCATCAATCAGCGTAATCTGCGGGCAACGCTGAGGATTGGCATAAACCTCCCCTTCCGTGCCGTGCATCAGCAGGCTACGCCCGCCAATATCGCTAAAGAATTTGGCAACTTTGGTCACGTATTCCGGGTGCGATACGCTCGACAAGCGCAGCGCAGCATCTTCGGCAAACGGTGTTATCAGCTTCGCCAGCGAGTGCGCGCTATTGCGCACCCCGAGCTGCCAGCGCATGGCCAACTGCTTTTCTATCGGCGGACAGATTGCGCCCACGGGAATAAAGACCGGCTGATGGCCATCAAGTTTCGCCTGCGCCTGCCCGGCATGATGGGTTGGTGTAATGCCCATCAGCTCAAAAATCGTCTCCGTCAGTACGCGCGTGGGATCTTCACTCACGCCGTGCACCACCACCGGGAACCCCAATTTGTGCAGCAGCATCGCCAACAGCGGCGTGAGGTTCGCCTGCTTACGCGCGCCGTTGTAGCTTGGGATAACAATCGGCATCGGTTTGCCCACCGGCGGCGTCAGGCGAATCGTCTGCTGCTGCATAGCCTCGTAAAAGCCGAGCATCTCCGCTTCACCCTCACCCTTAATACGCATCGAGAGCAAAATGGCACCCGTTTCCAGACTCGGTACGTCACCCGCAAGCATTCGGGTGTATAAGCTACGCGCGGTATCCTTATCCAAATCACGCGCGTGATTTTTGCCTCGTCCGATCTCTTTGATGATTATGCGGTAATCCATTTGCGACTCCTGTTGAATGCTCATACGACGCTCAGACGGGCTAGCGTTTTTTACGCCGCGGCGATTTCGCTTTCGTCTTCTGCTTCACTTCCGATACTTCCGGCACTTCCGGTCGTTCAATGGGAAAAACCGGTAACGCATTCAGTAAACGCTGACCGTAGTTTTTGGTCAACAACCGCTTATCGTAGATAATGACTTCACCCCAGCAGCCGTGGCTACGGATTAAACGCCCAACCTGCTGAATCAGGTTAAACGATGCGCTGGGCAGGCTCTGTACCTCAAAAGGATAGCGATTGAGGCTTTTCAGCCATTCGCCCTCGGTAATCACCACCGGGCTGTCGATAGGCGGGAAAGCGATTTTGTGAATATGCACCTGGCTTAGCAGTTCACCTTTCAGATCGAGCCCTTCAGCAAAAGATTGCAACCCCACCAGCACGCTATATTCGCCGTTCTCAACCCGTTTACGGTGCAGCTCTACCAGCCGGTAGCGCGGCTGATCGCCTTGAACCAACAGCATTAGACGCAGATCGGTCACATGCTCAAGGAAGCGCTGCATCGCCCGTCCGCTGGCGAACAGCACCAGCATTCCGTGGTGCTTTTTACTCTCAACCTGCTGGCGGAAATAGGCCGCCATCTCGGCAATGTGCTGCTCTTCATGGTCGATCAGCGGTTCATACTTCATCTGTGGGATGACGATTTTTCCCTGCTCAACGTGGTTGAACGGCGAATCCAGCGCCACAAAGCGGTCGCCGGCCTTCTCTTTCAGCCCACTCATCTCTTGCAGGCGTGAGAAGCTATTGAGCGAACGCAGCGTCGCGGAAGTCACCACAATATGCGGCACGCTGCGCCACAGCAGGCGTTCAAGCTGGTCGCTCACGCGGATCCCCACGCAGTGGAACCAGACGTGCATCTGCCCGTCACGGGTATCGCGGGTGGCCCATTTAGTGACTGGTGCCCCCGATGCCTGCGACAAAGATGCCAGCCGCCACAGCTTGCTTTGTGATTCGAACATCCCCAGCGCGCGGTTCATCTGCAAAATCACCCGGTGCAGCCTGACAATATCGTGGCTGCCGGTTTTTTCGCTGAGATCGTTTAAAAACAGCTCCGCTAATCCGCGCAGCATTTCAGTCAGTTTTGCCAGACGCTGACAGATTTCCATCACCTCATCCGGCAGCTCGCCCATTGGGAAGCGGTGTTCCGCCTCCTGTGTCGCGGGCAGATAGAGATTAAGGATGTTGTTCAGTGAGGCGATCAGCTCGTAAAGCTCTTCGCAATGCGCGGTGAGGCGCTCAGGTAGCGCCAGCGGCGGCGTAGTTTTCGGACGGAACTGCTCCATGCAGGTCGCCACCAGTTTGCCAAAGAGGTCAAGCTGCAGGCGATACCACGGCGCGGTTATCTCGGCGCTCATCTCCAGCGCATCGCGGGCGACATCCGGCAGATGGTGCCCTTCATCGAGCACCAGCAGCAGATTTTTCGGCTCCGGCAGCACCGCTTCACTCTCCATCGCCGCCATCACCAGCGCATGGTTGGCGACCACCACTTCCGCTTCCTGAATTTCCCGACGAGCGACAAAGAACGGACATTCGCGATAGTAATGACAATTACGGTTCAGGCAGCTGGCTTTATCGGTGCTCAGGCGCCGCCACAGGTCGTCATCAATCGCCACATCGGTGTGATCGCGCAGGCCATCCCACTTGTAGCTATCAAGATCGCCTTTAAGCTTTGCGCAGCGTTTCTGCTCTTCCTGATTGTTCGGGGTCAGTTCATCTTCGAGAAAGGCGAGCAGATCTTGCTGGGTTGGATCGGTGCTGGCGAGCGCTGACAGGTTGCGCGTGCAGACATAGCGCCCGCGGCCAAACGCGGCGGTAAAACGCAGATCGGGGATAATTTTGCGCAGCAGCGGCAGGTCTTTACTGTAGATCTGATCCTGCAATGCGACGTTGGCGGTACTCACCACCAGCGTTTTTTGTTCTTCCCGGGCAATCGCGATGCCGGGAATCAGATAGGACAAGGTTTTCCCGACGCCGGTCGGCGCTTCAATCGCCAGGTGTCGTCCCTCTTCTCCAGCCAGCGTTTTGGCGACGTCGGCAATCATCTGCCGCTGCGGGGCGCGGGGGATAAAGTCGGGGATCTGTTCCTGAAGCGCCTTGTACCAGGCGGCGATTTGCGCTTTTAGCGCAGCGGTCAAAGCCATGAGAAAACCTGAGACACTGTATAAACAGCCACTATTGTGACATCTTCTGCTCGCTGCCGCAAAAAAGAAAGCCCGGCTTTCGGCCGGGCTCGCAATTTACTGCGCCGCTGCAGGTTTACGCGGGCGACGCGGTGGACGTGGCTTATCGCCTGCCGGTTTGCCTTCCGCACTACGCGGTTTGGCTTTCGGCGCCCCACCGTCGGTACGACGTGGCTGCTGCTGGCTGCGGCCAGCACCTTGGCTCTGGCCCTGACGACCACGGCCGCCGCCGTTACCACCGCCGCGCTGCTGACGGCCATTCTGGATAGGCTCAGCCTTGATAGACAGATCCGGCTCGTAGCCCGCCAGCGCAATACGCGGGATCTCTTTTTTCAGCAGACGCTCAATATCGCGCAGCAGTTTAATTTCATCCACGCACACCAGCGACAGTGCTTCGCCGGTTGCCGCCGCACGGCCGGTACGGCCAATACGGTGGACATAATCTTCTGGTACGTTTGGCAGTTCGAAGTTCACCACGTGCGGCAGTTCTTCGATATCCAGGCCACGCGCGGCAATATCGGTCGCCACCAGCACGCGGATGTCACCGGACTTAAAATCTGCCAGCGCGCGAGTACGTGCGCCCTGCGATTTGTTACCGTGAATCGCGGCGCTGCGGATGCCGTCTTTATTCAACTGCTCTGCCAGGTGGTTAGCCCCGTGTTTGGTACGGGTGAAGACCAGCACCTGCTGCCAGTTGCCTTCGCCAATCATCTGCGACAACAGTTCACGTTTGCGCTTTTTGTCCACCATGTGAACATGCTGTGTCACCTGCTCAGAAGCTGTGTTGCGGCGCGCAACTTCGATTTCCAGCGGGTTGGTCAGCAGTTTTTCGGCCAGCGCTTTGATGTCGTCAGAGAAGGTGGCGGAGAACAGCAGGTTCTGACGCTTAGCCGGCAACTTGGTCAGCACGCGACGGATGTCGTGGATGAAGCCCATATCCAGCATGCGGTCGGCTTCATCAAGCACCAGAATCTCAACCTGATCGAGCTTCACGGCGTTTTGATGTTCCAGATCCAGCAGGCGGCCTGGGGTTGCCACCAGCACGTCCACGCCGCTGCGCAGTTTCATCATCTGTGGGTTAATACTTACACCACCGAAAACCACCAGCGAACGAATGTTCAGGTAGCGGCTGTATTCGCGAACGTTTTCGCCAATCTGCGCGGCCAGCTCACGGGTTGGGGTCAGGATCAGCGCACGAACCGGGCGACGGCCCTTCACGTGCGGCTCACGAGAAACCAGCGTCTGCAGCAGCGGCAGGGTAAAACCTGCGGTTTTGCCGGTACCGGTTTGCGCGCTCGCCATCAGATCTCGGCCCTGCAGTACAGCAGGAATCGCCTGCTGCTGAATGGGGGTGGGTTCCTGGTAGCCTTGCTCAGCAACGGCACGCAGAATTTCGGGATTCAATCCGAGGGAATCAAAAGACATAAATACTCCACACCCACCCCGACCGCATGCGGTGTAGTTTTCGAGGGGATAAAAAACGAGGGAATGACAAAAACCACAATGTCATGAAGGGGCGGAGTGTAGCAGTTTTTGTGATACACCGCATAAATTATCCCCTTAACGATGGAAAACAAGATTATTCACCAGACTGGACAAGATTAAAAACTCAGCATAATGTTAATCAATCGATTGATTAATTTTTTGGTGGCCATAATGAACGTGACGCCGATAACCAGCAAAGGCGAGCAGGCCAAAAGCCAGCTCATCGCCGCCGCCCTCGCCCAGTTCGGCGAATACGGCCTACACGCCACCACTCGTGATATTGCGGCTCAAGCCGGGCAGAACATCGCCGCCATCACCTACTATTTTGGCTCAAAAGAAGATTTATACCAGGCCTGCGCGCAGTGGATTGCCGATTTCATCGGTGAGAACTTCCGCCCGCACACTGAGGCGGCAGAGCGCCTCTTTGCCCAGCCGCAGCCCGACAGCGAGGCTATCCGTACGCTTATTCTGCAGGCCTGTGAAAACATGATTTTGCTACTGACTCATGACGATACCCTGAGCCTCAGTAAATTTATCTCCCGCGAGCAGCTGTCGCCGACCGCCGCCTACCAACGTATTCACGACCAGGTCATTGCCCCGCTGCACACGCACCTTACCCGACTGATTGCCGCCTACACCGGCTGCGACGCCAGCAGTACGCAGATGATCCTGCATACCCACGCCTTGATTGGTGAAGTGCTGGCCTTCCGTCTGGGACGGGAAACCATTCTGATGCGCACCGGCTGGTCGCAGTTTGATGCCGATAAGACCGCGCAGATATACCAGGTCGTGACCTGTCATATCGATCTTATTTTGCAAGGATTAACTCAAAGGAGCCTGAAGTGATGAAAAAACCGGTCGCCCTTATTCTGGCCGTTGCCGTCCTCGTCGCCTTGATTGGCGGCGGGGCGTGGTGGTATCAAAGCCTGCAAAATAACGGACTCACCCTGTACGGCAATGTCGATATTCGTACCGTCAATATGAGTTTCCGCGTCGGCGGGCGTCTGCAATCCTTGAACGTTGACGAAGGGGATGCGATTAAACAAGGACAAACGCTCGGGCAACTGGATAAAGCGCCGTATGAGAACGCGTTGATGCAGGCCAAAGCCAACGTTGCTACCGCGCAGGCGCAGTATGACCTGATGATGGCTGGCTACCGGGCGGAAGAAATAGCCCAGGCCGCCGCCGCGGTCAAGCAGGCGCAGGCCGCCTATGACTATGCGCAAAGCTACTTACAGCGCCAGCAGGGACTGTGGAACAGCCGCCTGTTGTCCGCCAACGATCTGGCTAACGCCCGTTCGTCCCGCGATCAGGCGTTCGCTTCGCTGAAAGCGGCACAGGATAAATTAAGCCAGTACCGCGCGGGTAATCGTCCACAGGAAATTGCCCAGGCTAAGGCCAGCCTTGAACAAGCGCAGGCGCAGCTGGCCCAATCGACACTCGACTTGCAGGACACCGTATTAACCGCCCCGTCCGACGGCACCTTATTAACCCGTGCGGTTGAGCCGGGCAGCATGCTCACTGCGGGCAGCACCGTGCTAACGCTGTCGTTAACCCATCCGGTCTGGGTTCGCGCCTACGTCGATGAGAAGAACCTCAATCAGGCGCAGCCGGGTCGTGAAATTCTGCTCTATACCGATGGTCGCCCGGATAAGCCTTATCACGGCAAAATTGGTTTTGTTTCGCCAACCGCTGAATTCACGCCAAAAACGGTGGAAACGCCGGACCTGCGTACCGACCTCGTCTACCGTCTGCGTATTATCGTCACCGATGCCGACGATAGTCTGCGCCAGGGAATGCCGGTGACGCTGAAATTTAGCGACGAGCCGCGCCATGAGTGAACATCAGATCCAGCTACACGGGCTGGTTAAACAGTTCGCCGGCATGAACAAACCGGCGGTCGCCCGGCTGGACTGCACCATCCAATCAGGCTACGTTACCGGGCTTGTCGGGCCAGACGGCGCAGGGAAAACCACCCTGATGCGGATGCTCGCCGGGCTACTGAAACCAGACGCTGGCAGCGCAACGGTGCTGGGGCTCGATCCGATTGCCGACGATAGCGCCCTGCACGCGGTGCTCGGCTATATGCCACAAAAATTTGGTCTGTATGAAGACCTGACGGTCATGGAGAACCTCAATCTCTACGCTGATCTGCGCAGCGTTACCGGCGAAATCCGCGAGAAAACCTTCGCCAGGCTGCTGGAGTTTACCTCGCTCGGGCCCTTTACCTCGCGGCTAGCGGGCAAGCTTTCCGGCGGTATGAAACAAAAACTCGGGCTGGCCTGTACGTTAGTCGGCGAACCGAAAGTGCTGCTGCTTGATGAGCCCGGCGTTGGCGTTGACCCGATTTCCCGCCGCGAACTGTGGCAAATGGTGCATGAACTGGCGGGCGACGGCATGCTGATCCTCTGGAGTACGTCCTACCTCGACGAAGCCGAGCAGTGCCAGGACGTACTGCTGCTGAACGAAGGCGAGCTGCTGTATCAGGGTGAACCGACCGCCCTCACCCGCACCATGGCGGGGCGCAGCTTTCTGATGCACAGCCCAGTTGAGAATAACCGTAAGCTGTTACAGCGGACGCTGAAGCAAGAGATGGTTAGCGACGGCATGATTCAGGGTCGCTCGGTGCGGGCAATCCTGAAAAAATCCGCCACCGCCGACGATTTGAGACAGGCGCCGGGAATGCCGGAACTGGAGATAGAAGAAACAACGCCGCGCTTTGAGGATGCGTTTATCGATCTGCTGGGCGGTGCGGGCACGTCAGAATCGCCGCTGGGCGCTATTTTGCATACCGTCGAAGGATCTGCGGACGAAACGGTGATTGAAGCGAAAGAGCTGACCAAAAAATTTGGTGATTTCGCTGCCACCGACCACGTCAATTTTGCCGTCAAGCGCGGGGAAATATTTGGCCTGCTGGGGCCCAACGGCGCGGGTAAATCCACCACCTTTAAGATGATGTGCGGTTTGTTAGTCCCCACTTCCGGCAATGCGCTGGTGCTGAATATGGACCTCAAAACCGGCTCCGGTAAGGCGCGCCAGCATTTAGGTTATATGGCGCAGAAATTTTCCCTCTACGGCAACCTGACCGTGGAACAAAATCTGCGCTTCTTCTCCGGCGTGTATGGCCTGCGCGGAAAAGCGCAAAATGAAAAAATCCGCAGTATGAGCGAGGCCTTTGGTCTCGATGAAATTGCTCGCCACACTACCGATGCGCTGCCGCTCGGCTTTAAGCAGCGCCTGGCGCTGGCCTGCTCGCTGATGCATGAACCGGATATTCTATTTCTTGATGAACCAACGTCGGGCGTTGACCCAATAACTCGCCGCGAATTCTGGCTGCACATCAACAGCATGGTGGAGAAAGGCGTCACCGTGATGGTGACCACCCACTTTATGGATGAAGCGGAGTACTGCGACCGCATCGGGCTGGTCTATCGCGGTAAGCTGATTGCCAGCGGTACGCCGGACGATTTAAAGGCCCAGGCCGCCGATGAACAGCAGCCTGACCCGACGATGGAGCAGGCGTTTATCACCCTGATTAATGATTGGGATAAGGAGCATGCCGATGAGCGTTAAGGCCCTGTCCTGGCGGCGCGTGCGGGCGCTGTGCGTGAAAGAGACGCGGCAAATTATTCGCGATCCCAGCAGTTGGCTGATTGCGGTGGTGATCCCGCTGCTTTTACTGTTTATCTTTGGCTACGGTATTAACCTCGACTCCAGCAAGCTGCGGGTCGGCGTACTGCTGGAGCAGCAGAGTAAAGAAGCGCTGGACTTCACCCATACGCTGACCGGTTCACCCTATATTGATGCCACCATTAGCGATAATCGCGGCCAGCTGGTTGAGATGATGCAGGCCGGGCGCATTCGCGGATTAGTCGTTGTGCCCGTTGATTTTGATAAAAAGATGACGCGCGTTGGCGACGATGCGCCTATCCAGGTAATTACCGACGGCAGCGAACCCAATACCGCCAACTTCGTGCAGGGCTACGTCGAAGGTATCTGGCAAATCTGGCAAAAACAGCGCGCCGAAGATAACGGTCAGAACTTCGAGCCGCTTATCGATGTGCAGACCCGCTACTGGTTTAACCCGGCGGCCATCAGCCAGCACTTTATTATCCCAGGGGCGATAACCATCATCATGACGGTAATCGGGGCGATCCTGACCTCGCTAGTCATCGCCCGCGAGTGGGAGCGCGGCACCATGGAGGCGCTGCTCTCCACCGAAGTCACCCGCGTCGAGCTACTGCTCTGCAAGCTTATCCCTTACTATTTCCTCGGCATGCTGGCGATGCTGCTGTGTATGCTGGTATCGGTATTTATTCTCGGCGTACCGTATCGCGGGTCGCTCATTATCCTATTTTTCATCACCAGCCTGTTTTTGCTCAGCACCCTGGGGATGGGTCTATTGATTTCGACCATCACTCGCAACCAGTTTAACGCCGCCCAGGTAGCGCTGAACGCCGCCTTTTTGCCATCGATTATGCTGTCCGGGTTTATTTTCCAGATAGACAGCATGCCCGCGGCGATTCGCATCGTGACCTACATTATTCCGGCGCGCTATTTCGTCAGCACTCTGCAAAGTCTGTTCCTGGCGGGCAATATTCCGGTGGTGCTGATTGTAAACACGCTATTTTTAATCGCTTCGGCGGTGATGTTTATTGGCCTGACGTGGATGAAAACCAAACGTCGATTGGATTAACTCTGGCGCTCATATTTTGCCCGGCGTTTTGCCCTGTAGGCCGGGCAAAGAAAGCGCCACCCGACATAAGGACGGCACAATGTTTTACCGCTTATGGACCCTAATCCGTAAAGAGCTGCAATCGCTGCTGCGCGAGCCGCAGACCCGCGCCATTTTGATAGCGCCAGTGCTGATTCAGGTCTTATTGTTCCCGTTTGCCGCCACGCTGGAAGTGACCAACGCCACCATTGCCGTCTATAACGAAGACAACGGCAAGCACGCCGTCGAGCTGACCCAGCGCTTTGCGCGGGCCAAAGCCTTTACTCACGTGCTGCTGCTGAAAAGCCCGCAGGAGATCCAGCCGACCATCGACACGCAAAAAGCGCTGCTGTTGGTGCGCTTCCCGGCCGATTTCTCCCGCAATCTTGATACCTTCCAGACCGCGCCGATGCAGCTTCTGCTTGATGGGCGTAACTCAAACAGCGCGCAGATTGCCGCCAATTACCTGCAACAAATCGTCAAAAACTACCAGCAGGAATTGCTGGAGGGGAAAGCGAAACCGAATAACAGCGAACTGGTGGTGCGTAACTGGTATAACCCGAATCTCGACTACAAATGGTTTGTGGTCCCGTCGCTTATCGCCATGATAACCACCATCGGCGTGATGATTGTCACCTCGCTGTCTGTAGCCCGTGAACGCGAACAGGGTACGCTCGATCAGCTATTGGTCTCGCCGCTCGCCACCTGGCAAATCTTCGTCGGCAAAGCGATTCCGGCGCTGATTGTCGCCACAGCACAGGCCAGCATCGTGCTGGCGGTCGGCATCTGGGCGTATCAAATCCCCTTTGCCGGTTCGCTGGCACTGTTCTACTTCACCATGGTGATTTACGGTTTGTCGCTGGTGGGGTTTGGTTTGCTGATTTCATCGCTGTGCTCAACGCAGCAGCAGGCGTTTATCGGCGTGTTTGTCTTTATGATGCCGGCGATTTTGCTATCGGGATACGTATCCCCGGTGGAAAACATGCCGGTATGGCTGCAGCATCTGACCTGGATAAACCCTATCCGCCATTTCACGGATATCACCAAGCAGATCTATTTGAAGGATGCGAGTCTGTCGATTATCTGGGGGAGTTTGTGGCCGCTACTGTTCATAGCGGCCACGACGGGATCAGTGGCGTACGCGATGTTTCGCCGCAAGATCGCCTGAGGATTTCTCTTTCACCAGCAGCGAGAACACGGCTGGCCCCGCAAGGATGGCCAGCCCAGCCAGCGCCAGCAGAAAGTGATTTTGCAGAACGCGCGAAAGCAGCCAGACGGCAATCATCGCAGCGCCAAAATACCAGGTGGTCGTCAGTTCTTCGAACACATCGGCGACATCTCGCCAGCGTTTATCGGGGTGGCGCTGCAGCGCCAGCATCAACACGACGCTTACGGCATACAGCACGCAAAGGCCTAATCCAACGCGCACTAAGGTGCCGCTCATCCAGCCCATAACCAACACGGCGACGACCAGTAAATGCAACATAATCTGCCAGCAACCGAGCCCAGTTGCGACACGAATTCGTTGTTGCCACTTCATGGCTTCTCTCCTGAAGAATTTTATTTGCTTATTCAGAGTACTCAAGTTTACGGAAAATTCCGTAAAGGTGCTTCTTTTTGTGACAGTGGTGTCACAATTTGCTCAGGAAGAGAGCGGTTTGGGTGTTTTTTCAGCAGAAATTACCATCAGAGGCCACAGATAATATTCAACACACCTATCATTACCTCACAGAGAATCGCATCACGGTTTTTCCCGACAATCAGAGTCGTACCTACCGCAAGAGGCCCAACCCCAATCGCCGCTTCAGACACAAAAATATCAGCGGCATAAATACCAGCCCACAGTACGGGGTTAGTTTTACACCCGACAAGAACTAATCACTAACCAGTAGGAACTTCAGTGGTTCAACAGCCATACCGAATTAGCAGATATACTTAGCTATCGTCCCCACGGTTATGATTAAGCGCATAAATATTTATGTCTATCTAATAACAC